>NZ_JARVSY010000001.1:0-621991 GCF_030208925.1 Rhodococcus sp. MEB032
CTCTGCGGCGGCGGCGGACAAGGCGACGCACTCATCGTCCGCGTCCCCAAGGCGTAATTACTTCCTGCTCACCAGACAGGTCGCCGAGCCCTCATCATGCTCGGCGACCTGTCTGTTTCGTGCCGGAGGTTATTGGTGATCGAGCGTCGTCGAGCGGTTACGCAGCAACGTCTCGATCTCCGATCGCCGGTACCTCCGATGCCCGCCAAGCGTTCTCAGAGTGCCGACTTTGCCCTCCCTCGCCCATCTGGACACCGTGGTCCTGTCGACGTGGAACAGTGCTGCAACCTGTTTGGTCGTCAGCCACTCGTCGACAGGTGCTGTGTGCTCTTCTTCTCGGCTCATTGGCAGTCATTCGTAGCTGCCGACTGAAGGGATGGGTCCGACGATGAATTGGCAACCCCTGGCGTGCTGTGAAAGACTCGCTGCAAAACTTTACTATTCCTTGGGGAAATAATGTCGAAGTCGGTAACTCTGATCCGTTCCACGTCACTCTCTTCGGTGGCTGAATATGCCTATGCAGCAACGGCTCCCGCCGATGCACGGCTGATCTTCCTGGCCGGATCCTGCCCGTTGAACGAGGACGGCTCCACTGCCGCCATCGGTGACTACGCAGGACAGGCAGCCAAGGCCGTCGACAACTTGAGAACAGCTCTCTCGGACGCGGGCGCGTCCATCACCGACGTGATCAACACCCGCGTTCTGGTGGCGTCGAGCAAGCAAGCCGACCTGGTTGCGGCGTGGGAGGTAGTCCGCGACGCGTTCGGTGATCACGACGCCCCGAGCACTCTGATGGGTGTGACCGTTCTCGGTTACGACGATCAACTGGTCGAGATCGAGGCAATCGCGGCCGTCGTCGACTGAACTCGAACCGAACCGGGCGTTCCTACCGAGGATCTTCATGAGCAAGGGCCCGGTAGCCCTTTGCCCCCGCGCGATCCACTGCGGCTCGCACAACAGCGAAGATGGCTCCCTGCAGGGCTGCGGCGATCAGGACTTCCTTGCTCGACCTGCTCAAGTCTTTGGGCTCGGGCGCATTCTTGTCGTCACCGATGCGCTTCCACACCTGCTGGAAGACAGCGCCGGCCAAGATGCCGCCCAGGACGCTGGTCGCCAGTGAGAGTGGCTTGTACATCGCTTTCGATACTGCGCTCATTGCGCGGATCCTCCGTGGTTCGATACGTACCGCCTGAGCGGCTGACCGACTCTCACTACCCAGCAGGCGAGGTGTCGAAACATTGCACCGGCAAGGCACGAAGACGACTGTCGCACGTTGTGTTCCACGGGTTTGCCACTTCTCGAGCCGGGTAGGATCGTCTTAGCGAAAGAAGGTTGTGTAAGTCATGGAAAACTACAGAATCGAACTACCGGACGGTACAACGGTGATGGAAGATTTCGTCTCGGATCGCGCCGCAATCGCATACGCGGTCGATCTGAATCACGGTTGTAGCGAGAAAGTCTCGGTATTCCGTATCACCGCCGAGGGAGAAACCATCCCGACTCGGATGTGTCCCAAGCCGAATCCTGGTTCTCGGCGTCGCGCGCGAAGCGTCCGATAGAAGCCGGTCAAGAAGCGTCGAGGCGCGGAAAGAGCGTCTCCCTTGCAAGCAGCAGCAAGGCCGCAGCGACCGGAATCGCCAGCAACGCACCGACAATACCGAGCAACGCTCCACCCAACAGAACCGCGACAACGGTCACCAGTGCCGGGACCGCCACCGTCTTCCCGATGATCTTCGGAACGAGCAGGTAGTCCTCGAGCAGACGTAACGCAATGAAGAACGCAACTGTCGCCAATGCCGTTGGGACAGAGACTGTCAGGGAGACCAGGGCGACGACAACCCCTGCGATCGTGGAACCGACTATCGGGATCAGATCGAGCAGAGCGACCAGCAGCGCCAGGATCAACGGATACGGCACGTCGAAGATCAACAACCACGCGAAGGTGCACACTGCGGTGATCACGGAGATCAGAACATTGCCGAGGACGTACCCACCCACACCTGCCAGTATCTGATCACCGATGGCGATTGCTCGTGGCCGCCGCGAATGTGGCACCAGCCGATACAGATTCGTGCGGATTCGTGGGTAGTCGATCAAGAAGTACGTCGTCAGTACAGCAACGATTCCAGCGTCGGCGACTGCGCTGAACACCGCCCGCCCCGCTCCGAGCAAACCCGTCGCGAGCGCAGACCCCGAACCGTCCAGTTGGGTGGTGAGGTGCTCCTCGAGGTGATACTTCTCGTCGAGGTCGCTGACGATCGGATACCGGTCACGAATGTGTGTCAGAAGTTCGGGAGCGTGTGATGCGAACTGACGTCCCTGCTCGACCAGCGGGGTGATCGCAGCAACCAGAAACAGCGCCAACATCACTGCAATTCCGAGGAGTACCACAGTGACTGCGATCCAGCGTCGGAAATGTCTCCGCTCCAGCCAGACGATCATCGGTTCGATGCCCACCGCGAGAAACAGCGCGACCACGATCAGGATCAGCATGCCTCGCGCCGCCAGGAGCACTTCGATCACCGCGTACGTCACGGCAACACCGGCCGCCGCGCTCAGACCGATGAAGAACGGTGAACGACGATCGAATCTCGGCCCCGGTTCGCCCAGCGGCCGGACGGGAGTCGCCAATGCTGCGGCTTCACGTTCGGCTTCCGCCATCGGATCTGCCGCTTTGACTTCACTGTCGGAGTCCGGTGAGGTGTCCGCGGAACTGGGATCCATTCAAGCCACCTCACGATCCGCGCGACTTCCCGGCACGGGAGTGAGTACCCGTGCCGTGGCCGGATCAACCTCGAGGTTTCTCCGCTCCGCTTCGGGTCAGCGCGAGACCGGTTCCTACCACTCCGATGATCGACACAGCGATGGCGATGCTGGGCCAACCGTCGCTCTGCCAGTAGACGTCGTCGAGAGTGATCAGTAACGCAGCCTCGTCGACGATGAGCCCGAGTGCGATGCCCAACGCGATGCCCATCCATGTTCTTGCGCGAGGGCTTCGGTCTACGAGTCCGAAGATCGCCACCCCGGCCAACAGCAGAATTCCCCATAAATAGTGATGCAGATGAGTGCCACCGGCGCTGATGTCGCCGACGTCTCTGGTGTCGATCTGGATCAACCACGTCACCAGACGTGCTCCGCCGAACGTCAACGTGAAGGCCACCCACGCCAACACCAAACCGCGGCGCGATTCGTCAACCTGATTCCATCTGCGAGGGAATCTGAATCGCTCGGCAGATTTCTCTTCGTCATGGTCTCGAGAAAGCATCCTTCATGTTTACCCGATGCCGCTCAGATCGATAATTTGGGGTAGAGAGACCGAAAACCAGTTGGAGCACAAAAAGCGGTACCCGATCTCCGAAGAGATCGGGTACCGCCTTCTCAGCTACTCGCGCAGTATTGATCAATACCAGACTTTTCGTCCGCCCACTGCGCGCCCGGTAGCACCGAGGATGGACAAAACTGCACCTACGACGACCAAGATGATGCCGACGGTGGTCAGAATGCTCAACCCCGTGAAAAAGCCGATCAACGCCAGAATAATGCCGAGAACAATCATGTGAGAACCTCATCCGGTATGCGTATCAAAATGATCTACTCAACTGACGCTACTACAGAAACTTCACAATCGATAAATCCGATAAATACATTCATAAATGCGAAACTCGTATTACTACCCAATAGTGTCACCGTTAAAACATCAGCCTTTCTCTTATCTCTACGTCACAGTTCCACGTCCTCGATCTTCGCCTCGACCGCCGGCGTGATGTGGCTCAACACGCAGCACCAACGACCGTCTCGCCGCGCGAACACGTCGGTGGTCCACTCGTCGGCGTCGTATTGTCTGCCGCCGTAGTGCGCGGTATTGACGATCCGCGTGGTGAACAGTGCGACGTCACCGAAGAAACGCACGCGAGCGCTCCCGACGCGGTCCATCGCCGAATGAGTCAGGTCGCCCGAGGCCACGAAACCCAGGAACTCCGCTTTGGTCGACACTCCGGATTCCGAGACGATCACCCAGTCGTCTGCCATGAAATCGCCGATCCGTTCGGCGTCGTTCGAGCACATCGCGACGTTCCACTCGTCTGCGACAGCGACCAATGCCGCACTCTCCTGATCCGACATGTCTTCTCCCTCTACCGTCGTCACCCTCGGCGGGTGATGCCCCGACGGCAGGGTTCCCGCAGGGTGGACTTCGAACCGACGTGCACGACGAGAGGGCAGAGATGACAGACACCAGTCGCACCGAGCTTGCAGCTCAGGGGTATATCTACGGATTCCCCCTCGTTTTCAATCTCGACCAGGTCCATCGGTATGTTCACAACGGTGTCGGAGCGAACCCCGCCGCACCTTTCAACACCTTCAGCCACGCCCGCACACTGGCCGGGCCGGCAGACACTTTCGTCACGATCAACAACGACACCGTGTACTCCATGGCGCAGATCGACCTCTCTGTCGGCCCCGTTGCGCTGCACGTCCCCGATACCGATGGCCGTTACTACGTCCTCCAGTTCGTGGACGCCTGGACAAACAATTTCGCTTACGTCGGGCATCGGGCCACCGGCACGAAGAGCGGAGACTTCCTTCTCGTCCCACCCACCTGGACGGGAACCCCGGCGGACCAGACCACGGTGATCAGATTTCCCACGAACATTGCGTCGATCGTGGGCCGCTGGGCATGCGGTGGCGACGACGACCTCCCTGCGGTGCACGCCTTGCAGGACGCCACCACGCTGACCGTCGTCGACTCCACCGGAAACTCGGCGGGTCTCCCAGTGCCCGAACCCGGGGTAAGCCAGGACCTCCTGTTCCTCGAGAAACTCCGCATCTGGTCACAGGCGTTTCCGCCGGCCCCACGCGATCGAGAACTCCAGGATTCCTTCTCCCCGATCGGAATCGACGAGCCCGGGGCCTCTCCCTATAGCTCACACTCTGCCGCTTCACTCTCTGCCGACGAGGCAGCCGCGTTGGCTGACGGATTGACGATCGGTGAGAAGAACCTGCTCGAGGCCCTCACGAAAGGCTCCAGCCCCGAAGTCAACGGATGGAAGCTCACATTCCACGCCTTCGACTACAACCTCGACTACTTCGAGGTCGGCACAATCGACGATTCACAATTCAAGATCGCCGATCCCAAGTTGCGCATCGTCGAACGCGCCGCGGCTGCCAAGGGCGGGCTGTGGGGCAACCACCCTTACGAAGCGGCGTACATCATGACCTACGTCGACGATCAGGGCGAGCAGTTGAACGGAACCCACACCTACACAATAAGACTCGACCCCACTCCGCCGGTGAGCGCCTTCTGGTCGCTGACGATGTACTCGGTGCCGGACTTCTTCCTCGTGGCGAACCCCGTCGACCGATACTCGATCGGCGACCGCACTCCAGGAATCGTCCACGACGCCGACGGTGCGTTGACGATCACGATCAGCCACGAGGAGCCGAAAGACCCCACGGCGAAGGCAAACTGGCTGCCCGCACCGCGCGGGGATTTCCGACCGGTACTGAGAATGTACGAACCTTCGCCCGCCGTGCTCGATCAGTCCTACGTCGTCCCCGCCATCACTCGCTCGCGAGAATGACGGCTCGCGTCTGACGGCCTGCCTGTGCGGGCCGTCAGACGGACGCAGAATCAGGCGTGCGTGCCGCCGTCGATCCGGATCTCCGTGCCAGTGATGAAGGCACCATCGTCGGATGCCAACATCGCGATAACTCCCGCAACACTTTCCGGCCCGGCCATGGGGGCACCACCGGACTCCAGATCAGTGCTCAGAATCGGTGACAACTTGCCGAAGAGCGACCAGTCGGTGTCTTCCGGCAAGTACGACGCCGTAGTGTCGGTGATCCCGCTCTTCACACTGCCCGGAGCCACCGCGACGGCACGCAGACCCTGCTTGCCGTATTCGAGAGCCAGTGCGTGAGTGAAGGACTGGATTCCTCCCTTACTTGCGGCATACGCGGCCATGTACGGGTGCGCGAAGGCCGCGGAGGTGGAACTGAAATTCACCACGACTGCGTTGGCGGTGGCGAGGAGAGCCGGCAGTGCCTGGCGGGTGACGAGGAAAGTGCCCGTCAAATTCACGGAGAGCACCTGATTCCACAGGTCCAGCGAGGTCTCGTGGGTGTGCCCACCACGCAGTATCCCGGCGGCGTTGACCAGTACGTCCAATCCCCCGAGAGTCGAAATCGCCTGACCCACAACCTTGATGACGGAACTCTCGTCACCGATATCGACGACGACGGTGTCGAGGCGATCCTCCGTCGAAGCGTGTTCTGCCGATTTCCGGGTGTTCGCCAAACCCTGCTCGGAGATGTCTGCAGCGACCACGCGGCCACCTTCGGCGAGCAACCGCAGCGCGGTGGCCTGCCCGATTCCAGATCCTGCGCCGGTGACGAGAATACGACGACGTTCGAAACGATTCATTGCTGTGTACCTTTCACGAAACGAGTTGGCTGGCATTCCAGGCTCGGTGGCGCCGACACTCACAACTCACCCGCGAGAAACTTCAGGTACGGGAAATGCGCAGCACTGCAACAGGTGTGGCACTGCGAAATCTCGGCGAGGCAATGCTCGCCGAAGTGGCGAATGTCAGACGGATCCGGCCGGTGCGGCCAAGGCTCTTTCGATCCAGACAAGACCGGACGGGCGGCGGTCGATCGCCTTACGCCCACGTCGGAAAGTCGCTACGCCGAATCGGGCCGTGCGCAGTGCACGGCCGGAAGCGAGAGAACAGCGGCGTATGGACATCACAG
This sequence comes from Rhodococcus sp. MEB032, assembly GCF_030208925.1. Classification (NCBI taxonomy): domain Bacteria; kingdom Bacillati; phylum Actinomycetota; class Actinomycetes; order Mycobacteriales; family Nocardiaceae; genus Rhodococcus; species Rhodococcus sp. MEB032. Next base: position 6,751 of record NZ_JARVSY010000001.1, read on the forward strand.
GCACGGTAGCAGCGCCGGCACCACTCGCTCAACCGCGTCGTTTCGAGACCCGAATCATTCAGGTAATCAGATGTCACTTCTGGACAACTCGCTCGACTTAGGTAGCACTAACCTGGCGGCATCCCGAAAACCCGATCCAGGAGCACAGTCGATGACACATGCAGACGCCTCGCGCACAACAACTCCCCCGACGACCGTCCTACGGACCGCTGACCACAATCGCGGACTCAACGACGTTCTCGCGATCGTCGAAGCACTGGAGCGACCGAGCGATCACCTGCTGCGGATCACGGCTCGTTTGACGGAGTCGACCGACGATCCGACCTGGTCACGCCCGAATGTGACCGTACGCATGAATCTCGGGCCGGCCTTCGACGACGCTTCGCGCGTGTACACGGTGCGTTCCTACGATTCAGCGAGCGGATCGATCGTCGTCGATGTGGTCCTGCACGGACAGACCAGTCCGATGATGAGGTGGGCAGCAGCGTTGGCCGTCGGTGACACCTTCGGCCTCACCGGTCCGCGGCCACACTTCTTGATCCCTGATGTTCCTGGTCGACGTATCGCACTTTTTCTGGACGGCACCGCAATACCCGCGTTGCACTCGATCATCGAGCAGTTACCTACCGACGTCGCCGGAATCGGCTGGGTCACAACAGATGACGCGGTCGCCTTCGCCGAACTGCCCGCCCTCCCCGGCCTGGAACTTCACCGCGTCAGCGTCGATCTCACCGAGCCCGAAGGCCCGCTGTCAGTACGGGCGCGCGAGCTCACCGATCCCGAGAGCTACGTCGTGTGGGGCGCCGGTGAACGCAGTGAGATGCGCGCAATCCGGAAGCACTTTCGCTCGACCGTCGGACTCGACAAGGACGACGTCGCGATATTCGGATACTGGAAGCAGGGCGTCAGCAACACCGAAATCGACCTCCGTCGGCGCGAGAACTACGAGCGCATCCTCGCCGACGGCGGAACCCTCACCGACATCGACGACCTGGCCATCGAGATCTGATTGCCTCACACCAGCCGACCTGACCGGCAGTGCACTGCGGTGATAAGTTCCTCTGTGCCAGCGGACCTCCACACAGGGGGTCAGGGAATCCGGTGTGAATCCGGAACTGACGCGCAGCGGTGAGGGTGACCGCCCGGGCTTACGCCACTGGATGAGAATCTGGGAAGGCGCTCGGGTGGGGCGATCTCGAGTCCGAATACCGGCTGGCAGCAGGGGTCAACAGGCGCCTGTTCACACGGTAACGGGCTCCGCGAACGAGCCCCTGCGAGAACGAGATTCCATGCGTCTGTCCAGACTTCGCCTACCCGCCGCCGCCGTCGCTGCCCTGTTGAGCGCGTCGTTGGTTGCCTGCTCCTCCGACGACAGTGCTGCCCGACAATCCAACTCTTCCGAACAATCGCGCGTGACAGTCCAGAACTGTGGCCGAGACGTCACGGTGGAGCGACCGATCGAACGGGCAATCGCGGTAAATCAACCTGCAGCAGAGATGCTGTTCGCGCTGGGAGTGCAGGACCGGATGGCCGGGTACGCCATGAGCGATGACGATGTCCTCCCCGAACTGCGCGAGGCGCGTGGTCAGGTCCAGGCGTTCGACACCGAGTTCCCGTCATTCGAAAGTGTCCTCGAACGCGAACCGGACATGGTCTACACGACGTTCAACTACACGTTCACCTCGGAGGGCATCGCCGACCGGATCAAGTTCACCGACCTCGGTGTCGCGACATATCAGTCACCCAGCGAGTGCACCGGTCAGGATGCCGAGCAGAGCAAGGCCCTCACGCTCGACGACTTGTACGACGAAATCGACGACGTGGCAACACTGTTCGATGTCAAGGACAAAGGTGTCGAGCTCACCGAGAGTTTGAAGGATCGCGCGGCCACCGCCACGGCGGCACTGGGAGCTGAGAACGTGACGCTGGCGTGGTGGTATGCAGCCACGAAGACTCCGTACTTCGCCGGGTGCTGCGGTGCACCGGGAATCATGACCGACGCGGTGGGTGCGAAGAACGCCTTCGACGACAACAAGCAGTACTGGCCTGAAATCGGTTGGGAGAGTGTGCTCGATCGAGACCCGACCGTGCTGGTGCTCGCAGATCTCGACCGCGGTGGAGACGGCGACAGTGCCGCAGACAAGATCGCGTTCCTCGAATCGGACCCGGTCGCCAGCAAGCTCACCGCAGTGAAGAACAAGCGTTACATCATCCTCGAAGGAACGACGATGGATCCCTCGATCCGCAATGTCGGTGGCATCGAACAGCTCTCCGACGGGCTGCGCCAGTTGGGTGTGGTCTAGATGTCCGCGGAGATCTGTGAACTGGTGCGCCAGTGGGACGACCAGCAGGCGGCATACATCGCCGACCGTGAGAAGCGCTTCGACGTGATTCTCGACGTTCTCGAATTGCAGCACGCGCACACCCCGTTCACGGTTGTCGACCTGGCCTGCGGGCCGGGTTCACTGAGCGCCCGAATTCTCGAGAAGTTCGAGCATGCGAGCGTTGTGGGGATCGACTACGACCCGATGCTGCTGGAGCTCGCCCGCCAGTCGTCGACGCGTTTCGGTGACCGACTGCAGCTGATCGACGCAGACCTGGCGGGAGCCGATTGGCCGAATTCGGTGGCTGCGCCGGTTCAGGCGATAGTGTCGACAACCGCGCTGCACTGGTTGCAACCGCAGCAGCTCGTCGAGGTGTACCGGCAGTGCCGCGAACTGCTGAGTCCGGACGGAGTCCTGCTCAACGGTGATCACTTTCGTTTCGACAGCCGCTTCCCTGTCATCGGGCGATGGGCGAAGGCTCACGACGAGCAGACGCAACGCTCCGCCTTTGCTGCCGGTGCTCCCGAGTGGGAGAGCTGGTGGGAGGAGTTGCGGGCAACTCCCGGCATCGGACCAATGACCGACGAGCGAGAGCGCAGATTCGCCGGACGTGACGCCACTGCGCCCACGGCCGTCGACTTCCAGTTGGCGGCGCTCGCGCAAGCAGGTTTTCGGGAGTCAGGGACGGTCTGGCAGCTGTTCGACGACTACGTGGTCTACGGCGTGAGATGACCACAAGAGTTCGGCTGCGTGACAACCCGACGACCGTCACCCTGCTGTGGATGATCGGTGTTGTCACACTGGCCGGATCGGCTGCCGTGGCAATCACGTTGGGGCCGGCCGGTCTGTCGGTCGGTGAGGTGGCTTCGATCGTCGTCGGCCATCTCGGCGGTACCGCGGCGGACGTCACCCCTATTCGTGACGGCATCGTCTGGGACCTCCGTCTGCCGCGTACCCTGCTCGCCGCGCTCTGCGGTGCCGGTCTCGGGTTGTGCGGTGCGATCATGCAGTCGCTGCTTCGCAATCCGCTGGCCGATCCGTTTGTCCTCGGTATCTCGTCCGGCGCCTCGACCGGTGCCGTACTGATCGTGATCCTCGGAGTCGGGTCGGGAGTGATCGGCTTGTCGAGCGGCGCCTTCATCGGCGCGGTGATCTCCTTCGCCCTTGTGTTGCTGCTCGCCCATGCGGCCGGCGGCACGCCGGATCGGGTGATCCTGGCCGGTGTCGCCGCGACCCAACTGTTCTCCGCGCTCACCTCGTTCATCGTCATCACCTCGGCCGATCCCGAGCAGACCCGCGGCGTGATGTTCTGGCTCCTGGGCTCACTCGGCGGCGCCGACTGGCTCGACGTCGCACTCTGCGCTGCGGTGGTCGCAGTCGGCCTCGCGGTCTGTCTGACTCACTCCCGCGCACTCGACGCCTTTGCCTTCGGCGAGGACGCGGCGTCGTCGCTGGGGGTGAACGTGTGGCGGGTGCGTGTGACCCTGTTGTTGGCAACAGCCTTGATGACCGCGGTGATCGTGAGCGTCGCAGGTGCCATCGGCTTCGTGGGCCTGGTCCTCCCGCACGCGGCGCGGGCTCTCGTCGGTTCGAACCACCGCCGACTCCTGCCCGCGTCCGCACTGATCGGCTCCATCTTCCTTGTCTGGGTCGACGCTGCGGCACGCACAGCCATTGCGCCGCAGGAACTCCCGGCCGGTGTGGTGACCGCGCTGGTCGGTGTGCCTGCGTTTGCCGTCATCCTCTGGAGACGGAAGGCCAGGCCATGACACTCAAAGCTACCGGCGTCAGTTGGCGGGTCGGCGGGGCGCTCATAGTCGACGACCTCGACGTCTCGCCTACAACCGGAAGTACGGTGGGGCTTCTCGGCCCCAACGGTTCGGGGAAATCGACGCTGCTGAAACTGCTTGCCGGGCACAATCGTCCGACATCCGGTGTCGTGACCCTGGACCGAACCCCGTTGTCCGGCTGGAAACGCCGCGACGTCGCGCGTCGGATCGCGACCGTTGATCAGCACAGCAACACCGAGATCGATCTGACGGTCGCGGAGGTAGTCGAACTCGGACGCACACCGCACCGCGGACTGTGGGGTGGGCAGTCGGATTCCGATCGCGACGCCGTCCGGGCAGCGATCGAACACACCGATCTCGCCGGCATGCTGGACCGGTCGTGGCACACCCTGTCCGGCGGGGAGCGCCAACGCGTCCAGATCGCGCGCGCCCTCGCTCAGGAACCTCATGAGTTGCTACTCGACGAGCCGACCAATCACCTGGACATCAACCATCAACTCGAATTGCTCGCGCTCGTGCGACGCCTCCCCACCACCACGATCATGGCATTGCACGATCTGAATCTGGCCGCCATGTTCTGCGATTCGATAGTGATGCTGAACCGGGGATCCATCGTTGCCCACGGAAGCCCGACCGAGGTCCTGACCGCTGACCTGATAGCCGAGGTCTACCAGGTCGACGCCGAGGTTCGCCTGGACGGTCCCGGCGGAGTACCTACCGTGCGATACCTTCCGCCTTGCCACATGTAACCGTTCCGAGTGCCAATATGGATACGTGACCCTCGATGATGTCGCCAACGAACTGTACGGGCTCGACCCCGGCGAGTTCGTCGAGGCGCGTACACATCATGTGAAGGCCGCCCGGGAGGACAACGACCGCACATTGGCCGCGGAAATCGGCAAACTTCGGAAGCCGACCACCGTGGGGTGGTTGGTCAATCTCATCTCGCGCGATGCACCAGAGGATCTGGATGCACTTCTCGCGCTTGGCGAATCGCTACGCGACGCTCAACGCCATCTCTCGGGCCCGGACTTGCGACGGCTGACGACACAGAGGCAGCAGGTGGTGCGGAGTCTCGCCCACAAATCCGGTGAGATCGCCGCTTCACGGGGAAAAAGCGTCGGCGAGGATTCGTTGCGCGATGTCGCCCAGACTCTCAATGCCGCCCTGGCCGATGAGGAGACTGCCGCGCAGGTTCGACTCGGACGGGTCGTGACCGCTGCGACTTACAGCGGTTTCGGACCCGCCGGGCTCGCCGCGGTGAATGAGAAATCACCGCAGCACGCCGCGATTGAAGAGCCGACGACTCCGAAGTCGAAAACTCCGGAACTGAAGGCCGAACAAGCCAGAGCAAAAGCAGAATTGAAGGAAGCCACGGCGCAGGCCGACGAGATCCGCCGCCGGGTGAAGTCCGAGACCGCCGAACTCCAGGAAGCCAGAACGACGCTCTCCGACGTCGAACGGCGCGTTGAAGAACTGCGCACCGAACTCGAGCACGCTGAGCAGCAACGGCAGTTCGCACGGAACGCCGAGAAGACCAGTGACGCTGCGGTTCGAGAATCCGAGAAGGAACTCCGTGTTGCTGAGCGTCGCGTCGACAAAGCAGAACAAAACCTCGCCGCAATCAATTCGTAGACATCCTGTTCATTAATCGATAGTCTGCCAATTATCGATCAGGTTGATCATCCTGGGATCCAGCAGTTACGAACAATGCCGTGCCGATGAGGGTTTGGCGTTATCGGCTACTGCCTCGACAGTCTTCGGAGTGTGAACATGGACAGCGACAACACGTCGGAATGGAGTTTCTTACACGGCAAGCGCGTTCTCGACCTCTCTCGCCTTCTGCCCGGCCCGTTTGCGACGACGCTGCTCGCAGATCTGGGCGCCGACGTGGTCAAGGTCGAGAACCCGAAGCGACCTGATCCCACGCGGGCAGCTGGTGAACGGATGGCTTCGTTGAACAGGAACAAGCGATCGATCGCGCTCGATCTCCGTCTCGAATCCGATCGCGAGACGTTCCTTCGACTAGTCGAGACTGCAGATGCAGTGGTCGAGGGGTTCCGGCCACAGGTACTGGCAGGCATGGGACTCGGCTACGACGTACTTCGAAAAGCCAACCCACGCATCGTATTATGTTCGATCACCGGTTACGGGCAGTCCGGACCCTATGCCGACAAGCCGGGGCACGAATTGAACTTCCTCGGCCTTTCCGGCTTTTTCGCAGTTCCCGGGTGCACCGACGGAGTCGTCACCCGCCCTGGTATCCGGGCCGGTGATCTGGTGGGTTCGATGTACGCAGCACTGTCCATCTCGGTTGCTCTCGCCAGCGTGGACAAGCACGGACGCGGACAACACATAGACATTTCCCTCGCCGAGGCTGCAACCGCGTGGTGCGCGCCTTTCGCGCTCATGATCCGCGATATCGAGAACCCTACCGATTCACCGACCGTCCAGGGAGACAACGACATTTTCGAGACGTCCGACGGTTGCTTGCTTTCACTTGCCACTTTCGAAGACAGGTTCTGGATCGAGTTCCGCACAGCATTCAGCGCTGAGTTTCCGACACTGAACACACTGCGCTACGACGATCGATGGACCCGAACACAGCACAAGGCTGAGTTGCGGGAACTCCTGGTCACCACCTTCGGTACGCACACATACGAGTGGTGGGAAAGATCGTTGACTGCGATCAATGCGCCGTGGGCGCCGGTGTTCACCGACGCCGGACAGCTGATGAGCGATCCCCATGTCGTCGCTCGAAACCTGTTCAGCGAGGTCGCGACCGAAAACGGAGAAAGCTGGCCCCAGATGAGATTCCCGGCGCAATTCAGCTTGGGACTGAACAGTTTTCGACTTCCGACTCCGTACGTGGGCGAGCACACCGAGTCGGTTCTCGACGAAGCCGCCGCGGCAACGGCGAGACGTGACAGCGGCTATTCGGATTTCAATTCGCCGTCGAAACCCGAAGACCAGTAGCGTCCCCGCAACGAAAGTTCGAGCAGCATCTCGGTGACTTCTTCCGGCGTCAGCGGTGGCGGGTCGGACTCGAGCCACCACTGCATGACCGCGATCTGTTCACCCACCCATGCCCGCGAGAGTACTTCGATGTCGATTCGCGGAGTAACCCCGAGCGCTTCTGCCCGTGCGGAAAATATCCGCACAGCGGCGACGCTGCGGTCTTCGACGAACTTTCGCAGCGCCTTGCCATCCCCCTCACCACGCAGGATCACACGGTAGACGTCACGTTCCTCAGCGGCATGCCTGAACATCTCGAGCACAGGCTTGCCGGTGAATCCGATCGAAGAGGCGGGAATGAGTGGACCGAGCCGCTCTTGCAGGTCATCGGCCAGATCGGACACGACTTGACCGAGCAAATCGTCTTTGTCGGTGTAGTGACTGTAGAACGTCGCCCGACCCAAATCTGCACGGTCCGTGATGTCTTCGACGGTGATCCCGGCATATCCCCGTTCCAGAACGAGCGAGACCAAGGCATCCCGCAGCAATCGTCGGGTACGCCGGACACGTCTGTCTTCTGGAGGCATTGGGTTCCCTTCCTTCGCACTGTTGTACGAAGCATAGTTCAACATTGACAGGACGATCGAATATAGACAGACTGTCCATTAACATTCGTGATGTCGATTTTCTCTGGAGATGTCCATGAACCTCGGTACTTATCTCGCCCGAAGCGCCAGCTACTACCCCGATCTCGAAGCCCTTGTCTGCGGCGAAGGCCGGTGGACCTACAGCGAGCTCGATACGGCCGCAAACCGTCTCGCGTCCGCTCTCGCAGTGACCGGGACACGGCCCGGACACATGATCGGAACCTTTGCCGGAAACTGCGGGGAACTCGTAGTGACCGAAATGGCCTTGTACAAGGGAGGATTCGTCAGGGTGCCGATCAACGCACGACTGGGCGCCGACGAACTCGGGCATATCCTCGCCGACGCCGATGTGCGTGTCCTCTTCGTCGACCCCGCCCATGCCGAGATGGCACTGAAGGTCGTCGCCGACGCAGGGCTGAACTGCAGGGTGATCGACTACAGCACTTCGACTCCCGGCGCGGACAGTTATCACGAACTGACGACAAGGGGCAGCGAAGACAACGTCGAGGTGGACGTCGACATTGCCGCCCCGGCTGTCCTCAACTACACATCCGGGTCCACCGGCAAGCTCAAGGCTGCGGTCCAGAGTCACGGCAACCGCTTGGCGAACATGCGCAAGCGACTGATGAGCCCCGAAGGCGCGCCGACTGTTGGTGATCGCTACCTCGCCCCCGGCCCGATCACACACGCTTCCGGCATGGTGATGCTCGGAATGTTCGCCAGGGGCGCCGCAGTGGTGATCCTGCCGGCATGGGACACGAGGACGTTCCTGCAGACCATCGAACGTGAGCGGATCACCACCACCATGGTGGTCCCGACGATGCTCAACTTGCTGATGGACCATCCGTCGGTTACCGACGTCGACCTGAGCTCTCTGCGCTGCATCGGCGTAGGCGCAGCGCCGGTTTCTCCACAACGGTTGCGCGACGCGGTAAAGGTGTTCGGTCCCATCGTCATTCAGGGATACGGGCTCGGCGAAACGACCAGCGTCGTCACTGTCTTGACCGCTGAAGACGTGGTGCGCGGTATCGAATCCGACCCTGAGCTTCTTCTCTCGTGCGGCCGGCCGGCATACGACACCGATGTTCGCGTGGTCGACGACAACGGCGTACAGGTCCCGGCCGGCACGATCGGCGAGATCGTAGCCAGTGGTCCGGACTGTGTCCGCGAATACTTCCACGAACCCGAGCTGTCGGCTGAGACGTTCAGGAACGGCTGGGTCCACACGGGCGATGTCGGCTATTTCCGCGAAGACGGCTACCTGTTCATCGTCGACCGCAAGAAGGACATGATCATCTCGGGCGGATTCAACATCTACTGCAGCGAGGTGGAGGCCGCTTTGTACGAACATCCTGCCGTTTCCGAAGTCTGCGTAGTGGGAGTTCCCGATCCGAAGTGGGGCGAAGCAGTCAAGGCTGTTGTCGTGACCAGAGATGGAACTGACACCACCGCAATGGAATTGATCGCGCACTGCTCGACGCGTCTGGCAAGCATGAAGAAGCCACGTTCGGTCGACTTCGCAGATTCGTTGCCTGTCAACCGAAACGGCAAGATCGATCGCCGCGCGATTCGCGCGACCTACTGGACCACCGCTGACCGTCACGTCAACTGACAGGAAATAGACATGTCATTCGCTCTCACCCCTACCTACGAAGACAATCCAAGACTTCAATCGCTCGTCGAGCGTCTACGCGACTATCTCGACGGCGAACTAGCCGAGTACGAAGCCGAATTGGGTCTCACTCAAGAATCCCACTACATCCGTGAGACGCTCGAGCCAGTGTGGAGACGCAGCCGCGAACTCGGCTTCTACGGAATACACCTCCCCACTGAACTCGGCGGCCAGAACCTCACCTATACCGAACTCGCCGCACTCAAAGAAGAGGTCGGTGCATCGCCGCGGGTCCTCGCGACGTCCGTGCTCGGAGACATGGGTGGCCCACTCCGCGCGGGATCGATCTTTCAATACGCCACCGAGCACCAGTTGGAAAAGTACTTGATTCCGGTGCTGCGAGGAGAGAAGGCGTGCTGCTTTTCTCTCACCGAGAACGACGCAGGTTCCGATGTTCGCGGCATGCTCACCACAGCTACCCCGGACGGTGCCGGATGGCGCCTCAACGGCCACAAGGTGTTCTCGTCCGCGGGCCCCTTCGCCGACTTTTCGGTACTGATCGCAAAGATGGCATCCGACGGCGACGGACCGGATTCGTACTCGGCCTTCCTGGTCGACTTGGATTCTCCTGGCTGCACAGTGGCGGACGGTGACGTCCCGATGTCCGGTCAGCACATCGAAGCGGACATCATCCTCGACGGCTGCTACGTGGGGCCGGAACAGCTTCTCGGAAATGTGGGCGAAGGCTTGAGAATTGGACTCGGTCGAGTCACAGTCAACCGGTTGTTGCACTGCCCCACCGTCCTCGGCGGAGCCCGCCGAGCACTGGAATTGTCGTTGGAGTACAGCAAGACTCGCCAGGTGCAGGGCGCTCCTCTTGCGATGTTGCAGTCCATCCAACACAAACTCGCCGACATGGCGACCGACTACTACGCTGCGCGCTCGATGACCTACGACGCACTCGCCACACTCGATGCCGGTGGGAGTCCGCGTACCGAAGCATTTATGTGCAAGCTGTTCGTTGCCGAGAAGGCCTTCACCATCGCCGACCACGCAGTTCAGATTCACGGAAAAGCCGGGGTCATCCGTGGTTCGGAGGTCGAATCACTGTTCCAGCGGTTGAGGATGTTCCGAATCCTGACCGGCTCCTCCGAGATTCAGAAGAACGGAATCGCGCGTCAATTACTCACCACCTGAAGATCATTCAAGGACAGTCGTATCCAATTTCGCGCCCGCCAGGTCGTCATACGCTCGACGTGACGGCCTGGCGGGCACTCGACATTTCGGAGGCAATCACCGTGATCGATCACGAACCGGACTACAGATTCAGTCTTGCGAACGAACGAACATTTCTGGCTTGGATACGAACTGCGTTGGGGTTGTTGGCAGGCGGCGTCGCAGTAGGTCAGTTCTACGTATCCGAAAACGACGACAATATGTACAAAATGCTCGGAGTCGTGTGCACCGTCGTGGCGTCGGCTGTAGCGCTCGGCGCGCTCAGACACTGGAAGGCCGTCCAAACCGCGATGAGGCGTGATCTTCCCTTACCCACGTCACCGATGATCGCGCTTCTCGTCGGCGGGGTGTGTGTCGTTGCGGGTCTCGGCGTAGGGATGACCGTGTTGTGACGAAAAACGAGCCGCCCGGACTGCAACCCGAGCGAACCGTCCTCGCCTGGCGACGAACTGCCCTCTCCTCTGTGACTGTGTCAGTGATCACCGGTCGCGAAATCGCTTTGCATCCGTCCGTTCTACGAATCGCAGTGTTCGCCACGCTCATCATTACGACTGCCGGAGTCATCGTGGGCACGACAATCCGTCATCGTCGACTCAGTCTGGACGACAAGGATTCTCGAGAAATACCGTTCATTGTCATGGCGACTTTGGCCGTAGGCGTCACGGTTGCGGGACTCGGCACCTGCACTGTCATCCAACTTTGAACAAAGAGATAGACAGTATGTCTATTTATGTATATTGTCTCCATTAATGCTCACTGTGACTCAGTGCACAGTCGACCGCCGAGCGCTGCCCACCGCGCCCAAGCAATCATCGGCATTTTTCGAGAGGGAACAATGACCACAGAACTTGCGGCACCTACTCAGTTTCCACGCAGTCGGCGAGGTAAGAACCTCGCACTCCTGACCGGCTCCACGGCAATGGACAACGCCGAAAGCAGCGTGACGTCCGTGCTCTTCCCTCTCATGCGCGAGGCCATGGGATTGTCATCGGCGGCGCTCGGCACGATCGTTGCAGTGGCCAAGGCCGTCGGGGTCTTCACGGCAATCCCCTGGGCGTTCCTTGCCCGACGATATTCTCGTAAGTCGGTACTTGCCATCTGTTCAGGGTTCTGGGGTGTCTGGGTAATCCTGGCCGGATTGTCCGGCAGTTTCACTCAGTTTCTCGTCCTCTATGCGATCGGCGCCGCAGGTTTCGCCGGCGCCGGCTCGATTGCATTGTCCATCCTCGGAGATCTGTACGAGGACGCCCGGAGGGGCCGCGCAACGGGATTGGTATACGGCGGCGTCGCCGTCATCACCGGCGCGACCGCCCCGATATTCGGGCTTTTGTCTCGCTTCGAAGATGGATGGCGCTACGGATACATCATCACCGGTGCAATCTGCATCGCCATCGGTGTGCTTATCATGCTTTTCCTCGACGATCCTGAATCCGCCGATGCGCCCGCACAGACGACCACCGACGATTTCGGCTCCAAAGCAAGATTCTGGCGCGAAGGGATACGAGAGCTACTCGCTATCAAGACATTCCGATACTTACTCGTACAACGCGCATTCTCGGGCCAGAACGTCATCATGAGCTTCAGCATCGTATTTCTCGTCGAGGAGCACGGATTCACGACCGCAACTGCTTCGATCATCGCACCGCCCTTCGCAATCGGGTACCTGCTCGGCACGTTCGTCGGCGGACGAGTCAACGACGCCGTACACGTCAAACGACCCCGAAACGGCCGCATCATCATGCTTCAGGCCAGCCAACTCGGATTCGCGGCCGCAGCACTGATCGCTACGCAGATTTCCTGGAACAGCATCGGCGTCTACGCGGTCTTGTTCGGGATCGTCGGCGTCCTTCAAGGTCAGGTCCCAGTGGTCAATCGGCCGATTATCATGGCCGTAGTTCGTCCGGAACTGCGAGCCCTGGCCTTTGCCGTCTCCGTCTCGACAGTCGAAGCGCTGGCCTACGCCGGATACGCTGTCTTGGTCGGAACCCTCGGCGACAGAATCGGATTGCAAGGCGCGCTCTTCATCGTCACCGTAGTGCTGACCACCGTCAACGGGGTCGCTTCAGGCGCACTGTATCGCCCCTACGCCCGCGACAGTGCGGCCCTACTCTCCGGGCCATCCGCCAACCCCCTACATGAACAGAATGCGCTTCGGCACTAGGCAATTCAGTTCATCAACTACGAACGCGGCAATCAACACTCCAACTCGGCAATCAAGACGGAAGTAGACCTCAGATGGCACAAAACATCGCAACGGATGACATCCCCTGGGCGCGCGGATTCACCGACCCGGCCGACGTGCGCCAACAAGCCACAACCATACGAGAGATGGTTGCGACTCGCCGTGTGTGGCGCGGCGACGGACCCAAATGGACCCTCCCGACCGACTACACGGATCTGTCCGGTGTCACGTTGAACCTCCCGGATCAGCCGAAGCAGACGGTGTCCGAGTTCCTCGCGGGTGCGCACAGTGACGGTATCGCAGTGCTACATCGGGGACGCATCGTGTACGAGAGTTACTTGCACGGTTGCAAACCGCACGAACCGCACCTCAATGCATCGATGGCGAAATCCTACGTCGGTTTGATGGCTGCACTGGTCGAAGCACAAGGATTGTTCGACCGCGACGATCGGGCGTCGAAATTCATTCCCGAGTTGGCGGGAACTGCGTTCGGAGACAATCGGATTCAGGACCTTCTTCACATGGGCACTGATGTAACGTACGGCGGTCGGCCGTTCCATCGCACCATCGAAGCCAGCCGTTTCTGGGCCGTAGTCGCCCCGAAGCTGCGCCCCATGAATTACCGCGGCCCGGAGACCATTCTCGAGCACCTCGCCACGGCACGTACTGCGGGCCCGACCGGCGTCGAATTCCGCTACGAGAACGGCAATGTCGAGACTGTCGGAGAAATACTGCGCCGCGTGACCGGAACTTCACTCGCCGAACTACTCAGTGAGCTGGTCTGGTCAAGAATCGGAGCCGAAGAAGATGCGTTCTACATAGTCGACTCCGCTGGAACGGAAATGGCGGCGGGCGGATTCAGTGCGACCCTTCGAGACGTGGCCAGATTGGGTGAGATGATTCGTTGTGACGGTGCCGTCGAGGATCGTCAGGTGATCCCACCGCACATCGCGCGATCGATGACCGCGGGAGTGCCCGCAGGCTATCCTTCGGAGGTCAGAAGCCCGCGTGCCCCTGTCGATTCCCCCGCGACGATGAGCTACCACGACTACTGGTGGATCCTCAATGATCCGTTCGGATCGTTCATGGCAAGCGGAATCCATGGCCAGAGGCTCTTGATCTCACGCGACCTGGAGTTTGTGGTCGCGCATTTCGGAGCCCACATCCTTTCGCCTGCAATCGACACCCCGAACTTCGTACCCGCGTTCCTTCAGATCGGCACTCACTTGGTATCGAACGCTCGCGGAGCGGTCCCCGTCAGCTGAGGTTTCCTCACGCATTCAACCTGCGGCGGCTTCGAGCTCACTCAAGGATTCCTCGAGATGGCCGAGGAGCCGCTGCAAGTGCGGAACATTGCGGCGGCAGCCGACGAGCCCGAACTGCATGGTGTCCGCGTAGCCGATGACGGTGATGTTCATCGCCTGCCCGTCCAACGGAATCGATGCCGGGTAACAGCTCTCGAGCTTCGCGCCATTCCAATAGCGCGTCGTTGTCGGGCCGGGGACGTTGGAGATCACCAGATTGAAGACTGGACGCCCAGTGATCAGTCGGGATGAACCAGGGATCAGCGGCAGCCCGAGACCCGCGACGTTCAATGCACTGAGCGCCGTGATCTGCAGGGGCGTCAGGCCCGACATCAGAGACTTGGCGCTACTCATCGAGTCGTGAACTCTCTGAAGTCGGGCCGCCGGATCTGCCAATTCGGTTGCCAGATCACACAACACCGCACCTACGGCATTGCCGGAAGCCTCACCCTCTTCACCTTTGCGAAGGGATACCGGCACCATCGCGATCAACGGTTTGTCCGGCAACTCGTCCAGTTCGATCAGGTATCGCCGTAGCGCACCCGCGCACATTGCCAACACCGCATCGTTGAGCGTCACGTCTGCAACGCAGCTGACCTTGCGCAGGCGCTCGATCGGCCACGACTGCGCGGCGACACGCCTCGCTCCGGTGATCGGGACGTTGAAGATAGATTTCGGGGCAGCAAACGGCAACGGTGCGACGTGGTCCTTCACTGCCGAGGCAGCGGCGTTCACTATCGCAGGGCCGACCCCGACCACATCTTGCACGGTCTCGATCACGGAGCCCACCCGCCTCTGCAGGTCCAGCCCGCGACCGGCACGAACCCGCCCCGAAGAAGGTCGCTGCGCCCACGGAGGCATCGATTCTCGATCGAGCGGGTCCGACGAGAGGCTGCGGTACCACGCCTGAACAGCAGACACACCATCCATGAGCGCGTGGTGCGTCTTCATGTACACGGCAACTCGGCCGTCGGCGAGACCTTCGATCACGTACGCCTCCCACAGCGGCCGATGCCGATCGAGCAGCGTGCCGTGGAGCATGGAGGTCAGCTCGAGCAACTCGCGGACTCGCCCCGGCTTGGGCAGCGCGAGCAACCGGACGTGATATTCGAGATCGACGTCCTCGTCCTCCGTCCAACGCACCGGCGCGAAGTTCGACAAGAACTGCACCGGCTTGCGGCGAAAGAGTGGGCGAATCGAGTCGACGTCGGTGAGCGAACGGTAGAGCGATCTTGCGAATTCGCCGTCGTCCCCTTCCGGCGGAACGAAAAGCGACAGGCCACCGACGTGCATGGGATGCTCCCGTGACTCCATCAGAAGGAACATCGAGTCGAGCGGCAGCATCAGCGTCATGGCGATCCGTTCTCTCGGGCGGCTGCCCGGAGTACCGATCAGCCGCTGTTCGACAAAGTTACTCGCCCTGACTTCCCTCATTGGCGACTCCGACAAAACATTGCCACCTCGATTTCGACAGGAGTCCGATATTCCCGTCGACGAACGCCTTTCGGGTCGAAGCACCTCACAGCGATTCGCGGGTGAATGACGAGACACAGAGCACTGCAACAAATTTCAATCCTCACAGCCACAAGTAGTAGCGGAGGCGATCGCAGTAATACTTTTGTCGGAATTGTTTCAAATTGTCTGTACATCCAAGTCACACGTGACTACCGTCACTCATCATCACAATCCCGACTGGTCGGTTGTACCCAAAGGAGAAATACATGTCCCGACGTTCGACGTCGCGTGGGCTTTTCGGCGCACTCGCCACCGCAACTGTGTTCGCCACCGCCGCTGCGGTGGGAAGCTTGTCAGCAAGCATTGCAGGAGCCGCCCCGGCAGCGGAGATCCCCTTCGGCGGTTGGGATTCATGTCCGATCGACAATCCCGAGACCAGCACCTGTATGGACGTCACGGTCACCGGCGGAAACATGAAGATCGGCAAGCTTTCCGTCAGCATTCCCGCCGGGGCGATGCGCATCGCGGGCGGAGTTGCATACCGGGAGAATCCAGAGGCTGAATTCGGATTCGACCAAGTATTCATCCCGCCGAACGACAACAGTCGGGGGATCTACGCCAAACCCATCGACATCCCCGGGGGCGCACTCGGAATCGACCTGCCATTCAACAATCTCTTCGGACTGAACAAGGCTTCGGCCACCGTAGAGTCGACGTCTGCACTCCCCACCGTGGATGCATTTCAGCTTGGTGTGAAGCTACCCGTCAAATTGAAGATCGCGAACCCTCTCCTCGGCGGCAAATGCTACCTGGGCTCGGACAACAACCCCGTCCAACTCAACTTGGATGTGACCGAATACGGTGTCCTCGAAGAGGTTCCAGGTTTCCCGGATACTGCCGTCGTTCGAAACACCGGGCACACCGGACAGCCCTTCGCGGTCCCGACAGCTTCCGGGTGTGGCCCGTTCGGCGTTCTGAATCCAATCGTCAACTGGCGCGCCGGGCTTCCCTCGTCCACCACGTCCAACTCCCTCGCCACGACGAGTGACGTCTACAACATCGGTGCCGACAGCCTCAGGCCCCAGCCGGCAGGCTCACCCGAACCCGCTGCCGTCGTTGCCGAACGTAGTGCCAACTAGCAATCCAACTCACTCCCAGCCGAAGCCGTCAGCACCGAAAGATTTCTCACTTCGAACGGAGCTCACTTGTCCATGCGCACAATACGATTCAGAGCCGCGCTCGCCGTCGTCGCAGCGGGAGTCCTCGCTCTCGGGGCGGTGTCAACCGCGACGGCGGCCCCGCTGCCCAATGCGCCGTTCGGGGGCTGGGGAAAATGCCCGATAGCCAATCCGGAGACAAGCACCTGTGTCGACGTCGTCGTCAAAGGCGGCGAAATGAACATCAACGGGCTCAAAGTACCGATTCCTTCCGGCTCGTTGAATATCGCCGGCGGTGTCGCCTATCGCGAGAACCCCGACGCAGAATTCGGGTTCGACCAGATCTTCATTCCTCCCACTGACGGCACCAAAGGCGTCTATTCCAGCCCCATCGAGGTACCAGGAGGAATCTTCGGGCTCGGTATACCGTTCCCCGGCGGCTTGACCACCATCAAGGCAACAGTCGAACCGGTCGCGTTGCCAACAGTCGACGCATTCCAACTCGGTGTCACACTTCCGGCAAGATTGAAGATCTCCAACCCCTTGCTGGGCGGCAACTGCTATCTGGGTTCTGCGAGCAACCCGATCATGTTCAAACTCGGAGTGTCCGAGAATGGTGTCCTGGAGGAAGTTCCAGGATTTCCGGATACCGCCGCCGTCAGAAACGTGACGCACGCCGACCAGACGTTCGCGGTACCGGGCGCATCTGGATGTGGACTGTTCGGCGCATTGAATTGGGCAGTCAATCTTCGCGCCAACGTTCCGTCTTCGAGTGGTCACAACTCGTTGACCACCACAAGCGATGTGTTCAACATCGGCGCCGACAGCCTGCGGACGCAGTAGAGCAAGCACCGGCGACTCACGAAGTATCACCGACAACAAGGAGATATCGATGACCCATGCAGTTCGCCGCACCACCATCGTCACAGCTGCCGCCGCAGCCGCGATTGCAGTCGCAGCCGGCACCGCTCTGGCTTCGACCGTCGTCACTCCAGCGGGTCAAACCGTGACTGCTTCGAGCAGCAATCTCAGTATCAAGACAGGAACGATCACACTTACCTGCTCCAGTACGACGGGCTCCGGGACCATCCCATCCGCGCCGGGTAATTCCAACACCGGCACCGGCGGAGTCAACGTCAATATCGGCACCCCCAGCCTGACCGGGTGCAAGGCTAACGGCCTACCCGCTGTGGTCACCACCTCCGGCTCGTGGCTATTGAACGTCTCGGCAGACACCGGATCGGCTCAGGGATCCCTGGTCATTCCTGCAGGAGGCGCAGTCGTAACGATGCCCGGATCCACGTGCACAGTCACCGTCGGGGCCAGCACTGTCGGACCGCTGCCATTCGATATTCCCAACCAGCGCGTCGTGGCAAGCAACACCGGCACCGTGAACTACACACGCACCGGCACCGGACCCGTCTGCCCCGCCGCAGCCACTGGGACGGCAACAATGTCGGGCACACTGCAGTTCGCATCGGCCACACCGATCAACGTGACACCGTGACGATCGACAGCTAGACAATAGGGCTCGTTGGGGGATCGACGCTTCCGTCGCTCCCCCAACGAACGTCCTGTGGACCGGGTCCGCACACGATCGCCTTCGGTTGCGCCACGAAGCGGACCGGCGCATTATCCATCTCCTGCTTCGGTGGCGTCGAGTAACGCGTCAAGGGCGCGGTGGAGCTCGGCGAGTTCCCGCCCTCCGGTTTTCGTCAGCACTTCCGTATTCTTTGCATCCAATTGGCGGACAATGTCTTTAGCGAGCTCTATGACTCGTTTGCCCTCGTCACTGAGATCGAGGCGAACGGCTCGCGCATCGCGACTATCGCGTTCACTGACAACAAACCCGCTCTTCTCCAACGCTCGCACGAGCTTGGATATGTAGATTCGCTGCAATCCTGTGTGCGCTGAGAGTTCTCGCTGACTCGGCCTCTCCCCCGCACTCACCAGACCATGCAGAGACGCGAGCACTGAATACTGGGCGTGAGTCAACCCCAGGTGCGCGATCGCTCGGTCAACCCCCGCCCGCCAGCGCAAGCCAAGGTGCCACACCAGCGACCCTGTCGTCCATGTTTCTCGATCTTGCATACAAATAGAATACATGGCTACTATCTCAATTAGAGTATATGGAAACTATTTGAGGAGTCGCAATGCCCACAATTCCCGTGCTCGACTCGACCATGGCCTACCGCTCGCGCGGTGAAGGACCACCCTTCGTACTCATCCACGGAAACCCCACATCCTCGCACTTGTGGCGAAACATCCTGCCGCAGATAGGAAATCTGGGCCGTGCACTTGCCCCTGACCTCATCGGAATGGGGCGGTCAGGCAAACCGCCAATCAACTACGGCTTCCTCGACACCGCCCGCTACCTCGACGCCTGGTTCGACCAGATGGAACTCGACGACGTCGTACTCGTCGGACACGACTGGGGCGGGGCACTTGCACTGGACTGGGCTGCCCGCCACCCCGATCGCGTCCGAGGTGTGGCCTTCTTCGAAACGATCCTTCGTCCGATGACCTGGGACGAACACTTCCCGGGAGAGGCACGGGCACGGGTGGAAGCTCTGAGGGACTCCGACACAGGAGAGACGAAGGTACTCGACGAGAACTTCTTTCTCGAAATAGCGCTTCACAGAACGGTTCTCGGTGAAATGACCGAAACCGATGCCGAGGCCTATCGCTCCCCTTATCCGTCACGAGAGAGTCGCCGACCCCTTCTCGAGTGGCCACGATCCTTCCCCATCGAAGGAACTCCCGGTGACGTGAATGCACGTGTGGCGGCGTACAGCGATTGGCTCGCAGAAAGCACCGACGTACCCAAACTTCTTCTCACCTTCAGCGGCCCCGCAGAACTTCTCATGATCGGACCTGACGAAGTCACGTGGAGCCGATCGAATATCGCAAATCTCGAGGTGGAACAGTGCGGTCCCGCAGGACATCTCGCCCCCGAGGATCAGCCTGCGGCCATCGCGGCGGCGATCACCGAATGGACACAGCGGCAACACTGTTTCAACCGCGAGTGACGTGGGACTGTCGCCAAGTACTCTGAGGGCCGGTTTCCCCGACCCATGCGGTAGCGATCCAGACGATGCTCCGAAATATGGGACCGACACCACCTCCGCCGGATTTGTCCGATATAACTAACTGGCGAGTACGCCGGTTGGGACGAGGTCGAGAACGAGGGGGCGTGTGTGGTGAACGAGGACGGGTTGGGGCGAACGTCAGGATCGGGGGCTCCACACCGGGTGGGCGGCTTTCTCTATCACCGCAACGGCGATCGGTGGGAGTGGTCGGACGAAGTTGCACGGATTCACGGATACGAACCCGACCAAGTAGCTCCGACGACAGAATTGATGCTCTCGCACAAGCATCCCGACGACCGAAGACACGTTGCTCAAACACTGCACGCCATCCGCACTTCAGGCGGACCGTTCAGCAGCCGCCACCGCATCATCGACACTGCAGGGGACACTCACTCGGTAATCGTCGTCGGCGACAGCGTCGTGGACGAGTCGGGTGCCGTGGTCGGCAGCTCAGGCTTCTACATCGACGTCACCGAAACCCTCGACAGTACGGTGAAAGCGTCTGTCGACGTGCTGGTCAACGAAATCACCGCTTCTCGCGGAGTAATCGAGCAAGCCAAAGGCATGCTCATGGTGATCTACGGCATTTCGGCCGATCGCGCCTTCGACATCCTCGTGTGGCGTTCTCAAGAGACCAACGTGAAACTCCGGGATGTTGCCGAACAGTTGATAGTTCGAACGCTTGACGACTTCCGGGTCCCGACACTACTGCGGACCCGATTCGATCACGTGCTGTTACAGGGTTGAATGACAACAGGGTTGAGGGATCTGCTTAAGGCGGTTCCCGTGGCTGGCTGCTCAACCTCGAAGAACCTCGCCCGCATTGATTCCGGGACGGTCCGATGCGGCCTATCCCCGTTGTTACCCAACGCGGAGTAAAAGGAAACTACTCGTCGTCAGACTTCTCGTCGGAGGTCTCCTCGACCAGTTCAGGCGCCTGTTCTCGCGTTGCCATTCCGCCGTCGCCGCCCTTGTCCACGGGTCCTGGGTGCCCGCCCTTGGGCGACTGGTCGTTGTCGTCTTTGTCGGTCATGCGATCGTCCTCATCATCTCGTCGTCTCGGTCC
This sequence comes from Rhodococcus sp. MEB032, assembly GCF_030208925.1. Lineage (NCBI taxonomy): Bacteria > Bacillati > Actinomycetota > Actinomycetes > Mycobacteriales > Nocardiaceae > Rhodococcus > Rhodococcus sp. MEB032. The sequence goes on from NZ_JARVSY010000001.1 coordinate 27,568, forward strand.
TGGAGCCGGCGCAAAGAGACCGGGACCCAGCTCCATCTCAATCTAACGCGCTCAGGACTTCTCGCAACCCTCACCGATTTTGTTTGCATTTCAGTGCTTTCGGGCAGGTGACTGCGAACAGCATTTCCACGATGAGAGGTCGATCCCAGTGCGCGCAGTGACTTGGCAAGGCAAACGGAAAGTAAGCGTCGATACGGTTCCGGACCCGAAGATCGTCGAACCCACCGACGCAATCATCAAGGTCACCACGACGAATATCTGCGGATCCGATCTGCACCTGTACGAGACTCTGGGTGCGTTCATGAATGCCGGCGACATTCTCGGCCATGAACCGATGGGAATCGTCGAAGAAGTCGGTTCGGAAGTCACGAATCTCGAGATAGGTGACCGCGTCGTGATTCCGTTCCAGATCTCGTGTGGCAACTGTTTCATGTGCGATTCGAGCCTCTACACACAGTGCGAGACGACGCAGGTCCGCGATCAGGGAACGGGCGCAGCATTGTTCGGCTTCTCCGAGCTCTACGGCTCGGTGCCCGGCGGGCAGGCTGAGTACCTCCGAGTACCGCAAGCACATTTCACACACATCAAAGTTCCCGAAGGTCCCGCGGATTCGCGATTCGTCTACCTCTCCGACGTGCTCCCCACCGCTTGGCAGTCGGTCGAATACGCCGACATTCCGCCGGGTGGGTCCGTGACAATCCTCGGCCTCGGACCGATCGGTGACATGGCGGCTCGTATCGCCCACCACAAGGGGTTTCGAGTAATCGGTGTGGACCGTGTACCCGAACGCCTTGCGCGCCTTGCCGAACGCGGTATCGAGACCCTCAACCTGGACGACTACGGCAGCAAGATCGGCGATGCCATCAGAGACGCGACAAACGGCCGCGGAACCGATTCGGTGATCGACGCTGTCGGTATGGAAGCGCACGGGTCTCCGATCGGAAAGCTCGCGCAGCAGTTCGTCGGACTCCTTCCCGATGCTCTTGCCGCGCCTGCGATGCGTAACGCAGGAATCGATCGCCTTGGCGCTGTCTATTCGGCCATCGACATCGTTCGGCGCGGCGGAACCATTTCTTTGATCGGTGTCTACGGCGGAATGGTCGATCCGCTGCCGCTGATGACCATGTTCGACAAGCAGATTCAGCTCAGGATGGGCCAGGCGAACGTCAAGAAGTGGGTAGAGGACATCATGCCCCTGCTCACTGACGACGACCCACTCGGCGTCGACACCTTTTCCACCCATCAGCTGCCGCTCGATGAGGCGCCACACGCCTACGAGATCTTCCAGAAGAAGCAGGAAGGCGCGGTCAAGATCCAACTGAAACCGCACCTGTAGTTCAACGCCGATCAGTTCGACGGTTCATCCGCCACGTCCGCATCTTGTTCGCGAAACCACCGATCGTCATACTCACACCTCACACACGCTCGACAGAAAGAACCTGAAACCGAAATGGCTCGCGAACTTACCGTCTCCGACAGCATCGTCGTCAGCTCCCACGCGCTTTCCCTCTACGAGGTCATCAGCGATCCCACTCGTATGGGTGCCTGGAGTCCCGAAAACATAGGCGCAACCTTGCGGGGAGACCGCGAAAGCGCTTTCCTGGGCATGGAGTTCGACGGGCACAACAAGCGTGGGCGCGCGCAGTGGACCACGCGATGCACAGTCACCGCTGCCGAGGCCGGGAAGCTCTTCGAATTCCGTGTTCACAAGATCGGCCTCGGTACTCCCCGGATCCCCGCCTCTATCGCAACCTGGCAGTACCGATTCTCGCCGGTGCCCGACGGAACCCGAGTTACCGAAACGTGGACCGACGACAGGCGCGGCTGGCCGGACTTCACCGCCGACATGTTCGACAAAATTGCCACCGGAGGAAAGACCTTCGCCGACTTTCAGCGCGGCAACATCCGCAAGACGCTCCTGAACCTCAAGAACGCAGTTGAGCAGGAGGTTTCCGGAATCGAAGGTAACGTCGGCTGACCGGCCGACACCATTTGTGGCAGTTTCTGCCACTTTTGGTACAGTGCGGATATGGCAACAGCCCGCCGCACTGCACTACTTCTCCGCGTCTCGCAGAGTTGTGCTGCCGCTTTCGTCGAACGCGGCGACACTTCGACGACCATCGCGGAGCTCGCCGAGCGGGCAGAAATCTCCGAGCGAACGTTCTACCGTTGCTTCGCCACCAAAGAGGAGAGCATCTGGCCGATGCTCGACGAGGGAAACCGCAGTCTGGCCACGGCACTCAGCGCGCAAGCCCGCGAATTCGGGCTCGCAGCGGCTGTGAAGAATGCCTTTATCGCATCGGTCGGCGAGTCCTTCGAGCCGATGACCCGATCACTGATGCCCATCATCTTCGGTGATGCGGCACTCCGGAGAGTTTGGGAATCAGCAACTTTCGAGACGATGGAACTGATTCGCCCAGAAGTCGCACGCCTGATCGACCGTCCGGAAACCTCGCTCGACACCACAGCGGCTTCGGGCCAGGCAACACTTGCGGTAGTCGCCGCACTGCGTGAGATGGCAGACCTCCGGACGCCCGCACCCGAGGCCATCACCCGCGCGCTCGGGGCGTTCTCGAAGCCATATCTCGCAACACCAACAGGTAAGGAACAATCATGACTCAGGATCTCTCCGGAAAAATCGTTCTCGTCACCGGCGGCGCACGCGGCCTGGGCGAGGCGTTTGCCCGCGGCATCGTCGCGGGCAACGGCCGCGTCGTCATCGGCGACCTACTCGACGACGACGGTCGAGCAGTGGCCGAATCTCTCGGCGACGCAGCGCGTTACGTTCACCTCGACGTCACCGATCCAGCGTCTTGGAAGTCCGCCGCCGAGTACGCGGTATCCGAGTTCGGCGCGATCAACGGTTTGGTCAACAACGCCGGAATCTCGGCGTCCGGCCAGACAGTCGCCGAGGAACCACTCGAGACGTTCCAGCGCATCATCCAGATCAACCTGGTGTCCGTGCACACCGGTATCCACACGGTGGTGCCGTTCATGAAGGCAGCCGGCGGCGGATCCATCGTGAACATCTCCTCGGCCGCCGGCCTGATGGGCATGGCCCTGACCAGCGGTTACGGCGCAGCCAAGTGGGGCGTGCGTGGGCTGAGCAAGATCGCCGCCGTCGAACTCGGCCGCGACAAGATCCGGGTCAACTCGGTTCACCCCGGCATGGTCCTGACGCCCATGACTGCACCGACGGGTATCAGCCTCGAAGAGGGCGCATTCCCCAACAATCCGTATCGCCGTGTCGGTCGCCCGGAGGAGTTGGTCGGCGCGGTCACCTACCTGCTTTCCGACGATGCCTCGTACACAACGGGTTCCGAGATCGCCGTCGACGGCGGTTGGACTGCCGGCCCGTCGATCGAATACATCGCCGGCCAGTAAGGCAGGGATCCGTTCCCGCCCGAATCTGCGCATTCCGAACGCCCTCAGGTGAATACCAAACTCTCTCTGATTGCATTCGGAGAAGACAACTTTCGCAGTCGCTGCAGCGCCCGATGCAGGTTGAGTGACTCCTCGTCTGTCGTACGGGCAAGCGACGTTGCGGTCGCCTTTGTATCGAGCCCGACGATCAGCCGCAACACCAGGACATCGCGTTCGACAACCGGGAGCGTTGTCGGAGGCGGGAGCGATCCACCGCTGAACCCGTCGGATGCCGCCCGAGCAATCGCGATGCTTGTACTCGCGTACAGCACGCGTAGAAAAGGCTGATACGTCTCCGATCCGTCGCACACTGCCGTGAGAACGGCGACGCACGCGGCATCCGCGGCGGAATCGGAAACGGCCTGATCAAGCTCGGCGCGGCACCGCAGCACAACCATCGGACGAAACGCCGCATACAAACTGGCCATGGACTCACGGCTACCGCTCCGCGCCGCGGCGGCCAATACATCCAGCGAGCCTTCCTGCAACATGGGCTCACATCTCTCTTTCTCGACGGGACATTCGTTGTGCGGTCCGAGAGATCAACTGGAACCGAACGGTCCCACGAAGTGGTTCCGGCGGATGGTCATGCCACGATCAATCCCCTGCCCGAAGGATTCTCGAGGCTCTCTCTCAGCCCTGAGGCACACCCCAGTGAAGTCCTGCATCCTTGCCGCTCACTGGCACTGACCTGGCAAATTCCTGGCAGGATGCTGATTCGAACCGAACGCCTTGCACTGCAGAATTTTTCGATCCGGTCAGCGTGTATTTGCTGCTCCAAGTCCGACCGTTCCGTTCCAGGCGACGAGGGGTCACACGGGCGTAGGGTCGAGAGAGTTCGGCTCAGTCGTCAAGAGCGGAAGGACACCCAGACAATGCGGAGCGATGGAGATACGTGGGACATCGTCAGTAGCGTCGGACTTACCGCGCTGGCAGTGGCAACGTTCCGAGCACTGGAGAGCACCCGTCCGGACGCGATCATCGAAGACAAGTTCGCATCGTGGTTCGTAGAAGCTGCAGCCGAGCCGCATTTCACAGCTCTTCTGAAAGATCCCACGCTCCTCGAGGACACCCCCTTCGGCGGTTTCATGGGGTTGCGAACCAGGTTCTTCGACGAATTCTTCTCGTCGTCAACCGAATCCGGAGTAAGGCAGGCGGTAATCGTTGCAGCAGGGTTGGATTCGCGTGCGTACCGGCTGGATTGGAGCTCAGGATCGACGGTATTCGAAGTGGATCAGCCAAAGGTGCTGGAGTTCAAAGCCGAAGTGCTCGCTGCGCACGACGCCCAGCCGAAGACCGATAGACGCACTGTGGCTACTGATCTGCGAAACGACTGGCCGGCCGCACTCGAAGAGGCTGGTTTCGACCCGAACGAACCCACGGCCTGGTCGGCGGAAGGCCTGCTCGCCTATCTCCCCGGCCCGGCCCACGACGCCCTGTTCGAGCGGATCGACGAACTCTCGGCCACAGGTAGTCGCTTGGCGGTGAACGACTTTCCGGCGGGAACCGACCCGAGCAAGCTTGCGGCCATCAGATCCAAGTACTTCGCCAAGGACCCGTTCGGAGACCTGGACATTTCGCAACTGTTCTACAGCGACAAGCGATCCGATCCGGGCCAGTGGTTGGCTGAACACAATTGGACTGTCCGACGCTTCAGCTCGGTCGAGTTGGCAGAACTGTACGATCGTCGGATCCCCGAACTCCCCGAAGAAATCGCAGCGCTGTCAACGCAACCGTCCTTTTTGGCCGCGACCAAGAACTAGCTCTCGCAGTCATCACGAAAGTTCTTCGAGTGCAGACTTTCTCCCATTTGTCCAGCGGCAAGGCGCGTGTCACCACTACAAGTGGTTGACGGTACTCCAGGATGAAGCGATTCGGTACCTCAGGCTGAGTATGTCTACACCTTAGACGGACGCGCGCCGAAGAAGATGCTGATGAAATAGGTCCATGAATCTCGAACACACACGCAGGAAAGGCCGCCCGCTCGCGCTGGTAGCACTTGCCTCCGCAGCGGTATTCGCCCTCGCCGCATGTACTTCCGGGACTGATTCCGCACAAACCTCTGAAAACAGCACAAAGACCTCCCCCACCGCGGCACCCGCTACGGTCACGATCCCTGACAGCTCCGTCGGCAAGCAGATCACCTGGCTTCTCAGTGCGTTCAACACGAGCACGCCGTTGCCCCAGGAAGAAATCGCCGAACACTTCGGGCCCACTGCACCCGTAGTCCTGACACCTCCGGACTTCGACTCCATCCGAGCCGGACAGCCTTGGACAACAGTGAATTACAAGGGAGGCGACTCCGACGGCACAGTTTCCATCACCAGCACCACCGGCGGTGCGTTCGACGTCAACGTCGTCGTCGACGGCAACGGGCTGATCCTCGGAATGGCGATCACACCGACCAAGGACGTTCATGTGCCGGCCGCATCTTGGCAAGAACTCGAGGCAGCTGTCAAAGCGCTTCCCGCGCCGACCAATCTGACCGTCACCGAGGTCACCGAAGGAAAGAACGCCGAAGTCTTCAATGTCGGCGACACCTCACCACAGCCCACAGGGTCAACGATCAAGCTGTACGTTCTCGGCGCGGTCGCGACGGCCGTCCAGAACGGGACACTCTCCTGGGATCAGAAGCTCACCATCACCGACGACCTCAAATCGATGCCCGGCGGGACCATGCAGGACCTGCCATCGGGAACTGGAGTCACGGTCCGAGATACCGCCGGCAAGATGATCTCGATCAGCGACAACACCGCCACCGACATGCTGATCGCTGCTGTCGGGCGCGAGCAGGTAGAAGCCGAATTCGCCCCGATGGGCATGGCAAATCCTTCGCTCAACATCCCGCTCAAGCCGACTCGCGCACTGTTCCAACTCGGCTGGGATGGCCAAGGCGCACAACGTATCGCTTGGCGCGACGGAACTCCGGACGAGCGTCGAGCGATACTCGCGGCACTACCTGGCGGCCTGGTGGACATCCCGGCGTCAGCATTCACCACCCCCGCATGGCCTTTCGACATCGATTGGTTCGCCTCGCCTGCCGACCTGCGTGCCGCGTTGGTCACGTTGCAAGAGAAGGCGAAGACCGAGAGCGGCGCACCGGTTCGAGACATTCTCGCCGAGGATCCGGCGCTCAGTGACGAGTCCGCGAAATGGTTCACTTACGGCGGATTCAAGGGCGGCAGTTCCATCGGGGTCCTCGCGGGTGCCTATTACGTGGAACACGACGATCGTGCCTGGGTTGTCACCATGCAAACTCATGGTGACGACGCTGCACTGGTTGCCGACCCGGCTCTGTACTTCGATCCGGTCGACGACGCGATGCTCTTGATCCAGACGGATGCAACCAGTTAGTGCCCAGTGGCGGGCCGAAACCACGCACGCCGATTCATTGCCTTCGCCGATGAAGGCGCCGGATACAGAGAAGCCGCTGCACATCCAGTGTCATCCGGATGCACAGCGGCTTCGCTAAGTCTTAGCCCGTGGGGGGCTCGGTCTCGTCCGACGAGAATCCGTCGAAGAATGCGATGACCTTCTGAAGAAGTGCCGCGATGTCGAAATCTTCCAAGCTACCCATTGCGTTCGTCCTTTCGTTTAACACTGAGGATGAAACGTGCATCTTGCAATTTCCAATGTAAAGCATGAAAAGCATTATTTCTCGACCGCGCGACACTTCGGTCGCAAATATGTCACTCAGCAAGATATGAGCAAATCACCGGAAATAACAGCTCCCACCCGCAATATTTCAGTCTTCTGCAACCCGCTGAATTCCCCAATTAGCAAGTGGGTAAATCTTGAGAAAAATTTCCCGGCGCGTCGATCACGAAAGATATTCCTGGTGAAACTCTCAATCCAAGAACACAAAGGCAGAGGAAGCTCCGACACAGATGACACGCAGTTTTGCCCGCCTTCAAGAGTCGTCATCCACGCACATAGTGGACATTCGTCTGCGATAACGAACCGGTAGCAACACAATCCCAGGCACTTTCTCCCATCTTCTGACTTTTACCCATGACCACTGAAGATTTGCGCTGGTGAAACGCAATACCAGTTCGAAAGTTCCACAACTTCTCCGGATGCTGTGCACGCGATTAACTGATCAAATATCTGTTGACTCACCGAACCCACACACTCCGCCAGAACGTCACATCCGAATGCTGGACGTTAGTTTAGATGGGTTCGTAATTCTCGGGATCTGCTCGATAACGGCGGCCCCACGGATAAACCGAGACTGCACCACCGCAGGCCGCCAGGTCATGATCCGCGACTCGGCGAAGGGCGTGCGGACAAGTCCACACGAGGGTGAAATAGGGGGTGAGACATGCCTTGGGGTCTCGTTTTACCGAGTCCGACACAGTACGTTTTCCCAGGCACGCCAGTCCCCAGATTCATACGGTGTGCAAGGACTCGTTGACGCTTCCGAGATGTTGGCAAGGCCGACCACAGGCCCCGTTCTCCCGACGAGAACGGGGCTTCCTCGGGTCGGTTTCCGCCTTCGACCGACCGGGTAGACGCGAGCATGGGCGCCACCTGCTCGACCGAATCCACCGCTGGCCGCCACGAATCGACGACCCCGACCGTCGGCGTCGAAGAAGAATTCATCCTCGTCGACCCGACCTCCTGGTTGCCGTCCACCGACAATGCTGCGGTTGCGGAAACCGCGTCGACACTGGGTTTGGATCTTCAGCTCGAGTTGTCCCGCTGCCAAGTCGAGACCAACTCTCCCGTGTGCCATGGCATCGACGAACTCCGAACCCACTTGACCGACATGCGTCGGCTCGCGGCAAAAGCTGCCGAGTTGAACGGCTGCAGGCTGTTGGCCGTCGGCGCACCGCTTTCGGGGCCTTCGCGTTTCGAGATCAGCGACTCGCCTCGTTACCGCCGGATGGGCGAACGCTTCGGCGCCCTCGCTGCCGAACAAAGCATCTGCGGTTGCCACATACATGTGGGCGTCGCTGATCAAGTACAGGCCGTGCAGGTCTGCAATCACGTGCGCATCTGGTTGCCCGCCTTGTTGGCACTGAGCGCCAATTCCCGTGTCCACCAAGGAGTCGACACCGACTTCGCGAGTTGGCGGGCGATCCAATGGTCCAGGTGGCCAGTCGCCGGGCCGCCGCCGTACTTCGAGACCACCGGGGACTTCGACACCGCGGTTGCGAAGATGGTGGATTGCGGCGTGATGCTCGACAAGCGGATGGCCTACTGGGATATCCGACCTTCCTGCCACCTACCGACCGTCGAGATCCGAGTCTGCGACGTTCAGCCGACAGCAGAGGACACAGCGCTACTTGCAACCCTTGGACGGGCTCTGGTGGCAACTGCGTTACGCGCGATAGACCGGGGCATCGAGGCTCCGAACATTTCCCTCGAGAGCCTCCGCCTCGCAACCTGGGTGTCCGCGAAGGAAGGCGCCCTGGGAGCGTCGATCGATCCGATTACCTCACAAAGAATTTCAGCCACCGAACTGTTGCACCGGCTCCTGATCCATGTCCGTGACTCCCTCGACGAGGGAGGCGAGTACGCGAGCGTGGAGTCGGCGCTGCAGCTCAAGTCAGTCACAGGCAACGGCAGCGACTGGCAACAGCGAACGCTGCGCCAGGTCTGCCTTCGGGAACTGATTGCGCGTGCCGTTCAGCGCACCGTACCGACCGCGCCGACTGGCACGGATACGCACGACGAGCCGACAACGGATCAGTAGTAATGCCGCCGACCACCGATGGCGTGCCCGGCCGCGCCCAGCGCGTACAGGATGATTCCGATCACCAGCAAGACGACACCAATCGTCCACAGGATCGGAATGTTCACCACGAAACCGATTATCAGCAGGATCACGCCGAGGATGATCATCACAAGCTCCTTCAGTGCGTTCACTCGGGCGGATACGCCCGCCTCGAGCCGCATACACCGCGGATACCCGTCGGCAGAGCGTTTCATACCCACTCTGACCGGGTATTTCGCTGGGCACCATAATATTTGAAGAATCGAGCCCGCCATGATGAGAATTGTGACTCTGATCGTTCTGATCTGGCTGATAGTCGGGGCCGTCGCGGCCGGCCAACGCGGCTACTACAGCAGTTCGCCGACCAACTGCGCCGGCGTCGGGACCATCGCGCTCACGGTCATCGCGGGTCCGCTGAACTACTTCGGCGTCAACCCCAAAGTCACCGATTGCACGCTCCCCCAGCCCACCGAGTGAGCTGCCGGAAATCCACGCTAAACCGACTAGTCGTTACCCTGGAGGTGAGTCGACACACATCGAAGTGAGGGGCCACCATGACCACTGCACCAGATCGCACCCGAATCGAGTTCCCGGACATCAGCTCGCGTGCGTGGGAACACCCAGCCGATCGGGCTGCATTGGTGACGCTCCGGACGCTTCGGGGGTTCGACACTGTCCTGCGGACGCTGTCCGGACTGCTCCAAGAACGTCAGCACCGCCTCATGTACCTCGCCACGTCGGTGCGAGTCGACGAACGCCAGTTCAGCGACCTGAACGATCTGCGCCGTGACTGCGTCGACATCCTGCAGGCCGACGAGACACCCGAGCTGTTCGTACTCCAGACCCCGATGGTCAACGCCTTCACCATCGGCATGGACAAGCCGTTCATGGTGGTCACTACCGGCCTATTGGACGTGATGAACTACGAGGAACAGCGGTTCATCATCGGCCACGAACTTGGCCACGCGCTGTCCGGTCATGCTGTGTATCGGACCATCCTGATGCATTTGATGCGACTGGCCGGAACCATCGGATGGCTGCCCGTCGGCGGGTGGGCATTGCGCGCGATCATCGCCGCCCTCATGGAATGGCAGCGCAAGTCAGAACTGTCCGGTGATCGTGCCGGACTGTTGTGCGGGCAGGACGTACACACCGCGATTCGCGTCCAGATGAAATTGGCGGGCGGATCCCGAGTCAGTGAAATCGACATCGACGCGTTTCTTGCCCAGGCCGCCGAGTACGACGCCAGCGGCGACCTCCGCGACGGTGTACTCAAGCTCCTCAACATCGAACTGCTCTCTCACCCGTTCTCGGTGCTTCGCGCCGCCGAGCTCAAGAAGTGGGTGGACAGCGGAGACTACGCCGCGATTCTGCGCGGAAACTACCCCCGTCGCGGCGATGACGACGGAGCGAAGATCAGCGACGAGTTCAAGAATGCAGCCAAGACCTACAAGCAGAACTTCGACGAGTCGGAGGACCCTTTGATCCGCATGGTGCGCGACATCGGTAGCGGATTGGGCGGTGCGGTGGGCGCCGTGGGGAATGGCGTCGGCGATGTAGCGTCGGACATCAAGGAACGATTCACCCACTGGCGCAAGAGTTCCGACAGGTCGAAGGGCACTGACGACGCCGAGTAAGCAGAATCGGGACCTGCCACCGAAGGCAGTCGGCGGCAGGTCCCGGGCTCTTGGCGTGAAGGTGATGCAGGCTTCCCTCTGCACCACCCTCACGTTCACAGACAGTACCAGCAGTCGAACAAACGTGCGAACTGAAAGCGGTCGTGTCGAATCACCGGTTGTCGGGTACGCGGCATAGGACCACTACAGAAGGGAGCCGACATGCATGCTGGGCGACTGAAGAAGGTCGGTTCGAGTGACGGCCCGTTTGCCTCCGTGTACTTCGAAGACGTCCGTAACCGGGAAGATGCGCGCGAGCGCTTCGAACTCGAATGGCGCTCGATGCGCAATCAACTCACGAAACAGGGAGCATCGGAATCGCTGATCGCACGACTGGACGCGGTGAAGGACAACCATCACGGCATCTCAGGTCGCGCCGGGCGCGCGATCGTCGCCACTTCCGAGGCAGTGCTGATCGACGATATTCTGCTCGAACCTGCCGGCTCCACTATCGCGACCTTGGGCGAACTGCCCTACCTGATTCCACTGATCGCACACGGATACGACACCGAACCGTTCCTCATCGCCAAGGTCGACCACACTGGCGCGGACCTGTGCGTGCGCGATGCTCGCGGGCGTGACGTGTACGGCGAAACGGTAGACGGAGACGGCTTCCCGGTCCACAAGGCACACGTGGGCGGTCAGGAGCGATACACCGACAGCCAAAGCCTCGTGGAGGAGAATATCCGGAAGAACCTGACTCAGGCTGTGGAGCGCGCGGCGGCGCTCGCCCGTGAACACAAGGTCGCGCTGGTAGTTGTCATCGGAGAAGTACAATCCCGCAAAGCTTTTGCACAGCTTTTGCCGTCGACGCTACGGGTGGTGGACGTCGAAAAGGGTTCGCGTTCAGTCGGTTCGACACCCGCCGAGGTGTCCAAGTCGATTCGTGAACTGATCGACACGCAGCGACTGCGCAGAATGGATGTGGAAACCGAACGCTACGTCGCCGAGCAGGGCCGGGACTCCGGCCTCTCCATCGACGGGACCGCACGCGTCCTCGACGCCCTCGAACAGGGCAAGGTCGAGACGCTGCTGCTCACCGATCCTGACGACAAGGAAGTCACCAGTGGAGAGTTGATCGGGCCCGCCGATCGCGTACTCCCCTACATCGCAATCGGGACCGGCACCGAGTTGGTACAGATCGACGAACGCCTCGTTCTCGCCGACGGATACGGCGCGATACTTCGGCACCCTTGAACGCCGGAGCCTGCTGATCAGGTTCGGTGGCGAGCACGTTCTATCGAGAAGCGTGCTTGCCCACCGAGTCCGGGAAACCATCGGCAATTGCTGCGACGAGTTCCAGATATGCCCGTGCCGTGCGCTTGTTCAACAACTTCAAGTCGATCGGACCGCCTTCGCCCAGGTGATCGTCGTAGGGCAACGTCTTGACCGCTCGCACTCCACGCTGAGCGAAAACGTCCTCGAGTTGATCGAGGTCGAGCGAAGACGAACCCGGCCGCGTCGAATTGATCGCCACGACCGACCTGCTCACCAGATCTGCGTATCCGTGCTTGGTCAGCCAACTGAGCGTTGCTGCAGCACTACGGGCACCATCCTGAGCTGTCGGGCTGACGACAACCAAGGCATCTGCTTCGTCGAGAATTCCGTACATGGCCGAGTGCATGATTCCGGTGCCACAGTCGGTGATGACGATGTTGTAATGCACCTCGAGAATTCGGAGAGTATCGAGGTAGTCCTGCTCGTTGAACGACTCCGAAGTTTCCGGATCTGCCTCACTCGCAAGGATTTCGAGTCGGCTGTCGCCTTGCGAGGTGTAGTAACGAACATCGCTGTACGTACGAATGTCACCGTCGGCCAACAGATCACGAACGGTCAGGTGATGTTCACGTCGTTCGCGATCAGCCAGGGTCCCCAGGTCGGGATTGGCGTCGATGGCTACGATTCGATCCCCACGGATCGATGCGAACGTCGAACCGACAGTTTTGGCCGCCGTGGTTTTCCCCACTCCACCCTTGAGTGAGATGAAAGCAATCTTGTACACGCCGCGCACCGTTCGGTTGGCACGGCGCACGAGAGCCTGGTGTTCGAGTTCGGCAGCCGACTGCCCGGTGTTGATCCGACCCCCGGTGAGTTTGAACAACACACTGCCCAAACCGCGTTCGGGTGGACGCTTCGCCCGCTTGATGATGTCCAGGTCGTCGACGGAGGTCATAGGTCTGGGCGTCGAGGTCCGGAAATCGGTCGGCTCTTCACGACGTTGCTGGCGCATCCGCTGACTGGGCAACGGTTTTGCTGCAGGCTCGTCGAATTGTGGTGTGAAGGTGACGGTTCGAATCGACGTTGCATAGCCGTCGTCGGACGCGTCGAAATGGCCGTCGCCCTGAGTCGTTCCGGAGTTGTTCCCCAGGACTCCGTTATTCGAACCGTTGTTATCGCTGCGCACCGTTTTCCTAGGTCGAGTTCGGAATCATTTCGGACATAGCCTCTCGGACGCTATCACTCTGGCGGGCTTGCCGTTCTCTGCTCAATACCGTCGTGGCACAACAGACCGTTACACCCGCACTTCGATGACTTTGGTCCCCAAGCTTGTGCCGATCTCAGCAAATACGAACGTCGTAACGATATGCGGCACAGATATCTTCATCTGCCGCTAGAAACAGCCTTCCGCAATGTCAGGGCAAATCCCTTGATAACAAACGAGAAAAGGGAGGGCGATCGCCTCGGCGATCGCCCTCCCTTCATGGACAAGTGTTCAGCTGCTGCAGAATTCCGAACTACCGAGACTTCCGAAAATCGTCGACAGATCCACACTTCCGAACGAACTGCCCGTATCGCAGCCGTCGGCAGTGAGCGCGAAGTCGACACCGGTGACGTCATTCGTGCTCAGATTCACCGGAATTACTGCTGGATCGGCACCGCATCCGCTGCCGGGAACCACTTCTACGGAATAGCCGTCCTTGGCCGGCTTGTACTGAAAGAAGTAGTCACCGGAATCATCCGTCGTTGTCGTCGCGATTTGCGTGCCGGCATCGAGGAGATTCAACGTCACGTCAGACGCCCCGACCCCGTCGGCACCCGGACACCCAGTGACAGTTCCGACGATGCTGAACACCTTCACCAACTCGAAGTCGATCCCGGTCGCGTCGGACGTCGTCAGATCTACCGCCGTCCTGTCGGGTACGGATCCGCATCCAGCCGGCGAGTATGGACTGACCGTGTAATTGCCCGGAGGAACGTTCGTGATCGTGTATGCGCCACCCACCCCGACAGTGGCCGAGGATATCTGCGTCGAGCCATCCCATACGACCATCCATATCCCGACCGGATCGCCAGTATCGCTACACGAGTTGACAAGGGTGCCCGACACGGAGCGTGTGACCGGGTCCGCCGAGGCCACCGAAGACAGGAAGAGACCGAACGCACCCATCAGGGCGAATATCGCAAAGAATCGACGCCTCATGAAACTCTCCTATGTGTTTGCCCTGCCGTCGACCCGTTGCCGGCGACCAGAGCCAAGTCTGGCACCGGAAAATGACCGTCACGTTTGTTTCACCCGGTCCTCGGCAAAGTTTGGCGAATCGGACAAATCCCCCACCTAATGCGTTCGTCGGTCGGCCACCGAAACGATCCCGACCGATCACCTACTAAGCCCGGTAGTAGGCGCCTGTATCCTTTCGCGTATGACGCCGGGTCCGAAAGATGTCGCGCAGCTGCGCGGTGCTTTCGTGGGCGGCACCTCCGGCGCGGTTTCCGTCGCAGCCCACGCGCTCGGTGGCGGCGGCATGGCCCCGTCCGAAAGCGCTGTCGTGTTGCTGATCCTCGCCTGCGCGAGCGTCGGCGCGGTGGTCACGTCCATCGACACCCGTCGCTCCCCCGCGCTCTTGCTCGCCCTCATGCTCGCTGCGGGTCAGGCCATCGGTCACGCGACGTTGACCATCGCTTCGGATCATCAACACGGCCTGCTCCTGTCCCTTCCGATGCTCGCAGCACACATCGCTGCCGTCGGAGTGTGCGCAGTGCTGATCCGCGGCGCAGAACGCGGATACGTCGTGGCCGCATCGACGGTAGCGGCAATCGTCGCCGTTCTATTGCGCCCGTGGGCAGCTGAACCGTCGCCGTTCGCTGCACGTACTCGATACCGCGCCAAAGTTGTTCTACGTCAACTTCTCACCTCTGGCCTGGGCACTCGCGGCCCACCGGCATTCGTGTAACTCACCTCCCTTTTCCTTTCACGCACGTGATTACGTGCGCCACTTTGCTGTGCGCCTTTCTTAACCGCCCGCGGTTAACAAAGGCGCACAGCGGGATCGAGTACACGCATGTCCGCACCCGAATTGGAGCGCGCACAGACGCGCGCGTCCAACGACAGTTCTCCCCCGAAGAAGCAGGTTGGCGGCGCCAGACCACTGATCCTGCGTCTGCACTTCTACGCCGGCGTCCTGATCGGACCGTTCATCCTCATCGCCGCTTTGAGCGGCGGCCTCTACGCGATGGCACCCACCATCGAGAAGTTCGCTTACAGCGACTACCTCCAGACCGACACCACCGGACAGATCGCGTCACTGAACGATCAGATCCGTTCCGCTCAGCAGTACCGCCCCGACTTGACCGTCTCGGCAGTACGTCCGTCCCCTGCTGCCGGCGAAACCACCCGAGTCCTGTTCACCGATCCGTCACTGGGCGAATCGGAGAGGCTCGCCGTCTTCGTCGATCCGGTACTCGCACAGCCGGTCGGCGAGTTGGCGGTCTACGGAAGCAGTGGTTCGCTGCCGCTGCGAACCTGGATCTCCCAACTGCATCGCCACCTTCACCTGGGCGAACCCGGCCGCCTCTACAGCGAATTGGCCGCGTCGTGGATGTGGGTGGTCGCACTCGGCGGTGTCTACCTCTGGTTCCGTCGTTACCGCACCGCCCGGAACGCTCGACTGCTCACGATCGACCGAGCATCCACCGGACGAAGCCGGACCCTGAACTGGCACGGTGTCGTCGGCATCTGGATAGCAGTTGCATTGGTCTTCCTCTCGGCGACCGGCCTCACGTGGTCGACCTACGCCGGAGAGAACGTCAGCAATCTGAGAACCGCGTTGAGTTGGACGACGCCCTCAGTTGTGAAAACTCTCGGCGACGCTCCCCCTCCGGCGACAGGCGGGCACGAGGGTCACGACATGGCCCCCGCCGCCACCGGCACGCTGACGGACACCAACGTCGGACGCGTCGACACCGTCCTCGGTATCGCCAGGTACAACGGGATCACCGGTCCTGTCGAAGTATCGATACCCGCGAACGCCGAGACGGCGTTCACCGTCGCCCAGACACGTCAGCCCTGGGTGTACAGCAACAACACCATCGCAATCGACGGAGCGACGCAAAAGGTCACCGACGAGTTGTGGTTCTCGGATTGGCCACTCGCAGCCAAACTTTCGGCCTGGGGAATCCAACTCCACATGGGCCTGCTGTTCGGTCTTGCCAACCAGATCGCACTCGCCGCACTGGCACTCGCACTGGTCAGCGTGGTCATTCGGGGCTACATCATGTGGTGGCGCCGACGCCCCACTCGTGGCTCCGACTGGGCAGTCGGCCGGGTTCCTGCCCGCGGCGGAATCCGCAACCTCTCCCCGGTCGGCCTCGTTGCTCTCGTCGCGATCACGGCGTTGGTCGGCTGGTTCGTTCCGCTACTCGGCATCAGCCTTCTCGCATTCCTGCTGATCGACCTGTGCCTTGCGGCGTTCAAACGCCGTGCCACCACCTGACACTTCACGAATTACGGAGACACACATGACTGTTCGCACAAAGATATTCGCAGCTGTTGCACTGTCCGCAGCTCTCGCCCTGACCGGCTGTTCTTCCAACTCCGACAAGGAAACCGAAGGTGCACAATCCATCACAGTTCAGGATCAATGGGTCAAGGCCGCGCAGGAAGGAATGAGCGCGGCGTTCGCCGAACTCGTCAACTCCAGTGACAAGGACGTACGCGTGGTCTCGGCCACCAGCCCCGCGTCGTCTCGACTCGAACTGCACGAAGTCGTGACCGGCGACGGCGGAACGATGACGATGCGTCCCAAGGACGGCGGTTTCCTGGTCCCTGCCAACGGGTCCGCCTCCCTCACCCCGGGCGGTGACCACCTCATGTTCATGGACCTGTCCGCGCCGCTGCTCCCAGGCGCAGAAACCGACCTCACCTTGATCTACGACGACGGTTCCAGCACCACGTTCACAGCCCAGATTCGCGACTTCTCCGGTAATCAGGAGAACTACGACCCGAATCACGGTGGCTGAGAACACGAACCCGCCCAGCCGAGCAGTCAGTCGGCGGCGCCTTCTCGGAGGAGGCGCCGCCGCGCTCGGCGTGGCGGGAATAACCTGGGGCGCAACCACAGTGGTCGAGCGCAGCGAACAGGAGCAGCAAGCAGGCAAGCTGGTGGAACCGTTCTACGGAGTCCACCAAGCCGGCATCGACACCACGCCGCAAGCGCACGGCACCTTCATCGGGTTCGACCTCTTGCCTGGAACCGATCGAGCAGTCGTCGTCGGAATCATGAAGATGTGGTCCGAGGATGCGTCACGGCTCACCGCGGGCAACCCGGCGTTGGCGGACACCGAACGGGAACTGGCTGTGGATCCGGCACGCTTGACAGTGACCGTCGGCTACGGCCCTGGCCTGTTCACCAAGCTGGGATTGCAAGCACGTCAACCGGACTGGTTCGAGCCGTTGCCGAGCTACGCGATCGACCGACTTGACGATCGATGGGGCGGATCGGACCTGTTGCTGCAGATTTGTGGCGACGATCCGGTGACCATTGCTCATGCTGTGCGAGTTCTGACCAAGAACGTCCGATCACTGACAACCATCCGGTGGACGCAAAAGGGATTCCGCAACGCTCGCGGCACCACGCCTGAGGGAACCACGATGCGCAATCTCATGGGCCAAGTGGACGGGACCGTCAATCCTGCTCCGGGAACAGTGGATTTCGATTCACTGATCTGGCACGACGGCGCGGGTCAGTCGTGGCTGGCGGGCGGAACCTCGTTGGTACTGCGACGCATTCGCATGGAAATGGATACCTGGGACGAACTCGACCGTTCGGGGCGCGAACTCACGATGGGGCGCACGTTGTCCAATGGCGCTCCGCTCAACGGAACCAACGAATTCGACGAAGCGGATTTCACACTCACGGACAAGTTCGGGATTCCGGTGATCCCGCCAGGATCACACATCGCGCGAGCCCACCAGACGCATGAGAAGGAGCAGTTCTTCCGTCGGGCATACAACTACGACGACGCACCCGAGAGCGGGCAGACCTCGAATTCGGGATTGATCTTCGCAGCATTCCAACGGGACATCGCCGAGCAATATCTACCGGTCCAACAGCGATTGAGTGACTTCGACGCACTCAACGAGTGGACGACGCCGATCGGTTCTGCGGTGTATCTCATTCCGCCGGGATGCACCGAGAACGACTATCTGGGAAGCGGATTGCTCGGCTGACAACCCCGGGCAACGATATTGTGGGGGCGGGATCCGAACGGATCCGGCCCCCACAATGACTTCTACCTGAAGTTGTTGCGTTACTTGGACTTACGAGGTCCCGGCATGACCGCGCCTGGACGGGCGGTAGTCAACCTCGTGACCCACCCACTGGCGGGCCACTTCTTCAGGCCGACGTTGTGCGGGGTGACCTCGGTTCCGACGTACTTGGCAGCAAGCTCGTCGTCGACGGTTCCGTTGAACCGCCACAGTTGGCTTCCGTCGGCATTGCGGGTGGACACCTCCCATGACTGAGCACGGAAGGCACCACGAATGATGCTGTCGGCAAACACCAGAACGGGAATTCCGATCTCGGCACGAACAGCCGCACCGGCAGACCACTCGGCGCGCGCGAGTTCGTAGATCTCTTCCGGCGTTGCTCCCGGACGGGCGGAGGCCGGTACGTGGAGGACGATGCTCGGCGTCGGGAGTTCCGGCGCGGGATCAGCCGAGTAGCGCAATGCGAGTTCCTCGACGCGGGTCGCACGGGCGTCCTTGTCCGAGGTATCGCCTGCGAGATTGGTCAGACCCTCTCCCGCGTCGGTGATCCGCAAGGCTTCCACGATGCCTCGGACGACCTCGTCGGTAGTGGCGGCCGAATCCGTGGCGGCAGAGACCGAGCGGAGGAGTACGAAGTGCTCCACCGCCGAACCTGCGTCGTAGATCTCGCGGATCCGAGCGATCTTGGCTGCCGTCACAGCGGCATTCGACTCGACCGGAGCGTCCGCTCTTTCGAGGTTCGCGAGTTCACCGAGCGCTTCGAATACCGGCGCGAATACTTGATTTCCCGTGCCGTGCCCGACATGGAACACCTGGTCGTTACGCGGGTCACGCAAAGCAAAGACGTACTGCCCCAGTCTCTTACCGACCTTCTCGGAGAACGGCTGCGGAGCCGGCTTCCTGACGACGACCTCGGTGGACAGAGTGCGCATCACGGCCAGACGTAGTGCGTCTGGCACGCTGGTGGAACCGGCAGCACCGGAAAAGATTGCCGCCGAAGCAGCGCTGATCGAGGTGAACGTGCGGCCGACTTGCTTCTCGAGAGAGGCAGAGACCGTACCAACCGCAGTCAGTTTTGCATCGAGGGTGCCGTCACCCTCGACAAGGAACTCCTTGATCAACGGAGCAACGAGCAAGGTGGAGCCGATAGCGCGAGGAACTGTCCAGACAATAGCCATGCCACGAGCCTAGGCGATCACCTCGAGACGCGAGGCGAACGCGACTCAGCCCGCCGCTGCCGGCCCGGCCAGTCCCTGCACAAGTAGGTTCCAGGCCGAGTGCGCGACTTCTTTTCGCGAGCTCTCGGCAGTCCGTTCCATGATCGCGGCGAACATCGCGATCGCCAGAATCACGTCCTCAGCAGTCACGGACTCGCGTATCTTCCCAGCTCGACGCGCCTCCTCGAGGCGTCCTTCGAGGAGATCGGTCAGGCGGGTGCCTGCCGAATTCAGTCGTGAGTCGCCGAAGGAGACGGGCTTGATGACCTCCACGAACACGATGGAGGTGGTGATCTGGTCTACCAACAATCGAAAAAGATCGTCGAGAGTCGAATCCGGATCGGCAGCCATATCTTGCAGCTCGACGATGTTCTCGTCGAACACCGCGAGTGCGAGGCTTTCGCGAGTGGGAAAGTGCCGGTAGAGGCTGCCCTGACCGACGCCGGCCGTGCGGGCGATCAGGCTGAGCGGAGCAGCAAAACCCTGAGTGGCGAACACCTCACGAGCTGCTGAGACGAGTGCCGCACGATTGCGCGCCGCATCTCTCGGCCCTCTGTTGAGAGATCCGCTATTGACGCGGCCAGACGATGTCACGCACACTACGATACCAACCGGACAGCATTGTCCGGTTGGTTGCGGCCCGACACCGGTTCACACCCCGACCCGATCGTCGTGAGCGCTCGAACACGCGCCTGCCCTCCGTGCTGCCTGTCCGTGAGATACGTCTGCCCGTGAGATACGAAAGGCAATCCCGCACCGGGAGTTGGACTCGATGAAATCGTTCACGACCATCAGAACCAGATCTGCCATCGCACTCGTCGCCTTGATCACCGTGCTTCCCGTGTGCGTCGCGTCGGCTGAGCCCGCCACTGCCCCGGGCTCGATCCACGAGAACCCGGGTGTCGCTTCCACCGCCGCAAGCCGCGCCGAATGCGGCCCGGGATCGATGCCCGAGACCGGGTTGCAGGGTGATGTTCCGGCCGAGGACCGAAACAGCGGACGCAGCCGAGACGGCTACAGCTGCAACATGTCTCAGATCGGCGGCTACTCGGGTCGCGGCGGCGGGATCACGTCCACCAACTTCGAACACTGCTCGTACGTCGGCAGTTTCTTCCCCGGGAACCTCCTGGGCCCCGCACAGGGCGTCCAAGTTCTCGACGTGTCGGATCCTGCCAATCCCGCTCTCACCGCCACGCTGACCGAACCCGCGATGCTGGCCGGAACGTGGGAGAGCCTCAAGGTCAACACCGCGCGAAAGCTGCTGGTGGGCACGGGCGTTCCGCTCTTGACCGGCGTCGGCCTGATGTCGGTCTACGACATCTCCGATTGCGCGCACCCGAAACTACTCAACCCCGGACCAGGAACCGATCTGGGGATGCTGCTGCCCATCACCAATCACGAGGGAGGATTTTCACCGGACGGGAACACCTACTGGTCTTCCGGCACCGCTCCCGGCGTGGTGAGCGCCGTCGATCTCACCGATCCCGCCAACCCACGCGTCGTCTGGCAGGACCTCATCGGGTTGTCGACGCACGGCTTCGGAATCAGTCCCGACGGAAATCGCATGTACTTGTCGAACAATCTCGGCGGAATACATGTCCTCGACATCAGTGAGGTTCAGCGCCGCGTCCCGAATCCTCGGGTGCGCCAACTGTCCCAGCTCTCGTGGACCGACGGGTGGGCCACCCAACACAGCATTCCGGTCACCTACGACGGTTCGCCGTACCTGTTCACCGTCGACGAAGGTGGTTCCGGCGGAGTCAAATTGATCGACGTCTCCGATGACGACGAACCGTCGGTCGTCAATTCGGTGAAGCTCGAAATCAATCTGCCGGAGAATCAAGACGCTGCGCTGGCGTCTGCTGCCGGCGGATCGCTGTTCGCGTACGAATCTCACTACTGTTCGGCAGATCGCCCGGTCGACCCGACGGCGCTGGCATGTGGATGGATCTCGAGCGGGATTCGGGTCTTCGATGTTCGAGATCCCTTCGACGTCCACGAAATTGCGTACTTCAACCCACCTGCTCGGACCGGCGACAATCTCGAACTCGCCAACTCGCCACACGCTCTCGCGTCGCTCATCGGGGTACCCGTTCTCAGCACCCCGGCAATCGCGCAGTCGATCGCGCAGGGCCAGTTCGACCCCGGCCAAGCACTGAGTTCGCGGTCGGGCATGGTCGCTCTCGGCGACATCTCGACCGATTGGTGCTTCTCCCCACCCGAATGGCGAGGGACCACGTTGTGGGCGACGTGCGCCGACAACGGCTTTGTTGCCATGCAACTCGAAAACGGTGTCTACACACCACCGGCTGACCAGAAGACGACCGTGGGATCATGACGGCGCCGCGAGCGGTCAAAGCCGTCGCACTCGTGGCTGCAGCACTGATGCTGCTCGTACTCGGCGCAGCACTACGTCCCCTGTTCGCACCCGAGAACCACACGCAGAGAGCTGTTCTGAGCGAAACCGAAATCGGATTCGTGCACGACATGGCGGCCCACCATCAACAGGCCCTCTTCATTCTCGCGCGTCTGAGTCCCGATGTGGACCCGGCGGTGACGAGACTGGCCCAGCAGATCGACGATGTTCAACGAACGGAAATCGGTGTCATGCTCGGTTGGCTGAGGTTGGCCGGTGTCCCGCCGAACAGTAGAACGCCGATGGCGTGGATGGAGGCGTCGCCGAGCGGCGCCGGCGACTCTCGTCATCACCCGGCAACGCTGGACACCGAGACCGACTCCATGCCGGGTATGGCTACGACCGAAGAACTCGAGAAACTGAGCAGCGCTCGCGGGCTCGACGCCGAGGTCCTTTTCCTTCAACTGATGGAACGCCACCACCGTGGCGGGATCGCCATGGCGCAGGCCGCCGATGCCCTGCTCGAGAGCGGGCCGGTGAAACAGTCCGCCCGCGACATGATCAACACCCAGAGTCAGGAATCCGGGCTGATGACACTGATGCTCGAACAACGTGGGGCACAACCACTGCACTGACCCGCATGTGCAGTGACTACCATAGGTGTCGACCTGCGAACTACAGAAGGAATCGACACTTCATCATGACCCTGCTTGTTCGCGGAATCGATTGGTCGAACCCGACAGCACCGCGGATCCGATGCGTCGACGACACCACTTCCGCTACGACCTTCTTCACTCACGACTCGGTGCTGCGATTCTCCGTCGACGAGACGAAGGGCCGCCGCTGCCTCGGCTGGCGAGATCTCACCGCTGAAGGTCCAGGGCACTCGCCGTGCGACCGCGGGGCGACGGTCACCGCAGGACGCCAATGCGACCGATGCCGAAATCGTGAGGGGTTCACCACGGTTCATCAGGCACACGTCAGCGGCGCGCACATTCATCCGAATGTGCGTACCTACCTCGCACAACCACAATGGCTCTACGTCGACGTATTCGCCGGCGGCCAGATGAAGGTGGGGACGGCTTCCGAGTTCCGCAAGCATCCGCGAGTCGCCGAACAAGGGGCAATCTGCGCATTGTTCGTAGCGCGGTCGACGGACGGTTACAGCATTCGCGCCCTCGAAGCCCGAGTTTCGGAGCACTTCCACTTGAGCCAGGCAATACGTACGTCTCGGAAGATCGAAGCGTTGACAGGTCCCTTGGATCGAGAGAAACTACGAAAGTCGTTGCACCACTTCGTATCGTCGATCAAAGACGAGCTGAATGACATCGGATCGGACATCGACGGAATCGAGATCCTGGAGGCTCCCGAAGAATGGACGGCGCCGGCGTGCGCTGACGTGGTCTTCGATGCGGCACCGTTGATCGCGTATCCGCACACTTTCGAGTCCGGGGAACATTCCTTGTATCTGGAGGGCCTTGCCGGTTCGATCGCCTCGCTGCGGATCGACCCCGATCCTGAATCGCCACGCTTCGTCGCGGATGTGTCCGGACTGGTCGGTCGAACCATCACCGTCGGCGAGTTCGAGTCCCCTGGCGTGGCGATTCAGGAATCGTTGTTCTGAAAGTAGGTCAGCAACTTCCCGCGGTCGCTGCGGCGAATCCGCGAGTGACCTCGGCCTGCTCGTCGGCAGACAGGCTCGACCATTCGGGATAAGCCTGGATGGAGGTCAGCATGTCGTTTGCCAATGATTCACGCGTCATGCCCATTTCCTCTCCGGACTCGTCGATGGCCGGCTGGTATGCGTCGAGGTACCGGAGAACGTCGGAGCACGCCTGCGCGTAGGTCCGTGGCAGCGCCGAACTCACATTCGGGTCGGACGGGACCTCAGCCGGAGCACTCGAGTCGACCGAAGGGGTCTCGGTAGGTATTTCCGACGACGTCGCCGGAGCCTCGGATGACGTCGTCGACGTCGCCGTGGTGGTCGCCGAAGCAGAGGAAGTGAGTGTTCCGACCTCGGTCGGCTTGTCTCCGTCAGAACCGCAGGCAACCAGCGCCACCAGCGAGCAGGCACCGATGAACCCGGTGATCGTTTTCTTCATCCCTCAAGGATGCCAGAGGGCCACTGGCGTTCGAACGGACCGGCATCGCCCGTCAGCGCCAATTGCCCGAGCATCCTGCCGAATCCGAGCGCCTCGCCCTCCCGACTGCGGGATTGGACTGTATGCCCCGTTCGCGAACCCATGCTACGGTGACTTAACTGCAAAATAACTACGGGTGGGATTGTCCGGTCTGCCGCGTTCATCCGGAACGCTCCGATCGGAAATAGTTCGTCTATAAGGGGCTGGAACGAGTGGGACTTTTTCGTCGACGAGGTTCCCGCGAGGAAGACGACGATCGCGGGCAAAACCTCGATCGCAGCGACCCCGGGTACGCCGCCTGGTTCGCGAACGTCGCCGACGCGGGTGGTCAGCCGATTCCGTACAAGCGACCGCTGACCGCACCGGTGTATCCACAACTCCAGCCGCCGGCCCCGGACTACGAGACGGATACGAGACGGCCACTCAACGCACCCGCCGGAGACGGCTGGCTACCCGCAGACCGCATCGACGAATTCGAGTCGTCGAATGGCCGCCCATCTGCACCGAACGGAACGAGCCCACAAATCTCACAAACTGAAAAGTTGCCGCCCGACCCACTCCCGACGCCGCAACCAACGATTCCACCTCGAAATGTACCGATGACTTCACCACCGAAGCATCACCTGGAGTCGCCCCGCGCGACTCGGCCCTACCAAGGAGAAGCAATGAGCAACATCGACAAGATCCTCGGCGAATTGATGCGCATCGACGGTGCCAGCGGTGCAGCCGTCGTCGACGCCGACAGCGGAATGGTTCTCGGCATGAGCGGCAACCCGTCATTCAGCCTCGAGTACGCCGGCGCAGGCAACTCCGAGGTTGTGCGAGCAAAGCTCCGCACGATGAGTAACTTGGGGATTACCGACACCCTGGAAGACATCCTGATCACCCTGAGCAACCAGTACCACCTCATTCGCGTCCTCGAGACGCCCGGACTGTCGACGCTGTTCGTGTACCTCGTTTTGGACCGTGCGCGTGCGAACCTGGCGCTGGCCCGCCACAAGCTGGGCGAACAGACCCCCAAGATCGAGATCTGACGCTTCCACTCCCTTCCCGACAATGCCCGGTCCTCGCCAACGGCGAGGGCCGGGCATTGTTCGTTCCGAACACTCGATTGGTGAACCTCGCGCCGGCGCCGATACTGGGACCGTGACTATCGCGGATGCTCCTTGCGTGTGGTTGACCACCCTCCGAAGCGACGGCTCGCCGCACACGACTCCGGTCTGGTTCTTACTGCATCAGAACACATTCTGGATACCGAGCGCTGAGCAGAATCGTAAGGTTCGGAACCTGCTGGACGATCCTCGGGTCTCGTTGGCAGTCGACGGATCCGCTGGCGACCCGTGGGTCGCACAGGGCCTCGCGACAATTCATCACGACGTCGGCGAATTCGTCGACCTCCTGAGACTTTTCGGCGAGAAGTACGACGGCTGGGATGCCGCAGACGAAACTCGTGACGGTCCGCGGGTCCTCGTCTCGGTCCCGGTGACTCGATGGTTCCTTCGACCAGACTGACAGACAGTGCCGGTTAGGCCCGAATTGTCGTGAATGACATACTTGTAGTTCATCTCTCGCAGAAATGGACTCTCACACATGGCACGCACGGCACATCACAGGCGCGGCATCACCGGCGTCACCATCGGCATTGCTGCCGTGATCGTGCTGGGAGGTTGCGCCAATTCCAACGCCGACGCGCCCGAAACATCTTCTCTCGGTTCGGGAATCGGATCCGGTGTCACCACGACGGTCGTGACCGAAGCCTCGGCTCCTTCGTCCGCCGCAATTGAACTGCTGGCACAGATCCCCGTCAAGGGACGCGCACCCAAGACCGGATACGACCGCGCGCTGTTCGGTACCGCCTGGACCGACGACGTCACCGTCGAATTCGGCCACAACGGCTGCGATACTCGCAACGACATCCTGCGGCGTGACCTCACCGACCTGACATTCAAGGACGGCTCCAAAAGCTGCTCGGTCCAAACCGGTACGCTCCGTGACCCGTACACGAACAAGACCATCGCGTTCACCCGCGGCCAGGACACGTCTTCTGCAGTCCAGATCGATCATGTAGTCGCACTCTCGGACGCCTGGCAGAAGGGCGCACAACAGCTCGATACACAGACGCGAACCAATCTGGCCAACGACCCTCGAAACCTGCGCGCTGTCGACGGGCCCACGAACCAGAAGAAGTCGGATTCCGACGCGGCGTCGTGGCTGCCACCCAACAAGGCCTACCGCTGCCAGTACGTGACTGCTCAAGTGGAAGTCAAAGCGGCATACGGTTTGTGGGTCACCCAAGCCGAACACGACACCATCGCAGACATTCTCGCGACCTGCTGAACTCTTGCGATGATCAGCGGCCCTTGATCAGATACCGCACAATCGCCATTCCGAGCGCGAGGCCCACTACGGTGGCGAGCGCTGCAACCAGACCGTGACCGGTCAGTGCGACGAACACACCGGTGATGACTGCGACGACGGCAATGATCCCCGCGTCCACTCTGCTTTGACCACGTTCAGGCATGGCACTCTCTCGTGCCGTCTGGTCCGTCCGCTCCCCTCGTAGCGGACGGACCCAGCGGCAATCTGTCGAAATGCGCGAACTCCGGTGGCCTCACCGGGCTGACTTTGCGGGCGGTCCTGCGAGGCCGGCACGTCCCCCGGAGCCAACTCACATCGGTTCACGAAGTCCGTACATTCGCAGAATATACCGATTGGTAGGTAATTACCGAGGGCTAAAGTCCCTGGTCATGGACTCATGCGACGAGTGGTCGGAAACTCGAGACGAACGAGCACATCCGCGAGGCGAGCGTTAGCCGAGATAGCAGAGGTCCGTGGCCACGGCCAGAGGCCCATCTGGAATCAGAGCGGAGACGTCTATGACCCGAAAAGTGATCCGAGATCCAACGATCCGACTGACGACACTCGCTTCCAATCAGCGCAATATGCGGTGGTGAAGCGAGAATCCGTCAAGAGAATCGTGACTGTCGCCGGTTCGAGGGTGCTTTCGAACTCGAGGACATTCAATTCACCATCGCCGTCGACCTTCGCTCGGCCGTATATGCACGGCATGTCAGCTGATACGGGCCCAGACGTCGTGTAGGTTCCCGGCAACACCTCCCACGGCACGTCGAACAGTCCGTGACCAGGAATCGTTCCCGGCGCTGCTGAGGCCGCAGACGTCCCGATCATTGCCACACCGACAGCTACTGCTGCAGCGGACGCGAGCAAACTAACCTTGCGCATTTTCCCTACCTTGTTCATACCTGAACCGCAGCGGCGAGTTCGAAGGCTTGTTGATGTAAGAACCCGCGGTTCGCGCAGTTCTTCAACTAACGGTAGTAAAAGGGCACCAGTTTTGGTGAGCTACCTTTTGTGGTTCTGGCCCGATTTACGTGACAGAGACTCCCATTGAGAAAAACTGGGAACGCCGGCGTTGCGGCTCTCGGCATGATTCGAACCTGTCATTCCAGTATTCGATCACACACCCGTCTTCGAGCCGAAACGTCGACGCTCCCCTGCCGTTTGGGTGACTCAGCCTCCGAGTGAGCCCGTCGGCAGCTTCGAGAAGATGTCCCCGAGGCTTCCGGTTCCACCAGGAGTTTCCGGTTCCGTCGGATCCACCGGCTCGACGACGATGACACCAGGCACGGTGACGGTCACGGTCTTGTCCGCAGATTCCGAAGAACTGAACTTCTTGGTACCCAAGAACTTTGCGGTGATGCGATGCTCGCCCTGGTCGCGGAACGGCCAGACCAGTTCTGCATGGCCATTGGAATCGACTGTGGCGCTGCCGATCTTCGTATCGCCGTCGAAGAACTCGACCGTTCCCTCACCCGGGTTCGGGTCGATACTCGCCGCAATCTTGACGTCTTCGCCCGTCAGTGCCTCCAGTGCGACAGCGACCATCGTCTCGGTCTGGTTGGTCGTGAAGACCTCGGTAGTCGAGAGGGCGCTGCGTCCCTCGCCCGCAGCAACACAATACCCAGCGGCATTGACCCACCGGGACTCACCGAAACTCATGCTCGTGTCTTTGATCTTGATACTCGGGCTCGTCGCCCCGGCGCGCAGGTGCGTCGTCGCGTTTCCCTCGTCGGACCGAGCTTCGAGTTTCAATTCGACTGCCGGCAAACGAAAGTCCGTGTTGGCCTTGACTTGCAGCCCTTCCTTGGGCTTGTTGTCGTTCGCACTCGGACCGTCGTTGACTGTCTTGTTGCCGGCACCGGTAATTCGCAGGTACTCACCCGCCGGGTTTGCGTTTCCGTCTGCGCCCACCCGGAGCAGCACCGCAGTCTCGCCGGTCAAGTTGGACGACGAATCACCGACGAGGGAGTACGAAACCAGGGTTGCCCCTTGCGGTAATGCGATGTCGTACTTGATACGACCGGTATCCGAATCCGAACTACGCATGGTGCCTGGATGCAATTTCACTGTGAACTGTTCGCCGGGACGCACGGACGTGGGTGCCGTTACCTCCATGTTGTCGGAGAACGACGAATCCCAATCGGTGGCGCCGTCGACCCGGCACTTGTGTTCGAAGGAAACTGTCCGCGTCACGGTATCGGAAGCCGCTGCCACCGGCGCGGACACAGCGAGGAGTCCGGCCGCGAGTGCTGGTACGACAGCGCAAACTGCCAGAGTGCGGGGGTTCATGTGTTGCCTTTCAGAAGAACTCGGCCATTGAAAGTTCAGTGAGGTAGGACCGTGATCACTTGCCACCGAGCGAACCCGTCGGCAGCTGCGGCAGAACGGACTCGAGGCTGCCGAGACCGCCCGGAGTGCCCGGATCGGTCGGGTCGGGATCGACCGGACCTGTGGTGTCACCGGTCACCGTGAGTACGTGTGCCGCCGACATGTACTTCGCCTCGTCTCCGGTAGCGGTGAATACTGCAGTCACGGACTTGGTACCCGCCTTACCGAAGGTGAGATCCAGGCGCGCAATACCGCGAACCACCGGCCGCGGGTCACCGACGGGTTTGCCGTCGACCATGAACTGTACTGTTCCCGTTGCGTTTTCCGGATCGACGTGAGAAGCAAAAGACACCTTGGTACCGGTCGCGGCGGTAGCCGGTCCTTCGAGCTTAGTCACGATGTCCGCGCCTGGCTCAGGATCAACGGGCCCCAGGTCCCCGTCGATCTTCGTGGATGCCAGGGCGCCGGCACCGGCATTGAGGGGGCCGGTCTCAGCGTCGCGCGGCGAGCAGGATGTGGGCGCCCAGATGGTTCCCGCGAGCCAGTGACCGACCTGAGGGAGGAAGGTCAAAAATGACTCCGGCCCACCGAAAGTACCTGCAGCACCGGAAGTCCGGACATTGGTTTCGACTGCGCCGGAAGGCCCGGCTTTCACGGTGATTCTGATCTTCGGAAAGACGATGTTCGTCTCGGCACCGGACTGAGCATTGATCGCCAGCCCACCGTGCGCACCCGACGACGATGACGGGCTGTTGCCGATCGCTTCGTTTGCGCCGGACAACCGGAGTATCGGACCGTCCGCTGCGGGAGCACCGTCTTCGTTGACACGAATCACCGAAGCAGGTTTCCCGGCAATAACATTGCCCGGATCGGTGACCGTCGCCGAAACGAACTCCGCGTTGGTCGGAATCGGCAGATCGATCTTCAGACGCGAGATCTTCTTGACGCTTGCGCCGCTCACATCGTTCGGGATCTGGACGCTACCCGGATCCACGTCGATGTCGAAGACCTGACCTGGCGCGACTACCGTCGGAGCCGAAACCCGCACCGTGGCAGGCTTTCCGTCTGACGAAGGACCGGAGAACGCACTCGGAACTGCGCGGCACGTGACCTGAAACGTTGTCGACGTGGTTTCTGCAACGGGCGCCGCGGTCGCCGGAATCACGGCCACAGCGGTTCCACCGGCAAGGAGGCCGGTAAGGAGCGCAGCATTCAGTAGGCGTTTTGACATGATGTCCTCTCGGAACAACCTGATTGACGTTTGCCGCCGAACTGTAACGAAGTCAGCGCCCGAGTTGATCCTTTTTCAATAAACAAAAACCACACAGTAGGTAAATGCTTGGTAAGGGTTACTGGTCGTCACATCTGACCTCCACCGCGAGCGTTGCCCCTCTCGATCAATCTCGCGATTCGAAATTCACTGCGGGGAAACACAATTCGACAGAAATCCGCGCCATAGTGAGAACTCCGTTCATACTCTACCTTTACAGGAGGGTAGAGTATGAGAACCTCGTCAGGACGGAATCTCATGGCAGTAACCATCGCTTCATCCACCAACGACAATTCGGTTCGGGCCGCGCTCCGGTCACCTCACCGTCTCAAAACGGAGGTTTTGGCCGGACTGGTCGTGGCGTTGGCACTGATTCCCGAGGCGATCTCGTTCTCGATCATCGCCGGCGTCGATCCGCGGGTAGGACTGTTCGCGTCGTTCACGATGGCAGTGACCATCGCCGTCGTCGGCGGACGACCCGCAATGATCTCCGCAGCTACCGGCGCCGTCGCACTGGTCGTCGCTCCACTGACGCGCGAGTACGGAATCGACTACCTGATTGCGACAGTCCTTCTGGCCGGCCTTCTCCAGATCGTGTTGAGCCTCCTGGGCGTCGCAAGGTTGATGCGCTTCATTCCGCGCAGCGTCATGGTGGGATTCGTCAACGCACTCGCCATCTTGATCTTCATCGCCCAACTCCCCCACCTGATCGATGTTCCGTGGCTCGTCTACCCACTCCTTGCAGTCGCACTTCTGATACTCGTATTCCTGCCGAAACTGACGAACTCCGTCCCGGCTCCACTGGTGGCAATCGTGCTACTGACAACCGCCACAGTCGTTTTCGCGTTCAATGTCCCCAACGTCGGCGACGAGGGCGAGCTTCCGTCGAGCCTACCGACGCTACTGTTCCCCGACGTCCCCCTGGACATGCACACACTGTCGATCATTGCGCCGTACGCATTGGCCATGGCGCTCGTCGGACTCCTCGAATCGTTGATGACGGCCAAGCTCGTCGACGACGTCACGGATACTCACTCGAACAAGACCCGAGAAGGGTGGGGCCAAGGCGTCGCGAACATCGTCACCGGCTTCTTCGGGGGCATGGGAGGGTGCGCGATGATCGGCCAGACCATGATCAACGTCAAGGTCTCCGGCGCTCGCACTCGAATCTCGACTTTCCTGGCGGGCGTGTTCTTGCTGATACTCGTCGTCGGCCTCGGCGATGTGGTGGCATTGATTCCCATGGCCGCATTGGTGGCCGTCATGATCATGGTCTCGGTCGGCACTTTCGATTGGCACAGCATCAATCCGAGGACCCTGCGCCGCATGCCGATCGGCGAGACAGTGGTCATGTTGGTCACCGTGGCAGTCACCGTCGCGACCCACAATCTTGCCTACGGCGTGATCGTCGGAGTGATCACCGCGATGGTCATCTTCGCTCGCCGCGTCGCGCATCTCACCGAAGTGATCGACGTCGCGCATCCGGACGAGGACACCCGTGTCTATGCGGTTCGAGGCGAACTGTTCTTCGCATCCAGCAACGATCTGATCTACCAATTCGACTACGCCGGCGACCCGAAGAACATTGTCATCGATCTGTCCGAGTCTCATGTCTGGGACGCGTCGACCGTCGCGACACTGGACGCCATCACCACCAAGTACGCGGCCAGAGGCAAGAATGTCGAGATCGTGGGGCTCGACGACGCATCGGCCGAGCGCCACCTGCGCCTGTCCGGTCGCCTGGGTGACGGTCACTGAGAGTATGGAAGCCCAGCGCGAGGAAAGTGGGAGTGATGTCTGAGCCGGAACATGCGGGCCAAGGGCCGAACATGCAGATCGGACAGGTTGCCGAACGCACCGAACTGTCGATCAAGACGATTCGTCATTACGACGAGGTCGGTCTGGTTACTCCGTCCGAGCGGAGCGCCGGAGGATTCCGCCTCTATACCGAGGCCGATGTCCAACGGCTACTGGTAATCCGACGAATGAAGCCGCTCGGATTCAGTCTCGAAGAAATGAAACAACTTCTCGATTCTCTGGCAGTGCTCGGCGACGAAGCTTCGGACGCGCCAACGCGCACCGCTGCAACCGAATTCGTCACCGACTGCCACACCCGGGCGGAAGAAAGCTGCACACACTTACGTAAGCAACTCGCCTACGCCGAAGAGCTGACGGGTTTGCTCGCCGACCACAGTCTCAACGGTGAACGGCATTCGTGATCTGCAAGCTGAACTAAGCTGAGTTGATGGCCCGATACTTCGACGTTCACCCGGAAAACCCGCAGCCGCGCGCGATCAGCCAGATCGTCGAAATGCTGCGCAACGACGCGGTCATCGCCTACCCCACCGACTCCTGCTACGCCCTGGGCGCCCGAATGGACAATCACTCGGGCACCGATCGGATCCGCGAGATCCGTCATCTGCGTTCGGACCATCACTTCACGCTGGTCTGTGCCGATTTCGCGCAGCTCGGGCACTTCGTCCACGTCACCAACTCGGCGTTCCGCGCGGTGAAAGCGGCTACGCCTGGGCAGTACACGTTCATCCTTCCCGCCACGAAGGAAGTTCCGCGTCGGCTGGCACACGCCAAGAAGAAGACCGTCGGAGTGCGTATCCCCAGCCACCCGGTAGTGCGGGCACTCTTGCAAGAGTTGGGTGAACCCATCCTCTCCAGCACCCTTCTCCTGCCCGGCGCCGAGGAACCGATGACGGACGGCTGGCAGATCAAGGAAGAACTCGACCACCAACTCGACGCCGTCATCGACTCGGGTGACTGCGGAACCGAACCCACCACAGTCGTCGACTATTCGTCCGGTGTTCCCGAAATCGTGCGCGTCGGCGCGGGAGATCCTTCTCGTTTCGAATGATCCCCCGCCCGGGCCACATCATGGAGTCGACCAGTCACGGCGTGACGATATCGAACCACAGATCGAAGTCCTCCAGCAGCGAGATGAACGTCTCCAGTTCGGACTGATCTCCCACAGCTTTTGCCGTTCCGGCCTTGATGGATTCGGTGAGCGAGGTCGTTCCCAGATACACCTCGTTGAACACGGCACGGGTCAAGGTCAGAGTCAGGGCGGCCGAAGCATCTGCCTTGTCCATGCCGTAGTTCAGCACGCCGTTGCGCACTGTGACCAGGACGTTGTCCGCGGTGTCGGACAATACGAATCGCAACGACAGGTCGACGTCGGCGGCCTTCGGGCCATCGAGGCGAACTGCCCAGAAATCCAGCATCTGTTCGAGCGGCATCACTGCGACCACGGCCGGGCCAGTGGGGTTGTTGGACGGCATCGGCGCCAGCGGATGCCGCAATTCCATCGCTCCGACCAGGTAGAAGTTGCGCCACGTACCGTTCTCGGCTTGGTAGCCGAGTTGTTCGTACGTGTCCGCCAACAACTCTCGCGCTTTCTGATTACTCGGATCGGCGAACACCAGATGGTTCACCAACTCCGCGGCCCAGCGGTAGTCTCCGTCGTCGAACGCCTGCTTGCCCTTGGTCAGAAGTGCGTCCGGCCCGCCGACGGCTTCGACGTAGCGCTTGCCGTTCTCCACCGGCGGATGGGGATTGAGATGAGCGGGAACGCCGTCGAACCAACCGAGATAGAAGGTGTAGATCGCTTTGACGTTGTGACTGAGCGAACCGTAGTACCCACGGTTGTACCACTGCTTTCCGATGGCGTCGGGTACCTCGATCTGGTCGGCAATCTCTACCGGTGTCAGTCCCTTGTTGGCAAGGCGCAACGTCTGATCGTGCAGATACTTGTACAGATCTGCCTGATCCGACATCAGCTTCAAGATCTTGTCGTTGCCCCACGTGGGCCAATGATGCTGCGCAAAGATGATTTCGACGTCGGGGAACAGTTCCATTGCCAGACGCACGTAGTGCGACCACGCTTTGGCGTCGCGAGTCTTGGCGCCGCGCAACGTGTATAGATTGTGCATCGTGTGCGTGACGTCCTCAGCTGACCCGAGCGCCTTGAAATCTGGTAAATAGAAGAGCATTTCGGATGGCGCTTCGGTTCCCGGCGCGAGCATGAACGTCACGCGCACACCGTCGATGACCTCTTCGTGCACCGGTTCGGTGATGACGTCGGTAGGCACGGCGAACGTCGAAGTGCCGTGCGAAGTGGACAGGCCGAGACCACCGGATACCTGCCCTTGTGGCCCCGGACGCAGGAACGATCCGTACATGTACATTCCGCGACGTGTCATCGCCGTGCCGGCAAGTACGTTCTCGGAAATCGCTTCCTCCGTGAAACTGTCTGGTGCGTAGACCTTTACGGCACCGGACTCGATCTCTTCGTCGGTGACAAATCCTTTGACACCGCCGAAGTGATCGCCGTGGGAGTGCGTGAAGATGATTGCCTTGACCGGAACCTTCGGGCGGTGCTGGTAGTACAACTCCAGCGCGAGAGCGGCTGTTTCCGCGGACATCAGAGTGTCACCGATGATCAACCCGGTGTCGCCCTCGATGATCGTCGTGTTCGACAAGTCCTGGCCGATCACCTGGTACAGACGATCAGCCAGCTTGAACAGTCCACCGCCCTTTCCCATCAAAG
Organism: Rhodococcus sp. MEB032; assembly: GCF_030208925.1. Classification (NCBI taxonomy): domain Bacteria; kingdom Bacillati; phylum Actinomycetota; class Actinomycetes; order Mycobacteriales; family Nocardiaceae; genus Rhodococcus; species Rhodococcus sp. MEB032. Next base: position 62,103 of record NZ_JARVSY010000001.1, read on the forward strand.
TGGCTTGGCGCCACAGACTCGGGTTGACGGTATCCGGTGCATCGCCGTCGGCGAACCCGTAGGCGTCGTACGAGAAGATGAACTGCCCTTTGTCACCTTTGACCAGTCCGCCATCGATGAGCGGTGCCACGAGACCTCGAGAAATCAGTTCGAAGTCGAAGGTGTCGTCGAAAGGAAGGTCACGGAGAACCTGGGCATTTGCCAGGCGAGTCGCTTCGGTGGCGGGCTTGGGGTCGAGTTCGGACGGTGTAGTCATCTTCTCTTACGCTCCTCGGGAACTCGCGGTGACCTGTGTCGGGATATCGGTTCATCCTCGATCCCCACGCAGCCCTCGCACATCACCCGGAAGGGATGATCAGGTGGCCCGTCCAGCAATCAACAGCGCAACGACGAACTCACGCACCAACGTCCGCTCGTCGTTCTCGTCCGCCCCCGGCACCATGAGCATCGAGAGAATCACTCGCACGATCCAGCGCGCCCGCGACGATGTGCCTGCTCCGAGTTCACCGAGCATCGCGACACCAAGTCCGTTGATGACGTCGGATGAATTGGCAAGTTCACCGGCAAGACTCGCATCACCCGGGGTGAACCATGCAGCCAACGTCGGAGTGCTGCGCACCGCGGACACTGCAGTGAGTATGGCCGTCTCCAGACGCTCACTCGGATCGTCGATGGTCGCTACCGATTCCGCGATCGCAGTTCCCAGCCTGCGAGCTTCGCGGTGAACGAACGCAACGTGAAGAGCCTGCCGATTCTCGAAGTACCGATACAAGGTGGCCCGGGAACATCCTGCAACAGAGGCTATCTCCGCCATACCGACCGCGTTGACGCCTTTCTCGACGAACAATTGTGCCGCACTGTCGAGGATCTTCTCGGCTGCCGCCAAGGCGCGCCCCTCGCCGAGCCAGTCGTTGCTCATGGCCGAGTCACCGACATCGGAGCCGAGAGCGGACGGCGCACGTAGTTGCCCGGCGCGTATTGCATCGCGTCGATGTCGACATGGAAGTCGGGAATCCGGGAAAGCAACTCTTCCAAAGCAACTCGCGCCTGCATTCGAGCTGCCGATGCGCCCAGACAATGGTGGGCGCCATGGCTGAAGGTGAGGATCTTCTGCGGTCGACGCAAGACGTCCAACTCCGCCGCGTCGGGTCCGTACTTCTCGGGATCACGATTGGCCGCACCGTACATCAGCAGAACCTTACGTCCTGCCGGAATCACTTTGCCACCCAAGGCCACATCTCGCGTCGTGGTGCGTGCCAGTCCTTGGACCGGTGAGGTGAGTCGAAGCAACTCGTCGACCGCGTCGGTGATCAATGCGGGATCGTCCAGCAGGATCTGACGCTGGTCGAGGCGTTCGGTCAGCATCGCCACCGAACCACCCAGCATTCCTGTTGTGGTGTCGTTTCCACCGGCCACCATGGTGAAGGCGAAGCCCAGAATCGACAGCAGGCCGGACATGTCGCCGTCTTCACCGAGTCCAGCGGCGAGTAGGTGCGAAATCGTGTCGTCACCCGGTTCGACCTTGCGGCGTTCGATCAGCGAAGCGAAGTACATCATCAGCTCACCGGTGGCGGCCTGCGCCGTCGTCGCTGCCGCGGCCACACCACCTGCCGAATTGGCAGCGACAATGGCTTCGGTCCAGCCGTCGAACTGGTCACGGTCCGATTCCGGCACACCCAGATAGTGTGCGACAACCATGGACGGCAACGGTTTGAAGAGCTCGACGACGATATCGCCGCTGCCACGCGCTTTCAGCGCCTCGATACGTTCGACGACAAATTCGCGAACCATCGGCTCGACCGCCGATACCTGACGCGGAGTGAAACCCTTCGACACCATGCGCCGGAACTCCGACTGCACTGGCGGATCCTGCATCACGAACGGCGGATTGTCCTGCATCCCGATCTGTTCGAGTTCACCGTAGACAGTGGTCAATCCCTTTGCCGACGAATACGTCTCGTAGTCGCGAGCGGCGTTGTAGACGTCTTCGTGACGGGTAAGCACCCAGTAGTCGTCCTGCGGCGCAGCTTCCGGCACAACGTTGTGCACCGGGTCGTTCTCGCGCAATGCGTCGTACATGGCCCAGGGCGAACGCCAGGACTCCCCGGTGGAAGGTACAAACCGTGGCGAATGTGACACAGAAGTTGTCATGACTCGACTATGAGACAAATAGCCGAATGTGTCAACGTTCTACGATCAACCGTTCCCACGAGCAGCATTGAGTAACTCGCATCCACGCAGAGCACTATCGTGTGTCGGGTGATCACGGATCCGAAGAATCATCCGAACAGCGCTGACGCCGGGCGCCGCGCCGTGGTTGCGGTCCTGCTCCCCCGCGAACATCTCCCCTTCATCAGAGACTGGTGCCTGCACCACATCGAGCAAGGCTGGGAGGTTGTTCTCTACGACAACACCGGTTCCGTCGGGTCCACCCGCAAGACAAGCGCATTCAGTCTCAACCGTTGGCACGGCCGCAGCGAGGACAAGAGAGGCAACTCTTACGGCGCCTTCACCCGATCGATGTCGGACAGTGAAGTTCAGGTCGCATTCCGCAAAGAACTGCACGACCTTCCGGTGACGATCGTCGACTGGCAACCGCGCGACGCGGACGGTCGGATCGTGCACGGACAGGTAGAGGCGTACGTCGATTACGTGAGCCGGTACCGCGACACCGTCGCATGGGCAGCATTCATCGACGCCGACGAATACCTCCAACACGCACCAGGATTGGACTGGGAGGTTCTACTTGCCGGCGTTACTCAAGCGGGTTCGCACCGCGTCGTTCTCGATGCTCTGGTCTACGAATCCAGGTGGACGCGCGACGGGCAATTGCGAGACGTCGAGGAATTGAAATGCCTTGGGCTACAGAGCCATGGTTGCAAGAACATACTGAGGCTGTCGGAGATTTTGCGAGCAGACGTCCACTGGGGATGGAAGACAAGCGAACCGGACAGCCTGGTGCGGCCCGACCGATCCCTCTTCTACTTCCGCCATTACCGCGGTTCGGAGGCGGCACTCGACTTCACTCCGCTGCCGAACTTCGGGCCCCAGGTCCACGAAGAAGGTGTGGATGTGCCGGCAAAGATCGACGTATCACAAAAATGAATGTGCCTGCAAGGCACAGGTATTCATCTGCAGGCAAACCTCCGGCCCGCATCCACGAAGGCAATACCTTCAGAATGCGGGCCGGGGGCCGTAAATCCGGTTCAGCGAAGCAATCAAGCCTTCGGCTGCGAGCTTCCTGCGCCACCAATTGCGCCGAGAAGACCTGCAACTGCGCCGATGCCGACGAGAACGCCGCCCAGGCCTGCAATGATCTTCTGGAAGTCGCCGAGAGTTGCGAGGTCCGTCTTGCTGCTGCCAGTGGTGAATGCCATGTCTAGCTCCTCATCATGGAATGTGTACGCGGTCCGCGCGCCCGGTATGTAACGGCGCTCACAATATACGTAAGACGACCGAAATTTGAAGCGGTGCCGCTGAGTGGGACGTAACTCACATCTCATCCAGCGGGAACCCACGAGTAACAATGCGCGATTCGGACAACGCTTCGGGAACCGTTGAATGACGAGCAGGAGAACAGCAGTGGGCAAGTTGGATGGAAAAGTGGCCCTGATCACTGGCGCAGGGCAAGGCGTCGGCCAGGGAGTTGCGTTTGCGCTCGCCAAGGAGGGCGCTTCCGTCGCGGTCGCGGGCCGCACTGAGTCGAAACTCGTCGTCACATGTAACGAGATCGCCGAACGCGGAGGCCGTGCCGAACCGGTGCTCATGGATATCGCCGACGCGGATTCCATCACCGGAGCCGTGGCGCGAACGGTGGAACTGTTCGGCGGCGTCGACATTCTGATCAACAACGCCAGCCTCAACCCGCTCGGCAACGTCCTCGACCTCACTCCGGAGCGCCTTGCCGACGGATTGACGTCCGGCCCCGTCGCGACTCTGCGAACCATGCAAGCCTGTTACCCGTTCATGAAGGAGCGCGGCGGCGGGGCAATCATCAACATGGTCAGCTCCGTGGCCGTCCGCTGGGACGCTGCCGGCTACGGCGGCTACGCGGCCGTGAAGGAATCCGTCCGAGCCCTCAGTCGCGCGGCAGCATGCGAATGGGGCGTCGACGGGATCCGGGTCAACGCGGTTGCTCCCCACGCGTCGTCGCCGGGGCTGCAGCGGTGGGCAGATGCACGCCCGGAGGAGGCTGCCGCCTTTGTTGCCGGGATTCCGCTACGGAGGATCGGCGACTGCGAAACGGACATCGGAACCGCGGTGGCTTTCCTGGTCGGCCCGGATGCCGCGTATCTGACTGGAGCAACAATTCCGCTCGACGGTGGTCAGTCGCGCTGGGGCTGAGAGCTGGCGTCGTCGAAGGCAAGCACCGCCGACTTGGCGTCGGCGATCGGGCGGCGGAAAACGAAACCGACCAGAACGGATGCCAAAACCAAGGCGGCCAGAACAATGAGCCCGACCATCCACCACATGGTTTTCAGTATGCCCGAACCGACCTCCGCCGGACGCGCGCCACGGCCGTCGGAAAGCGGCGACAGCCTCGAAAAGTGCTGAACACCAGTCAAATTCCGTTTTGCCTGTTTCCTGAGCTTCTTGAGAAGCCGTGATCGATGACACATATTCGGATCCCGAACCGGAACGAGTGCGTGACTACGACGACACCTCGGTGCATCCTGGCAGGTATGGAATCCGCTGTTTCGGCCCAACTCGTCGACGGAAGCACCCTCACACACCCGTGGGGCGGGACAAGCAACATCACCGATCTCGGCGGTGACGTTCACTGGATCGACTTCGGCGGTCCCAGCGGAGCGCCGCCCATCGTGCTCGTTCACGGTCTGGGCGGCTCGCACCTGAACTGGGTGCGGGTCGCACCGGCGCTGGCGGCGCGCACGCGCGTGTACGCACTTGACCTCGCCGGATTCGGACTCACCTCTGCCCGTGGGCGACACACCGGCGTCGACGCCAACGCAGTACTTCTGAATCGCTTTCTCGACACAGTGGTGGGTGAGCCCGCCGTCCTGTTCGGCAATTCCATGGGCGGAATGGTCTCGGCAATGTCGACCCATGCCAGTCCCGAATCAGTCGCCGGCCTGGTCCTGGTGGATCCGGCGCTCCCCCTGCCCGTCCAACTTCCCGATCTGACCGTCGCCGCCCAATTCGCGCTCTACTCGATGCCGTACGTCGGTGAGCAGGTTCTCGGCTTCGGACGCCGAAAGATGTCAGACCGGCAGTTGGCCGCTCAGATGACCAGATTGTGTTTTGCCGATCCGACGCGAGCCGACCCCGCGGTCCTCGACGCGGGCGCTGCCTTGACGGCGATTCGCCGCAACGAACCTACCCAGGATGCCGAATTCCTTCAGGCAGCACGGTCACTGCTGATGACCCTCGCCCGTCCTGCCTCCTATCGAAAGACATTGCGAGAGATCACGACTCCGACGCTCCTGATGCACGGCGATCGCGATCGGCTTGTCCCGGTCGAGGCCGCACGGGCAGCCGCTGCTGCACATCCACACTGGACCACCATCATTCTCGGCGACACCGGCCACACCCCACAATTGGAGATTCCGGACGAGTTCACCCGTCATGCGCTCGCGTGGCTCGATCGCACGGGGCTGATCAGGAGCTGACACGTACCAACACTCCCCGGTGGAACGCCCTTGCCGATCGAGCAAGTGCCCCATCAACTTCGGAGTATCAAGAACGATTCGGCGGTCGTCTACGTTGGCAGGTCCGGCCCACCGGGGAACGCGAAACGGACACATACCCCAAAGCTCTCGAACCCTGGGAATGTGTCGGGGTACGCGCGTAGCGTGAGATTCAGGCCTTCCTCGGCCAAGCATTTCCGCGTCCCCTGCTTGTGAATCCGTTTCGGTTAAGGAGAGTTTTCAGATGCCCGCACGCACAGCGCTCGACGGAACACCCTGTTGGATCGACCTCACCAGCTCCGACACCGAGGTTGCCAAATCCTTCTACACCAACGTGTTCGGCTGGCAGGCTGACACAAACGACGACCCGCAGTACGGCGGCTACGCGATCTTCAGCAAAGACGGGCAGCCCATCGCCGGGCTCGGACCCCAGCAGGAGGGAAACCCCTACGGCAACGTGTGGACCACCTACATCTCCTCGACTGATGCGGCAGCGTCGGCGTCCAAGGCCCAAGCCGCGGGCGGAACGATCATGATGCCGTCGATGCAGGTCGGTCCTCAGGGCAGCATGGCGATCGTGGGCGATCCGGCCGGTGCCGTCGTCGGCATCTGGCAGGCAGATCAGCATCACGGCTTCGGTTTGGTCGGCGAGGCCGGAGCGCCGGTCTGGCACGAGACCTTGTCCAAGAACTACGCCGCGGTCCTGCCGTTCTACACCGACGTGTTCGGCTGGACTTACGAGTCGATCGGTGACAGCGACGAGTTCCGGTACTCACAGGCCAAGCAGGGTGACACCGTCGTCGCCGGTTTGATGGATGCCAGCTCGTTCCTCCCGGCAGAGGCGCCGTCGTTCTGGCAGGTGTACTTCGGGGCGGACGACACCGATGCGGCCGTCGCCAAGGTCGTCGAATTCGGCGGCAGCGTCTTGCGCGATCCCGAGGACACGCCCTTCGGTCGTCTCGCGTCGGTGGCCGATCCACTAGGTGCCAAGTTCCAGATCTCCACGATCATGGAATGAATCTCCGCGCGGAGGCCGCACCGGTCCGCGGTCTCTGCGCGCTGATCATCTGGAAAGTCCGGATTTGACCGCACAGATTTGAACACTCGCCCAGAAGGTATGCAGTTTTCTGCGTCCAACGCCTAATCTCATGGGATGCCCGCCCCCGCCCCTCTCCTCGATGTGTACTCGCAGCCGACTCTGTCGACGCTTGCGCCGTCGGTACTCGCTTCTCTCGGAGTGAGCGGCGAAGCGAACCGTCTCGATCTACAGCCCAGCAAGAAGACCGTAATTCTGCTGGTAGACGGGATGGGCGCGAACTTGCTCGCCCGCAACGCCGAACACGCACCATTCCTGAATTCACTCGTCGGAACGCCCATCCGGGCAGGCTTCCCCACGACGACGGCCACCAGCATCGTCTCACTGGGGACCGGTCTGCCTTCGGGAGCGCACGGCATCACCGGCTACCAGTCCTACGTCGAAGAAGCCGATTCGGTGTTCAACTGGCTGGGTTGGCACAGCGCGGGCAAGAAGGAATCTCAGACCGACTCCATCGTCCCGGAAACCCTGCAGCCGCAGGCCACGACGTTCGATCGCGCCGCAGCAGCCGGCATCACCGTTACAACCGTCGTACCGTCGAAGTTCGACGGCAGCGGCCTCACCCGTGCCGGGATGCGCGGTGCCCAGTTCGCCGGAATCCAGGCATACGGAGACCTCCTCGCTCGCACCGTGGCGGCGTCGAAATCTGCCGACCGCACGTTCACGTACTGCTACATCAGCGAGATCGATGCACTCGGCCACGTCTACGGACCCGAGTCCGAGCCGTGGATTTTCCAACTGATGCTGGTCGATCGACTGGTCGAGCAACTCGCCGCGGCTCTCGGTCCGGACGTGAGATTGCTGGTGACGGCAGACCACGGAATGGTCGACGTGTCGGACGAGAACAAGATCGACTTCGACAACACTCCGATTCTGTCCAAAGATGTACTCGCTCTTGCCGGTGAACCTAGATGTCGTCACATCCACACCCGAGAAGGCGCTGCACAAGATGTTGCGGACCGCTGGCGCGCCGAACTGGGTGACCGCATGTGGATCGGGACGAGGTCCGAGGGCATAGTCGCAGGATTGTTCGGGCCTGCAGTGCATTCCGAGTATCACGGCCGGATCGGTGACGTCATCGCCATTGCGTCCGGGGACGTGGCCGTCGTGCGTCGATCTGTCGAATCGGGACTGTCCGGACTCCGTGGACAGCACGGCGCCCTCACTCCGGACGAACTGCTGGTACCGCTCTTGTCCTCAGGACAGCAGTAGGGTTCGCGCCCGGCGAATCTCGGGAACACCGACGACCTTGCATGCACCCAACAGGACGACGGCACCGACGGCCGCACCCGCCGACAATGAAATAACAGCAGCAAGCCTGGGCTCGGGAACTCGGTTCTGAACCGCCACCACCAAAGCGAACGCACAACCACCTGCCAGAATTGCCGCCGCCGAAATCCTTCCGACGGTGGCCTGCACGCGACGGAATCCCAACAGCCCGTATCGCTTTCGAAGAAGGATGTGGCCGAGTACCGCTCCACACACGTAGGAGAACGAGCCGGCAGCACAGACGGCCAGGACCAGCCTTTCGTCACTAGCCGACAGTGACGCAAGAAGGACGAGCACAGTCTTGGCGACCACCATCACCAGGGCGATCACCGCGGGAGTTCGGGTGTTGTTGTCGGCGTAGAACACTCGCAGCTGAAGCATGACCATCGCAAAGGGCACCAGCCCGAATGCACTGACCGCAACGGCCGTCCCGATCAACCGGGCACTGCTGCCGTCGACCCGGCCGAAGAAGATCAAGGTGGTCAACGAGGGGCCGAACACCATGAGCGCCACAGTGACCGGAATCAGCGCCACCACCGAATACCGGGCTCCCCGGCCGAGATCGGATACGACGCCGACGTCGTCACCCGCAGCAACCGACCTGGCGATCCGCGGCATCAGCACCGTCAACAACGACACACCGAGAATGCCGTACGCCACTTGAAACAGCAGATCCGCGTGCGTGTACATCGAGTAGACGTGACGGGAGAGAGTGACCTTCATCGTCACCCACACACCGATCTGGCCGGCAACGACGTACACAAGTACCCAGCCGAGCAACGGCGCCCCGACGCGCACCGGGCGCCAGGTGTGCGGTACGACCCGCACGCGAAGGCGCCACCGAAACCCGTTGCGGTGCAGCGCTCGAGCAACGACGGCGGTTTGCGCCACGATCCCGAGCAGAGTGCCGACACCGATCACCAGAACCTGCGCGGTGGTCATCGACTCGGGAGTCAGAGCCACCGACCCCGGGATACACAGGAAGACCGCGACCGTCACCAGAAGGACGACGTTGTTGATCACCGGTGCCCAGGCCGGCGCGCCGAATACCGATCGAACGCTGAGCACAGCCGTCATCATCGCCGTGACGCCGTAGAAGAAGATCTCCGGAAGAAGCAAGTACGCGAAGAGCGTCGTGAGCTCTCGTTGAGCCGGATCATCGATCACGGCCGAGACCAGAGGCGGCGCGCACACCACGGCCACTACCGCCACGAGCGCAAGAGCCAGCGCTCCGACGGTGAGAACGCGCTGCGTCTGCTCTCGTTCGAGCGTCCGCCCACGGCTCCGTTGCCGCGTCAGATACGGAAGCAGGACGCTGGCGAGAATCCCGCCGAGGAGGAGCTGATAGACCATGTTCGGGAAGCTGTTGGCCGCGTTGTACGCATCACTGACCAGGGCGATGCCCAGGACCGCGGCAAGGGCAAGGGTGCGGACGAAGCCGGTGATCCGACTGACCGTGCTGGCGAGAGCCACTTGCCCGCCCATCTTCGCCAAGCTGCCGCCCGTCACACCATTACGTTCGGACTCCCGTTCGGACTCCCCCACGTTCTCGACCATCTCGCCAGAGTGCCACATCGCAGACGTTCGACGATCCGGACGGAAACGGAAGGGCGCCCCGAACCGTGGGTTCGAGGCGCCCTTCCGTAAGGAAAAATCAGGCGGATTCTGCTCCAGCCAACGGCGGCATGACGACAACCTGACCGGCGAAGGACAGACCCGCACCGAAGGCGAGAAGCAATGCCTTGTCGCCCGGCTTGCACTGGCCGTCGCGCAGCATCTGCTCCATGGCGAGCGGGATCGAGGCCGCGGACGTGTTGCCCGTCTCGGCGATGTCGTTGGAGACGGGGAAGCCCTCGGGCAGCTTCATGCTGCGAGCGATGACCTCGTTGATGCGCTGGTTTGCCTGGTGCGGCACAAAAGCGTCGATGTCCTCGATACCCAGCCCCGACTTCTCCAGGGTGCGAGTGGCGACCTTGCCCATCTCGAAGGCAGCCCAGCGGAACACCGCGGTGCCGGCCATCTTGATCCACGGCCGAGGTCCGGTCGGGTTCTTGGTGTAGTCGAGCCAGCTGGGCTCCTGAACGATGGCGTCGGACTGGCTGCCGTCCGAACCCCACTCGACCGGGCCGATTCCGACGGTGTCGCTCGGGCCGACGACAACTGCGCCTGCGCCGTCACCGAAGATGAAGCGAACGCTGCGATCGGTGGGCTCGGTGGCCTCGCTCATCAACTCGACGCCGACGACGAGTACGTGATCAACCGTGCCACCGCGAACGAGATCGCTGGCCACTGCAAGAGCGGTACAGAAACCGGCGCAGCCTGCCGCGACGTCGAATGCAGCCGGACCCTTGATGCCGAGCTCGTGGGCGACGATGGACGCAGCCTGGGGAGTCTGCAGGTCCCACGTCGACGTCGCGATGATCACGGCGCCGATCTGCTCGGGTGCAATGCCGCTGACGTCCAGTGCTTTACGGGCAGCGCTGATCGACATCGCGAGGATGCCTTCACCTTCGCCGGAGAACCGGCGCGACTTGATACCCGATCGCGTCTGGATCCACTCGTCGGTGGAATCGATCAGCTCGCAGATCTCGTCGTTGGTCACGACTCGCTCCGGGCGGTGAACGCCGAGCCCGAGAAGGACGGACTGCCGACCTCCGGCCACACTGGCAATCGGCTTACCCATTGATCGATCTCCTCGTTGGTTTCTGGTGATGACGCGCATTCGACATCACACGTTACGTACAGGACATAAGCCCCTGCCTCTCAGGTCACCGTTCGATCACGGCAACAACATGAGGCTGGCTCACATTACGCTTCGGTCAGGTATGTAGTCCAGATCCACGATCAGGCGCGCAAATGAGCTAGAACTGCCAAAACACGACGATGCCCGCTTTCGGAAGCCGACAGGCCGAGTTTTGCGAAGATATTTCCTATGTGCTTGCTCACAGCGGTGTCGCTGACGACCAGTTTCCTGGCGATTTCCTGATTTCCCAACCCCTCCGCCATCAGTCCGAGAACCTCGGACTCGCGTGGCGTCAGCGATCTGATCGGATCGTCGGCGCGTCGACGGCTCATCAGTTGGGATACGACCTCGGGATCCATCACGGTTCCACCGTCGACGACCCGGTTCAATGCGTCGACGAACTCGGCTACCTTCCCGACTCGTTCCTTGAGCAGGTACCCGACCCCGCCGGCGCCTCCTGCCAACAATTCACCGGCGTAGCGATCCTCGACGTACGCGGAAAGGACCAGGACGGGAAAGCCCGGGCGAAGCTTGCGCACCTCGATCGCCGCTCGAAGTCCCTCGTTGGTGAAAGTAGGAGGCATCCGGACGTCGAGCACCGCGGCATCGGGGGCGGTCTCCTCGAACACCGTGAGGAACTGCGCGGCGTCGGAGACAGCAGACACCTCGAAGCCCTCTCCGCGGAGCAGCAGTGCCAGCCCCTCTCGCAGGAGAGCGTCGTCCTCGGCAATCAGAATCCGCACGGTAGTTCCACCCTCATCGTTGTCGGTCCACCCTCCGGGCTCTCCAATACTGCGGTTCCTTCGAAAGCCTCGACCCGGCGTCGAATACCCGCCACGCCGCCGCCCGGGCGTTCGTTCGCGCCGCCGTGACCGTCGTCGATCACGTCGATGAGCATCGTCTCACCCGACGAGTCGTCCGACGTCTCCGTCCGTGCCGTGACGGTGACCCTGCGGGCTCCGCTGTGTTTTGCGACGTTGGTCAAGGCCTCGGCGACGACGAAGTACGCAGCAGCCTCGACGGCAGCCGGGGCACGGCGGAGCTCGTCGATCTCGAGTACGCAGGGCACGGCGGAGCGCCCGGCGAGCGCCGAGATCGCGCCCTCCAGACCCAACTCGTCGAGGATCGGCGGGTAGATGTCGTGCACCAACGTCCGGAGTTCGCTCAACGCCTCGGTGGCCGCATCTTGGGCCCGATGCAGTTGTGGCAGAGCCTGGTCCGGATTGTTCTGCAACGACCGCTCGGCCATCCCCAACATCATCACCACCGCGACCAGACGGTTCTGCGCTCCGTCGTGCAGATCCCGCTCGATGCGCTTGAGTTCGGCCGAATGCGCGTCGAGCGCCGCAGCGCGGCTGGCCGTCAGGGCGGTGACGCGCTTCGAGAGGTCCGAACGCGTATCCGGCGCAAGCAAAGTCGTGGTCGACCAGCTGATCCATTTCGCCATCGCGGGGATCAACCACCACGCGATCAGGAAGTACAGGATGCCGATCAACGGCATTCCGGCAGCGCCCAGCCACGACGTCACGGGGTACGGGTTGTTGACGGGTTCGCCCGCGGGCATCTGCTGCCAGTACAGCGGGACGGCAATCGCATTGAGCGCACCGAGTGGCAGAGCAATGGTCAGCATCGCCGCGACGAAAGCACCCAGACCATGAATCGACAACCAGGCCGCGTCGCGCCTCGTCGACTGATCGGTGAGGAACCGGCTCCAGTCCCCGAATGTCGGATTGCTGGGCATCGGTGGGTATCGCTGCAGAACAGGGCGTCCGGTGTACGCAGCGGTGCGTTTGCGAGCCAGGCCGGCCCACCACCGGAGCACTCGCACGTACGACGGCAACAGCAACCAGCCGACGATCAGAATCGAGAGCGACAACAGAATGAGACCGACCATCAGCAAGAACAGGGAAACAACAGCTGCCGCACCCTCGACGAGCACGTACACCGCAGCCCTGGTTCTCTTCTTCACTGCCCCAGCATGCCGCACCACACCGCACGATCCACTACAGCTGGCTACACCATTGATTCGGGACTCTGCTGGATGTCGACGAATGCCGAATCTCCATAGCGTTCTTCCCATGAAGAATCGACACTCGGTCCTCGCCTCGCCGGCCCCTGGTGCCACGGGAGCTCGAACATCTGCCGTGCGACTAGAAGGGGTCAGCAAGGTCTACGGCAACGGCCGCGGCGCCGTGACCGCCCTCGACAACGTCAGCCTCACTCTGCCGCGCAGCACCTTCACCGCAGTGATGGGCCCATCCGGCTCGGGCAAGAGCACTTTCCTGCACTGCGCCGCCGGGCTCGACCGACCGAGCAGCGGATCGGTGTGGCTGGGCGACACCGAAATTTCACAACTGAAGCCGAAGGCCCGCAGCATCTTCCGTCGCGATCACATCGGTTTCGTCTTCCAGGCCTACAACCTGCTCGGCGCTCTCGACGTCGAGCAGAACGTCACGCTCCCCCTACTCCTCGCCGGGCGACGGGCCGACAAGCAGTACCTGACCTTCGTCCTCGAATCCGTCGGACTCGGATCACACCGAAAGCGCAAACCCTCCGAGTTGTCCGGCGGTCAGCAGCAACGCGTCGCCATCGCGCGCGCCCTCGTCACTCACCCCGACGCACTCTTTGCCGACGAACCGACCGGCGCCCTCGACTCCCGCAGCGCCAAGCAGGTTCTGGAGTTGTTGCGCCGGACGGCTGCCGAGTTCGATCAGACCATCGTCATGGTCACGCACGACCCGGTGGCCGCGTCGTACGCCGATCGTGTGCTGTTCCTCGCCGACGGGAAACTTGTCGGGCACATCGACCGCCCGACCCCGCAGCAGATCGCCGAGCGCATGACACACCTCGGGGACTGGTGATGATGAAAGCGCACACCTTTGCGCACCTGAAAGCGCATCGCTCCGGTTTCGTCGCCGTGTTCGTCTCCGTATTCTGCGCAGCGCTCCTCACCTGCGGTCTGGGTGTGCTGCTGGAATCGGGAGTGCGAGGCGGTGTCTCACCACATCTCTACGCCGGTGCCGACGCCATCGTGAGTGCACCACAGGCGCTCGAGGTCAAGGAAGACGCCGATCAGCCCTTTGCCGAGCGAGTTCTCCTCGCCGGCGATACGGTCCGCAAGCTCGACGCACTCGATGTCACCGTGGTTCCCGACATCTCCGTCCCCGTCAGCACGGCCGAGGGCGTCGTACTCGATGCACATCCTTGGAACACAGCACAATTGGCGCCGTACTCGCTCACCGAGGGGCGCGCTCCGCAGAGCCGCGACGAGGTGGTCTCGACCACGGGCGCCGCGCTCGGCGAGCGAATCACGCTGGCTCACGGCGCGATAGCCGACGAGTACACCGTCGTCGGCACAGCTGATTCGGCTTCGGCGCCGTCACCCGACCGTCCGGCACTCGTCTTCCTCGACGACGGAGAGGCCGAACGGTTGTGGCCGCACCAGAACGCTGTCACCGCAGTCGGATTGATCGCTCCCGAAGGCGTCAACGCCGCCGCTCTCGCTCGCGACGCACTCGCCGGATCCGGTGCGGAGGTCTCGACCGGCACCGCACGCGGAGGCATCGAATTCCTCGACGCCGGTGCTGCGCGGACGCAGTTGATCGTGCTCTGCGCGTCGTTTGCCGGTCTCGCGTTGATGGTCAGTATGTTCGTCGTTTCCAGCACGCTGTCGCTCTCGATCAACGCCAGACGCCGAGAGTTCGCTCTGCTGCGGGCAATCGGAGCCACCACGCGACAAGTGCACGTCATGATCGGACGTGAAGTGCTGCTCGTTGCTGCTGCGGCGGCAGCTCTCGGCGCGGTGCCCGGATACCTGCTCGCCCGAGTGCTGGGCGCACAGTTCGCCGACGCCGGGGTCATGCCCACCGATTTCGCGCTGGCCTACAGCCCGCTTCCGGCGATCGCAGCTTTCCTGATCTGCGTACTCACTGCCCGCGCGGCAGCGGCGATCGCGGCACGACGACCGGCGAAGCTCGACCCCGTCGAAGCGCTTCGCGAATCCGAAAGCGGCCCGGCGAAACTGAGCCGCGGACGTATCGTCACCGGGCTGATCTTCGGCGCCGCCGGCCTCAGCGCCTGCGTCCTCCCTGCTTTCCTGCCCGGCAGCGTGGCGGCCGCTGGCGCCGGTTCGAGCGCACTGTTGTTGATCTTCTCGGTCGCGCTGCTCGGCCCCTTGTTGGTGCGCGGCATCATCAAGGTGATCGGCGGTCCGCTGCGCCGCAGTGGGTCGGCGTCCAAAGTTCTCGCTGCCGCCAACGCCGAATCCAATTCGAGACGGCTCTCGTCGGCGGTTGTTCCGTTGGCTCTCGCAATCGCACTGGGCTCGGTGCAGTTCTTCAGCCAGAGCACCGTCGCCGCCGAGGCGACCAACCAGTCGATCAAGGGCGTCACCGCCGACCTGATCGTCGGCGCACCAGCCGGTATCGCTCCCTCGCTCCTCGAGTCGATCGCATCGGTGCCCGGAGTGAGTGCGGCAAACCCGGTGGTCCGCAGTCAAGTCCTCCCGGTACCCAGCGGAGAGGAAGGCGGCTCAGCCGACAGCGCGATCGCGGCCCAGGGCATCGACGCCGCCAGCGCCGACGCGACCCTCGATCTCGCGGTGACCGAGGGCGACCTCAGCGCTCTGACCGGCGATACCGTTGCCGTGAGCGAAGACGGCGCCTTCACCCTCGGAGCCAAGGTAGGCCAGCGCGTCGACCTCTATCTGGGTGACGGAACACTGGTACATCCCATGGTCGTCGCAAAATATGGTCGCGGCCTCGGATTCGGGGACGTGACCATGCCGATCGAGACTTTGCGTCAGCACTCCACCGACGCTCTGATCGACACCGTTCTGGTTGCTGCCGAACCCGGACGGTCGGCCGAAGTCCAGCAGTCGTTGCGCTCGTTCCCCTCGATCGCCGCGATGAACCAGGACCAGTTCGGGGCCGCGGGCGAAGATCAGCGTCGTATGCAGTCGTGGGTCAGCATCCTCGCCGTCCTCGTCCTGCTCGGCTATCTCGCAGTCGCAGTCGTGAACACCCTGGTCGCCGCCACTGCCGAGCGTTCCCGCGAGTTCGCGCTCCTTCAACTGGTGGGCTCGCGGACGAGGCAGGTCCGAGCAATGATGCGCATCGAGTCGTTGATGGTGGTGGGAATCGCCGTCGTGGTCGGATCACTGATCGCCCTGCCGCCTCTGATGGGCATTGCCGTAGCGGTGTCCGGGCAGCCGATCCCGGCGATTTCACCGGCGATTTACGGTTCCATCGTCGCGGTGACCGCTGTTCTGGGATTTGTCTCCATCGCGCTCCCGACGCGCGCCGCTCTACGCAAGAACCCGATGGACGGAGTGCGTAACCACTGAGTGGCACTACCGTCGTCATCTATGGATGCGGCGGCCTGGGACAAGAAGTACGAAGAAACCGAGCTCGTCTGGGGCGCTCCTCCCAACGAATTGCTGGTGGAATACGCGACGGCCCTCCCCCACGGCCAGGCACTGGACCTGGCGTGCGGCGAGGGTCGTAACGCGTTGTGGCTCGCGACTCGCGGTTGGGAGGTCACCGGCATCGACTACTCGGCCGTCGCGATCGAGAAAGCCCGCACGATCGCGGCCCGCTCACCCCGATCGGTTCTCGACCGGCTCGACTACCGATACGGCGACGTCACCGTCGCGGATTACGCCTCGAGGAACGAGCAGGGATACGACTTGGCCCTGCTTCTTTACCTTCATCTGCCCGCACCACAACGCACCCTGGTTGTGAACCGTGCCATAAATTCTCTGAAACCTGACGGAATCCTCATGATTTTGGGTCACGACCGAAGCAACATCGACTACGGCGTCGGCGGGCCACAAGATCCCGAAATCCTTTACACACCAGAAGAATTGATGCAGGAGTTCCGCGGAAAGCTCGAGTTCGAGATCGCCGGAAATCCCCACAGGCACACCGAAACGGGAATCGCGGTCGACGCGCTTGTCATCGGACGCAAATCCGGTGTTGGCAATGCAAAGAACGGCTAGTAACATGTATTAAGTTACCGACGAGTAATAAACTTCGGGCGGTACTAGGAGTGCTGGACCGCACCACCTCACTGGGAGAAGCAGAAGACATGGGCCATTACAAGAGCAACGTTCGGGACCTGGAGTTCAACCTCTTCGAGGTTCTCGGACTGGAGAAGCCACTGAGCGAAGGCGCTTGGGGCGACCTGGATGCCGACACTGTCCGCAACATGCTGGCAGAGGTCGCACGCCTGGCCGAGGGACCGCTTGGCGAATCTTTCGCCGATGCGGACCGCAACCCCCCTGTCTTCGATCCCGAGACGCACACCGTTGCACTTCCGGAATCCTTCAAGAAGTCGTTCAAGGCTCTGTGGGATGCCGAGTGGTACCGCATGGGATTGAGCGAGGAGGTCGGCGGCGTGCCGGTTCCCCGCTCCGTCGTGTGGGCCATCGGTGAGCTGATCCTGGGCGCACAGCCTGCAGCGCACATGTACCAGGCCGGACCCGCCTTCGCGGACGTGCTGTTCAACAACGGCACCGAAGAGCAGAAGAAGTGGGCAGCCACCATCGTCGAACGCGGATGGGGCGCCACGATGGTCCTCACCGAGCCCGACGCCGGCTCCGACGTCGGTGCCGGACGCACCAAGGCGATCAAGCAGGACGACGGCTCCTGGCACATCGAGGGCGTCAAGCGCTTCATCACCTCGGCCGACTCGGACGACCTGTTCGAGAACATCTTCCACCTCGTTCTCGCTCGCCCCGAAGGCGCCGGACCGGGCACCAAGGGCCTGAGCCTGTTCTTCGTCCCGAAGACGCACTTCAACTTCGAGACCGAAGAGTTCGGCGAGCGTAACGGTGTCTTCGTCACCAACGTCGAGCACAAGATGGGCCTGAAGGTCTCCGCCACGTGTGAGGTCACCTTCGGCGGACACGGCATCCCCGCACAGGGCTGGCTGGTCGGCGAGGTCCACAACGGCATCGCCCAGATGTTCGACGTCATCGAGCACGCTCGAATGATGGTCGGCACCAAGGCAATCGCCACCCTCTCCACCGGTTACCTCAACGCTCTCGATTACGCCAAGCAGCGCGTGCAGGGCGCAGACCTGACCCAGATGACCAACAAGGCAGCACCGCGCGTGACCATCACGCACCACCCCGACGTGCGTCGTAGCCTGGCAATGCAGAAGGCATACGCCGAAGGCCTGCGCGCGGTGTACCTCTACACCGCAGCTCACCAGGACGAGGTTGTCGCACAGCTCGTCTCGGGCGCAGACAAGGACACCGCGTTCCGCGTCAACGACCTGCTGCTCCCGATCGTCAAGGGCGTCGGCTCCGAGCGTGCGTACCAGTACCTGACGGACAGCCTGCAGACCCTCGGTGGCTCCGGCTTCCTGCAGGACTACCCGATCGAGCAGTACATCCGCGACTCCAAGATCGACTCGCTGTACGAAGGCACGACGGCCATCCAGGCTCAGGACTTCTTCTTCCGCAAGATCGCTCGTGACCGCGGCGTCGCGCTCGCTCACGTTGCCGGACAGATCAAGACCTTCATCGACAGCGAAGCCGGCAACGGTCGTCTGAAGGCGGAGCGCGCACTGCTCGCCACCGCACTCGAAGACGTCCAGGCCATGGCCGCCACGCTCACCGGCTTCCTCATGGGAGCTCAGGAGCAGCCCACCGAGCTGTACAAGGTCGGCCTCGGCTCCGTCCGCTTCCTGATGTCCGTCGGCGACCTGCTCATCGGCTGGCAGCTGCTCCGCCAGTCCGAGATCGCTCTGGCAGCACTCGACAACGGCGCTTCCGACAAGGACAAGGGCTTCTACGAGGGCAAGGTCGCCATCGCTTCCTTCTTCGCCAAGAACGTCCTGCCCGAGCTCACCGCTTCACGCGAGATCATCGCGAACACCGAGAACGACATCATGGAGATCGACGAAGCAGCATTCTGATTCGTTCCTGATTCATGAAAAGTGCCGGTCCCGAGAATGTTTCGGGGCCGGCATTTTCATGCTCAGCAGTCCATGGAATCCGAGGTCATCTGCGCTCGACGGTCGGGCAACTGATCTGTGCGGACAGTACGGACGTCGTCGGTTGTTCGCCGGGCCGTGCCGCCGTTCCCACCAGGGAAAGCGCCACGCGCCTGCGGTCCGGAGAACTGACGATTTCGATGGAATTGTCGACGCCGCCACCGAAGGACACGAACTGTCCGCTCTGATCCGAGAACATCATCGTCGCCCCGGACTGACCTGGTTCCGGTTTTTCGTTCACGTAGACCTGCAACTGGAAATCACGCCCCGGATATTCGCCGCCGCCGTCGTACTCGTAAAAGGAACTGGTGTGCACCTCGTAGGCCCACTGGCGGTGACCGGCGGGCAGCGAATCCGCCCAGTTGTGCTCGAAACACGTGACGGATCCGGGCAGCGAGACATTGGCTGCGCCGCTCCACCCACCGGACAGGGTGATGGCTCCGTACGGCGCTGCTTCGGACTCGTGCTGATCGGAAGGCAAGGGCGGAACGGTCACGGGTCCGACATTGCGACCGGTGAACTCGAAAAGCCTCTCGCTCGACACGAACGGGGGCGACTCGCGCTCACCGGCACAGGAGACAACCGACAGGGTGGCCATGACCAGCACCGCGCACATACCGCGCCTACGAACCGGCACCTCGACTCCCCCGTTCCGTTTCCAACAGAATACATACCGTTCGGTCTTCAAGTTGTCGAACGTGTCCGACACATCCCATTCATGGGACCGCTCGCCCGCTACCGATGTGATTGGGTGAGCACGAACGTCCGCTGAACCAGCACTCGGTTCTTTCGCAGGCCGAGTAGATCAACAGACAGGTGATCATCGTGGTCGCACCAGAGCACGCACAACCCGATTACGCCCCTGACCTGGCATTGACCGCCACGGACTTGGCGCTCGACGGCCCATGGGGGCCGGTGTTCGGACCCGTCAATCTCGAGATTCGTGCGGGCGGTGTGACCATCCTCGAAGGCTCGGCCGGTTCAGGACGTACGTCCTTACTTCTGACACTCAGCGGACGAATGAAAGCCAGTTCCGGCTCACTGTCCGTCTTCGGTCGAACGCGTCCCCGCGAGATCTTCGAGATCGCCGGGGTCGCCGGGTTCGAGGACATCGACGAGCTTGCCGAATCCGTCACCGTCCGCGATCTGATCACCGAACAAATTCGCTGGGATGCGCCCTGGTACAAGCTCATCGGACGCGCCGGAGACCGCGAACTCGAAGCGGTGTGCGCTCCCGTCTTCGGCGATCATCCGTTACCTGCGCTCGGCCGGTACGTCAGCGATCTCGGGGAACTCGAGGCGATCCTGCTGCGTATCGCCGTCGCGAACACGAAAAAGCCGGCCCTGCTTGTCGTCGACGATCTCGAACAGGTGCGGCGCGACTCCGAACGCGCATACCTCGTCGAGCGACTCGTCGAGATGGGGAGCTACCAGACCATCATCGCGTCGACCGTCAACCCGCTGCCAGACGGATCACCCATCGATGCCGTCACCCTGCTCCAAGAAGTCACCAATCCCGACCAAGAAGGGGCGAGGTAACCGCGATGCTCGCTGGAATGTCTCTCGGAACCGAACTCAAGCGGTTCTCCCGCGGCGCGATGCCCAGGATCGCACTCGTCACCATCATCTTGATGCCACTGCTGTACGGCGCGATGTACCTGTGGGCATTCTGGAATCCGTTCGGTGAGGTCAACAAGGTCCCCGTCGCGCTGGTCAACACCGACCGCGGCGCGATGGTGCAGGGTCAGGAGCTCAACGCGGGCGACGAGGTAAGCCAAGCGCTGCTCGATTCCGGTGAGCTCGATCTCCACCTGGTCTCGCAGCAGGAAGCCGCTCAGGGAGTCTCGGACGGCACGTACTACTTCTCTCTCACATTGCCTGAGAATTTCAGCGAGGCCGTCGCCTCCCCGACGACCAAGGACCCCCACAAAGCTCAGTTGCAGTTCACCTTCAACGACGTCAACAACTACCTCGGCACCATCATCGGCCAAAACGCCGCCCAGCAGGTCCTCAGTCAGGTCAGCGACAAGATCGGCGCGCAGTCCGTCGAAACAGTTCTGGTCGGATTGACCGATGCGGGTGCTGGTTTGAAGCAGGCCGCCGACGGAGCGCTCCAGCTCTCGGCCGGAGTGAACACTGCCAACGCCGGAGCCGGCGAATTGGCGTCGGGCTCGAAAACTCTGGCCGACAACATGGTTACCGCACGTGACGGTGCAGCCACTCTTGCCGGCGGTACAGCGCAACTCTCGACCGGTATCAACACCGCCACGGACGGCGTCCTCGCACTGACCGACGGTCTGGGGCAGCTCGATCTCGGAGCCGTCCAACTTGGCGACGGCGCAAGCCAACTCAGTGGTGGCGTCACCCAGGTCGTCGACCAGCTGAGCGTACTCGGGAACACACAAGCAGACGTCGCACAGCTGGTCGGTCAGGCAGTGGCCAGCCTTCGACTGAACCCGGATCCCGTCAGCCAACAGATCGCCAACGCCCTCGCGCCTGCCCAGGACATGCTGCGCACTCAGGGCTTCGGCGAAGCGACCATGGGTCAACTGGGCGAACTCAAGAGCGGCGCACAACAACTCGCTTACCAACTCGACGATCCCTCGAGCACCTTCCGCGCCGGGCTCAGCGCCGCGGCCAACGGCGGCGGTGAACTCCGCAGCGGCCTGGTACAGCTGCGTGACGGCGGTCAGCAAGTCAACGACGGCGCTCAAACCCTCAGCAGTGGACTGGTTCAACTCACCGACGGCAGCGTCCAACTCTCCGATGGTGCAGCCAAACTCGCCGACGGAACCGAGCAACTCCGTGCCGGGTCTGCCGAACTCGCAACCAAACTCACCGAGGGCGCCGGCCAGGTTCCCAGTTGGACCGATCAGCAGCGAACAGCAACCGCTCAAACCCTCTCCAGTCCGGTCGAGCTGCAGGAGACCTACGAGAACCGGGCAAGCACCTTCGGTACCGGTTTTGCTCCGTTCTTCCTGCCCCTCGCACTGTTCGTGGGCGGCATCATCACCTGGATGCTGCTCAAGCCGCTCCAGAACCGGCCTATCGCAAACGGACTCGGCGCGCTGCGAGTGGTCCTCGCCTCGTACTGGCCGGCCTTGCTCATCGGCATCTGCCAGGTGATCGTGATGTACCTGGTCGTGCACTTCGCCGTTGGCCTGCACCCCACGCACGCCCTCGGCACCGTCGGATTCCTGATGCTCATCACTGCCACGTATATGGCGTTGATCCAGGCGTTCAACGCCATCTTCGGAGTCTCCGTCGGACGCGTGATCACCCTGGCGTTCCTGATGCTGCAACTGGTTTCGGCCGGCGGCATCTATCCCGTGGAAACCACCGCGAAACCGTTCCAGATCATCCACCCGTTCGACCCCATGACCTACGCGGTGAACGGGCTTCGACAACTCACCGTCGGCGGCATCGACTCGAGGCTGTGGGTCTCGATCGCCGTCCTCGGCGGCCTTCTCGTCGCCTCACTCGGGGCCAGTTCACTTGCTGCACGCCGAAATCGGCAATGGACCATGGACAGGCTGCATCCGCCGATCGAAGTCTAGGTCAGGGTCTCCGGCCAAGGCTCCACGGTCAGCGCAGGCCATTCCCTGCGCCACCGTGCTGCCTTGGCCTCGTAAACCTCTCGCGGCGCCAGCACCGGGAGGGGCGGACGATCATGTTTTGAAGCTGCCTCGCACGTGATGCAGACCCTGCCAGGAACCTTTACGACAGGGTCTGCATTCGGCTATCTCAGATATCGTCGGAGCTGCCGATCAGCTCACGTCGAATATTCTATTTCGCGCTCATCGATCGAGGCTTGCCCACCCGCCGCCTTCCATTGATGCGGTCCACAACCCGACCAACGTCAGCCCGTAAAACGCTAGCGTGTTCTTGACACTTCCGGTCCAGAAATCAGACGACATGAGTTCACCCTTCTTTACGAGAGTCCGACAAGGAATTGTTGAAGCGGAAACCTAAGGGCGTAGAACGTCATGGTTGCAAGTTCAGCCAGGTCCGTGCTCATTGCGTTGAGCGACATCTAGTTTCTCCTCAGATTGAACAGGGTCACCGGGGGTAACCGAATGACAGTTGGAGCGGGATATCCATCAGATATGTAAATAACATCGGAAGCATCTGTTCTACGGTCTGCCCCAGCGACGCGGTACCTTGCTGCACGGATCCCATCAGCCCTCTCCTCCACTCGCGGACATGTCGAGCGAGATGGCGTTCAATCCATCAAGCCCGTCGCCTAACGATGTTGCAAAGGACGGGATAAATGCCCGCAGGAGGGCCATGAACTGACCTAACATTTGTTACTCCGTTTCCAGTAGGTAATTGCTCTGACTGTGGCGCGGGGCCAGGTCGGTTTATCCGGCACAACAGTGGTTGCCAAGCGAGGTTTTGGGGAAGCCCGCAACTCCTCGTGGTGCCGACAACTGTACCCAAAATTTGCAAATTAGGAACTCGTTCTAGGAATTTTTCTTGCCATAGATGGAATTCATTTAGTTAGCACTAAAGTCCTAGTACTATAGTTCGGTTCATTAAATCTTTAGGACTAGAAATTTTGCACCGAAAGCGAGATGGAACCGCTTGCAGGATCAGAAAGCCACCCGAATCACGGATTCAGGTCGCGCAGCCAACTTCCCGATCACGGCTTCACGAACACTATTCAGTGGCACAAGAATTGATTGCGAGCCAACCTTACGGCGATTGCCCATAAGCCATGACTTCGAGACGATACCGATGCCGTCCAATCCGTGCCGGACGACCGAATTACATCGAGCAGGCTGCGAGACAAAGCCGCAGAGACAGGCCTGCATTCGTCACAGCCGAAGCAGCATTCGCCATCTCCCTGGCGACACCCGCGCCCATTGTCACAATTGCCGAAACACACACCCGAACTCGCAACACGGCGTCATACGGCGAACGGGTTGGAGCACGGAGACCCGCACTCCAACCCGTCCAGGTTCTTACGATCAACCTTGCAGCCGATCGACTTACTGGTAGTAGAAGTTCACCTTCGAGGCCCTATCCGAAAAGATGAACGCATTGCCATGGAGGAGGAACTCCCCTGCATCGATGACGGCGTCCGCCCCGCCGCCCGACCACTGCCCTGTGCGAGTTGTTGTGCCGTCCAACACGGTCGGAGTGTCGGTGGACATCCTGACCTCACCACCGCTCGTCACGGTGCTAGCCATCGCCGAGTCACCCTGCATGCACCATCCACCCGCGGCATTCGTTGTGGCGGTGAAGGTCGTGATCGGAGTCGTGCTGGAGGATGAGCTGTATAGCTTGCCAGTGACCTGGGCGCCCACTACCGCTTTGGCACCAGAAGGCACGCCCGCCACGTGGGCGTCCGGGCCGACGTAGAAATTGCCACATACCTGATACGCAGAGGATGCGGAAAGAGTTACGGCGGAGCCAGCAGCGCCGACGGTGGCAGCGGATGCAATACCGGTTCCGGCGAGCACCATCGCACCGGCTGCGGTACCGAGCAGGACACCTCTGACGGAATTCTTGGCAGTCAACTTCACGAGTTCTTCCTTCGGTTGAATTGATAGACCCCAGGCGTTCAATTCATAGGCGAGAGCGCGGAGTCCTTAACGCTCCAACCCGATCTGTTCTGACCATCTCTTATCACCAACCGACCTGCTATCTTCGGGGCTATCGCCAACTTCGCATTTATGGCCCTGCTCGCAGGGCTACAGCTTTCCCTAAAAGGGAATGCCCTGGTGAGAGCTCGCATTGAACAGGACCCGAAGCTCTGGTGACGTGAGTCACTGTACTCACATTTCGTCCATCCGGGAACAGGTTCTAGAAATTTTTCGTCCAACCTCGATATTTTTCTCAATGAAATTTCGAGCATCGAATGCAAAGCGTTTAAACCGACAATCCAAATAGTCGAGAAGTTTGAAAAGCCACGACAGTCGTCGAGCAGAAAATATTCCGATATATCGCACGTTGCACGAAAAGTCACATAGACAAACCACACTTTCACCGTAGAATGTTCATTTGTTAGTGATGATTGCTATTCACATTGGAGAAACCTTATTAGCACTAAAGAATTAGACGTAAAGTATTAGAAACAATCCACCAAATATCGGAAGAGATTTTCACCATGAGGGGACCCAGACAATCATGGATGAACGTCGCAGCACACTGAAAGTTCGTGAAATTAGCGCAGACGATTCCGAAAGGCGCAAGGTCTTGCGGGGGTTCAACTACCAGAACTACAGCTGGATGCGTTGAATCCGGCCGGTTGTCTCCATGCACGGACGGACGAGACAGCAGGGTCGACACGGATCGGCCACAGTTCGTGGCCGTGGCGGACGCACTGCGACCAGGGAAGACACGCCTCTCACGCCGAAATCGGC
Source organism: Rhodococcus sp. MEB032 (assembly GCF_030208925.1). Classification (NCBI taxonomy): domain Bacteria; kingdom Bacillati; phylum Actinomycetota; class Actinomycetes; order Mycobacteriales; family Nocardiaceae; genus Rhodococcus; species Rhodococcus sp. MEB032. Next base: position 87,225 of record NZ_JARVSY010000001.1, read on the forward strand.
AATGGACCATGGACAGGCTGCATCCGCCGATCGAAGTCTAGGTCAGGTTCTCCGGCCAAGGCTCCACGGTCAGCGCGGGCCATTCCCTGCGCCACCGTGCCGCCTTGGCCTCGTACACCTCTCTCGGCGCCAGTACCGGGTTGGGGCGGACGATCATGTCGAAAAGGTCGTCGTAGCCATGCGGGGCATACACGTCGACGGTGCCGTCTGATCCCTTGGTGATCCCGAAACAGCAAGTTGTGGAAGCGAAGTGGTCGATAGCGTCGCGGCAACTGGTGAACGGAACGCCGGGAATCCCGAAATGTTGCTCGTACCACAGGTGCACGCGGGCTTCGTTGCGTACTTCGACATCGGCATCGACATCGGCGAACAGTTCTGCCGCCGAACGAATCACACGGTCCTCCGCGTCGTAGCTCAGATCGCCGGCGTCGAAGTAGAAGAGGTCGTAGTCCTTGATTCCGGCGCCGAGGTCACGGCCGTCGATGTGATTCCAGACGGTTTGGAAGAGCCCACCCGCCGTCAGGTACCACTCCGGCAATCCCAGCTTCGGTGCCCGATCCACGATCGTTGCGACCACCGGATTGGCCAGGGCGATCTCGAGAAATCGTTCACGCATGCTCTTCAGCCTCTCATATGACAAGCAAACTTGACATCTAGTGACAAGTATTCTTTACTTTTTGCATGACTGGAAAGGCCGGCGACAACAACGTGCGGGAGCACCGACGCCTCGCCGGCCTCACCCAGGCGCAACTGGCCACGGCAGGTCAGGTGAGCAGACAGAGCATCGTCTCCGTCGAACGCGGCGACTATGCACCGAGTGTCTACCTGGCACTACGCCTGGCACTGGCACTGGGGACCACCGTCGAAGCGCTCTTTCCCCTACCCGAATCGGAACTCACCACAGAAATTCCAGAGGAGACGGCATGAGCACCATGATGAAGGCAATGCGGTTCGTCGGCGATCTGGACGACGACTTCTACAAGGACGAGCGTCAGCGCGACGTCTGGAACGAAGCCTCGGCGGTGGGACTCCAGAGTGTCTTCTGGGCAATATTCGTCAGCTCGGCGATTCTGCCCTGGGTCGCCGGCCGAACAGGGGCGTGGATCTCGCTCGCGCTGCTGATCGTTGCGTTGTTCGGCTCGTTGATCACGATCATCTATGCGAAGCGTCGCGACGTCGATGTGTACGTGTTGTCCACCTACGGCCGTCCTCGCGTGGTGATCAGCATCGCGCTCTACCTCGTGGCCGCTGTCGGAATCATGGCCCGTCTCGAATTCGATTCGTACGAAGAATCGTCAACCTGGGTCGGCGCGCTGGTAGGCGCCATCATCGGCGGTGGCGTCGCAATCGCAATCGTCAAACTTCACCAGCAGCGCGCCAAGCGACGCGAAGCGGCCGAAGAACTTCTCTGAATTCCGGAAGTCTGCCCAGCACAACGGAATCCATAGAGTTGGTAAAATCGTGCCAGGTCAACCGATCGCGAGTAACGTCGAAACGGTGAGCACTCGCCTCGGATACCAGATGCCCAACTTCAGCTACGGCGGTCCGGTCAAGGACCTCTTCCCCACCGTCATAGCGCAGGCCCGCGAAGCCGAAGCCGCAGGCTTCGACACTGCATTCGTGATGGATCACTTCTACCAACTCCCCGGAATCGGAGCGCCGGACGCCCCGATGCTCGAGGCCTACTCCGCGCTCTCCGCGCTGGCGACGGCCACCGAGACCATCCAGTTGTCTGCACTGGTCACGGGAAACACCTACCGCAATCCGCCCATGCTCGCCAAGACCGTCACCACCCTCGACGTGGTGAGCGGCGGTCGGGCCATCCTGGGCATCGGCGCCGGCTGGTTCGAACTCGAACACAATTCGTTCGGATACGAGTTCGGCACTTTCACCGAGCGCTTCCAGAAACTCGACGAAGCCCTGCAGATCATCGCGCCGATGCTCCGCGGTGATCGCCCCACCTTCGACGGCAAGTGGTACCACGTCGAGGACGCCATCAACGAGCCTCGCGTCCGCGACGACCTACCGATCCTGCTCGGCGGTGGCGGTGAGAAGAAAACGTTCGGCCTCGCCGCTCGCTTCGCGGATCACCTCAACATCATCTGCGACCCGTCGGAACTGCCGCGCAAGATGGAAGCACTTGCGGCACGCTGCGACGAAGCCGGTCGCGATCCCGCAACCCTCGAAACCAGCTTCCTCACGTTCATGATGATCGACGAGGACGGCGACAAGGCTCGCGCCCATCAGCGAACGTTTCTCGCGGAGCGTGGCCTCGACATCACCACGGCGCCGGAAGACGTGGTCGCCAAGGCCACCGAACGCCATTTCGTCGGCAGCCCGGACGACGTCGCCGAGCAGGTTCAGACGCGCATCCTCGACCACGGCATCGACGGCGTCGTGATCAACCTGATCACGAACGGCGAAGAGCCAGGCATCGTCGACCTCGCGGGCCGCACCCTCGCCCCACTCGTCGGCAAGTAGTTCCCTACTCGCACTTCACGATCGGCACCGGGTCGTACTTGACGGTCCGGGTGTTCGAGGAAATCTCGGCGCCACTCGCGTGGTCGGTGATCACGCGAGTGTCGCTGACCGTGAACCCGGGCGCACCGCTCGAAGCCACACAGCCAGGCCCCTCCGGCAAGGTCACGGTGTTCGGCGACGTCGGCGACGTCCGCGGGCCGGTCGTCGACGTGACATCGACAGTTTTGGTTCCCCAGATCCGAACGGTGATGTTCGACGACGTCGCAATCGTCTCGATCATCACGCCGGTCTTCGCCGGATTACGGAACTGCAGGTCGATCGCACCATCGAAGATGGTCGCCTCACGAGCCTCGGGGTACCGCGAGATGTAGTAACTGTGCTCGGTGTGCGCGACGTCCTCCATACCTGCGAAATACGTCGCGTTGTAGAGCGTCGTCGCGAGCTGGCTGATACCGCCGCCGACAGCCTTGTCCGGGCGACCGTTGTTGATGATCCCCGACTCGATGTATCCCTGCGCCGCACCGCGCGGGCCCGTGTACTCGTTGAGCGAGAACGTGTCACCGGGCTTGATCACGGCCCCGTCGATCTCCGACGCGGCCAGGCCGATGTTCACACCAGACGCGTATTCGAAACCACCGGTAGTGAATTCGCCGATCACCTCATTGATGCCGAGGGCCTCCGCGGCTTCGGTGGTCAACGCCGGCGGGACCGGTCCGTAAACGGCGGGCGTTGCCCGAGAAGCCGTGCTGCCCAACAGAACCGGAAGTTCCTTGACCGTGTCCGGCCAGTTGATCAGATCACCGACGACACCGGGCACAACCGACGGTTTGCCACCGGCGAAGGTGAACGACGCGTCCTTGGGTTGTACTTCCGTCGACGCCAACTGCGGAGTCAGAATCTTGATCGCAGCATCCGTGTTGTACTGCGGAGTCAGCCCACCCGAGCCGTCGGGTGTGAAGGTCAGAAACTCGCCGATCTGATCGACGCCGAGTGTCGCGACCTTGCCGTCACGGCCGTTGACCACGACGTCACCCGAGACAGCTGGAATAGCGATCTCCTGCAGCGCACGATCGACACCGGCCTGAGTGACCGTCACCGGAACCTCGTCGACCGGAAGATCGACGACGCCACCATCGGACCATTCAGCGGCGAAGGTCGAACCCGCCTGCTGCGTTTCGAGCGCCTGACCGGCAGCGGGCGAAACACCAGTCGCCTTCCCGTTCTCGAACACGACTGCACCTTCGACGGGCGCACGATCGCTGTTCGCCGCGAGCTGCGCCATCGACGCATCCAACGCACCCTGGTCGATTGCCGACACCACGGGCACCTCGCGGGAGCCGAAGAACGACGTGATGCGGGTGATCGGGTTGATGGGCTGAGCGTTCACGCCCGACAGCGTCGCCGACCAGTCGACGTCCACACCCGCAGACGCGGGAACGATCTCGGAGTCGACGCCGCCTGCATGTACCGCTACCGGTTCGACGAGCCTCGGGCCGAGTTGGGCGCGCAGCGTGGCTTCCGCGTCGGCGGGCGTGAGATCACCGATGTCCACCCCGGCGACCTGAGTGCCGCGTGGTGTCTTCCCGGACGAGGTGAAGATGTCCACTCCGTAGGCAATCGCTGCGACGGCAAAGATGGCGCCGACTGCTATCGCCGGTTTGACCCACTTGCGGGAAGACTGCGAAGCGGGCGCCACCGGTTGTTGCGGCGCCGGGGGTGCAACTACCTCTGGTTCTCGGACAACAGGCTCGTACTGCTGCTGGATGGGTTCGAGTTGCTGGGTGTCGTACTGCTGCACGAACTCGGGACGCGGCGGCTTCGGGGGAACCACCACTGCCGGGGGCTCGAACTGCTCTGTCTGCTCGTCGATGGCTTCTGTCGCCGGAGCCGAGTTGACTACTTCCGTCGGCGGTGCGTCCTCCGCTGGGACGACAGGGATGACGGTGGTGACCTCGTTTGCCGATTCGTCGACTGTCGCTTCCGTGGAATCGCTTGCTTCTTCGTCGACAGGCCTTGGTGCTTCGGCTGGTTCAGGTTCTGCTGATTCAGCCTCGACAACGGCCTCAGTGTCCTCAGGGGCCTCGGGTTCCTCGACCGACTGGGGTTCCTCGACCGACTCGGTCTCTTCGACCGCCTGAGGTTCCTCGACCGACTCGAGTTCCTGTTCCGGGAGGGACGAGTCCTCGCTGTTCGTCTTCTCGACGGACGGACCCTCTTCGTCACTCACCTGTTGGCTCCTCGCTGCATCAACCGTCGCTGCGGCGCTCACCGACAACTCAATACAGGATATCCGGACATACGAGAGCCCCGCGCTGCTGCCAGGTCGGGGGTCAGGCAGCAACACGGGGCTGTCATGAATATCGGTAGCTATTCTGCAGCGTTACACGCCTGCGCGAAAAAGTTTGCAAAGAGTTCGGGGATCCGGCCACCCCTCGTGGCCGGATCCCCGATTACGCATCCCCTCGCGACGATCACTGCAGGTGAGCGCAGTTTTCAGTCGCATGGGGAGATTGTGGAGCGGTTACCGCTCGATGATCGCCGTGACACCCTGGCCACCGGCCGCACAGATCGAGATCAGGCCGCGGCCCGAACCCTTCTCCGCGAGCATCTTTGCGAGGGAAGCCACAATACGTCCGCCGGTTGCCGCGAACGGGTGACCTGCAGCCAAGGACGATCCGTTGACATTGAGCTTGCTTCGGTCGATCGATCCCAATGCGCCGTCGAGGCCGAGGCGTTCCTTGCAGTACTCGTCCGACTCGAAGGCCTGCAGGGTTGCCAGAACCACCGAAGCGAAGGCTTCGTGGATCTCGTAGTAATCGAAGTCCTGCAAGGTCAGACCGTTGCGGGCCAGCAAACGCGGGATCGCGTACGTAGGAGCCATGAGCAACCCGTCTTTGCCGTGGACGTAGTCGACGGCAGCGGTTTCGGAATCGACGAGGTGCGCCAGAACCGGAAGATTGCGTTCGGCTGCCCACTCGTCGGTGGAGAGGAGCACTGCAGAAGCGCCGTCGGTGAGCGGCGTCGAGTTGCCTGCCGTCATCGTCGCGTCGCCGAGCTTGGTACCGAAGACGGGCTTGAGCGTCGACAGCTTCTCGACGGTCGAACCGGGACGGAGGTTGTCGTCGCGGGTCAGGCCGAGGAACGGGGTGACGAGGTCGTCGAAGAAACCGCGGTCGTAGGCAGCTGCCATGTTCTTGTGGCTGGCAGCGGCAAGTTCGTCCTGGTCCTCGCGCTTGATGCCGAATTCCTTGGCGGTGATCGCAGCGTGGTCACCCATCGACTTGCCGGTGCGAGGCTCGCCGTTGCGCGGAATTTCCAGGCCGAGCATGCCCGCACGGACGTTGCCGAGCAGCTTGATGCGGTCGCCCGTGGACTTCGCGCGATTGAGGGAGAGCAGGAACTCCCGCGCCTGATCGTTGACGCCGATCGGGGCGTCGGACGTGGTGTCCGTGCCGCCGCCGATGCCCGAATCGATGCGGCCGGCCGAAATGGCGTCGCCGACGGCGATGATCGACTGCAGTCCCGTGCCACACGCCTGCTGAAGGTCGTACGCCGACGTGTACGGGCTCAGCGCGCTGCCGAGAACGGACTCGCGAATGAGATTGAAATCACGGCTGTGCTTGAGCACCGCACCGCCGACGACCATGCCGAGCTTCTCGCCCTGCAGATTGAATCGGCTCACCAGACCGTCGAGCGTCGCAGTGAACATGTCCTGGTTGGACGCCTGTGCGTACGCCTTGTCCGAGCGTGCGAACGGAATGCGATTTCCGCCGACGATCGCAACCGGACGGCGCTGACCTGCAGAATTTGCAGCGGCTGCGGCCGGTGCAGTGCGCGGTGCGGCGGGCTTTGCATTTGAACGGGCTTTGCTTGTCACTTGCGTCTCCAAGGATGGTGCGATTACCTGTTGAAGACTATTCTTACTCAGTAGTAAGTTACTTGTCTATCGCCGCATTCTTTCGATTGCCCGGTGAGAGACAACCCGAAACACAACAGAAGGTAGGACCGTGGCAGCCAGCAAGGGAGCTCCCGACCTCTATTCACAGTTCCTCTCGTCCGCCCCCGGCGCATTCATCGCGTCGAAGGCCGGCCTGCCCAGGCCCGAGAACCTGCGTCGCTACAAAGCAGGGGAACCCGCACTCGCCGGACCTGTCCTCATCGGCGGCAAGGGTCGGCTCGCAGAACCACTTCGCGTACTGCTCTCCGACTACCCGGCGGCTCAGGCACACGACAGCAGCTTCGGTGGACTCGTGTTCGACGCCACCGGAATCACTCAGGTCAGCGAGCTCGAGCAGCTGTTCGAGTTCTTCCAGCCCGTGATCCGCAACCTCGCACCGTCGGCTCGCGTCGTCGTTCTCGGCACGACGCCGGAAGAAACGTCGAGCGTCGACGAGCATGTCGCGCAGCGCGCTCTGGAAGGCTTCACCCGCAGCGTCGGCAAGGAGATCAAGCGCGGCTCCACCGCTCAGCTGGTCTACGTCTCCCCCAAGGCATCCACCGGACTCTCCGGCGTGGAATCGACTCTGCGCTTTCTCCTTTCGGCAAAGTCCGCCTTCGTCGACGGCCAGGTCATCGTCGTCGGCGCTGAAGATTCCGTCGCGCCCGCAAGCTGGGACAAGCCGCTCGAAGGCAAGGTTGCCGTCGTCACCGGCGCAGCCCGCGGTATCGGCGCCACCATCGCCGAGGTCCTGGCCCGCGACGGCGCGCACGTCGTCTGCGCTGACATCCCGGCCGCCGGCGAAGCGCTGTCCGAGACCGCGAACAAGGTCGGCGGCACGTCCCTGGCCCTCGACGTCACGGCAGCCGACGCAGCCGAGGTCCTCGCAGCTCACCTCCTCGAGCGTCACGGTGGAGCGGACATCATCGTCCACAACGCCGGCATCACCCGCGACAAGACCCTCGCCAACATGGACGAGGGCCGCTGGAACATGGTCATGAACGTCAATCTTCTTGCACCGCAGAAGATCACCGAGCACCTCGTCGAGAAGGGCGCCCTCAAGGAAGGCGGCCGCGTCGTCGACGTCTCCTCCATCGCCGGCATCGCGGGCAACCGCGGCCAGACCAACTACGGCACCTCCAAGGCCGGCGTCATCGGCCTCGTACACGCCGAAGCTCCCGTCCTGGCGAAGAAGAACATCACCATCAACGCCGTCGCACCGGGCTTCATCGAGACCGCCATGACCGCAGCCATCCCCTTCGCCACCCGCGAAGCCGGCCGCCGCATGAGCTCGCTCCTGCAGGGCGGCGAGACCGTCGACGTCGCCGAGACCGTCGCATACTTCGCCAGCCCGGCCTCCAATGCCGTTACGGGACAGGTCGTTCGCGTCTGCGGCCAGAGCCTCCTGGGCGCATGATGGCAACAAAGACCGTCGCGCTCACCGAGCAGCCGAAGACCCTCGACATCTACTCCCGCGCGGTACTGGGATTGTTGCCGTGGAACAAGTCCAACTCGCGCTCGGTGCCACAGCAGACCTTCACCCTCACCGGATTGAAGGTCGACACCGACAATCTGGCGGCGTACTGCCGCGTGACCGGACTGCGGTTCGGCGACACTCTGCCGATCACGTACCCCTTCACCTTGGCCTTCCCTACCGTGATGAAGCTGATGGTGTCGAAGGACTTCCCCTTCGCCGCCGTCGGCTCCGTTCACGCCGAGAACGTCATCGAATCACTGCGGCCCATCTCCGTCAGCGAACCGCTTGACCTCTCGGTGCATGCCGAGAACCTGCGTGAGCACCGCAAGGGCCTGCTGATCGACGTGATCACCGAAATTCGGGTGGGACGGGAACTGGTCTGGCGACAGACCTCGAGCTTCCTGAACCAGCAGAAGACCTCCCTGTCCGGCCAGCCCGGTCCGGAGCCCAAGGCCGACGAGGTCCCCCCGATGCCGATGAGCACCATCCGCGTCGACCAGACCACGATCAGCAAGTACGCCGCTGTCTCCGGCGACCGTAATCCGATTCACGTCTCGTCTCTGGGCGCGAAGGCTTTCGGTTTCCCGAAGACCATTGCTCACGGAATGTGGAGTGCCGCGGCAGTTCTGCGGACCGTCGAGGGGTCCGTCGCGGACAAGGTCACCTACAGCGTGCGTTTCGGCAAGCCGATTCTGCTACCGGCGACGCTGAATGCCTACGCTGATCGCACCGACGACGGCTGGGATCTGTCGCTGCGCCACCCGAAGAAGGGTTACCCGCACGTCACTGCGACGCTGCGCTGACCTAGGACTGAACTGGGTTGGGCTGGTGCGTTTCCGACCCCGCCCCGACAGTGTGAACGTATCGCTCCCCCTGTTCAACAAGGGGAGCGATACGTTCACGCGATGTGACTGGGGGGCTATTCGGACTTCTTCTTGCCCGACAGACCGCGCCACGCGAGGGATTCGAGTAGATCCGCTGCGGCATCCACTTCGATTTCCCCACCCGCAACCCGGTCCGCTACCGCCTCACCGGCGCCGACGAGCGCGATGGCGATGATCCCGTAATCGTGCGCGGCATCAGGATCCTTGGTGCTGGACTCGAGCAGATGCGCGGTCAACTCGATCAACCGATCGCGACTGGACTGCACGGTGCCCGCAAAAGCCTGCTGCCCGACGGCCTGACGGTAGAGCACCATCCACGACTTGCGGTTTGCGCCCACGAACCCGAGGAAACCCTCGAGAGCGGCGCGCAATTGTTCACGCGGAGTCAGGTTCGGCGCGCCGGCCGGGGCGAGTGCTTCGAGGAAGCGGAGCCCTTCGCGATGGATGCACGCGGCAAACAACTCTTCCTTCGAGCCGTAGTACAGATACAGCATCGGCTTCGAGATCTCGGCCTTGGCCGCGATGGTGTCCATCGAAGTTTCGTGAAATCCCCTGTCGGAGAACACGTCCACAGCCGCGTCGAGCATCTGCTGCTCACGCACTGCGCGTGGCAGTCGCTTGGTACCGCCGGCCATGCTTCCTCCAACCACAGGGTAAATGTCGATCTTACTCTACGGTAAGATTGTGCGTCGAATCCTGACTTCGACTCAGCAGGTCACGGCACCTTTGGCAGCGGCAACTGTGACCACAGCCTGATCGACCCGCGTCTGCGGAAGCTCACCGGACGCGACGGCCTGCTCGAGATGATCGAGAACCCGCGGAACGTCGTCGGTGGTCAGCCACAATGCCTGATCGACTCCAGCCACCAGCGCAGCCTGAACCGCATCGGCAATATCGTATCGGTCGGTGATCGCCTGCATGCCGCTGAGGTCGTCGGTGAACACCGGACCAGTGAACGGCGCTGCGCCGTAACCCACTCCGTCGCGAAGCAACGCAACGGCTGCGGGGCTGATGCTGGCAGGGGTACCGGGCTCGGTCAGACCGGGAACCTCGAGGTGACCCATCATGACGCCGACTCCGGTTCCCGACAGCTCACGGAAGGGAATCAGGTCCGACGCGATCAGATCCTGTAGCGGCGGCGTTGTCACCTCACCCCGGTGCGAGTCACCCGACGCGCTGCCATGCCCGGGAAAGTGCTTGATCACCGGGAAGATTCCGGCGTCGCGCATCCCCTGCGCGTACGCACCGGCGTAGGCAACGACGGTCTGGGGGTCGTCGGAGTACGAGCGGTCCCCGATCACGGAGTCGTCGGGTTGGCTGCTGACGTCGACGTCGGGGGCGTAGTTGACGGTGATCCCGAGATCCTTCAAACCGCGTCCACGCTCGAGTGCCATCTGGTACGTCTGTTCCACTGTCATGGTCTGCGCCGTTTCCCTGGCCGACGGATCGGGCCCGAGGATGTCCGCGACGCGGGAAACTCGTCCACCTTCTTCGTCGATCGTCACCATCAACGGCAACTTCGACGCCGAAGCAACCTGCGGCACTTCGCGATTGGTGAGCATCGACTGATCGGTCCAACTTCCGACGAAGATGCCGCCGATCTCCTCGTTCTGCACTATCGACAACGCGTCGTCGGTCCCGGTAACGCCGACGTTGAGCAGCTGGGCAAGTTTCTGACGCAAGGACAGCGAGGCTAGAAGGTCACTACCGCACGACGCGGCGACGGGTGCGGAGCTCGATGCCGCAGGCGTCGACGTGATCTCGGTGCTGGTGCTGGTCGGGGCGCTCGAAACCGGATCGGCGGTCCCGTTTTCGCCCGAGCATCCCGCAACCAACCCTCCGCACAATGCAATGGTCGTTGCAGCCTTCAGAAACTTGATCCGCATACCTCGACCGTAACGGACCCGGTACCCATACACTCCCTCACTGGCACATCGGGACGGTAGCCTGGAAGAGAACCGATTCCCCCGCTGACGAGGAGGTCGTGATGCCACAAGGTCTGATGCTCATCGCGTACGACGGTTCCGACAACGCCAAGCGTGCAGTCGACTATGCGGGGCGTTTCCTCTCCGCCAATCGTGCTGTTCTCGTCACTGCCTGGGAGCCCATGGTTCGCCAGGCCGCTCGCATGTCCGGCCTGTCCGGGGTGATGCAACCGGAGTGGGTTCCCGACGACGACGTCGAGGACATCGCCTACACCGACGCCAAAGTCACCCTCGCCGAGGGCGTCGCACTGGCCGAGGCCGCAGGCCTGACCGTCGAAGGCAGAAGCGCCGAGTGCCGATCCGCGATCTGGTCTGCAATCTGCGAAACCGCAGACGAATTGGACGTCGACATCATCGTGACCGGCACCCGTGGCACCACGGGTTTGCGGTCGCTACTGCAGAGCAGCGTCGCGGATCATGTTCTGCGTCACAGTCATCGGCCGGTGTTGATCGTCCCTCCGGGGAAGTGACCTTCGCGCATTCCTGATCCGTGGCCGACTAGTGTCGAAAGCACCATGGACGGTTTTGTTCTCTCGCGCCCCGATCACAGCGTGGTCACCCGCGGCGTACGACGCAGCTTCGACAGCTCCGACGCGGCCACCCACGCTCTGTCGGCAGGTACGACAAAGCTGATCGTCGGAGCGCTCCCCTTCGACCCGGCTGCCGCAACGGCGTTGTACGAACCCGCCGAGGCGACGATCGCGTCGCGGCCGTGGCAACCGCGCGATCCCCAGGCCCTGCCCACGACCCGGGTTGACCGGGAGATCCCGTCGTCGTCGGAGCATCTTCGTCGAGTGGAAAAGTTGATCGGACGCCTCCGCAGTGGAGAGATCGACAAGGTTGTCGCGGCTCGCACTGTGGAACTTCGCACGCAGACCCCGATCTCCCCAACCGCGCTCGCCGCACGCATGGCGGCGCTCAATCCCGTCGCCAACACCTTTGCCGTCGACCTCTCTGCTGCGGGAGCCGAATTCGCGGGCCACAGCCTGGTCGGCGCGACGCCCGAAGTATTGGTCAGTCGACGCGGGCGCGTCGTGACGTGTCGCCCGTTGGCCGGGACCACCAAGCGATCCGCCGACGCCGATCAAGACCGCGAGGCAGGCGAAAGCCTTCTGCATTCGACGAAGAATCTGGCCGAGCACGCCTTCGTGACGTCGTGGATCCGCGAGGTCCTGCAACCGATGTGCAGTGATCTGTCGGTGCCGGCAACTCCCGAACTGACCAATACTCACGAGGTCTGGCACTTGGCCAGCCCGATCCGCGGCACGCTGCGAAACGACACTACTGCGCTCGACCTCGCCATCGCGCTGCATCCGACGCCCGCGCTGTGCGGAACACCCACTGACGCGGCACTGAAGGTCATCCGCGAGACCGAGGAACCTCGGCGTTTCTACGGCGGCGCCGTGGGATGGTGCGACGAGGCCGGTGACGGCGATTGGGTGGTTGCCATCCGCTGCGCCGAGATCGGTGCAGACGGCTTCACTGCCTGGGCCAGCGCGGGTGGCGGAATCGTCGCCGAATCGGATCCGCAGGACGAACTCGACGAGACGTCCACGAAACTGCGCACTCTGTTGACCGCGCTTGGTGCCGAAACCCTCGACTGACCAGCACGTCACGAGGGTAATCGTCCGGATTCTCGAGTGCGGGTGATACCTTGACCCGAGCAGTTCGTACGGGCCGGTAAGTCCGTCCGACCGCGAACGACCGACTAACGACCAATTGGGAGATCCGCGATGACGAAGTTCCTTGTCCCCGGTGTGGCCAGCGCTGTCATCGGTGCCGTTCTGGGTGCCGGCGTCATCTTCGGTGTCACGGCCGCCGCGTCGGACAACACTCGTCCCGAGATCGACCGCAGCGGAAACGCAGATTCTTCCGTGCTGAACCAGGTTGAGTACGGCAGCCGCTGAGAGCGCAGGCCTCGCGAGTTCCCGTTCTTCCGCCGACGCAGCGGTGTCTTCGGTAGACACCGCCCCGTCGGCAGAGCCCCTGTCGAAGCGGTGGCTGTTCGGCGCCTCCGTCGTAGCGTTTCTTCTCACTTTTCTGCAATCGCCGGGTCTGATCACCGCTGACACCAAGTACGACCTGACGCAGAATCCGTTCGGTTTTCTCGAACGCGCCTCGCATCAGTGGAGTAGTCAGGCCCCGCTCGGCCAGGTTCAAAACCAGGCCTACGGATATTTCTTTCCGCACGGGCCGTTCTTCGCGCTCGGCGAGTTGGCGAACGTTCCGCCGTGGGTCACCCAGCGCATCTGGTGGGCGCTGCTTCTGATCGCAGGTTTCTGGGGCATCATCCGAGTTGCCGAGGCTCTCGGCATCGGCAGCCGTAGTTCGCGCGTGATTGCAGCGGTTGCCTTTGTTCTTTCTCCCCGCGTGCTGACCACGCTCGGTTCGATTTCCTCGGAAACCCTTCCGATGATGTTGGCGCCGTGGGTGTTGTTGCCGGTGGTTTTGGCCTTCGGCCCTGTGCGTGGAAAAGGAGTCCCTGGACTCCCTGACCACTCACGGGGGTTGAGGCGGTTGGCCGCACAATCCGCACTTGCCGTCGCACTCATGGGTTCGATCAACGCCGTCGCCACCGCCGCGGCCTGCCTGGTCGCGATCATCTGGTGGCTCTCGCACAAACCCAACCGAACATGGCTGACGTTCACCGCGTGGTGGGCGCTGTTCGTCGCTCTCGGCACCCTCTGGTGGATCGTGCCGCTACTTCTGCTCGGCAAGATCAGCCCACCGTTTCTCGACTACATCGAGTCCGCCGGTGTCACCACTCAGTGGGCATCGCTCGCCGAGATACTTCGCGGCACGGACAGTTGGACCCCGTTCGTCTCCCCCGAACGCATTGCCGGCGCCGTCCTGGTCACCCAACCCGCAGCAGTCGTCGCCACCGGCCTGGTTGCCGCCGCCGGCCTCGCCGGGCTCTGCATGCGGTCCATGCCTGCTCGCGGCCGGCTGACGCTCATCCTGTTCGTCGGTATCACCGGCCTGGCCGCGGGTTACTTGGGTGAACTCAGCTCGCCGGTGTCGGAGTCGGTGCGCCTGTTCCTCGACTCGGCAGGCGCGCCGCTGCGCAACGTCCACAAGCTCGAGCCGTTGGTCCGTCTGCCGCTGGTGCTCGGACTCGCACACCTGCTGGCCAAAGTGCCACTGCCGGGATCGGTTCCACTCGCCCGATGGCGCCGCGCGTTCGCCCATCCCGAGCGCGAACCGATGGTCGCACTGACCAGCCTGATCCTCGTTGCCCTCACCCTCTCGACCGCCTTGGCCTGGACGGGAAAGCTCGCTCCCCGCGGTGCGTATCCGGACGTCCCCTCGTACTGGAACGAGGCGGCGCAGTGGCTCGAGGACAACACCTCCCCCGGATCGGAAGCCGAACGTGCCCTGGTCGTCCCGGGAGCGCCCTTCGGCAGCCAGGTGTGGGGTCTGACGCGTGACGAACCGCTTCAGGCGTTGGCGAGTACGCCGTGGGCAGTACGTGACTCGGTCCCGCTGACCCCTCCCGGCGCCATCCGAGCGCTCGATTCGGTGCAACGTCTCATCGCCGACGGACGTCCGTCGGACGGCCTCGCACAGACCTTGCTGGGGCAGGGCATCCACTACCTGGTGATGCGCAACGACCTCGACGGCGAAACGTCGCGCTCGGCCAGACCGATACTCGTGCACCAGGCGGTCGAAGGCTCGCCGGGGATCAAGCGAGTCGCCCACTTCGGTGAAGACGACAGCCCCGAACCGATCGAAGGGCTGGTCGCGGACAGCGATCTGCGGCCCGGTTACCCAGCCATCGAGATCTTCGAGGTCACCCCGCCCGACGGCACCCCGGCGGTCAGCGGCCCGTACTCCGTCGACCTGAACCAGGTTCCGCGTGTACAAGGTGGGCCGGAATCGTCTGTGCGACTTCACGAAAGCGGGCTGGTTCCGGGGACCGGGCCGATGATTCTTGCCGCCGACGCCGAAGCTGCGGGACTGCCCGTCGATTCTGTCACCGTCACCGACACACCGCGCGATCGGGAAACCGATTTCGGTCAGGTCGACAACCACAGTTCCGCCCTGCGCACCCCCGACGACGCTCGTCGTACCTACAATCTGGTGCCCGACTACCCGGTTGCGAACACGCCTCTCGTGGAAGGCCGTTGGAGCGGAGCTTCGATCACCGTCTCCAGCGCCGCCTCGGATGCCACCCAGCTGGGCGGCACTTCACCGTCGAGCAGTCCCGCGTCGACGGTCGACGGCGATCCCGCCACCGGCTGGTTCAGCAACGGCATCGAGCGAGCCCTGGGCCAGTGGTTGCAGATCGACTTCGACACACCGATTTCCAGTGGGTTGCTTCATCTGACCACCAGTGCCGCGGCAATCGGAGCTCCCGTCAAATGGCTCGAGGTCTCGACACCGAACGGCAGCACAGCGGTGAAGGTGGAGCGTCCCGGTGAGCCCATCACCGTCTCGATCCCGGGCGGCACCACTCCGTGGGTACGCATCACAGCGACTCACACCGAAAACGGATCGCCTGGAACACAGTTCGGCATCAGCGAACTCTCCGTCGAAGACTTCTCCGATCGCAGCGCACCGAAGACCGTACCGATCCGTTTCGACACGGTCCTGCCGAATACGCCGACGGGCGCATCCGTGAACGCCTGGAATCTGAGCCAGGAGTTCCCCGGTCGCAACGCGTGCGCGGACTCGACCGACCGCGTGCGGTGCAGCAATGCATTCATGGCGATACCGGAAGAGCCGAGCCGCTTCCAGCGCACGCTCACGGTGCCCGAAAACACAGTCGTTACACCGACACTGACCGTCCGGGCGCGTCAGGGCAACGCCCTCGAAGATCTGCTTTCCGTCCCCGGCCGAATCACGGCTTCGGGTTCGAGCGACATCGGCGACACACGCGGATCTGCCTTCGCTGCCACCGACGGCGACGCACGCACCACGTGGTCGGCGCCGCAGAGCACCACCGAACCGGGCGGCCCGAAACCGACGCTGACTCTCAATCTTCCCGAGCCGACCCTGGTCACCGGCCTGGACATCACGCGGGGACTCGGCACCCTGCCGTCGCTGCCGACCAGCGTCGCGGTGAATCTCGGCAACGGGCCGCAAGTGCGAGAGCTGCCCGAACCCTCGGACGACACGCCTCGAACCATTCGAATTACCCTCTCCCCCTTCGTCACCGACAAGATCGTCCTGAGCATCACCGATTGGGAACCGGTCCTCGATCAGACGGCGCTCGGCTTCGCCCAGGCGCAGCCCACCGGCCTCGCCGAGGTCGGCGTCATCGGTGCCGACGGAACCCCGATCGCCGGTTCGGGAGTGCAGGGCTCGGACTCATTCGACAACCGCACCGTCACCGTCACCTGTGGCGATGGCCCGACCATTTCGGTTGCCGGACAGCAATTCCCCACCTCGATCACGGCGACGGCGACGCAACTTCGGACCGGCGCACCCGTCGAGGCACGTGTGTGCGGTCTGGACGCTTCGGCGACTTTGCCGGCGGGACAGCCTGAAGTGGTCGTCGAACCAGGCCCCGCATTCTCGGTCGACAATCTCGACCTGACGGCGGTCGGTCCTTCAGCCGCGCAGCGGAATACACCGCTCGAATCGACCGCGTGGACGGCGAATCACCGCGAACTCACCGTCACGAACTCGTCCATCGATCAGCTGATCGTCAATCCCGAGAGCACCAGCATCGGTTGGATCGCCACCGCGCCGGACGGTTCCGAGCTGACGCCGGTGGTCGTGAACGGTTGGCAGCAGGGCTGGATCGTGCCGGCAGGCACCGCGGGAACCGTCACCATCGACTTCCCCAGCGACCGTTGGTACCGCCTCGGCATATTCGGCGGGCTCGTGTTGCTGATCCCGCTGCTGTTCGCGGCACTTGTCCCTACGCGCCGAGAGCCCAAGTCCCTCACACCACCCCGTCCGTGGCGCAGCGTCGCGGCCGGATGGGTGGGCGTGCTCGCGGCGGCCACCGTCATCGGCGGCGGAGTGGGAGCGGCGATCGCAGTTGTGTGCTCGATCCTCGGACTTGCCGCGCTGCGAATCTTCGGCCCGGCTCGGACCGCACGCATTCTCGTCGGCACCGCCGGCGTGGCCGCGATGATCGGCATCACGCTGCTCTCGACCGGACCGTGGCGAGCACCGGGCGGCTATGTGGGCGACTCGTTCGCGATTCAGTTCTCGATGTTGGTGGCCTTGGTCGTGACCGGGTTGGCCGCGTTGCCCTTTGCCGGTTCACCGATATGGCGGCGCTTCTCCCAGCGCGTCACCGCGACGCGCGCCGGTTCCTCCACCAAGGCGTAACTGGCCGAGGCCACAGCGACGCTCAGGACGACCGTCAGCGCCAGGACGTAGAAGAAGCTGCCCGAGAACGGAACTATGCCGAACACGGGGAACACAGCGTTCAGTACGGCCAGGTGCCAGATGAACAGGCCGTAGGACCAGCGTCCGATTGCCAGCGCCAGCGGGCTCGCCAGGAATCGATGCTGCGATTGATCGCGCAGAACCAGTGGAGCGATCAACGAGAAGCTGATGATCGCACCGAGTGCAATCTTGATCGCGTACTGCCACGGCTCAGGCCGCACCAGACCTTCGGGCCCGGCCAGATCGGTGCACGAGAGAACGAAGGCCACAAACGCAACAAAAGTCAGGAGCACCCGCCGGTGCGCGAGGCGATGCATCCACGTCGACGGGCCCACGGCCAACTCGGCCAGCACCATGCCTGCGCCGAACCACGGCAGGTAGCCCGGCAGCCAGTTGTCGTGGTGAATGGCGTCCGGAGTCGGGATCGGAATGAAAGCCCACGTCAGCGCCAACACCGACACCCCGAGCAGAAGCGGTAGCCGGAACCGAGCTGAGTTTCCGCGTAGTCGCACCATCAGATACGCGAACAGCGGCAGTAGTACATAGAACGCAACCTCGACCGACAGGCTCCACATCTGCGTGAGGCCCTCGGTGAGTGTCAACGGCACGAACACCTGCGCCAACCCGAGATTCGCCAGCCATACCTGGTAGCCCCCGCCGGCTCCGGGCAGGAACAGCAGGATCAGCACCACCGCCACCCAGTACGCCGGCAGAATGCGCGTCGCGCGGGAGATCCAGTACCGGACGGTCGACTGCGGCTTCCCGATTCCGCGGGCCTTTGCCGCGTGGGGGCGCCACAGGAGAAATCCGGACAAGGCAAAGAACACCGCTACGGCGAGATCGAGTCGACCGAACGCGCGCCCGATCGCGCCGGACTGCGCTTCACCGGTTTGGAACGCGACATGGGTGACGAGGACACCGAGCGCCGCCAATCCACGCATACCGTCCAAAGCCGGAACGAAGCCCCGAGCCTGTGGCGGGACCGTCTGAGGGGAATTCGTGGAACTGATCATCACGGATAAGTGTGCACCCCAGGCCGATTGAGGGAAACCACCAGGGACTCACAACAAAATGCCTGGCCAATTCATGCCCTCATGCGACAAACCGGGCCGGTGGACTGTTAGTGTTCTGCCACACATGGTGTCCATCGGGGGCCCCATGCGATCTGCGCAGCTCATATTGTGCCGGTTGGGGAACCTCGAAAGACTTAACGGGTTAGGAGTCACAGCATGGCGGAACGCTCAGGGCCGAGCCGGATACTTCCTTGCATTCTGGTGGGCCTCGGTGCCTTCCTTTTGGCCATCGCCATCCTCATTCCTACCTACACGGTAGGCAAGCTGGAGAAGACGCCACTCGACCTCGAGGTGACCACTGTCGCCACAGGCACCGGTAGCGTCCTCAACTCGGCGGCCCTCCTCGGCGGAAAGGCACAGGTCGACACCAACGTGCCGATCGTCGCTCAGCGCTACGTCACCACGCAGGACCCGTCCGACGCCGACATCATCACCGTCGAAGCCGGCCAGACCGTCCGTCGTACCGACAAGCAGGGTGACACCGGACTGCTGACCGCAACCCTGGACCGCGTCACGCTCGATCGCGTCAGCTCGATGCCGACCAACGATCCGGTCGGAACCGTCCAGACGTCCAGCGACCAGCCCGCCGAAGAAGTTTCCCGCGACGGTCTGCAGTACAAGTTCCCGTTCAACACGGAACAGAAGAGCTACCCCTACTTCGACCTGAACGCTCGCGCCACGAAGGACATCGACTTCGTCGAAGAGACCGAGATCAACGGTCTGAAGGTGTACCACTTCCAGCAGACGATCGATCCCGTCGACCTGTCGAAGGTCGTCAACTCCCCCACCAACAAGCTGAGCCTGCCCGCCGACACCTGGGGCGTTCCCGGTGGCGCTACTCCGATCACGATGACGCGTTGGTACACCAACGTCCGTGACCTGTGGGTCGAGCCCAAGACCGGCGTCGTCGTCAAGGGCCAGGAGCAGTTGCACCAGTACTACGGACGCAACAAGGACTCGGTCGACGTCGAGGTTCTCAAGGTCACGCTGCCCTTCGACGAAGCAACCATCGAGTACCAGGTCCAGCAGGCACGTGACGGCATGGACAAGCTCTCGCTGTTCGGCCGCACAGTCCCGATCGTGGCAGGTGTGCTCGGCGTCATCGCGCTGATCGCCGGTATCTTCCTCGGCATTCGCGGCGGCAAGGGCGGAACTCCGGCCCGCGCTGCACACGGCGGAACGAACCAGAATCCCAGCGGCCAGGGCTCGCCCGAGCCGGCTCCGGGTGAGCACGACTGGACCTCGGACGACACTCAGGTGATTCCGCGTCCGGATCTGCGCAAGGACTGATTCAGACAGTAAGCAGAGCGCCCCTTCCACACGGAAGGGGCGCTCTGCTGCGTTTCGGGGCTTTGTTGCCGGATCGGCGTACGGATTGGCGCAACGCGTCGTTCTCTCCGCGTGGTTGCGGGCTTAGCGTTTTCTGGAAGTCCAGACCACCCCGAACACGAGGAGCCACATGCCCGCATCAACAGTTCTGGGTTCGCACATCTGTGTCAGCGATCTGACGCGACGGAGATTTGTTGTCGGCACGGCTGCATTCTCCGGGCTGTTCGCCGCCGGTTGCGCGAGGTCCGCCGGTACCGAGGGCGATTCGGCCGGGATGCGCACGGTCACGACCTCGCTCGGAACCTACGACATTCCGGTGACACCGAAGCGCGTCGTCGCCATCGACTCCAGACTCGACCTCGAACCAGCCGTTGCGATGGGCCTGCCGGTCATCGCGTACAGCTTCGACGCCGCCGAGCCGTGGGTTCCGGCCGATCCCACGGCACAGGTGTTCGAGGCACCGGTCAACGTCGAGGCAATTCTCGCGCTGGAACCGGACCTGATCATCTGCACCGACATCGGTGAGGCCTCCGACATGTGGCCGCTACAGCAGTTGAGCCAGACAGCGCCTGTGCTTCCGATGGACTTCACGCGCCCGTGGCGCGAGAACATCGATCAGCTGGCGAGTTGGCTGAATCGCACCGAGAACCCCGACGTCCGTCAGGTCATCGGAGCGTACGAGGACAAGTCAGCCGGATTGAAGGAACGCCACGCCCCGAGCTTGGCGAGCAAGCAGATCGTGCTGCTGAACTACGTGAATCAGAAGGTCAACGGCGTCAACCGCAAGGGCATCTCCACACAGGTGGCCGAAGACCTCGGCGTCCAGCTCCAGTGGCCGGTCGAGGGACAGAAGGAGATCTCTACCGAAAACCTCGTGACTGCCCTCGACTCGGCCGACGGAATGATCGTCACCACCGCGCCCGGCGTGGATCCCGTCAGCGACGACCGCGCGATGTGGAACCGTATCCGCGCAGTACAAGGCGACAACGTCGTCTACACGGGTGGGAACATCAACTACGGATCCGTCTACACCGCGATGCGTACGCTCGACTACTTCGACGATTTGTTCACGCGTCTGGAGAACTGACGCCGGTGTGAGGTGCCGGCCGGGCGCGGTCGGCACTTCGCACTGCGGCGACGGACACCGCCAACGCCGTCGTCGACGCAACCACCACGGCGACGCCGATCAACTCTCCCGGCGTCTTCGCCCACACCAGCATCACCGTCGCCTCCACGGCCAGTCCTGCCCACGCCAGAACGGCCACTCGTGTGCGTTCTGACGCGATTGCGGACAGCAAAGCACCCTGGAGTACCGCCAGCGCTGCACCGTGCAGGGCGAAGGCCCACAGCATCGGAGCCACGGCGGCGTACGCGTCGCCCACGAGCATCGGCACCAGCGGGCCGGCAACCGCGGCCCCCAGAACCAGGACGGCGCCGATACCGACGAGCACCGCCAACGCCGAGCGAACCGCCTGCGCCGAGTGCGCCGGGTTCGCCATCTTCGGGTACAGCACGACGCCCACTGCCTGTGGCAGCCAGAACGCCACCTTCGTCGCGACGGCGCCGAGTGCGTAGACACCGGCGTCGTATTCGCTGAGAACGACACGGACGATCAGCAGGTCCAGCGAAGACAACGCGATCAGCGCGAGCTGAACCTGAGACGCCGCGAGCACGGAGACGACGCCGATACGCACCGGACGGTCCTCGCTCACCGAGACGGTTCGGTCGACCACTCGAACTATCGCCACCAGCAACGCAGTTCCGGCCGCGCCCGCGACCAATGCCGCGCCTGCTCCGCCGCCGAAAGCCAGAACGATCACTGCCGGAAGGACTTTCATCACCCCGGCCCCTGCCAGTACGGCGCTGAGAGTGCCGAATCGACCGTGTCCTTGCAACAACCCCTGCTCCGTGGCCAGCAGAACCAACATGGGCGCAGTCACCAATGCCGAGAACGACGCCACGATTCCGGTGTCGAGCAGCCACGCCATCGCCGGAGTGAGCGCCACCGCGAGGACGGCGACGATCGCGGTGCATCGATACCCCAACGACCGCAACGCATCTGTGCTCTTGCCACGCACCGCCTCGCGGGCGACCACCGTCTGCAACGCCAAAGCCGGAACCGCAAGTACCAACTGGGCGGCAAGCAGACTCGCGAACTCGCCGTAGCCGACCGGACCCAACCATCGGCTGGCCAACCATGCCAACAGGTACGACGCGACATTGGCCGTCATCGATCCCACCAAAACCATGCCGACCCCGGCCGCGGCGGCGCGATCGAGTGGTTGGCGAGGCATGGCAGTAATGATGCACCACGTATCGTGCGCGTCATGACAGTGCAAGCCGGATACCGCCGTTACCTGCCTGCGGCGTACAGCCTGGCGCTGGCACTGTTGATCCTCGGACCGCTGCTCGGCCCCGGCTACCTCCTGCTGCGCGACGCCGTCAGCACGCCGCGCTCGTACCTGACCGACTCCGCCCTCGGACTCACCGACGCCGCGGCCCGCGCCGTTCCCCAGGACGCACTGATCGCAGCGTTGAGCACCGTGATCGACGGCGGACTGGTGGTCAAGTTCATCCTGCTCGTGGCGCTCTGGCTCGCCGGTTGGGGTGCGGCGCGCATGGTCGCCGTCCTGCTGCCGACGGCCGGTGTCGGTCCACAACTGGTCGCGTCGACGGTGATGCTCTGGAACCCCTACGTGGCCGAGCGCCTGTTACAAGGACATTGGAGCCTGCTGACCGGTTATGCCGCACTGCCGTGGATCGTGTGTGCCGGAATCGGAGTTCGCCGAGCCACGCCCGGGTCCTGGTGGGCGTTGGCCGCGTCACTGGCATACGCGGGTCTGACACCTACCGGCGCTCTGCTCGCTCTGACAGCCGCGCTGGTGGTGGTAGCCACCCCCGGAGGCCGAACCTCGGCCATGCGGCGTGTCTGCGGCGCTATCGGGCTGTTCCTCGTCGCCGCCTCGCCGTGGTTGGTCGCCACCTTCGTATCCGGAGCAGCAGGCGACGGTTCCGATCCAGCGGGAGTCGCCGCCTTTGCCGCCCGAGCAGAACCGGGACTCGCGACGCTCGGCAGCCTCGCCGGGCTCGGCGGTATCTGGAACTCGGCAGCGGTACCGTCCACGCGCACAACACTCTTCGCGTTGGTCGGAACAGTTCTTCTGCTTGTCGTGGTGTTTGCCGGTGTGCCCGCTCTGTGGCGCCGACGCCGGAATCCTGTTGTCGGTGGACTCGGACTACTGGCCCTGTTCGCGGTGCTGGCTCCGACCATGGGCGCTACCCCGTGGGGTCTCGACGCCGGCCGATGGTCGGTCGAGGTGTTCACCGGCGCCGGTCTACTGCGTGACGCGCAGAAGTGGGTCGCGCTGGCCGTCCCGTTCTACGCACTTGCTGCGGCCGCCGCGGTGATGTGGGCAGGCAATCGGTTCTCCCTCCCCCGCCCGGCATTCTCGGTTGCCGCCGTCGTGGTGACGATCGTGGCACTGCCGGATCTGGTGTGGGGTGTCGGCGGCGCGTTGAAGCCCGTGCACTACCCCGGTTCCTGGACCGTGGTGACCGAGCAACTGCGAGACGAAACCGGTGACGTTGCAGTGCTTCCCGCCGGAATGTTCCGCGCGTTCCCCTACAGCGGTGATGCGCCGGTACTCGACCCCGCACCACGCTTCCTGCCCCTCGACGTGCTGCAGACCGGCCAACTGGTGGTTGCCGGTGGTGCTGTCGGCGGCGAGGGGACTCGGGCAACTCGGGTCGAGGACCTACTGCTGGCCGGCGGAAGTCCTACGCAGTTGGCCGATCTCGGAGTCGGATGGGTACTGATCGAGCGCGGGACACCAGGTCAACTCGGCAACTCGGCAACCACGCTCGACGGCTTGGAACAGGTCTTCGCCGACGACGATCTCGCGCTATTCCGAGTACCGGGAGATGTTGCCGCGCAGGAAGCCTCGACCGGTGCCCGAACTGCCGTCCTAGTTGCGCATCTCGCGTGGGTCCTGATGGGCGTGATCGCGCTGATCTCAGTCGGACTGAACCAGAACCGAATTCGACTCGCGCGGCGCGGCCAGTCCTGAGACCCACCGACCGTCCTTGTGCGCGGTCAGCACCTCGAGCACTCCGGTGCCGGTCTGTTCCCAGGAGAACTCACCGGACCACACGCGAGCTTTCTCACCGAGCACCATGCGAAGTTCGTGGTCGCGGAGCAGAGTGCCGGCAGCCTGCGTCAGATCGGCGATGTCGCCCTCGCCGGCGTTCTCGCCCCCGACCAGAAGGCCCGTCACTCCGTCGACGATCGAGTCGGTCAGACCCTTCGAACTGCGGTAACCGATCGTCGGAACACCGTGCTGCGCAGCCTCGATGACCGCCAGGCCCCACCCTTCCTTCCGCGAAGGCATGAGGTGGATCCACGATTGCGCCAGCAGTTCATGTTTGCGAGCCTCGTCGACGTGGCCGTAGAACGAGACGGCGTCACCGATCCCCAACTCGGCGGCACGATCGCGCAGGTTCTGCTCCCACCAACCACCACCGATGACGTCGAGATGGATGTCCGGAAGCGTCGGCCGCAGGGCTGCGACCGCTTCGAGTGCGTCCTCGATCTGCTTGTGCGGCACCAGCCGTGAGAGAACCGAGATGGTGGGACGCTCGGCCCTGGTGATCGATCCGCCCGCGTCGACGCCGACGGGGAGCCGATCGGCACCGTTACGCACCACGGCAATTCGTTCGCGCTCGACACCGAGGTCCACCAATTCTTCCGCTGAGGGAAGCGACACCGTCAGATACTGACTACGTCGATGGGTGCGCGGTGACAATCGCGATTCGACCCACCAGCCGATCCGGCCGACGAGCTTGCCTGCCACCGGCCACTGTTCGCGATGGCAGTGATGGACCAGAAGCGTGACCGGTGCACCCGCCACGGTCTTCGAGAAGAAGGGGATGCCGTTCTGGGTGTCGATCACCGCGTCGGGGCGGATGCCCTTGAGCGATCCGAAACCCAGACGTCCGGCGGCAATGGCGGCCAGAGCGCGGGGGTACACGCTGAAACGTCCACCGGCCCGGCTGATCGTGATGCCGTCTCGAACCTCCGACGCGGGCGCCCCGGGATACGACGCCGTCCGCAGCGTCACCTTGATACCGCGCTCGGCCAACTGGGATCCGACCTGCTCGAGGTAACGCTCGCTTCCACCGCCCTGGGGATGCCCGGTATCGCGCCAGCAGAGCAACAGAACCTCGCGCACGTGCGTTACTCCCTGAGTTGGTCGGTGGCCACCCCGGTTCGGGCGATCCTGCGGGATGCCCCGCCTGACCGGCCGGTAACCCTGCCGAACACCCTAACTGTTCGAGCGTCCGTATTGCCGCGCTCCTGACGGTGTTCGTGGACCGGGCGACCCAGTGGCTAAAGTTGCTACCCGTGACCAAGCCCGCAGTGACCCGCATTTTCGGCCGACGGGCAACCCTGAAACGCTCGTTCGGCCTGCTCAGCGACTTCCGCCACGAGCAGTCCGCGCCCGACATCTTCTACGGCGCGCTCGCGCGCGACTCCGTCGAATTGATCTCGGACCTGCACGAAGGTCACACCGGACGATCCCTCGACGGTCTCACTGTCCTCGACGTCGGCGGCGGTCCGGGCTATTTCGCGGAGGTCTTCCAGGCCGCAGGTGCCCGCTACATTCCCGTCGAACCCGATCCGTCGGAGATGCACGCAGCAGGTCTGACGGTGGGCGGCGCGGTGCGCGGATCCGGTTTGGCACTGCCGTTCCTGGACTCGTCCGTGGACATCTGCTTCTCCTCCAACGTGGCCGAACACGTCAGCGAGCCCTGGCTGATGGCCGAGGAAATGCTGCGCGTGACCAAGCCCGGCGGCTTGATGGTTCTCTCGTACACCCTGTGGTGGGGTCCGTTCGGCGGCCACGAAACCGGACCGTGGCACGCGCTGGGTGGCGAGTACGCAGCCAAGCGGTACCTACGCAAGACCGGACGCGAACCGAAGAACAGATTCGGGGTGTCGTTGTTCAAAGTCGGCGCCACGGACGGCTTACGCTGGGCCCGTGGAACCAGCCAGGGCACGTTGCTCGCCGCGATCCCGCGCTACCACCCGTCGTGGGCGTGGTGGATGGTCCGAGTCCCCGGTCTGCGGGAGTTCCTGGTGAGCAACCTCGTCGTGGTTCTCGAAAAGCGATAGCGACATGCGCCTCGCAGTCGACATCGGTGGTACCAAGATGGCTGCCGGGGTCGTGTCCGAGGACGGCCGCGTTCCCGTGTTCGACAGCGTGCCGACGCCGCAGACCGACCCGTGGGGATCCTGTGCGGCGCTGCTCGAACGAGTCGCAGACGGCCGAGAGGTCGACGGTGTCGGCATCGCGTGCGCCGGGCCGGTGGACACCGTCGCCGGCGTCGTCGCTCCCATCAACATCACCGAGTGGGCACAAGGATTCGAGCTCGTAGCGGGCGTCCGCAGCGTCTTTCCCGACGCCGGAACCGCCCTCGCAATGGACGGAGCCGCAGCGGCATTGGCGGAGTTCCACCACGGCGCCGGACGCGGAACCCCGAACCTCCTGAGCCTGGTCGTCTCGACGGGAATCGGCGGAGGAATCGTTCTCGGCGGTGAGATTGCTCGGGGTCGCACGGGGAACGCCGGTCACATCGGCCACATCGTCGTTCCAGGATCTGCCGAACCGTGCAGCTGCGGGGGCGTCGGCTGCCTCGAGACGGTGGCAAGTGGACCGTCCGCGGTGCGATGGGCTCGTAGCCAGGGCTGGTCGGGGAACACCGGCCGTGAACTAGCCGAGGGTGCACGCAGCGGCGACGCGATCGCCGTGGACGCGCTTCACCGTGCAGGCACGGCGCTCGGTGGTGCCATCGCCTCGGCGGCTGCCCTCCTGGACGTGGACCTCGCGGTGATCGGCGGCGGTTTCGCCCAGTCGGGTACACCGCTGTGGGAACCGATGCTCGACGCGGCTGCCCGACATGCCCGTTTGTCGTTCGTCGCCGGGCTCCGGATCGTTCCCGCCGAGCTGGGTGGCGCCGGAACTCTGACCGGTGCGGGCTTGCTCGCGCTCACCGCCGTTATCTGACACGCGTTCTTCCCCGATAAATCCGCAGGGAGTCCCACTAAACGGGTGCCACCTGTTCCCAATTTCTGTAACGTGTTTTAGTGTTCTGACTCACACCGTTACGGGCATTGCACGTGACGCCTACGGGAAGGAGGTGACCGTGAGCCCAGACGCTTCCTCATCTGACGTTGCCTCGACTGCTTCTTCGACCGATGAAACCGAGCATCACGCCCAGGTCGCCCGACCAAGCGATTCCCTCCGCGACACCGAAGACCTCCGTGAGCGCCTGGAACGGTGGATGGCCGGCAAGGTGCCGAGCGGATCCACTGTGACCGTCGCCGACGTCACCTTGCCCGCAGCCAACGGCATGTCCAGCGAAACCATCCTCTTCGACGCCACCTGGGACGGCGAACATCATCCCTTGGTCGCTCGGGTGGCGCCGACGGAATCGACCATGCCGGTCTTTCCTGCCTACGACCTCGAATCCCAGTTCCGCACCATGGCTCAGGTGCGCGAGCACTCGGCAGTGCCCGTACCCGCGGTGTACTGGTCGGAATCCGACCCGGACGCGTTGGGTGCGCCGTTCTTCGTGATGGAACGCATCTCCGGCGACGTGCCACCGGACGTCATGCCGTACAACTTCGGATCGTGGGTCACCGAAGCGTCTCCCGAGCAGCGAAAGACCCTGCAGCGCAGCTCGGTCGACGTCCTGGCTCAGTTGCATGCCATCGACAAACCTGGTGAGCGTTTCGACTTCCTCAGACTCCCGAATTCGGGAACGACTGCACGAGAAGCATTCACGGCGCACATCGCCGAGCAGCGCGCGTACTACGAGTGGGTGGTCTCCGACGGGATCAGATCACCGCTCATCGAACGTGCCCTCGACTGGATCGAGGAGAACAATCCCGCGGACGATTCGCCGGCAGTGCTCTGTTGGGGCGACTCGCGCATCGGCAACGTCATGTACCAGGACTTCGCGCCGGTAGCCGTACTGGACTGGGAAATGGCAACTCTCGGCCCGCGGGAGATGGATCTGGGCTGGATGGCATTCCTGCACAGGTTCTTCGAGGACATCGCCGGACTGGCGAACCTACCCGGTCTTCCCGACTTCCTTCGACTGCCGGATCTCGCGCAGACCTACGCCGAGATCACCGGCCACACCCCACACGATCTGGAGTTCTACGTTACCTATGCCGCACTGCGTCAGGCGGTCATCATGTGGCGTATCCAGGCTCGCGCCATAGCTTTCGGCCAGTCACAGCGACCCGAAGACCCCGACGACATGATCATGCACCGCGCTTCGCTCGCCGCGATGCTCGACGGTACCTACTGGGAGAGGTTGGCCTGACATGCTCTCACCGATGGACGACTATCCCGTTCACCAGATCGCCGAACCGATCCGTCACGTAGCCACCTCGGATCGAAACTTCTACGACCGCTACTACTTCAACTGCTACCCCACCGAATCCTCCGACGTGTTCCTCATCGTCGGACTCGGCCAGTACCCCAACCTCGGCGTCATGGACGCCTTCGCGGTACTGCGCCGCGGTGACGACCACATCGTTGCTCGTATGTCGAAGGCTCTGGGCGCCGACCGCACCGACACCACCGTCGGACCTTTGCGCATCGAAGTGCTGGAAGGACTGCAGAAGCTCCGCGTCGTCCTCGAACCAGGCAGCGAATACGATCTCTCCTTCGACATCACCTTCGACGCCACCATCCCGGCGGCGCTCGAGCCCAAGCACTTTCGCCGTCAACTCGAACGAGTCACGTTCGACACCTCACGCTTCCTGCAGACCGGAACCTGGACCGGATCGCTCACCGTCGACGGGGAGGACTTCGCGATCGACCCGAAGACGTGGCGAGGTAACCGCGACCGCTCGTGGGGTGTGCGTCCGGTCGGTGAAGCCGAACCGCAAGGCAGACGCGCCGTCGACGGAATCCAGAACTTCTTCTGGATCTACGCGGTCATGCAGTTCGACGAGTTCACGATCTCGGTGATCATGCAGGAAGACGAGCAGGGCAGGCGCATCGTCGAAGAAGCCATGCGAGTGTGGCCGGACGAAGCCAGGGACAACGAATGGCTCGGCCGACCCGAACACGAACTGACGTTCTGCCCCGACACCCGCGACGTCACCGGAGCGACCATCACCTTCCACCGGCCAGGCGGTGAAGTCCTCACCGTCGCCTGCGAACTGCTGCTGGCCAACTACATCGGAATCGGCACCGGCTACGGGCTCGAACAGGACTGGCGTCACGGAATGTGGCAGGGCGAACTCGTCGTACAAGGGCTCCGCCACAAGGTCCACGAGATCGAACCGTTCCAACGCATGTTCTCCCCCGTCGACAACCTCGCGTCCTTCACGCTCACCGAAGGCACGAACACCAACACCGGCACCGGTCTTTTCGAGGTAGCCGCCATCGGACCGCACGAGAAATACGGATTCACCAGTTTCACCGACACCGCACAGGCAGACGACGCGTATGCCCTCGCGGCGACCGACAACACCGAGGAATGAATTGATGACTGACTACGACAAGCTCTACATCGGTGGAGCATGGGTGGCCCCGGCCACCGACCAGGTACTCGAAGTGTTCTCTCCCGCAACGGAGGAGCGCGTCGGCAGCTGTCCCATCGCAGCACCGGCAGACATCGACGCGGCCGTGTCCGCAGCCCGCGCGGCGTTCGAGGGACCGTGGTCACGCACCACCCCCGCCGAGCGCGGCGCGATCCTCGCCAAGGCCGCCAAGCTGATCGAAGAGCGCAGCGCGGAAATCAACCAGCTCATCTCCAACGAGATGGGCCAGCCGCCCGCCATGGTCGGCATGATGCAGCAGACCCCGTCGATGGCGACGCTGGGCTACTACGCCGAGCTGGCCGACAAGTTCGCGTGGGAAGAGAAGCGCACCGGCGCATTCGGGCAGACCAAGGTGACCCGTGAGCCCGTCGGCGTCGTCGCCGCCGTGCTGGCCTGGAACGTCCCGCTGTTCCTGGCGATCAACAAGCTGGCCCCCGCACTGCTCGCCGGCTGCACCGTACTGCTCAAGCCCGCACCCGAATCCCCTCTCTCCGTCCACGTGATCGCCGAGATCTTCACCGAGGCAGGCGTT
Source organism: Rhodococcus sp. MEB032 (assembly GCF_030208925.1). Classification (NCBI taxonomy): domain Bacteria; kingdom Bacillati; phylum Actinomycetota; class Actinomycetes; order Mycobacteriales; family Nocardiaceae; genus Rhodococcus; species Rhodococcus sp. MEB032. The sequence goes on from NZ_JARVSY010000001.1 coordinate 116,890, forward strand.
CCCGAAGGCGTCATCTCCGTGCTCCCCGGCGGAGCCGAGACCGGCGAATACCTGGTCTCTCACGCGGGCATCGACAAGATCACGTTCACCGGATCCAGTGCCGTCGGCCGCAAGATCGGTGCCATCGCCGCGCAGAACCTCAAGCGCTGCTCCCTCGAACTGGGTGGCAAGTCCGCCGCGATCATCCTCGAGGACGCCGACATCGCCGCCGGAATGCCGATGCTCGTCATGTCCGGCCTGATGAACACCGGCCAGGCCTGTGTCGCTCAGACCCGAATCCTCGCTCCCCGTTCGCGTTACGACGAGGTCATCGAGGGAATGAAGACCGCCGCAGGCTTCATGACCGTCGGCGATCCGTCCGATCCCGCAGCACAACTCGGCCCGCTGATCTCCGAGAAGCAGCGCGAGCGCGTCGAGGGCTATATCGCCAAGGGTAAGGAAGAAGGCGCGCGCGTCGTACTCGGTGGTGGACGCCCCGCCGGCCTGGACAAGGGCTGGTACGTCGAGCCGACCATCTTCGCCGACGTGGACAACTCGATGACCATCGCACGCGAGGAGATCTTCGGACCCGTTCTCTCGGTGATTCCGTACGACTCCGAGGACGAGGCCATCAAGATCGCCAACGATTCGGATTACGGCCTCGCCGGATCGGTGTGGACCACCGACATCGATCACGGACTCGAAGTTGCTGCGCAGATCCGCACGGGTACCTACGCGATCAACTGGTACGCCTTCGATCCCGGATCGCCGTTCGGTGGTTACAAGAACTCCGGTATCGGGCGCGAGAACGGACCTGAGGGCCTCGAAGCCTTCTGCGAGACCAAGTCCGTACTCATGCCGCCCGGCTACGTGGGCTGACCCACCCGGGAGTTGGCACCCTTTGCTGACAGTTGGCACCCGTTCCGACCTGCCGGAACGGGTGCCAGCCCCATGAAATGGGTGCCAACTCCCAGCGAATCCACAGATCCACCCGGTACCGTCGAAAACGAATCAGTCATCTCACAAAGGACATTCATATGCTCACCAACGCCATCAACGCTTTCCTCGCACTCTGGGGCAGCGCCTCCGTCGGCAGCAGTGGATACCAGATCCCGCCGGGAACCCTTCCCTTCGGTTCCTGAGACAGGACAACAGAACCCGCTGAGCGCACTTCGCGCTCAGCGGGTTCTCTGTTTCGCCGACCTGTATCTACCGGTCCAGAACGTGATCCTCCAATTGATTCTCCTGACCTGCGACCAATGCTTCAGCGTCACCGGCGTCCACGTGCCCGAACCAGGTACCGCCGGGGTTCGCGATCACCAACGGCCCCAGGTTGCACGGGCTCAGACAACCGGTTCCGGTCACCTTCGACGAGGTACCTTTGGCCGCCGCGCTCATCGCCCGGTGCAACGGTCCTGCTCCGTACGCCATACAGCGAGGGCCCTTGCACACCAACAGATGCCTATCGTGCTGCTCGATCACGGACCACGCCGGACTGCGATACGACGCCGGACTCGCGGTGATCGGCTTTCCCGCCGAGTCGAGTTCGTCGATCACCTGCCCGGCCACCGCACCTTCGAGCGTTTCCGATTCGTGGAGCGTCACTTCCAGTTCGGCGTCGATCCGGGTTTCGCGCCAGTTCGCAACCGCCTTGCTTGTCCACGTGAGCAGGTACCGATCCCTCGGCACCGCAACTGGAATCAACACGACCTTGTCGACGTCATCGACATGGGCTCGATCGAGTTCCTCGTGAAGGCTCGGCGAGGAGACATCGAGGTACGCAATACGAACGTCGACGTCGGTGCCCGCCTGAACAGCGTCGAGCATCCGTCGTGCAGCCGACTCGTCCAGGCCGCTGACAGTCGGCCGTAAGACGACAATCACCCGACGCGAGCACCGGTTGTTGCTCATGCCGACGGCGCGGTTGTCCAGTCGATGCTGCTCGACGGAGCCAGCCCGAACTCTTCGATCTTCGCGCGCAACTGTTCCGCGCCGTAGATATTGGGGAACCCACTGGTGAACATGGCGAGCGGGAGTACGACGAAACGGTTCTGCTTGACTGCGTCGAGGTCACGCAGGCCTTCTCGGCTCTTGATCGCGTCGATCTTGCCCTGTACTTCGTCGGCACTCTTCTTGTAGTCCATGATCACGATGATGTCGGGTTCTGACTTCGCGACGGTCTCCCAGCTCGCTTTGAACCAGGTGTTGTCGACGTCGGCGAACACATTGGTTCCCCCGGCGACGTCGATGATTCCGTTGGGGGCTCCGTTGCCTCCGCTGGTGTACAGATCTTCTTCACCGCTGTCGTAGATCAGCACCTTCGGCTTGTCGGCGGCATCTGGCGCGGACTCCAGACGTGCCAAACGTGAATCCAATTCGGTCAATGCCTCGGCGGCGGTGTCCTCGGTTCCGAACAGCTTTCCGTAATTGGTCACGTCCGCACGAAGGGCATCCCACGGACCCATCGTGCCGAGCGCGGAATCCGCTGCGGCACTCTGCCGACAACTATCGGAGATCACATATGCATCGATGTTGTTGCTCTGCAGCGATTCCGGCGTCACACCGGAGGCGCCCTTGAACAAGCCACTGTAGGAGCCGACCACCAGGTCCGCCTGCTTACCCAGAATCGTCTCCATCGTGATCGTTCCGTCCAGGTGTGGGACGTCGGCGATTCCGGGACCGAACATCGAGTCCATGACCGCGTCGTTGTTCGTGTTCAACACGACGGCAGCGAGACGATCCAGACCGCCGACTCGGAGAATGGTACCGATATTGGCCGCATTGCTTGTGGCAACAACCTTTTCGATCGGAAGTTGGAAAGTGCTTTCCGTTCCGCAGTTCTCCAGCGTGACCGAAGTCTTGTCCGCGGCTTCGTCGACGGGCGCGGTTGCCGAGCATCCGGACACGGCCAACAACGCTGTAGCGGCTACAACCGCACCGAACGACGCGCGGGTCTTTACGTGTATCAAAGTGCACTCTCCGAAAATGTGTGTTGTGGTTGAGAATTTCGTGATTCGAATACGAGGTGTGAACGGCCTGTCGCGGGGTTCACGAGTTCGAAAGTCTCGACGCCGAAAACAGTTGCCACCACCGAGGTGGTGAGTACGTCGGATGGATGTCCGAACGCCCTGGCCACTCCATCCGCGAGCACGAGCACCCGATCGCACACTGCCGCAGCCAAATCGAGGTCGTGCAGTGCCATGATCACCGTCCGGTCCAACGACCGGACCAGATCGAGCAGTTCGAGTTGATGCCGGATGTCGAGATGATTGGTCGGCTCGTCGAGGATGAGCACACCGGCGTCCTGCGCGAGACCTCGGGCGAGAAACACCCGCCGACGCTCACCGCCGGAAAGCGTGTCCATCGAAGAGAACCGGTGCTCGATCATTCCGACCTCGCCCAGAGCACGATCGACGACGGCATTCTCGTGCTTTCCACCGACGCTCCAGGGCTTTGCATGTGGTGTGCGGCCCAGACTCACGTACTCGTGAACCAACAAATCGGCGGGACTCTGCTCTTCCTGCGCCACAAAGGAAATGGCTTTGGCCCTCGACCGCGCGGACATCGCGTGCACGGAGTCGCCGCCGACACGAATGTCACCGCCGGCGATCGGCCCGAGACCGGCGAGAGCACGCAAGAACGTCGACTTGCCCGAGCCGTTCGGACCAACCACGCCGACCACTGCGCCGGCGTCGGCCGCGATGTCGACGCCTTTGACGATGGTTCGACGGTCGATGCGGACAACTACTCCGGACGCGGTCAGCGCCAGGGCTCGGGCGCTCACGAACTGCCACCGAATCGGTAGCGCCGACGGCCGAGAAGCAGGAGAAACAGCGGTGCACCGATCACCCCGGTCACCACGCTCAGCGGGATCTCGGTCGGCCGCAACGAGGTCCGCGCCACGACGTCGACCCACACCAGGAACGACGCGCCGATCAGCGCTGCCGCCGGCAACACCACTCGATGTCTGGCTCCGACAAGCATGCGTGTGACGTGCGGTATGACCAGGCCTACGAAGGCAATCGCGCCGGACACCGCAACCATCGTGCCGACCAACGCTGCCAGCACGCCGAACAGCACGTTTCGCAGGGTTCGGATGGGAATACCGAGCGAAGCCGCGACGTCCGGTCCGGCCGCCAGCGCGTCCAGCCAACCGTGCAGCGCGAACACCGCTGCCGTCAGCAGGAACACAACGATGACCGGCGCCCACAACTTGTCCCAGGATGCCCCGGCCAAACTTCCCAGGAGCCAGAACAATACGGACTGCGCGGCCTGGGAATCATTGGTACGCAGCACCAGAAAACTCGCGATCGCCGACAAGGCGGATGCGGTAACGGTGCCGGTCAGAACCAATCGCAGTGGAGTGATACCGCCTTGCAGCGTCGCGATGGTGAAGACGAGAATCGCAGCTCCCAGCGCCCCGATCATCGCGCCGAAACTGAGCGCCCACACTCCCGCGCCGGCGAACAGTCCGGTGGTGATGACGGCGGTGGCACCGACACTCGCGCCGGACGACACTCCCAGCAGGTGGGGATCGGCGAGAGCGTTACGGACGAGGGTTTGCACCACCGCGCCGGCGACGGCAAGACCAGCGCCGACGGCCAGACCGAGCAGTACCCGAGGTGCTCTGATCCCCCACACGATCGCAAGTTCGGAACGCGTGACGGGTGGGCCTCCAAAGCGCGAGTGCACCACGTCCACCACAGTGGACACGGGGAGCATCTCGGATCCGAATGCCAACGCGCACACAGCAGAGAGCACGGCGACGACCAGCAGAGCGGGCAGCACGATACCCGGACTGAGCCGTCCTCGAGGCGCACCAGCCTTCGGCGAAGGCAGGTGGGTAGGTGGAGACAGAGCTCCGCCAACAGCATTCATGGTGTGACCGATCCATCCTCGTGGCATGACACAACGTCAACGAGGGTGGTATCTGGCTACGGTCGACGCAGGGACGACCTCACAGTGGCGGGACCGCGCCGGAATTGCACCGACTTCCCATTACCTCGATGATGACGTCAGAAACCATAACGGACTGTGGTCACCATTCCGCACACCGGATCAGGATTCCGACGCGATCATCGATCTCGCCTGCCGCACGACGGCTTCCGTTCGCACTCGAAGTTCCTCGGGTGAATCCGATTCCAGCACAACCCGATGCACCTGACTGTCCACGGCAGTCACAGTCAGCCGCGACGTCAACAACGCATCCTCCGCACTGAAACCGTGGCTCTGGAGGTACTCCGAAAAGCCGAGTACCAGTTGACGATTCATTCCTTCGACCTGCTCGATGAGCTCACGCGTACGTGGAACCTGATCGTAGAGCAGGTGAAAGAACTCTCGCGGCTTACTGTTCACTTCGACCGCGCACTCCACCAACATCCGGACGGCCTCGTCCGGGGAGAGCTCACGCTCGACGATGTCGGCAAGGCAGAGCGCAAAACTCTCCCGCGCAGCACTCACGTGACGGTTCGCCAACTCCGAGAGAATCTCGTACTTGTCGCCGAAATACTGGTAGAGCGAGCCCACCGACACCCCTGCTTCGTCAGCGATCCGGTTGGTGGTCGCTGCCATGGCTTCCGAAGCGAAAACGCGAGTAGCTGCCTCCAGGATCGCGTCGTAGGTAGCCCTCGAGCGCTGCTGGGAGGGCCTTTTCCGCCGAGTCGACACGGTCCTCCGATGCGAGTTGTCAGCCGCGACGCCGATACCGAGAATTGTGTAGGTGACCAGCGCCGATTACTCGAAGTTTATGCCCGACCGGTACACCGACCACATGCCGGCGCCGACCCCGACGTGGTGGGAGTGGAACGGCAACACCGTCCACGTCGCACGGGCCGTGGTTCCAGACGCGCCGGTTCGTGTTCTCGGCATCCACGGCGCCGGCGGCTACTCGGGCGCGTTGTGGCCGTTCGCCGGGATCGGCGTGAAACTCGGAGCCGAAGTCCTCTTCCCTGACCTTCCGCTGTACGGCGACACCGTCGTAGCCGATCCCGCCGGCGTCCGGTACGAGCAGTGGGTCGATCTCCTCTGCGATCTCGTCCGGGCCGAGAAGGCAGCCGACGATCGGCCGCTGGTGTTGTTGGGAGCCAGCATCGGCGGTCTGCTGGCCTACGAGGTGGCCGCGCGGACCGGTCTGGCCGACGCCGTCGTCGCTACCTGCCTGCTCGATCCCTCGGATCCATCGGCCAGAGCTGCCGCGGCGCGGTTCGGCCCGATGGGTGTCTACGGCGCTCCCCTGATGCGGCGCACCGAACGACTGGTGGGCCGTATCCGCGTGCCCATCCGTTGGGTCGCCGACGTGGCGAACATGAGCAGCAATCCGGAGCTCGCAACGCTGTGCGCAACCGATCCGCTCGGTGGAGGTGTTCGAGTGCCACTCGGATTCCTCAGCAGCTACTTCTCGTTCGAGCACACCGCACCCGAAGCATTTCGGACGACGCCCGTTCTGCTCACCCACCCGGCCGACGACCGATGGACGCCACCCGAACTGAGCCTGCAGTTCCTCCGCCGCATCAACGCACCCACCGAATTCGTGATGCTGGACGGGTGCGGGCACTTTCCCGTCGAAGAGCCGGGCCTGACGCAGTTCCACGACGCCGTCGCCACACTGCTGCACTCCGTCGCCGAGCGTCACCGCACGAAACCGTCGTCACCCGCCTAGCCTGAGAATCGTGAGCACCGAAACGGAAGCATCGGCCGACGAGAGCACCACGACGGTCGTACTGGCGTTTGCGGCGAACGCGCTGATCGCCGGTGCCAAGACGGCGGCCGCCATCGTCACCGGATCTGCATCGATGGTCGCAGAGGGCACCCACTCCTGGGCCGATACCGGCAACGAAGTGCTGCTGCTGATCGCGAACCGCCGCTCGAAAAGGGTTCCCGACCGAGACCAGCCACTCGGCTACGGCCGGGAGGCATACATCTGGTCGATGTTCGCCGCTCTCGGACTGTTTGCACTCGGCGCGGGTGTCTCGATCACTCATGGCATCCAGGAACTGTTCCATTCCGAACCGGCGTCCGACTTCGGTGTCGCCTACGCCGTCCTCGGCGTCTCGTTCATCCTCGAAGGCATCTCGTTCCGGCAGGCGTACAAACAACTCCGAAACGAAGCGTCCGCCGTGAACCGCGACGTCATGACCCAGGCACTCAACACATCCGACCCGACGACTCGGGCCGTGTTCGCCGAAGATGCTGCGGCACTTATCGGTTTGGTCATCGCGTTCGTCGGTGTTCTGTTGCACCAGGTCACCGGTTCACCCGTCCCCGACGCCCTCGGCTCCATCTTCGTCGGCATTCTCCTCGGGGTCATCGCAATCATTCTGATAGATCGGAACCGCCGCTTCCTGGTCGGCGAAGAGGCCTCACCGACGCTGCGGGCAGCAGCCGTCGAAGCTCTCACCCAACTGCCCGAGATCAACCGAATCACGTTCCTACGCATGGAATACCTCGGGCCGCGGCAGGTCTACCTGGTGGCCAGCGTCGACCTGGTCGGTGACTACGCGGAATCCCGTGTGGCCCACACGTTGCGCGAACTCGAACGCTCACTCGAGCAGAGCCCACGCGTCGTGCGGGCGATCCTGACCCTCTCGACCCCCGAAGAACCGTCGATCACAGTCTGAACTTTCGGCTGGGCGATAGGCTCTTTCGATGCGCGCACTGATCGTGATTCTGATGGTTCTGGGATTTGTAGTCGGGGGAATTCCCCTGGTGGGCATTGCGATCGACATGTTGACCAGTCGTGACGACACCATTGTCTATCAGGGTGCGTACGAACCGATCCGGGGTGTGCAGATGAGTCGCGACTACGAGTCGAGCCTGGACATCTCCTACATGGCGCTCCCAGACAAATCGCCCGAGTGGTTGATTCTCGCCTGCTACCCCCTGATCGGAGCAGCACTGGGCGCTCTGACGGCGGCCGTACTGGGACGTCTCGGGTGGCGCCTGACACGCGCCTGAGCAGACGCCGATGGCCACCCGTCGTCTACACGAGGGTGGCCATCGAAGAAGGAGTGCTTCAGATGTACATCGCCGGATCGATGTAGCTGTTCGGGTCCACCAGTTTTTCCTTGGTGGTCCGTGGCCGCGCCACCGCCGGGATACCCGTCGCGATGGATTCGGCCGGAACATCTCTGGTGACAACGGCATTGGCGCCGATAGCGCTACCTTCACCGATGACGACAGGTCCGAGGATCTTGGCACCAGCGCCGACGGTGACCCGATCACCCAGCGTCGGGTGACGCTTGACCTGCTCGAGCGAGCGACCACCGAGAGTGACGCCGTGATAGAGCATCACGTCGTTACCGACCTCGGCCGTCTCCCCGATCACGACGCCCATGCCGTGATCGATGAAAAACCGCCGACCGATGGTGGCACCGGGATGAATCTCGATGCCGGTGACGAAGCGTGTCAGCTGCGAGAGCACTCGCGCCGGGCCGCGTAGCGCAGGGACGGCCCACATGCGATGCGCAACCCGATGTGCCCAAATGGCATGCAGCCCTGAATAAACGAGCGCGTTCTCCACATTGCTGCGCGCGGCAGGATCCTGACCGCGCGCAGCCTGCAGGTCCTCGCGAATTGTCCCGAGGATACTCACAAGTCTCAGTCCCGGATGTGTTCGAACAGCGGGGTGGAGATGTAACGCTCGCCGAAGTCGCACACGACAGCCACGATCAGCTTGCCGGCGTTTTCCGGACGCTTCGCCAACTCGAGTGCTGCCCAGACGATGGCGCCGGACGAGATGCCGCCCAGGATGCCTTCCTTGGTGCCGAGTGCGCGAGCGACCTCGATGGAATCGGGGAACGAGACGTCGATGATCTCGTCGTAGATCTCGCGATCGAGGACGTCGGGCACGAAGTTCGCGCCGATTCCCTGGATCTTGTGGGGGCCGGGCTGGCCACCGTTGAGGATCGGCGAGTCGATGGGCTCGACGCCCACGATCTTGACCTCGGGCTTGTACTTGCGAAGGGTGCGTCCGACGCCGGTGATGGTGCCGCCGGTGCCGATGCCGGACACGAAGATGTCGACGGCGCCGTCGGTGTCGGCCCAGACCTCTTCGCCCGTCGTTGCCTCGTGGATGGCCGGGTTGGCCGGGTTCGCGAACTGGCTGGCCGAGACGGCGTTCTCGGTCTGCTCGACGATTTCCTTGGCCTTGGCGACCGCACCGGCCATGCCCTCGGATCCCGGGGTCAGCACGATCTCGGCGCCGTAAGCACGCAGCATCACGCGACGCTCGGTGGACATGGTCTCGGGCATGGTCAGGATGACCTTGTAGCCACGAGCAGCACCGACCATGGCGAGTGCGATACCCGTGTTACCGCTGGTTCCCTCGACGATCGTGCCACCGGGCTTGAGTGCTCCGGACTTCTCGGCGGCGTCGATGATCGCCACGCCGATCCGGTCCTTGACGCTGTTGGCCGGGTTGTAGAACTCGAGCTTGACGGCGACCTGTGCGTCCAGGCCCTCGGTCAGACGGTTGAGCCGCACGATCGGGGTGCGCCCGACCAATTCGGTCACGTTGTTGTAGATCCCGCTCATATCTGGTCCTCCTGAGGATCGAGTGTGTCGACCCGCTCGCTGATCACTGCTTTACGGCTGAACTGCATAACGGCTGAACTGCTTAACGGCTACAGGCAAGGGCATACAGACGACCGATGCCGCATCGGTTCATCAAATTGAACCAATGCGGCATCAGGCCACTACATACGGGGGCGGTTTATCAGGCCAACCGCTGCTTCAGAGCTTCGAACTCGTCGCGAATGCCGGTCGGCAGCTTCTCGCCGACGAAGTCGAACCACTCTTCGATGAGCGGGATCTCGGCCTTCCACTCGTCGATGTTGACCGCGAGGGCCTCGGTGATGTCGGCGTCCGACACGTCCAGTCCTTCGATGTCGAGTGCCGATCCGGTGGGAACGACGCCGATCGGGGTGTCGATACCGGCAGCCTTGTGCTCGATACGCTCGACGATCCACTTCAGGACGCGGGAGTTCTCGCCGAAGCCTGGCCACAGGAAGCGTCCGTCGTCGCCGCGGCGGAACCAGTTGACGTAGAAGACCTTGGGGAGCTTGGACGCGTCGGCGGACTTGCCGAGGTCGATCCAGTGCTGGAAGTAGTCACCGACGTTGTAGCCGAGGAACGGCAGCATTGCCATCGGATCGCGGCGAACCGTACCGACCTGGCCTTCGGCTGCTGCGGTCTGCTCGGAGCCGACCGTTGCACCCATGAAGACGCCGTGCTGCCAGTCGCGAGCCTCGGTGACCAGCGGAACCGTCGTCTTGCGGCGTCCGCCGAACAGGATTGCCGAGATCGGCACGCCCTTCGGGTCGTCCCACTCGGGAGCCATGATCGGGCACTGCGACATCGGGGTGCAGTAACGCGAGTTGGGATGAGCCGCATGGGTGCCCGACTCGGGCGTCCACTCGTTGCCCTTCCAGTCGATCAGGTGCTGCGGGTCGCCTTCGAGGCCCTCCCACCAGACGTCACCGTCGTCAGTCAGAGCGACGTTGGTGAAGACCGTGTTGCCCTGGTCGATGGTGCGCATGGCGTTGGGGTTCGAGGACCAGTTGGTGCCGGGAGCCACGCCGAAGAAACCGAATTCCGGGTTGACGGCGTACAGCTGTCCGTCCTCACCGAAACGCATCCAGGCGATGTCGTCACCGAGGGTCTCGGCGCGCCACCCGGGGATGGTCGGCTGGATCATCGCGAGGTTGGTCTTGCCACAAGCGGAGGGGAATGCCGCCGCGATGTAGTAGGCCTTGTCCTCGGGCGAGATGAGCTTGAGGATGAGCATGTGCTCGGCCAGCCAGCCCTCGTCGTGCGCCATTGCCGAGGCGATACGCAGCGAGTAGCACTTCTTGCCCAGGAGAGCGTTTCCGCCGTAGCCGGAACCGAAGCTCCAGATCTCACGATCCTCGGGGAAGTGGGTGATGTACTTGGTGTCGTTGCACGGCCACGCGACGTCTTCCTGGCCTTCGGCCAGCGGAGCGCCCAGCGAGTGCAGCGCCTTGACGAAGAACCCGTCGGTGCCGAGCTTGTCGAGAACCTTGCTGCCCATGCGGGTCATGACGCGCATGGAGACGACGACGTACTCGGAATCGGTGAGCTCGACGCCCAGCTTCGGGTCCTCGGCGTCGAGGGGGCCCATGCAGAACGGCACGACGTACATGGTGCGTCCACGCATGCAACCGCGGTACAGGTCACCCATGAGGGTGCGCATCTCCGCCGGGTCCATCCAGTTGTTGGTGGGACCTGCGTCGATTTCTTCCTTCGAGCAGATGTACGTACGCGATTCGACTCGCGCGACATCGGACGGATCGGAGTTGCCGAGGAAAGAGTTCGGCTTCTTCTCGTCGTTGAGGCGGGTGAAGGTTCCTGCCTCGACCAACTTCGTTGTCAGTCGGTCCCATTCTTCGTCCGAGCCGTCTGCGAAGACGACGCGATCAGGCTGGGTGAGTTCGGCAACCTCTTGCACCCATGCAAGCAGTTCCTTGTGCTGCGTGGGGGGCGTGCCGTCAGTTCCATTGAGACCGGGAATGGTCGCTGAGGTCATCAAACTCTCCTGGGGTGAGCCGGAACCGGGTTCTCGTGACACCGGATGCGAACTGCAGCGCCCCGATACCAGTCGATCCCGGTGTCCCCCTCTCGACGGGGTCCAGCCGCGTCATCCACTCACGTGGATTTCACGGACGCCGGGTGTCCTATGTATTGAGGTTAACGCTGGCTGTTCACCTGCAGGTAATCGGGTGCGGTCAGAAATGTCACAGAAACGATTCAGTTGGTGTGTTCAGGTGCCTACCCGGCGCTCAGAGCACATAAACGGAAGCTTTTCAGAGTGCTCCGGCATCGATTTTCTGCCACACGAGGGCGCCTTCGTCGTCTCGACTGCATTCCCAGGCCGAGTAGTCGCCGTCCGAGTCGATCATCGTGAGGCGATCGGCGCTACCGTCGCGATCGAAATCGGACACGATCACGACGGCGTCGTCGGAGTGGACGACACGGCTGTCGACCGTTCCGTCACCGTCCAAGTCGAAGGCGTCGAAGTTCAGGTCGCCGGCATCGACCGGTCCCGACGCGGGCCCGAAGGCCTCGGGCTCGATACGCCCAGGATCGAGCGCTTCGGCTTCGTGCCCGTCGATGTGTCCGGCCGTGATCAGAAATGCGTCCATTACTCCCCCTACTGGATGGTGACCTACTGCTTCGGCAACCCCTACCGAAACCGTCCGCTCAGTATTACAGACCCCGACGATCAGTCGAGGCCGAAATTGCGGCACTGTGGAGAACTCTGCACTCGCGGAATGATCAGTAGGCGGCGTTCAAAACGGCGAGGTCGCGCTCGCACGACGCGAGCTGACCCGATCTGGCCGCGGCGAGCTCACGAAGTTCACCGTCGATCTCCACGATTCGGGCCTGCGCCGACGCCACCTGCTCGCGGCTCTCCGCCATGATCGCCGCTCCCAGATCCGCCTCGGCCTCGAGCAGCACGCTCTGCACTCGCTGCTCCCACTGAGCGCGAACCGCCGACATCGATTCGACGATCCACGACCTGGAGTGGGCACGATCGGCCGTCAACCCGCGAGTTCGCGCCAACCACCACGCCGCGGCGCCACCCAGAATCAACGTCACGGGGATACTTGCGAACTCCAAGGCCGGAATCATTTCCAGCGGAGTCACTGCGATACGGCCGAGGCCGAGACCCGCGGACGCGCCGACAAGAATTGTCACCCGGTCCTCGTTTCCGCGCTGACGGCCCGGCAGGCCCTCCGGAATCTGCGGGGAAGGCATGTATCCATTCGTCCCCGCAGATTCCACCGCTGCCGCCATCGCGGCGTCGAACACCCGGGTGTGATGGTCGACCTCGTGCTGCAGTCGCGTCGGCACGCTGCCCAATTCGGCTCGCGAGGCGGCATCGACCCAGGCACGTGCCCCGGCGACCGTCGCCCGGGTTGCCTCGGCGATTTGTTGTGACAGATCCCCGCGCGCTCGTTGCAGTCGGCTTCGCACCTGCACCAGGCGTTCGCCTCGTCGGCCGTCACGGTCTGCGAGCAGCTGCGATCGCTCGGCCCGCAATTCGGCACCAGGAACACTGTCACGTAGATTCCGGATCTCCATCTCGATCATCCGGCGCGTCTGTGCGATGACTCCGGAATCCGAACCACCTGCTTCCCTCTCCCGTGCCGCCCGGCTCACGACCGCAACGAGTGACTGCTCCTGACCAGGCGCAATCGGGACCACCGGAGCCTGAGCAAAAGCGGTGCAGTGCGAAGCGAGAATCTCGGCATCACGCCGGCGCACCGCCTGCCAGTCTCGATAGACGTCGACGCGGGTCAGCGCCACCACCACCGGGGTTCCGCTCGCCGCGGCGTCGCCGAGGAGAAGGAGATCCTCGCGTCCGATCACACTGGCGGCGTCGACGACCAGAAGTACGACGTCGGCGTCCACCTCGCGTGTCACTGTCGAACAATCTTCCGAAGCATCGAACATCTGCGCGACGTCTTCCCCTCCACACCTTGGTGGACCGACAACGTAAATGCGAGTGCCACTGGATGTTTCGGCGGCGACCCGGCGACCCGGATCGGATGCCGGATTCCATCGCTGCACCACGCGCAGCACCGAATCCGGAAGTACCGAAACGCTATTCATCGGTCACCGCCGGGGCAGAGCGATCGCCTCCGAGCTGCGCCCACCGACGCACATACCCGCGTCGAATCAGTGAGACCCGTTGTTGCGGAAACTGTTCCGACTCGTTCACGAGCTCGCTCCACCACCGGCTGCACGTGCCCGCGTCGTCAGCGGTACGAGGATCGGGAGGCTCGCCTTGACGCAGGGCTCGAATTTCGGGGCTCATCATCGCCGCCGCGGCGCCGAACAACACCGCGGAGTCCGAACTCAGATACAACTCGATCTCGTCCCTGCCCGCAGCGCTGCGCGAGGCAGATCGCCTCAGCGCCGGGCCGATCTGCTCGACCCGGCCCCACCACTGCGCCTCCAGAACAGGTCCGAGAGCCGCGAACAACTCTTCGACGCCGCGCCCGGTCAGTGTCTCCACCGGAACCGTGGGCACGCCGACGTTCTCCGAGATTTCCGCCGCCCGTCCCAGCGCCTCGTCCCAGCGCGGACCGAACAAGTCAGCCTTGTTCGCAGCGACGACCACACGATCGGAAACTCGAGCAATGGCTCGGCCGTCGACGTCGCGGACCGCGTCGACCACCACGTAGACAACGCAACGACGACCCAGATCGGGGTTCGACGTTCCAGGGACATCGAATGCCCTCGACTCGGTCACCACAACCGGTGCGCCGACAACTCTGCGCGAGAACCGGTCGTCGCGCCTCAGGATTCGCGCCAACGACGACCGCCCCACCCCGGCCCGTCCGGCGACCACCAGCTCGAGCGGCGCAGTCAGCGATCCGAGCACGGAGTGAACCACCTCTGCGGCTCCCGAATCGATCGACGTCAGCCGATATGCCAGAGCGCGCAACTGATCGATCGGCTCCGAGCAGGCGTCGTCGATCGATTCTGCGGGCAACATTCGTGACCAATTACTGCATGCAAATCCTGTGTTCATCCCCACCCCACGTCCCCATCGTGTCGGTGAGATTCTGTCAGGTTCTCGGCAAGGACGGCAGGTGACACCACCCTTTCGCCGACAGTCCGAAGTCGACGGTTTCAGGACTTTCCGTGGAAAGTCTCAACTCAAACTTCAGACCCGTCTGCGCTAAACGGGGGTCATGCGTGACAATGGGTTCGTGAACGAAGCCGATCAGCATGCACCGCAGACCCCTGACACGGGGCAGACGGACCACACCAAGGGGTCCCGTCTCCATCCGAGAGTGACCAGCTTTCGCTCTCGCCGGGGTGCGCTGACCGACGCACAGCAGCAGGCTTGGGACCGTCAGTGGCCGCTCATCGGCGCCGACGTCTCGGACACACCGCTCGACGCGAACGCCTGGTTCGGACGTGAAGCACCCCTGATCATCGAGATCGGTTCGGGTACCGGCACCGCGACGGCCGCAATGGCCAAGGCGGAACCGCACGTGAACCTGATCGCGATCGAGGTGTACCGCCCCGGGCTGGCGCAGCTTCTCCAGCAGGTCGAACGCGAAGAAATTCCCAACGTCCGCGTACTGCGCGGTGACGCGATGGACGTACTCGAGAACATGGTCGCCCCCGAGTCCCTGACGGGCGTCCGGGTGTTCTTCCCGGATCCGTGGCCCAAGGCCCGCCATCACAAGCGTCGCCTCCTGCAGGGGCCGACGTTCTCGCTGATCGCCAACCGCCTCAAGCCCGGCGGAGTCCTGCACGTGGCAACCGATCACGCCGAGTACGCCGAATGGATCGAAGAAGCCGGCAATGCCGAGCCGCTGCTGACCGCACTCGACTGGGAGTCTCCGATGACCCACGAGCGTCCGGTCACCAAGTTCGAGGACAAAGCCCATAAGGTCGGAAGTGCAATCACCGAGCTTATATGGGGGAAGATCAGAGCATGAGCGTCAGCGAACAGCTATCCGACGACGTGACGTCGTCGGAATCTCCTCTCGACTTCGGTCGTGACTCCCGCCACCCCAAGCGGGTGCTTCTGGTCTGGGACGCCCCTAACCTCGACATGGGCCTCGGCGCTATCCTCGGTGGCCGGCCTACCGCCGCCTACCGGCCACGATTCGACGCTTTGGGTCGTTGGCTGCTCTCTCGCACCGCCGAACTGTCCGCCCAGAACAGCGGCACGCTCGAGCCTGAAGCGACCGTCTTCACCAACATCGCGTCCGGCAGCGCCGACGTCGTTCGTCCTTGGGTCGAAGCCTTGCGTAACGTGGGTTTCGCGGTGTTCGCCAAGCCGAAGGTCGATGAAGACAGCGATGTCGATTCGGACATGCTCGAGCACATCGCGCTCCGGTACGGCGAGGGCCTCGCCGGAATCATGGTCGCGTCCGCCGACGGCCAAGCGTTCCGCGAACCTCTCGAGGACATCGCAGCAACCGGTATCCCGGTCCAGGTTCTCGGGTTCCGTGAACACGCCAGCTGGGCTGTGTCGTCCGATATCTTGGACTTCGTCGATCTCGAGGACATCCCAGGTGTCTTCCGTGAGCCTCTGCCACGGGTAAGCCTGGACACCCTGCCCGACGAGGGCGCCTGGTTGCAGCCGTTCCGACCGCTTTCTGCCCTGCTCATCGGGCGAAAAAGTGTTGCCGAGTAGGAGTTGATCAGTGTTCGCCAGCTGGGGAAGCATCGTCTATCGAGCCCGCTTCACCGTCATCGCTGTCATGGTGGCGGGGCTCCTCGGGCTCGCTGCGTACGGCCTGAGCCTGCAGGATCATCTCAGCCAGAGCGGCTGGGACGATCCGGGGTCGGAATCGGTAGAGGCTGCCAAACTCGCTGACGGCACGTTCGGACGCAGCACGACGGGTGACGTTCTGGCGCTGTACACGGCGCCGGAGGGCAAGACCGTCGACGACCCCGAGTTCCAAGCGAAGGTCATCGACAATCTGCAGCGACTCGTCGCCGACAACCCCGACCAGATCATGAAGATCAACGGCTCGTACTTCAAGGTCGACAACGGTCTCTCGGTGGCGGCCCTGGCGGACAAGACCAAGCAACACGCGGTCACCAGCATCGCGATCGCCGGAGACAACGACACCGCGGTGTCCAACAACTTCCGCGACGTCGAGTCGCAGTTCTACATCGACGGCGTCGACGTGCAACTCGCCGGCCTGCAACCTGTCGCGAATTCGCTCAACGACACGATGGCCAACGACATCAAGCGCATGGAAATGCTCGCGATTCCTGCTGTCGGTGTCCTGCTGTTCTTCGTCTTCGGTGGCGTCGTCGCTGCTGCCCTCCCGTTGATCGTCGGCGGTCTGACCGTTATCGGCGCCAACGGCATCATTCGACTGATCACCAACTTCACCGAGGTCAACGCGTTTGTTGCGCCCGTGGTCTCTCTGGTCGGCCTGGGTCTGGCGATCGACTACGGACTGTTCATCGTCAGCCGTTTCCGAGAAGAGATAGCCGAGGGGTACGACACCCCGACCGCTGTACGCCGAACGGTCATGACGGCAGGTAGAACGGTCATGTTCTCGGCGACCATGGTTGCCGTCAGCCTCGGCGGTCTGCTGTTGTTCCCGCAGGGCTTCCTCAAATCGGTGGCTTACGGCGCCATTGCTGCCGTCATGCTTGCCGCGATCTCGTCCATCACGATTCTTCCCGCGATTCTCGGCATTCTCGGCAAGCGGATCGACGCGCTGACCTTCAAGAAGCTGCGCCAGACCAAGACCAACGAGGAAATCGAGAACGGTTTCTGGGGCAAGCTCACCCGCTGGGTCATGCAGCATCCGCTCAAGGTCGCGGTCCCGATCGTCGCGGCTCTACTGCTGATGATCATTCCGCTGACGGGCATCAAGTTCGGCGGTATCAACGAGACGTACCTGCCCCCGGACAGCCCCACGCGTGTCGCGCAGGCGCAGTTCGACGAACTCTTCCCCGGCAATCGCACCGAGCCCGTTCGACTCGTCATCGAGGGAGCCGACAACACCACCCTCGGTCAGATTTCCAAGACCGCAAATGCTGCGCCGGGTCTCGTCGAGAAGTTCACCCCGGAGGTTGCGACGAAGGACGGTGTCAACGTCCTCAAGGCCGGTCTGACGGAGCGGAACGAAGCACGTCCCACCATCGACTATCTGCGGTCCGCGGACTGGCCCGAGGGCACAACTGTGCTGGTCGGCGGTACTCCGGCCATCGAGCAGGACAGCGTCGACGCATTGCTCGATCGTCTGCCGCTGATGGTCGTATCCGTCATCCTGCTGACGACCTTGCTGATGTTCTTGACGTTCGGCTCGCTCGTCCTGCCCATCAAGGCCGCATTGATGAGCGCGCTCGGACTGGGTTCAACGCTCGGAATCTTGACCTGGATCTTCATCGACGGGCACGGTTCCGGTCTGTTGAACTTCACACCGGGGCCGATCATGTCTCCCGTCCTGGTGTTGATCATCGCGATCGTCTACGGCCTGTCGACCGACTACGAAGTGTTCCTGCTCTCCCGCATGGTCGAAGCGCGAGCGCAGGGCGCGAGTACTACCGAATCCATCCGTATCGGCACGGCACATACCGGACGAATCATCACCGCTGCCGCACTGATTCTGATCGTGGTCACCGGCGCATTCGGCTTGTCCGATCTGGTGATGATGAAATACATCTCCTACGGCATGATCTCCGCGCTGATCATCGACGCGACTCTCATCCGAATGTTCCTGGTCCCCGCGACCATGAAACTGCTCGGCGACGACTGCTGGTGGGCTCCGGCCTGGATGAAGCGGATCCAGCAGAAGATCGGGCTGGGCGAGCCGATCCTCGACAACGAGCTGGTACTCGCGAACGTCCCGCAGATCGCGCCTGTCGGTGCGATCGCCGGACCGGGTCAGCCGCGCAAGATCGAAGCGGCCTCGCGGGTCATGCCGCCGCCTGCCCCGGCTGCACAGCCGGAAAGCGGACCTCGCGTTCCCGATCCTCTCACCGAGCCCATTCCGCTCAGCGAAATGGCGATCAAGGCACCCAACACGGAGGCTCCCGCCGCCGAGAAGCTGGCACCGCGACGTCGTCTCGATATCGGGAGTGCAGCCAGCGCCCCCCAGAACCTGATCGAGGCACCGGTGCCCAATCCCTCGTACCGGCCGCAACCGAATGCCAGCGACAAGCGCAGAAACCCCACGCCCGCTGCGCCGGCCGAGCGTCCCATCGAGAGTTGGTTGTCGGACCTGCGGGCCCGGGAACAGACTCCCCCGGCCTCACGTCCACTGCCGGTGGTCCGGACGCCTTCGCGGACAAACGGTTCGGCGACCAACGGTGCTGCCAGCAGCAGTTCAGGCTCCAACGGCGCGAGCCGGAACGGCTCCGCAAACGGTGCTACCAACGGCTCTGCAACAAACGGTTCAGCCCCGACCTCGGTGGAGGCGACCCCCCAGTCGCCGCCTCCACCGTCCGCTCCGGAGCGTCGTAACGGGGTTTTCACGGATTCGCCTTCGCCTACCAACGAGCCCCGAGTCTCGGACGCCACCCCTGACGGCGACGACAACGCCACCGGCAGGCACCGGCCTGACGACGCAGGCGCCATCAGCGTGAGCGAGCTCATCGCTCGCCAGAAGCGAAGCTGACCTGCTCCTGCTCCTGCTCCTGCTTGGCGAAGGCTCGTGCATAACGTGTCCCGACCAGCAGGAGCAGCAAGCCGACCACCAGGAAGGCAACGCTACGCACCAGCCCACTGAGTGTGGCCAGGTCGAAGAGGAACAGCTTTGCCACGGCCGCACTGGTGAGAGCAAGCCCGGCTCCGAGCAAGACGCGAGCGTGCTGGCGGTTGTTCAATCCGAGCACCAGCGCTGACGTGGCGGCAAGCATCCAGACGATGGTTGCAACGCTGTGCCCGGCAACGAATCCGGTTGCACTGTCGAAAATTTCGACGCCGGATGAGACGAGCGCGCACGTCACCGCGTAGAGGACACCGAACCCTGCGGCCGCCCATAGAACCGCTGCATTCGAATCGGCAATCAACTTCAGTCGGTGAATCGCCCAGACCAGCATCACCAGTGCACCTATCGCCGTCAGGCTCGAGAGTGCCGTGATCGCACCGAGTTGCATGGATGCGGCGCGAGCGGTCGTCAACGCCTCCGGCGGAACCGTCGTGAGGTATCCGATCGATCCGATTGCCGCAAAGACGGTTCCGAGGGCGAAGACGAAGCGCGAACCCGCATACAGCGAGACTCCGAGGAAGATCATTCCGACCGTGAGGATCAGCGGTACGACCAGAGATTCAGTCGCCCCGGAGAAGCAGCAGAGCAACAATGCGAGGGCGCCGGTTGCGCCCAGTCCGAATCGCAGTTGCGTCGGCAAAGGCTTGGCCGCCGCTGCAGCCGAAAGAAGTAGTGCCGCAGCAATTCCGTACAGCACTGCGGATTCGGTGCGCCCGAGCACGGCTCCGACGCACATCAGCGGAAGGGACGAGATGACAAAGGTAGCGGTGGACCACGCCCCTGCAATGCCGTCACGCGAGGGCGAACCCGTCCACTGCATAACCATCGCGCAGCCGGCCCCCACGATTGCAACCACGCCGGCACTGATCACCAATTGCACTGCACTGTTACCGGATTCGCAGAAGATGGACTTCGACGCTATCGCTGCGAGCAGTGCGAGAACCACCGGTGCGGTGCGCGCCATGCCCAGGTATTTCCAGTCACGACCGAGCTGGGCGGAGAATGTCGCCGATTGGATCGCGAAGAGGAAACCGATGAGGGTCAACGATATTCCCGACGTCAACACGGGAGCCAGCAGCGCTGCTCCCAGAACGATCATGAGCGCCAGCGATTCGGAATCCCACTTCACGGCGAGGGCAACGCCGGCGGCGGCGATTCCGAAGGCAATCACCACCGCGAGCGGTGTCGTCACCCAACCGTAGAGAACGGAGGCTGCGACGACATCGAGATACATCCCTGCAAAACCGGTGGCAGCCAGGGCAATTGCCCCCACTTTGCCCCCTGGTCGTCCGTGGACCCGCACCCCGGCAAACACCAAGGCGCCGGAAAGGAGCGCACCGCCGAGCACCCGCAGCGGAGGTCCGAAGAATCCGGCCTGCGCTGCAAGTACCAGCAGCATCACGACGCCGATCAGTGTGACGGCAACACCGGCCGCGGCCAGGAGTCGACTGATGACACCGTCGCGTTGCCACCAGGGCTGGCGAGGCGCGGCAACCGGATACGTCGGCGGCTGCCACGCGGGCACGCTCTGCTGAGGACGCATTGGTGGCATCTGCGGCACCTGTGGCGCCGGAGATGCGGGTGCCGGAACTACCGGCATGGGCGGGGTCGCAGTAGCCGAGGACAGCTGAGTCTGCAGGATCGACAGGTTCTGGCCCATGTGACGCAACTGCCGGCCGATGCTGTCGCACTCGGCCGAGAGGGCGGTCACCAGTCGCGGATCGACGGCGGAAAAGCTCGGTGTGGTCATGGCTTCGAGCTTGCTGCGTGGCCGAACCGATCAGATGAGTAGTACTACTCGATCAGCCTGGGGACTTCTCGTACTCAACTGACAGGGCACTAACGCCGAGGTGCCGCGTTCCGCAATCGTTCGGACAGAAGCCGACCCGAAGTGTGAAGCGGAGCGGGATCCTGACGCGCCCGAGCAAGGACCAGCGCGCCCTCGAGTGCGGACAGAGCGAGAATTGCCTCGGACTCGGCGTCTTCGCGGGACCAACCGTCTGCCTCGAGGCGCTGAGCCAGCAGTGCGAGCCACGAGTTGTACCCATCCGCACAAGCACCGCGGATGACCTCGGATTCGGTTGCGGCATCCAGTGTTGCCGTAGCCAGGGCACATCCACGTACGTAGTCCGAATCCGACAAACGCGCAGCCAATGCGGCGGCGAATGCCGAGATCGCGGTGGCTGCATCGGGTGAGCTCTCCAGCAGGTGCCGGATGAAATCGGCCATTGCCTCGCCACGTCGCCTCAGAGCCTCGCCTGCGAGTTCTTCCTTGCCGCCGGGAAAGTGAAAGTACAAGGAACCTTTGGTAGTCGCACTAGCCGAGAGAACTTCCGACACCCCCGTTCCGGCGTAGCCCTTCCGCTGCAACAAATCGGCAGCGGCATCGACCAACAAATCCCTCGTAGACATACGTTCAATATACCGATCAGTACACATATCGACAACAGTTGAAGTGCATAAATTGTCAAAACCTTGCATCACTAGACCGATTGGTACATGATTCGGGAATCAACAAACCGGAGCACGGCCAACGACGCTCACGACGACGAAGGACTGAATCGATGTCACCGAATTCCCCGAACAACACCACCACGACCGTCCTCGGACCGGACGAAGACCTCGCCGGGACCCTCGCGGCCACCGGCGTCCGGATGATGGTTCGAAACAAACAAACCGAGGGAGGTTTCTCTCTTGTACAACACCGCATCGCTCCGCATTCGATGACCTCACCGGTCCATCGCCACAGCCGGGAAGACGAGTACACGGTGGTTCAAAGTGGCCGCGTCGCAGCGATGGTCGGAGACGAGGTCGTCTACGCGGAGACCGGCGCCATGATCTTCAAACCGCGTGGCCAGTGGCACGCCGTGTGGAATCCCGACGACGCTCCAGCACGGATTCTCGAAATCATCACGCCCGGAGGGATGGAAGACCTGTTCGAACTGATGCCGAAACTACTGGCCGAAGCAGGTTCCGCCGCGGAATCGGTTGCAGCGCGGGTAGAAGCAGACTTCGGGATCGAATTCGATCTCGTTGCCACCGCCGAGATCGCACAGACACACGGTGTGGGATTCGGCATCGAAAGTCACTGACCGACTGTCAGCACCTACCGATCGAGGAAAATTCATGCTTGTACTCACCGGAGCAGAAGACCTCAGCGCCAACCTGAACCAAGAGCTGGGCGTCAGCGACTGGCACGATGTCACCCAGGAGTCCATCGACGAGTTCGCCCGGGTCACCGGCGACGATCAGTGGATTCACGTCGATGTGGATCGCGCGAAGGAGTCGCCGTTCGGCGGAACCATCGCGCACGGCAACTACACGCTCTCACTCGGCCCCAAGTTCTCGTACGCAATGTTCTCGCTCGAAGGTTTTGCGTTTGCTCTCAACTGCGGATTCGACAAGGTCAGGTTGCCCGCTCCGCTTCCGGTCGGCTCTCGTGTCCGCATGCGCGCGACGTTGAGCAAAGTCGAACCGATCAACGGCGGTGTCCAGATCACGGTGACGCAGACGTTCGAACGAGAACACGGTGACAAGCCCGTGTGCGTCGCCGAGATGTTGACCCGCGCGTATCACTGAAAGGTCAGGAGCCGAACATCTTTCGGATCGTGGTACCGAAGGGATGCTTCGCGGTGACACTGCCGAATCGCACCTTGCCGTGCACCACCAGATGCAGCGGGCCCATCTGTGGGCCGGAACGAACCTTGTTCGACGCGCTTCCCCCGACTGCCTCGACACCGTTCATGTCCACCGTCGCCTCTTCGGGAACGATCAGTGAAATCGAGCTGGCGTAGTCGTCGATCGAGATGTTCACGACCTGCGTCTGCATCACCGCACGCGTGAAATCGATAGTCACACTGGACATTCTGGTGTCGACCACGACAGCTGGTGGAACGATCCAGGCACCGTTCCGCGTCACCGTCGCCATTCGTCCACGGATCACGGCAGCATTTGCCGCTCCGTAAGTACCTACAACCGGAGCCCCGACGGGAGCGCGGTAAGGCGGGCTCGGGTGAACCGGCGGCGGTTGGGGTTGGTACGTCGGCGCCGGGTAGGGCTGGCCTTGGTACATCGGCTGACCCGCATTGGGATACGCGGGTGGGTCGTAGTCGGAGATCAGTGTGATGCCCGGAAGATCGGCGAGAACCGAGTTGAGCTCACCTCGTGTCTTTGCGGCCAAGGCAGTGTCCATGCGCTCGGTGAACTCACCGAGCGAGAGCATCCCTTGACCGACAGCTTTCTGCAGCAGCTCGCCGACATGCTCTCGTTCGGCATCGGATACGCGTAGATTCCTGGCCTCCATGATTTCCAGGATAAACGTTATTCGAGACCTTGTTCTATCGCGTATCGCGTGAGCTCGACGCGATTGGCCAACTGAAGCTTCCGAAGCGTTGCCTGCACATGGTTTTCGACGGTCCGGTGGCTGAGCGAGAGCCTCGTGGCGATCTGTTTTGCGCTCAGCCCCTTGGCGACAAGACGGAGCACTTCGGTCTCACGGTCGGTGAGCCGAGGCAGCTCGGGTGCGCGATCGTCGGCCGGTGCCGTCGACATCCGGCGGTACTCACCGAGCACCAATCCGGCGAGGCCGGGGGTGAAGACGGCTTGTCCGTCGAAAGTCGCTCGCACGGCCTCGAGCAGTTCCGCCACCGAAGCACTCTTGACCAGGTAACCCGACGCTCCGGCTTTGACCGCGTCGAGGACGTCGTCACGTTCGGCAGAGGCCGAAAGCACCAGTACCTTGCTCTTCGGCGAAACCTCGAGAACTGCGGTGGTGGCGTCGGCACCGTTTCCGTCCGGCAGGTTCATGTCCATCAGAACCACCGCCGGTTGCACGGCGGCGGCCCGGCGGCGCGCACTCTCGACACCCTCCGCCGTGGCGCTCACGGTGAAGCCGGCAGCTTCGAGGTCCCGGGAGACACCGTCGCGCCACATCGGGTGATCGTCGACGACCATCACCGTCACCGGATTCTCGCCATGTTCGTCAGCCACGCTCACTTTTCCCCTTCGGAACGTTGATCTCCCATTCGGTGCCCTCCCCCGGCCCGGTTTGCAGGACTGCAGTGCCGCCGAGCACCTGCACTCGGCCGAGAATGGACTTCGATACTCCCATGCGGCCTTCGGCTTCGGCCTGCGCCAAGCGACCCTCGGGGATTCCGACGCCGTCGTCGCGGATGCTGACGATCACCTCGTCCGGCAAATCTTCGAGCAATACGTATCCCTTCGCCGCGGGCCCGGCGTGCAGCCCGACATTGGACAGAGCATTGTCGACGATGGCTGCCAGTTCGATGGCTCGATCACGCTCGATCACCACGGGGTGCGCGGGCGTCGACACCGACACCGACGTGCTTGCCTGCGTGGTCAACAGCGGACACAGATCCACTGTCTGTCCGCCGACGTCTGCCGCGGCGCCCGAAACCTGCTCGGAGATCAGCATTCTCAAGGCGACCTCCTGCTCACCGGCCAGAGCAGCCAGTTCAGCTGCCTCGCCGCCGAGTGCCGCACCTCGCCTGCGCACCATCGCCAGCACCTGCAGAACGCCGTCGTGTACTTCGCGTGCCAAACGCTCGCGCTCTTCGGTGGCCGCCGCCAGACGGACGGCTTGCTCGAGTTGTCGATGCGAGCGCCGAGCGGTGGTGGTGGCCAAGCCCAACGCCAGACCGACCGATACGAGCACGGGAGCCGTCGCATCGCGCCAGAGGTCCAGGTTGACCTGGTCGCGGACGATCGCGCTGGCCGCCGAGATGACAACTCCGGACGCCATACCGAGCCACGGCCCGCCGAGAATTGCCGCGGAGATGACCGCGTTGGTGGCCCACAGCGTGGTGGGCAGCGTCTGGTGATTCTGATACCACTCGTGGTCGGAGACCAGCCTCGTCGACGCCATCAGCAACATGACGACCACCTGATCGGCGATCACCACCTGATACCGCGGCAGCTTCTTCCCGAACAAAGCACCGGATGTCCCGAGCAACAGTGCCGACACCCCGGTCCACACGGCCATCAGAGCGACGAAGAACCAGCTGAGCCGAGAGTTGGTGTAGTCGGAGGCCGAGGCGAACTGGTAGCTGATCGCGTACACCAGCGTGACGAGCCGAAATGCCTGCGCCGCCCGCCACAGCGGGGCATCAGGGTCGGTGTCGACACCCGACGCCTCGCGAACGGTCGGCTGATAGTGCAGCCGACGACGGCGGGTGGGCTCAGTCATCGGGAGGAGTGGGGTTCACGATGCGAGGCTCGGCGCGCGGCTCGTCGGGTTCGGCGGGGAACAGTGGGGTTTCCGGATCTTCGACGTGCAGTTCGGCGTACGCGATGTCCGGGTCGTCGGCGAGGAGGGAACGAATAGCGGTATTCAGGACCGCGACGATCGGAACAGCCAAGAGCCCGCCGACGATTCCAGCGAGAACGATGCCCGTTGTAATGGCGAGAACGACTGCCAGCGGATGCAGGCGAACAGCGCGACCCAACAACAGCGGTTGCATCACGTGCGCTTCGAGCTGCATGACGCCGATGATGATGCCGAGGACAATCAGCGCCGTCAGGAAACCCTTCGTGACCAGAGCGACAAGCACCGCGAGAAAACCGGTCAGAAATGCACCGACGATCGGAATGAACGCGCCGATGAACACCAACGACGCCAGCGGCAGGGCGAGCGGCACCCCGAGGATCGCCAGGCCGGCACCGATACCGATCGCGTCGGCGGCGGCAACCGCGACCGTGGCGCGCACGTAGCCGATCAGCGACCCGAAACCTGCAGAACCGGCGATCCGTACGCGACGACGCGCGTCGGTGGGAACGATCCGGGTGACGAACTGCCAGATCTGATCGCCGCCGTAGAGGAAGAAGATGAGAGTGAACAGCGTCAGCAATGCCCCGGTGAAGATCTCGCCGATGACTGTCGCCGTGGTCAAGGCGCCGCTGGTCAGGGACTCACGATTGGATTGCACCGACTTGACGACCGAATCACCTGCCTGGCGGATCTGATCCTCGCTGAAGTGCAGCGGACCGCTGGTGAGCCAGTTCTGAATTTGCGTGACGCTGGCCGTGAACTGGTCAGTGAGCTGGGGCAACCCGTCGATGAACTGCTCGACGACAAACGTCATGATTCCCGCGACCAGTCCGATCGAGGCAAGCAGAACAACGATGACGGCTGCCGAGCGGGGAACACCCCACACCTGTAGCCGATCGACAATCGGGATCAGCAGAGCTGATGCCAGCAGAGCCAGCCCCACCGGGATGAGCACGGTTTCGAGGCGGAGTACGACGTACCCGAGAACCAACAGTCCGGCGAAGATCACAATGAGGCGCCACGACCATTCCGCAGCGATGCGCACGCCGGGATGCACCGCCCGAGCGTCGGCGGAGATGGGTTTGTTCATCCTCGATGCTCGCTCCGCACGCCCCCTGTTTGCGTTCACATCGCGAGCCTAACCGGCCCGGCCGACACAGGTGAGCGGACGAATAATCGGACGCGCGTACCAACACTTCGACCTCTGCCAGCTAAATTGAACCCTGTGCGGGCCTCATACAGAGCAATAGCGGTGACCATCCGCAGCCGGTGGCCCCTCTATATGCTCTCCATGCTCGCAGCCAATCTGATCGGCGCGGTACTGGTCTTTGCCTTCGTCCGGTACGGCGTGCCGATCCAGGAGTCCGACGCGATAGTTGCCGACCGGGTCCGCAACTTCGCGATCTTCGGCGTGTACCTGGCATTCGCCGGCGCCGTCAGCCTCACGGCGGCGGCGATGATGTTGAAGTCGGTCATTCGCTGGCGGCTGCGCGGGGGTCCACCGACGAGGTCCGAGCAGATGGCGGCACTGCACGCGCCGCTTCGCCAGGCCATCGTCCACCTGGTGCTGTGGATTCTGGGCGGCATCATCTTCGTGTTCCTGACCATCACCGAGATGCCCGGACTCGCGATCGCCGTGATCGTGACGGTCTGCATGGCCGCGACCACGACCTTCGGGTTCACCTACATGCTCGGCGAGCGCATTTTGCGTCCGGTCGCCGCCCAGGCCTTGAGCGAGGGCGAATTCGATCGGACCATGGCGCCTGGCGTCGGAACCCGGCTGGCGATGACCTGGGGACTCGGCACGCTGATGCCCGTCGCAGGCATCATCTTGCTGTGCTCGACGCAGCTCACGACCGATCTCGAGTTCTCCCCCGACTCGCTCGCGTGGGCGATCCTGCTCATCTCGATCATGGCGATCGTGCAGGCCTTTGCGCTGTCGATGCTGACGGCTACCCAGATCTCCGATCCGATCCGCCAACTGCGACGCGCCATCGAGCGGGTGCAGCGCGGCGCCACCGACGTACGCGTCGAGGTGTTCGACGGCAGTGAGATCGGCCGGCTGCAGGTCGGCTTCAACCGCATGATGAAAGAGTCCGACGAACGTCGTCTGCTGCGTGAGCTGTTCGGTCAGCACGTCGGCGAGGACGTGGCCCGGCGCGCGTTGAAGTTCGGTACCGAGCTGGGCGGCGAAACTCGATTCGTGGCAGTTCTGTTCGTCGACATGGTCGGATCAACCGGTGCCGCGGCCGAGCGCCCGCCGGGTGAAGTGGTCGAACTGCTCAACGAGTTCTTCCGTGTGGTCGTCGACGTCATCGATCGTCACCATGGTTTTGTCAACAAGTTCATGGGTGATGCGGCACTCGCCATCTTCGGTGCACCACTAGATCGGCCCGACGCTCCGACTGCGGCCTTGGCGGCGGCTCGCGAGCTGCGGTTCAAGCTCAACGACATCACCGGCCTAGACGTCGGAATCGGTGTGAGCGCGGGGCTCGCGGTCGCCGGCAACATCGGTGCTGCCGAACGTTTCGAGTACACCGTGATCGGTGATCCGGTCAACGAGGCGTCACGGCTCACCGAGCTCGCGAAACTTCGGCCCAGCCGGGTGCTGGCGTCGACGAGCGCGTTGTACTTCGCCGACGAAGAGGAACAGGCCGAGTGGGAACTCGGAGAGCAAGTCCAACTGCGTGGGCGCCGACGACTGACGCATCTGGCGTGGCCGGAAAAGTATCCAGAGGTCGATCCGGATCAAATTGGTTAGGGTGAGTCGATGGCTCAGCCTGGAAACACCCCACGGCGACTGAGACGACCACGCTCGCCCGTGGCCGAGACCAGTCGGGTCAGAGGGCGCTTCTGGTGGCTGAAGTGGCTGCTCGGGGTGGCTCTGATCGCTCTTCTGATCGTCGAAGGTGCAATTCTGTGGTCCAAGCTCAGTGAGTCCTGGCAAGCCTTGACCGAAATCCATTGGGGTTGGGTGGCCGCGTGCGTCGCGGCGCAACTCATTTCGCTCAGCGGATACGCGTCCGTTCAGCAACGTCTTCTCAATGCCGCCGGTGTGATTGCCGGTCACCTCAAGAACCTCTCGGTCATCTACGCCAGCACCGCGATGGCGCTGACGTTGCCAGCCGGCCAGGTCTTCTCGACCGCATTCACCTACAAGCAGACTCGGAAGTGGGGCGCTACACCGGTTGTCGCGTCTTGGCAGTTGGCGGTGTGTGGAGTGATCGCTGCGGCGACTTTGGCGCTGTTGGGTGCCGCGGGCGCGTTTGCCTTCGGCACCAAGGTCAGCCCTATAACGCTCACGATCTCGATCATCGGCATGGCGGCACTGTTCCTGGCGTTGCGATACATAGCCCAGAATCCCGGCAGTATCGAGCGAATCGGGCATCGAGTCCTAGCCCGCTACAACCGAATTCGCAAGAATCCGCTCGGCCACGGGATGCGACGCTGGTCCGAGATCCTGAAGCAACTGGATACGGTCGAGCTCAGCCGCACCGACTCGGTCATCGCATTCGGGTGGTCGGCCATCCATCGTGTCGCCGATGTCGCTTGTTTGGGTTTCGCATGTTGGGCTGTTGGCGCGGAGCCCTCTTTTGCTGGGCTCCTGATCGCTTTCGCCGCCGCAAAAGCAGTCGGCAGCATTCCGCTGGTTCCCGGCGGGCTGGGTTACGTCGACGCTGCTCTGGTCACCGCGCTGACGATCGCAGGGGCCGGCGGAGCGCAGGCAATCGCGTCGGTGTTCGTGTATCGGATGGTCAGCCTCGTCATGGTCGCTGTCGTCGGTTGGATCGTCTTCTTGATCACTTTCCGTGCAACCCACCACGAAGACCTCGAGATGGACCTCGAGTTCGAACGCCGAGAACAACCCGGCGTCTAGCGTCGCAACGCTGCTGCCATGTCGTCGAGGTGTGCCCGGCTGATCCGTACGGCTGCCTCCGCGTCGCCGACTTCGATGGCGTCCACCAACATTCGATGTTCGTCCGCGTCGGGCTGGCTGTGGGGATGCAGGTCCAGAACCGCGATCAACTCAATCAACGCAGCCCGCAGACGCGGTACAAAGGTCTCGAAGAGTTCCGACAGCACGGGATTGTGTGCCGCGTCCACCACTGCTCGGTGGACGGCGATGTCGGCGTCGACGAACGCTGCGTCGCCAGAGTGCGCTGCGGCAGTTCTACCGTCGAGCGCTTGCCGCAGAGCCGCGACGTCAACGGCATCGCGCCGCTGCGCGGCGAGGCGAGCTGCTTCGATCTCGACCGCGTTGCGCACCTCGACGACGTGAAGGATCGCCTCGGCTTCGAGCACTCGGGGCCACTGATCCGGAGGCGTCGTACTCCGTAGGAAGACCCCGGCGCCCTGCCGCGATTCGAGCATGCCGAGGCCCGCGAGAGTCCGCACTGCTTCCCTGATAGTGGACCGCCCGATACCCAACTGCGCAGCAAGAGTGGTTTCACCTGGAAGTTTGGCGCCGATTTCCCATTCACCGCTCACGATCCGCGCGCGTAGCAACTCCGCGGCCTGGTCGGTGAGCAGCCGACGCTCGACGATCGGGGACACGTGAACTCCTCAGGTTGTCTGATAAGTAATTTCGTTCTAGTGTAGCCCGCATGGCTACAGGAGCACTCCTTCTCGACTGCCGCGGCGGGGCCTGAAAGACCGGCACCCCTCCGCGGGGTTTCGCCATGCCGGTCTCTCGACTCGACCGCAGGAGAAACCGAAGATGAGTACTACCCGCGCCAACCGCTGGAACAATCAGAAGCCGTCACCCATGCCGTCCGAGCGCTATCGCGCCGCGTGGGATCGCGTCGACATTCCGACTTTCGAGCGGACGTGGCCGTCCAATCGCACCACCGCGGCGCCCCTGTGGGTGCCCGTCGATCTGCGTGACGGCAACCAAGCCCTCGCAGAACCGATGGACCCCGAACGCAAGCGTCGAATGTTCGAACTGATGGCGGCAATCGGCTACAAGGAAATCGAGGTCGGCTACCCCTCCGCGAGTCAGACCGATTTCGATTTCGTTCGCGACCTGGTGCGCTTCGATCTCGTTCCCGACGACGTCACTATCGTCGTATTCACCGCCGCGCGTACGGATTTGATCGAACGGACATATCAATCGATCGAGGGGCTGCCTGACGCGGTCGTCCACATGTACACAGCGACTGCGCCGACGTGGAGAAACGTCGTTCTCGGCAAGGAGCGAGAAGAGCTGCACGACATGATTTTCCGCGCCGCGCAAGACGTTGCTCGTGGCGGCGAAGGCCACGACGGCTGGCGATTCGAGTTCTCACCCGAGGTCTTCAACCTCACCGAACCCGACTACATCCTGCAGGTCTGCAACAGTCTCACCGAACTCTGGGACGCCAGTCCCGATCGCCCGGTCATCCACAACCTCCCTGCCACAGTCGAAATCGCCACCCCCAACATCTATGCCGATCAGATCGAATACATGCACCAGAATCTGGCCCGACGCGATTCGGTGATCCTCTCGGTCCACCCGCACAACGACCGCGGCACCGGCGTTGCGTGCGCCGAACTGGCAGTGCTGGCCGGCGCGCAGCGCGTCGAGGGATGCCTGTTCGGCAACGGCGAGCGGACGGGCAACGTCGACCTGGTCACACTGGGGCTGAATCTGCATGCACAGGGCGTCAATCCGGAAATCGACTTCTCCGACATCGACAAGATCCGTCGAACGGTGGAGTACTGCAACAGAATTCCCGTCCACGAACGCCACCCGTACGGCGGCGATCTCGTGTACACGGCATTTTCCGGAACCCACCAGGACGCGATCAAGAAGGGCTTCGCGCATCACTACGAGAGCGCGGAGGCTGCCGGCGTCGATCCGGGATCGGCGCCGTGGGCGGTCCCTTACCTGCCGATCGACCCCGCCGACGTCGGCCGCGACTACCAGGCGGTCATTCGTGTGAACAGCCAGTCGGGCAAGGGCGGAATCGCATATCTGCTGCAGACCGAGTACGGGGTCGAACTCCCCCGGCGCCTGCAGATCGACTTCGCCTCGCGGGTGCAGCTCGAAACCGACGACTCGGGCACCGAAATGACTGCCGACCAACTGTGGAAACTGCTGCTGCGCGAGTACGGGTACAACGGAGGAGTGCGTCGGTACTCACTGGAACACACCGCCGACGGTGATCAGTTGTTCGTTGCCATCGATCGCGACGGGCGCGAGGTCACCGCCGCGGCCAGTGCGTCCGGGCCGGTCGAGGCATTGAGCAAAATCCTGACCGAACAGGGCTCGGCCGTCGAGGTTGTCTCGCTCACCCAGCATTCACTGCCCCGCAACCCGAATTCTTCCGGGAGTGCGAATTCGGCAGTCACCATTGCAGAGTGCGTGGTGAACGGTGAAGGACGCTGGGGCATTGCGGTGCATCAGTCGGTGACAGCGTCGGCGCTTCACGCGGTCTATGCCGCAAGCACAAACACTGTGATGCAGCTCACATGATCTTGCGGAAGGATTTCCTGAGGTCCATAGTTGAAGCTACAAGAACTTGAACATTCAACTACTTATTCAGGAGCTTCCATGACCACCGCAACCTTGCCCGCTTTGACCGCCGGAACCTGGGTCATCGACACCGTCCACTCCACTGTCGGATTCTCGGTTCGCCACCTCATGGTTTCCAAGGTTCGTGGAACGTTCGACGAGTTCTCCGGAACGATCACCGTTGCCGAAGACGGAACCCCGGCCGTCGAGGCCGAGATCTCCGTGGACTCCATCAACACCAAGAACGAGCAGCGCGACGGCCACATCAAGTCCGCTGACTTCTTCGACGTCGAGAAGTTCCCGAAGGCCACCTTCAAGTCCACCGCGGTGCGATCCAAGGGCAGCGACTTCGTCCTCGCCGGCGACTTCACGCTCCACGGCGTCACCCGCGAGGTCGAGCTGAACCTCGAGTTCAACGGCGTCAACCCGGGCATGGGCCAGGGCCCCGTCGCCGGATTCGAGGCCACCACCGTCATCAACCGCAAGGACTTCGACATCTCCATCGAGATGCCCCTCGAAGGCGGCGGAGCAGTTGTCGGCGACAAGATCACGATCACCCTCGAGATCGAAGCCGGCCTCCAGGCCTAACAACACTGTGCGCCTTTATTAACCGCCCGCGGTTAATAAAGGCGCACAGTCGTATGGTGTGAGCGTGAAGAAGTACGCACCATTCCTGCTGATCGACGCCATTCTTGTCATAATCTTCTGCGCGATAGGGCGCCGTACCCACGAAGAAGCCAATGCGCTCGCCGGTCTGGCGAAGACATCCTGGCCCTTCCTGACCGGCCTGGTGATCGGATGGGCTGCCACGTTCGCGCTCTACCGCGACAAGTTCAACGCCGTTCTCCTTGTTCCCACCGGCGTTGTCGTTTGGCTCGGCGCCGTCGTCTTCGGGATGATCCTGCGAGTGTTGAGTGGCCAGGGCACCCAGTTCAGCTTCATCGTCGTCGCGACGCTGGTCCTCGGCGCGTTCCTTCTCGGTTGGCGCGCACTCGCTCCGCTGGTAGTGAGAATCCGCACCAAGTCGTAACCAAACTCCACGGCTCGGAACCACCCGAAATGCCCGAGCACGTAGGACACTTTTCGGATGAGCAACACTACGGAGCCCGTCGAACGTAGCGAGAAGGAAGACCGGGGGTTCTTCGGCCAACCCTTTGCGCTGGCGAACCTGTTCGGCGTCGAGATGTGGGAGAGGTTCTCCTTCTACGGGATGCAAGGCATCCTCATCTATTACCTGTACTACAGCGTCAGCGACGGCGGCCTCGGCATCAGCCAGGCGGCAGCGACCAGCATCGTCGGCGCGTACGGCGGCACCGTCTACCTGTCGACGATTCTCGGGGCGTGGGTGGCCGACCGACTGCTCGGCTCCGAGCGCACGCTCTTCTACAGTGCTTCGCTGGTGATGGCCGGCCACATCGCACTGTCGGTTCTTCCCGGCATGTGGGGTGTCGGCGTCGGCCTCGTCATGGTCGCTTTCGGGAGCGGCGGCTTGAAGGCCAATGCGACCTCTCTGGTCGGAGATCTCTATTCCGAACAGGATGTTCGCCGCGACGCCG
Source organism: Rhodococcus sp. MEB032 (assembly GCF_030208925.1). Lineage (NCBI taxonomy): Bacteria > Bacillati > Actinomycetota > Actinomycetes > Mycobacteriales > Nocardiaceae > Rhodococcus > Rhodococcus sp. MEB032. The sequence goes on from NZ_JARVSY010000001.1 coordinate 150,430, forward strand.
GATTCTCCATCTTCTACATGGGCATCAACATCGGCGGTCTTGTCGGTCCGCTGCTCACCGGAGCTGTCCAGGACGCCTGGGGATTCCACGCCGGTTTTGCTCTCGCTGCCGTCGGCATGGCGCTCGGCCTGATCCAGTACACGCTGGGCCGCAAGCATCTTCACGGAATCGGTGCCGAACCAGGCAACCCGTTGCCGGCGGACAAGCGCGCACTCTACATCGGGATCGGCATTGCCGCGATCGTCGTCGTCGCGGTCGCCTCCGTCACCGGTTTGATCACGGCGGACAACATGTCCGACGTCGTTGTCGGACTCACGATCGTCGCGTCGGTCGGTTACTTCCTCCTCATGCTCACCAGCAAGAAGGTCACCAAGGTCGAACGCAGTCGAGTCTTTGCGTTCATCCCGATGTTCATCGCGAGCGCGGCCTTCTGGTCGCTGTTTCAGCAGCAGTTCACCACCGTGCCGGTGATCTCAGACAAGCTCCTGGACCGCAATCTCTTCGGTTGGGACTTCCCGCCGACGTGGGTACAGTCGATCAATCCGGTGTTCATCATCATCTTTGCCGGTGTGTTCGCAGCGATGTGGACCAAACTCGGTGACCGTCAGCCGTCGTCGCCGATCAAGTTCGCGCTCGGTACCGGCACGATGGGTCTGGCGTTCCTGGCGTTCATCCCGATCACCGGGGGCGGACCGAACAGTGCGCCGCTCCTCGGCCTTGCCGGTGTGCTTCTGCTCTTCACCTTCGCGGAACTCTTCCTGTCCCCCGTCGGCCTTTCCCTTGCAACCAAACTCGCGCCCGAGCATTTCCACACTCAGATGGTGGCGTTGTTCTTCTTGTCCGTTGCATTGGGTTCTTCGATGGCGGGAACCTTGGCCGGTTACTTCGACATCGACGACAGTCGCCCGTTCTTCCTGATCATCGGTTTCTCGTCGATCGGAATCGGAGTGATTCTTGCTCTTGCCTCGCCGTGGATCAAGAAGCTGATGCAGGGCGTGAAGTAGACGGGCTCACTTCACCCACAACCACAGAGCCAACACGAATCCCGCTATCGCTACTGCCACACGCAGTACCGATGGCGGGATTTTCTTGACGACGGGCGGGCCACACCAACCTCCGGCCAACGCGCCGAGCGCCATCGCCAACGCGGCCACCCAATGCACCTGTCCGGAGAATGCGAAGATGAGTGCAGCCACAAGATTGGCGATGCCGAGAAAGAAACTCTTCAGGATCGTTGCACGCCACACCGTTTCGGAAGTGAGGATGAGCGTCGCAGCCAGGAAGATGACGCCGGCACCGGCACCGAAATAGCCTCCGTATACCGCGACGGCGAACAGTGCTGCGGAGTAGATTCCGGGGCGGTCGCCGCCGCCGGACAACTCACGAATCTTCGGTTGCAGCAGCAGCGCGAGCGAGGCGAACACGACCATCGCCGGCACAACGGATTCGAACGAACCTTCCGGTGCCAACCACAGGATGAGGGCACCGATGATGCCACCGGCCGCCGAATAGAGAGACCAGCGAACAAGTTTCGGACCGGTATCGGCAACTTCACGGGACGAGTTCGCCAACGCTCCGACGCCGACGGCCACCAACGCGACGGTATTGGTCATGTTCGCGCTGACCGGTGAGAGCCCGACGCTCAGCAGCGCCGGATACGAAACGATCGATGCAAGACCGGTGACAAAACCGACTAGACCGCTGAAGAATCCCGCTACGACGAGGAAAAGGAAATCGAGCAGGTTCACGAACCAGGAATCTACTCGCGGTGCCCGGTACTACTTGTCGGCAGGCTTGCCGAGTTCCTGGAAGAGCTTGTCCGTCATCTGCATTGCTCGATCGCCGCCGTCGGCGTCTGCGACGAACACTGCGAATGCGAAGTCTCCGCGTGATCCGTAGAACCAGCGATCATCACCGCTCGCTGCACCGGCCGCCATCATGTCCGGGTACCCAGCCAGTCCGCCGGCGCCTCGCATGGCGTCACGCAGACGATTGTTGACGTCGCCGGGCAACGCCGTCGGCGTGACGTCGGCGGTAGCCGGTTGTCCGAAGACCATCATCGGCATCGGGGCACTGCCGCGGGCGATCGATGCCGCGAGCATCGCCATTCCGAACGGAGTTACCGTCGGCGCGCTCGCGTCGTTGGACGTCTTGTTGGCCATGACGTTGTTCATCGCCTGGTCCACGCCGGGGCGGTTCGCGGCAAGCACTGCTGTCTGCTGTTCGAGTCCCTGAATGTGGAAGCCGTTGCCGAGTCCGAGTTGCTGCCCGGTGTCGGCCAACTGCTCGGCTGACACGGCGCCGGGGTCGACGCCGTTCTGCATCGACGATGCGAGACGGACCAGATCGAGGGCGCCGCCGGCCGGGCGCAACCCGGTGAAGGCGATCGGGCCCTGTTCGATGGCCTGATTGTTCTGTGCGGCAGCCAGAATGGCGCCGTCCGACGGGCGGATCGCGACGATGGCCGCAGGAGTACCTGCACTGACGACAGCTTCGATCGCGGCGAGTTGAGCGTGCGAGTCGAGGGTCGCGGCGACGTCGGGGCCGGGAGGTCCCTGGAAGCCGGCTTGCTTGATCGGGAATCCGTTGGGCTCGACCAGATTGACCGCCCAGCCGGCGGTGGCGTCGCGATTGGCCTGCCACACGGTCCGCAGTGGGTCCAGCAACGGCGAGTTGATTCGACGGTCGGAGGCGATCAGCTTGGGTGTCTTGACCACGACGACACCGGGGATCGCAAAATCGCTTTCCAGGTAGGCGTAGTCGGGATCGCGGAGCAGTACGGCGGTGACGGGCTTGCCGGGGTTTGCGGCGAGGTCGGCCAACATCGACTCCGAAGTGACCAACGGGGCGACAGGTTCGAGCACCGTGGCGAGGCGACGAGTGGTGTCGACGGGGTCCGGCATGGTGGCCGGGTCGAGAGTGATCGCGTTGATGGTCTGCTCGTTCATGAGCAGGGTGCCGGTGCTGTCGACTACCTTCGGCGGCGCTGCGTCCGTGCGGGTGTACGAAACGGTGCGACCGTTGCCGAGGTCGGGGACGAGGACCGACGGGTCCCAGGACACACGCCAGCCGACCGACAGATCACGAACCTCACCCTGCGACTGGTAGCTCCAGTCCTTGCCTTCGCCGAAGTTCCAGGACGCGTCGAGTGTGAAGAGTCCGGAGTCGCTACCCAGATCCATGACCTGAGCGACGTCGAAGTCGGTGGACTTGGCGGCCAGTCCGTCGAACATCTGCTGGATCGACGGCCGCGCCGCGTTGGGGTACGACGTGAGCGCCGCGGCAGCTTCGGCGTCGTGGTTGTTGAGGGCGGTGACGAAGTCCTCCACCACCGAGGCGGCGTCGGATTTCTTCTCCCCACCGATGACACACGACGCGAGCGCCACTGTCAGAACGACAGCAGTTATCGACGCAACGACATATTTTCCACGACGGTTGTGCTGTCCTCCGGGCCCCATGCATGTAACTCTTTACTTCTGTCACACGAGTAACAAGCACGGGATGCCTACGAACGTGTCACGGTTGAGCTACGACGGTGTGATCCAACTGCAACGGAAAACAGGTTTCAGCGCAGAAAAGTGCCCGCTACCTGCACTGCAGGCGAAGAGCTGTCCGCACCCGCGATGAATACCGCAAATGCGAGGTCTCCCTTGATTCCGACGAACCACCCATGTGCCGGGCCACCCTCGGTTTCGGCCGTGCCGGTCTTGCCGAGAAGCCCCGGAATGTCCTGCAACGACGTCGCCGTACCGCCTGTGACGGTCTCGCGCATCATCACCCGCAACTGTTCGGTCACCTCCGCGGGAGCCGGTACAACGGTCTGATCTGCCACGCCGGGCTGTCCCTTGACCAACATCGGCGCGGGTGTCGTTCCGTTGGCGATCGAGGCCGCCACGAGAGCCATCCCGAAGGGCGTGGCGGTCACCGTGCCCTGTCCGATCGCGGACTCGACGCGTTCGGCGGGGGTGTTCGCGTCAGGGACGTTGCCCGTCACCGTCGTGAGTCCGGGGGTGACGTAGTCGACGCCGAGCCCGAACTGCAGCGCCGCTTTGTGCAGAGCATCGGCGGGCAGACCGACGGCCATCCTCGCCATTGTGGTGTTGCACGACTTCGCGAACGCGGTGTGCAGCGGAACCGATCCGAGGTCGAACTCGTCGTCGTTGGGAATCTGACGGCCCTCGATGTTCTCGGTACCCGGGCACGGCAGAACGGTGTCCGATGTAGCGACGCCGGCTTGCAGGGCCGCGGACGTCGTCACGGTCTTGAACGTCGAACCCGGTGGGTACAGGCCGGTCAGAGCGATCGGGCCCTGTGCGTCGGCGGGGGCGGTCTGGGCCACCGCCAACACCGCTCCGGTCGACGGCTGCAGCGCAACGATCGCCGCCTGTTGTGTCACCCCGGCGAGCGCATTCTCGGCCGCGAGTTGCATGGGTCGGTCGATCGTTGTCGCGATGTTCGGAGCAACCGGCCCGTCTTGGCCGGCGACGGTGGTGACGGTTCCGTTCTGCTTCACCTGCTGTACCGCCCAGCCCGCGGACTTGTCCTGCCCCTCCTGCCACAGATCGGACAACCCACTGAAAGTCGGCGACGCCAGAGTTTTGTCCACCGAGAGCAACCGAGCCTGCGGCGCCAAGCTCACTCCGGGAATCGCCGCCAACCTCTCCTCGATCGGTGCAAGATCCTCGGCCCGCAAAGTGATTGCGGTGACCGGCTTCCCACTTGCCGACGCAAGATCGCCGCTCAGCGATGCCGCCGTGATCGTCGGTGCGATGGGCGAGAGAAGGGCCGCCACGGCTGCCGTGTCCACCGGGGGCACCGCGGCGGAATCGAGATTGACCAGCGTCACCACCTGCTGCTCCATGATCGGCTGGCCCGCCGCGTCCAGCACCGACGGCGGAGCACCGGTGGTGGGTGTGTAGCGCAAGGTCGTCGAGGAGGTCAGGTCCGGAGCCAACAGCGCCGGGTCCCACTGAATCAGCCAGTTGTCCCCGCTTTTCGACGCGTTTCCCTGCGTCGAGTAGTTCCAGTCCTGACCTTCACCGAACTTCCACGCCGCATCGAGTGTGAACGTCCCCGCAGAATCACCGGACTCGGTGGCGTCGGAGACGGTGAATGTTCCCTCGTCCTTGCCCAGCCCGTCGATCAGAGCCGAAATCGCAGTCGACGCCGCCGCCGGATCGGTGGTCAGGGCTGCCGCCGCTTGCACGTCATCGGACGTGAGCGCGGAGGCAAACGCCTCTGCCACTGATTTCGGCTGGTCAGGGCCAGAACTGCAGGCAACTACCGATCCTGCGGCCAATACCCCCAGAGCCACGGCAGCCACGGGACGACGGAAAGTTCGGAAGCTCTGACGAGCGTGTGAAAGGCGCACGACTCCGATCATGCCCGAATTTGTGGCGCCAGTTCGACTATCGGTGTAATCATGTAATCAGTGCAATAAACGCACGCCACACTCCACCAGGTCTCCGAGGAGAACGCCATGAAGAACTCACAAAACTCCGGCGACCGCAGGTTCGGCCGTCCCGGAGGTTGGCAACAGGCGTCGGTTCCCGACGCGAGTGATGCGTCCGACTGGTTTGCCGGTCGACTTCCAGATGACTGGTTCACCGGAACGGCCGACGTCCAGGTCGACCGCGAAGAAATCGTCGTGATCGGTGAACTCCCGGCAGTCGACGGTGGCGAGGCCGCCGCGGACGGAAGGATCTCACGCTTTCGCGAAACCACGCGCGCCGACCGGATGCGCATCGCCGACGAGGCCGAGGCTCGCTACGGGCGCAAGGTCGCCTGGGGTGTACGTCTGGACGAAAAGACCGTCCTGTTCACACATCTCGCAGTTCCGGTGATGACACGACTACGTCAGCCCGAACGCAAGGTTCTCGACACTCTGGTGGACGCGGGTGTTGCTCGTTCGCGAGCGGACGCCCTCATGTGGACAGTCCGGTTGGCGGGCAAGCACAGCGAACAATGGCTCACCGAACTCCGCGAAGCGATGTCGAAGGTCGACGACCTCCGATCCGAGGGTCCGAAAATCTGAAGGCCCGAAAATCTGAGCACCGAACACTGACGAGACCGACAGCACAGAATAATTCGATTGCACGGGACCGTTCGAGTGTTCTAACCTGGAACACGAATCATTCCCGACAGAACAGGAAACGGGCCGTTGCTCCTCTAGAGGTTCATCACGCGAAGGCACTCGCACCCATCAGCACTTGCTGAGCCGGGCGCACAGTCCAAGCACCCTCTGGAGTACTCATGACCCAATCCCATCTTTCTCTGTCGCTCTCGGATCTCACCTTCATCTGGCCGGACGGCGAATCAGTCTTTTCCCACACCAATTTTGTATTCCCCAGTGGCCGTGTCGGTCTCGTGGGACTCAACGGATCGGGAAAGTCGACTCTGCTGCGATTGATCGCAGGAGAGCTCTCACCGGAATCCGGATCCGTGACCGCTTCCGGCGAGGTCGGCTACCTCCGTCAGGACATCACACTCGATCCGAGCGTTCGGGTGGATGACATCCTCGGTATCCACGAACTCCGAAACGCATTGCACCGCATCGAAACCGGCGACGGCTCCGAATCCGACTTTGCGCTCGTGGACAACAACTGGGATATCGAGGAGAGCGCTCTCTCCACCTTGCATCGACTCGGCCTCGAGAAGGTGGCTCCGGATACCGCAGCATTGAGCCGAACTGTCGACACCCTCTCCGGCGGAGAGACCGTCTTACTCGGCCTGACCGCAACGCTGCTGAAGAATCCACAGGTACTGCTCCTGGACGAGCCGACCAACAACCTGGACCGCGACGCTCGATCACGAGTTCATGCTGCAGTCCAACAGTTTCCGGGAACCGTACTGATCGTCAGCCACGACCGGGAACTGCTCGACACCGCGGAGTACACGATCGAACTACGTCGGGGGGATCTACGCGTGTTCGGCGGCAACTACTCGCACTACCAGGAGGTCGTGACCGCTGAGCAGGAAAACGCACTCGCCACCGTTCGCGACGCCAAGGCCGATCTGGCAAAGCAGAGCCGCGAGCTGATCGACGCTCGAACGAAACTGGACCGGCGTAAGCGCTATGGGCAGAAGATGTTCGAGAACAAGCGGATGCCGCCGATCATCGCGCAGACACGAAAACGTCAGGCCCAAGTTTCGGCGGGAAAGCTGGCCCTCAACCATATCGGGAAGGTGGACGAGGCCAAGTCTGTCCTGTCGGAGGCAGAGGAACTCCTTCGAGACGATCGCGAGATTCGTCTGGATCTGCCTGCTACAGAGGTTCATCCGGGGCAGCAGGTTGCGCGGCTCGACGAGGTGCCGTTGCGGAGCGGCCAAGTGGTATCGCTCCAGATCACCGGGCCGGAGCGGATTGCGATAGTGGGACGCAACGGAATCGGCAAGACGACGTTGCTCGATGCACTCGCCGCGTCGACTCCGTTCGTAGCCTCTCGTGCGCTCCCCCAACGTCTAGACGTGTTCGACGAGGACCTCTCGGTGGCGGACAACGTCGCGTTGGCCGCGCCACACGCGACAGCCGAGGAAATTCGCGGGCAGTTGGCACGGTTCCTTTTCCGGGGAACGGATTCCGACGTATCGGCATCCGCACTCTCCGGCGGTGAACGATTGCGTGCGGCGTTGGCCACGATCCTGCTGGCCGAACCCGCGCCCCAGCTGCTTCTTCTCGACGAGCCGACCAACAACCTGGACCTACCGAGTCTCGCCCACCTCACGCAGGCACTTTCCGATTTTCGCGGCGCCATGGTGGTGGTGAGTCACGATCTGCCGTTTCTTCGCGGCATCGGCATAACGCGATGGATCAGCATGGACGAGACTGGTATTCGAGACATCGATCCCGAGTCGGCCGACGGTTGACGCTGTCGGCGCTCGACGGTCTGGCCTACCGTGGGGCGATGTGCCTTCACCTCGACGCAACCGCCGCGCTGTCGCTCGCAGGTTGGGTTCGCGAAGAACCCACTCGATCGGCCTCTGCCCCAGTTCCGCAACCACTGGTCGGCGGTTGTGACCAACTCGTAGTGTGGGCGAGTTCGTTCTCCGTACTTGCCAGCTCCGACGACCAGGTGTGGTTTCTCTCGGCGGAGAACTATGCCGGTGGCGTTGGCGTCAGCGATGAGGCGTTTCCCTGGAATGCGTTCCGGCACGAGAGCCTGGCGGTCGCTTCCGGGCCGGCGGAGCGCGCGGCGATCAACGCCTTCTGGTCCACTCACCTCCCGGTCCTGCTGTCGGTGCGCAATGGGTACGAGTACTTGGCGCTCGCACCCGACGGTCAGGTTGTCCGTGGAGGAGAGCCGGAGTTCGAGGAGGTCACCATCGTCGCCGCTGATTTCGAGGCTCTGATTCGGGGCATAGCCGCAGGCGTCAGCACTGCAGACCCCTCCACCGATGCATTGCTTGGAACAGTGGGTACTGCCCCGCCGGGCAGTGACCGGTAGCTCTGGGGGAGGCCGAGTTGACGGCCCGACTGTTCGTGAGAGTCCACGCCATCCGTCGAATGGGACCGGACGACTACTCGAGTTCACGTGCGTAGCAACTGGCACCCATACTGGACGGGTGTTGCACGACGTGAGAAATCCGGTGGACGGTGCGCGGATCACCTATCAGATCGTGGGCGATGGCCCACCCCTGTTGATGGTGCACGGCACAGCGTTGTCGCGCTCCATCTGGCGTGGCTTCGGGTACGTCAAGGCACTTCAGGAGCAATATCGTCTGATCCTCGTCGACATGCGGGGTCACGGACGCAGTGACAAACCACACGACTCCGATTCGTATGCAATGGATCTGGTGGTCGGCGATCTCCTGGAGATCCTCGACACGGAGTCTCCGTTCGAACCGGCACACGTCCTCGGATACTCGTTCGGCGGACGCTCGGTGATGTCGCTGACAGTCGAGCACTCCGAACGGGTGCGATCGCTGACCGTCGGGGGCGGTAGCAGCCGACCGATGACGGGCGCGTTCGACGCATTGTTCTTCCCGGGTTGCATCGACGTACTCGAAAGCGGCGGTATCGAGGGATTTCTGACCGGTTGGGGCGTGAGGCGCGGCAAACCGGTGGATCCTCAGACTGCGACTGCCTTCCGAATCAATGATGCCATCGCGCTCGCTGCCTACATGCGCCGCGCAGAGAAGGAGCACGGCATCGACGACGCCGTGCTGCAACGGATCACCACACCGGCGTTGTTGTTCGTCGGATCGAGAGATCGCGAGCGCCTGCCGGATACCGAGCATCTCGCGTCGCTGATCCCGGACAGTGCCTTGACTGTGATCGAAGGGGCTGACCACGCAAGCGCAGTCGCAGACTCCGATGCTGTACTGCGTGCGCTCATTCCGTTCCTGAGCCGACAGTAGTCCGCCTTCAACCTCTCGCTACTGCGATGTGAGCACTCTCGACTCCAGCGCGGTCACCGGTGGTTGCCGCAAGTCCAAGCGCCTCAACAACTGGGCATTCGCGGCAACGACCACAGTGGATACCGACATCAGGATTGCTCCGACCTCCATCGGCAGCACGAACCCGACGGGCGCCAGTACTCCCGCAGCGAGGGGAACCGAGATCGCGTTGTATCCCGCTGCCCACCAAAGGTTCTGAACCATCTTGCGGTAGGTGGCGCGGGAGAGCTCGATGACCGAGCTCACCGAACGCGGATCATCGCTGGCCAGAACAACTCCCGCCGACGCGATCGCCACGTCGGTTCCGGCACCGATCGCGATGCCCACATCCGCCTGGGCGAGTGCCGGCGCATCGTTGACCCCGTCACCGACCATCGCCACGCGGTGGCCCGCAGCCTGAAGCCGAGATACCTGCGCTCCCTTGTCCTGCGGAAGCACTTCGGCGAAAACTTCGTCGATCCCGAGCCTGCGAGCCACCGAATGGGCCACGGCCTCCGCGTCTCCGGTGACCATGGCCACCCGCACACCGCGAGCATGGAGGGCGTCGACGGCCAATGCTGATTCCGGGCGAATCTCGTCGGCCAATGCCAATGCGCCGATTACCTTCTCGTCACGCACTACATGCAGGACGGTCGACCCGTCACTGAGCCACTCTTCGGTCCCCGGGATCGCGGTGGCCCCGACCGATCGCAGCATCCCCGGTCCGCCGACACCGACGCGTGCACCGGCGACGTCCGCAGCAACCCCGATCCCGTTGTGCGCCTGAAAGTCGGAACCCGAAGTGAATTCGAGCGACAACTCCCGCGCCGCCGCGACGACGGCGCGCCCGAGTGGATGTTCGCTGTCGAACTCGACGGCAGCCGCTGCGCTGAGAACGTCGTCATCGGAATACCCGTCGACACCGCGTACACCGACCACTGCGGGCTCCCCCTTGGTGAGAGTGCCGGTCTTGTCGAAGAGAACGGTGTCTACGTTACGCATCGCCTCGAGGGCCATGCGGTCGGTGATCAAGATCCCAGCCCGAGCCGCCCGTTCCGTCGCGATCGAGACGACCAGTGGAATCGCCAACCCGAGCGCGTGCGGGCAGGCGATCACCAGAACGGTGATCGTCCGGGTGACTGCGCTCTCCGGGGTGCCCCAGATACTCCAGGCGATCGCGGTCAGCACTGCCGCGCCCAGTGCGTACCAGAACAGCAGAGCAGCGGCCTTGTCCGCCAACACCTGCGCGCGACTCGACGAGTTCTGGGCTTGTTCGACCAGGCGCCGGATACCGGCGAGCGCGGTGTCTTCTCCCACGGCGGTGACTCGAAGCCGAAGTGCCGAGTCGGTGGCTACCGTGCCGGCCACCACCTGATCTCCGACAGTCCGGCGGACGGTCTTCGACTCGCCTGTAATCATGGATTCGTCCATGTCGGCGCTTCCCTCGACCACCGTTCCGTCCGAGGGAACACGGGCCCCGGGACGAACTATCACCAGGTCGCCGGTCGCCAGAGCTGCGGTGGGCACGGTTTCCACCGATTCCCCCACCACCCGTTCTGCCTCGTCGGGCAGCAAAGCGGCAAGTGAATCCAAGGCGCTCGATGTCTGACTGAGCGAACGCATCTCGATCCAGTGGCCCAACAACATGATCACGATCAGAAGCGCGAGCTCCCACCAGAAATCGAGAGTGTGATCCACCCAGTGCAGACTCGCAGCCCATGACGCGAAGAAGGCCACGGTGATCGCGAGCGCGATCAACAGCATCATTCCCGGCTGCCGAGAACGGATTTCGGCAACAGCGCCGGTGAGGAACGGCTTGCCACCCCAGAAGTACATCACCGTGCCGAGTACCGGTGAGATCCATTCCACCAGAGAGTTTTCCGGCAGTGTGTACCCGACCAGATCAGCGAACATCGCGTCTGCCGCAACGACCGGAACCGCGATGACCAGCATGACTGCAAACAACGTCCGGAACTGTGCGACGTGACCACCGTGTGCCCCATGCTCCATCTGGCCATGGCTCATCTCGCTATGGTCCATCTGGCCATGGTCCATCTGACTGTGATCCATGTGGCGGTCATCCCCTCGCGTGTGATTGCAGCACAGCACCGGTCAAGCCATCAGCCTCGAACGTATGCCCAGGTAGCCACCCGAGCAAGGTCACGCGGCCAAGGCCTCCTGTTCAACTCCCTTTCAACATCGCTTCCATCTGAGTGATTTCCGCCTGCTGACCGGCAATGATCGCTTCTGCCATCTTCTCCGCCGACGGGTCGAGCCCGTTGTCGAGTTCGGTCTGGGACATGGTGATGGCACCCTTGTGGTGCTCGATCATCATCGTCAGCCACAACTTGTCGAACTCCGCGCCACTGGCATCGGTGAGGGCGGTCATGTCGTCGGCCGACATCATTCCCGGCATCTCGGCCATCCCGACGCCGTGTCCCGCGTGCGCCGACTCATCCATGCCCTCCATCGAACTCGACGAAGGCTCGGGGCGTCCCCACTCAGACAATTCGGTCATCTGAGCCATCTCCGGGCCTTGCGCTGCCTCTATCTGTGCTGCAAGAGAGAGAAGTTCGGCATTGTCGGTTCGACCGTCGACCATTCTGGCCATGTCCAATGCCTGCGCGTGATGCGGGTACATTCCTTCGAGAAACTCGATGTCGGCGGCATTGACACCCGCAGGAATCTCCGACTGTGCTGCGACGCTGGTTGTTTCGGAAGAATGGTTGATGCTCTCCCCGGAGTTGTCCGAGCATCCGGCAATCAACAGTGCTGCCGCTGCCACAACCGGAACGAACCGCGCGGCGCTCTTCCTGACCGTCAAAGACATGTTTTCACTCCCGAGAATTGATTCTGTTCGATATGCACTGCACCACAATTGATTTGACAAGAGTGCTGCACATGCACAGTTGCCACGTTACCGGCGAAAATCCACCGCGAAGCCCGATAACCGGCTCGAACAGGCTTCCTTCATCGAATCTTCACAGTCGAGTGGAAACCACCACGCGACAGCAATGCAGACACGCAGTCGACTAACCTCGGTCTGATGAGCGCCGAACTACGACCTGGCGAGGAACCGGGGCGCGTTCTTGTCGTCGACGACGAGACTGCCCTCGCCAAGGTTGTCGCCAACTATCTGACACGCGAAGGATTCACCGTGCGCCTCGCCCACGACGGGCCGAGCGCAGTACGTTCGGTGCGCGAATTCGAGCCCGCGCTGATAGTGCTCGATCTAATGCTCCCGGGCTTCGACGGCATGGAAGTCTGCCGACGAATCCGTACCTTCTCCGATGCGTACATCCTGATGCTGTCCGCCCGCGGTGAAGAGTCGGACAAGGTGACGGGTCTGGCGGCCGGCGCTGACGACTACGTGGTCAAACCCTTCGGCCCCCGCGAACTGGTTGCGCGAGTGAAAGCACTGCTCAGACGGCCACGCGCGTCGAGTTTGCTGCCAAAAGTGCTGCCGACGCCTCCCGGTCTCGACATCGACGTCCTGGCCCGCACGGTCCGTGTCGACGACACCCTGGTCGATCTCACTCCCACCGAGTTCACCCTGTTGTCCGCGCTTGCATCCCGACCCGACGCTGCCTGGAGTCGGGCCGAGATCATCACCTCGGTGTGGGGCTCGTCCTGGTTCGGGGACCAGCACATCGTCGACGTCCATGTGCGTGCATTACGCCGCAAACTCGGCGACGACGCGACCGATCCTCGGTTCATCAGAACCGTCAGGGGCGTCGGATACTCCCTGAGGTCGTCATGAACGCGGTCGTCATGAACGGGGTCGTCATGAAGAAACTCGGGCTACGCGGAAAACTGCTGCTGGCGCAGCTTGTCGTCCTGTTCGTCTCCTGCCTCGCCATCGCCGCAGTCGCCATTGCCGTCGCTGCCCCGCTCTTTCACAACCACCTCATGATGGCCGGCATCGAAGACTCGAATGTCCGTACCCACACCGAAGAGGCATTCGCTCAGACCATGACCATCGCACTGTTGTGCGGGATCGCGGTCGCACTGGTGGGCGCAAGCATCGCCGCGGTCTACATCGTCCGACGCATCACGGCCCCGATCTCAACGCTGGCGGAGGCGGCTCAAAGCGTCGCAGACGGGAACTTCGACGTGACTATCGGCAGGTCCGACGTAGATGCCGATTTCACGCGTCTCGAAACTGCCTTTGCCGACATGGCGGCACGCCTTGATCATTCGGATCGGGTCCGCAAACGCCTGCTTGCCGATCTTGCCCACGAATTACGCACTCCGGTATCGACTTTGGCTGCGTACGTGGACGGCATCGAGGATGGCGTCCTCCCCACGGACAACTCTTCATGGTTGGTCATGCGCGATCAACTCGAAAGACTGCGTCGGCTCTCTTGCGATCTGGCGGACGTCTCCGCGGCCGACGAACACGCTCTCGAACTCGATCGCCGAGACGAGAAGATCGACGACATCGTTTGCAGCGCAACGGCAGCAGCGGCGCCACGTTTCGCCGATCGTGGAGTCGAATTGACGACCGCGCTACCTCCGCAACCGATCACGGCCGAGGTCGATCGCCAACGAATCGAACAGATCCTCGCCAATCTGCTCGAAAACGCGTTGCGGCACACTCCGAGCGGAGGTTCGGTGACGGTGACACTCGCACGGGAAGGTGACCACCTCTCGGTGTCCGTCACCGACACCGGTGACGGAATTCCCGCAGACCAACTCGAATCAGTCTTCGACCGTTTCCATCGCGGTGATCGATCCGACGGTTCCGGTTTGGGGCTCACGATTGCGCGCAGCCTCGCGCTCGCACACGGCGGCGATCTGTCGGCGCTCCGAAACGAGCAACCTCTCGGCAGCACGCTGATCCTCACCTTGCCGACAGGTTTCAGGCTGCCGCTTTGAACGGATCGTGCTCGGCGATCAGCTTCTCGAGTCGAGCCTCGTCCACTCGAACCCTGACTGTGGATGCCTCCTGCTGATCACGAATCACCTTGGCCAACGTGAACGTACTGGTGACCAAGAACAGCAAGGACATTCCGAGAAATCCGCGTTGCCACGCATCGATCGGAAGATACGCAATTCCGAGGAGGGTGCCGACAAAACTGACGGCAAAGGCTATTCCGGCCTGAAGATAGAAGGCTGCAGTGGTCTTCGAGGGTGTTGTCGGTGTGCTCATGCTTCGAAGTCTGCTCGCCCATCCCGGCACTCGGATGCGTAGTCCTACTCGAGTGCGCTCGGTACTTCCCCGGCAAAAATCAGATGCCGTTACCCATCCTGGTGGATAGTCTCGGTCCGGTATCCGGAGTTGTTCCAGAACAGTCAGACGGCAGGAGTGATCGATGACCCGCAGACATATAGCCATGGTGAGCATTCCGGCACCGGGCCACGTCAATCCGAGCCTGGCGATCATCGCGCGTCTCGTCGCCGCCGGTCACCACGTCACCTATGCCAACGACGAGTCGATGCGTGAGATCATCGAGGCGACCGGGGCCGAATTCGCACCGTACGTCTCCACGCTGCCCAGCCTCGTCCCTTCTCCCGACGGCGCCGAACCCGAGAAGAGCTGGGACGGGGATCTGATCGATCAGTTGACGATTTTCCAGGACGATTACGAGTCGATGCTGCCGCAGCTACGCCGAATCTACGAAGACGATCGCCCTGACCTCTTTCTCTACGACATCGCCGGCATTCCGGCACGAATACTGGCTCAGCAGTGGGGCGTTCCCATCATCCAGTTGTCGCCGACGTACGTTGCCTGGGACGGTTACGAAGCCGACGCCGCACCGATGTACGACGAAATTCGTTCCGATCCGAGAGGCGTCGACCTGCTCGATCGGGAGACCCGGTTCTTCCGCGCCGAAGGCGTCGAGGTCGATCCACGTGAGTTCACCGGACGCCCACCCCGTGCAATCGTGCTGATCGCAGAATCGATGCAGCCCAACGCCGAACGCGTGAACCGCGACGTCTACACGTTCGTCGGCCCCGCACTCGAACCGAGCAGTCAACCTTGGGTGAACCCGGATCCCGAACGCAAGCTCTTGTTGATCTCGCTGGGTTCAGCATTCACCGATCATCCGGATTTCTACCGCACCTGCGTCGAGGCTTTCGGCCAGATGGACGGCTGGCACGTCGTCCTCCAGATCGGAAAGCAGGTGCAGATCTCAGATCTCGGACCATTGCCCGACAACGTCGAAATACACCGTTGGGTACCGCAGTTCGCGATTCTGCAGCAGGCCGACGCGTTCGTGACCCACGCGGGTATGGGCGGATCCAGCGAGGGACTGGTGACCGGGACACCCATGATCGCAGTGCCGCAAGCCGTCGATCAGTTCGGCAACGCCGACTCGCTCGTCGACGCCGGTGTCGCAGTACGCGTCGACAGCGCTACCGCCACGGCAGTAGAGCTTCGTGAGGCGCTGACTCTGGTGAGCGCCGACGAGTTCCGCCGACGCAGCGCGGAGTTGGCAGAAGAACTCGCAGCGGCGGGCGGTGTGTCCCGTGCCGTCGAATTGATCGAAGCCGCTCTACCCGGCAGCGGGCCCGGATAATGTCTGCTACCAGTGCCAGGCGTCGCCGCCCACGTTCTTGATGGTTCGCTGCAGCACAGTGATGGTGGTGACAAACTCCTCTTCGGTGATTCCCTGCATCCGCTCTTCCTGCAGCATCTGCTGTACCCGCGCGGCGCGATCGAACTGCTCGGAGCCTGCATCAGTCGGGCGAAGGACAGACCCGTCTTCGCGCGCCCACCCCAGTTCGAGGGCAGAGTCGACGGCGTCATCGATCACGTCGGTGGATTCGTTCGGACCGATCGTCCGCAAGAGGACAGCGCGCTCCACCCCTTCAGGGTGCAGCGAAAGTTGGTGCAGGACCCACCACCCCGGCTGGGTGACGCCGATCGCTTCGAGTGCTCCGCGCGTGCGCGCGCGAATCGCTTCACCGGCTCGCGCGGTCCAGAATCCGATCGGCTGGTTGGCCGGTGGCTGCATCGCTTGTTTGTTCATGCACACGACGATAAAACCTCAACGGAAGTTCAGGTCAACCACCAGCGAGGTGAAGTTCTACATATGTTGCGTGATTGCTCGGCCGATAATGCGGGCGGCGTCGGGGAACTCACCCGGGTTCGGTCCGGCGTAGTTGAGCCGCAGGAACTTTCCAGTCGGTTCTGCCGGGAACCAATCGTCACCGGCCCCGACGATGACGCCGGCCGACCGGCAGTCCTGCACCACGCGTTCGACGTTCGTGGTGTCCGGGAGCCGAAGCCAGAGGTTGAGTCCGCCTTTCGGTACGGCGTCGAGGTGAGCGTCCGGCGCGTGCTCGCGCAGACTCGAGACGAGGAGGTCGCGTCTGGCCTCGAGTTGGTGACGAAGCCTGCGCAAGTGCGTTCGCCAGGCCGGTTGGGTCACGACGTCGAGCGCTACCGCTTGCAGCATGCCGCTGACGTACATCGAATCTGCCTGTGTATCAGCCAGAATCCGCTCGTACGCCGGACCCCGAGCGATCAATCCGGCAACTCGCACCGATGGGGACACGCTCTTGGTCAGCGCACGAAGGTAGACGACGTGACCGCTGTCGTCTCGTGCAGCGATGGGGCTGGGATCTGCGGTGATTCCGAAGTCGAGCGCCGAACTGTCCTCGATGAGGAATGCGCCGTGCCGACGGACGGTGTCGAGAACCTTGTCAGCCAACGACGGCGACCACAGCGCTCCGGTCGGACTCGCGAAGCTCGGTTGTGCGTAGAACGCACGGGCACCGGTCTGTTCGAATGCACGCGAAAGCTCTTCAGGATCAGGACCGTTGGCGCCGCTGGAAATCGGAATGACCGTGACTCCAGCCTGTGCGGCGGCCAGGATCGCTCCCCAGTAGGTCGGCGATTCCATGAGCAACGGACGTCCCTCCCCCACCAACGCGCGAAAGGACGTCGCAAGCCCACCCTGACTGCCGGGAAGTACAACCACGTCGTTCGGCCCCGGCGGAGTGATCCCGGCAGGAGTGGCGGAACCCAATTCGGAGGCAAACCAGGACTGCAGTTCCGGAAGCCCGGCAGCGAGGGGCCGATTGAACACGGCGTCGGTTCGCGTCGCCCTGGTGAAGGCTGCACGAACCAGACCTTCCGGCAACAGCTCTCGGGCCGGATAGCCGGAATGCAGCGCGATCACGTCGTTGGAGGTGGACTGCAGCGCCATGGGCAACTGCAGACGATAGTTCGGCGATCCGAGCGCCGCTGTCTGCCACCCGTAGTCGTTGGGTCGCACGACGCGCGCCGCGCGCACGAAGGTCCCCACACCGGGACGAGCCTCCACAACCCCCTGAGATACCAGTGTTCGCAGCGCCTTCTGCACGGTGACCGGACTCGCCCCGTGCAGGCTGACGAGCGACCGAGTGGACGGAAGCTTCGCGCCTGGAGGAGCCGTCGCGATCCACTCACGCAAGGCTGCGACGATCCTCGAACTGCTATCATTGGACATGTCGAATCATAGTAGCGCTACTCTTCTTTCGCCGCTAGCGCTATCGCGAATCAATGTCCGTTTCCAGACCGAACCCTGAGGCGCCCTTCTCATCTGAAACACAACTCACCCACCCGAACCGGAGAGGTACGTAACCGCGTGAACACACCCATCGATCAGGCCCGCAAGCTCGAGAATGTCAGGTACGACATCAGAGGGCGAATTCTCGACAAGACCGAAGAACTCGAGGATCAGGGACACACGATCCTGCGACTCAACGTCGGCAATCCGGCCCCCTTCGGGTTCGAAGCTCCGGACGAAATCATGATGGCCATGATCCGCAATCTCCCTACCGCGCAGGGATATTGCGATTCTCGCGGACTGTATTCGGCGCGCACTGCGGTGGTCCAGTACTACCAGACGCGGGGTATCACCGACGTCACCGTCGACGAGATCTATCTCGGAAACGGTGTGTCCGAACTGATCACCCTGACGATGCAGGCCCTCTGCAATCCAGAGGACGAGATCCTGATTCCCGCTCCCGACTATCCCTTGTGGACGGCTTCGGTTTCACTTGCCGGCGGCACGCCCGTCCACTACCTCACCGATGAAAGCCAAGGCTGGGCACCGGACTTCGACGATCTGGAAGCTCGGATCACGCCGCGCACCCGAGGGATTGTCGTCATCAATCCCAACAATCCGACGGGCGCCGTCTACTCGACGGAGGTGCTGCAACGCTTCGTGGATCTAGCGCGCAAACACGATCTGATGCTCTTCGCCGACGAGATCTACGAAAAGATCGTCTACGACGGCCGATCCATGACAAACCTTGCGACGATGACCGGGCGAGACGTTCTGTGTCTGACGTATTCGGGACTGTCCAAGGCCTACCGCGTGTGCGGATTCCGAGCCGGATGGCTGGCCGTCACCGGACCACTCGAGCGGGCGTCGAGCTTCATCGAAGGCATCAAATTGCTGGCCAACATGCGAATGTGTGCCAACGTGCCGGCGCAGCACGCTATCCAGACTGCACTCGGCGGACGCCAGTCCATCGAGGACCTGTTGCTTCCACAAGGTCGGCTGACGGCCCAGCGCGATCTCGCACACACCACGCTCAACAGTATCGACGGGATCAGTTGCCAACAGGCCGACGGGGCGCTGTACCTGTTCCCCAAGCTCGACGTCGACAAGTTCGGCATCGTCGACGACGAGAGGTTCGTTCTCGATCTACTGGAATCGGAGAAGATTCTTGTCAGCCACGGTCGCGCGTTCAATTGGATCGAACCCGATCACTTCCGGTTGGTGACTCTCCCCAACACCGACGATCTCTCGACGGCACTCGAGCGACTCGGCAACTTCCTCAGTTCCTACAGCCAGTAGCTCTGGGTACCGGGCCCACATACGACTGAACGCCGACCGGATTTCCGGTCGGCGTTCAGTGGTGAAAATCAGCAGGCGATCAGGCAGTGACGATCGCGTCGAGGGCCGAGTAGAACAAGCCCAATCCGTCGTCACTGGGACCGGTGAGAGCCTCGGTGGCGTGCTCGGGGTGCGGCATCAAACCGACGACCCGGCCGTTGGCCGAGGAGATGCCGGCGATACGACGCTGCGAGCCGTTGGGGTTCTCCTCCGAGTAACGGAAGACGACGCGGCCTTCGCCCTCGAGTTCGTCGAGAACCTTCTCGGACGCCTGGAAGCGACCTTCACCCGACTTGAGGGGGATGAGGATCTGCGCGCCGGCCTCGTATCGCGAGGACCACGCCGTGTTGTTGGCTTCGACCGTCAACCACTCGTCGCGGCAGATGAAGTGCAGACCCTGGTTACGGGTCAGTGCACCGGGGAGCAAACCTGCTTCGCAGAGGATCTGGAAACCGTTGCAGATGCCCAGGACCGGCATGCCGCCCTTGGCTGCTTCCACAACCTTGCCCATCGCGGGAGCAAAACGTGCGATCGCGCCGCAACGAAGGTAATCGCCGTACGAGAATCCGCCGGGAACGATGACCGCGTCGACACCCTTGAGGTCTGCATCGCCGTGCCAGAGTTCGACAGCTTCACCGCCGGCCAGGTTCACTGCCCGCGCCGCGTCGATGTCGTCGAGCGTGCCGGGGAAAGTGATTACTCCGATACGTGCGCTCATGCCTCGACTCGCCTGACGGTCCAATCCTCGATCACCGTGTTGGCCAGCAGGCCTTCGGCGATCTTCTCGAGTTCGGCGTCTTCGACACTGCCGTCGATCTCCAACTCGAACCGCTTGCCCTGACGGACATCGGATACTCCTGCAAAGCCCAGGCGAGACAGTGCCCCGACAATTGCCTGTCCCTGGGGGTCGAGAATCTCGGCCTTGGGCATGACTTCGACGACGACACGGGCCACGTGCTGCTCCTCGGTACTAGTGCGCGAACCCGGAGTGAAACGCTCGGGTGATGGCCAGTTTACCGGGCGGACCCGAGATGGTTCGCATCGAGTGATCGGGGCGTGACGGCCACCACCTGTGAAACCCGCCTGCGAGTCCCTTCGGGGCGGCGCATACTCGAAATCATGCGACTGACACATTTTGGCCATTCCTGTGTGCTCGTGGAGTTGAACAGCTCGAAGATCCTCTTCGATCCCGGCAACTTCTCGCACGGATTCGAAGGCATCACCGGCCTCGACGCCATCCTCGTGACACATCAACACCCCGATCACGCCGACCCTGCGCGGCTGCCCGAACTGGCCGAAGCGAATCCCGACGCCGTGCTCTACAGCGATCCGCAGACGGCTGAAAAGCTCGGTGGGCGCTGGACCGGCGTCCGGCCGGGCGACCGGTTCAGCATCGGCGACGTCGAGGTGACCGGAACGGGCGGAGAGCACGCAATCATCCATCCGGACCTACCGATGATCGACAACACCGCGTTCCTCCTCGGTGACGCCACCAACCCGGCACGGTTCATGCATCCCGGCGATTCCCTCTACGTCCCCGAACATAAGGTCGACGTTCTCGCCCTCCCCGCCGCCGCACCGTGGCTCAAGATCTCGGAGGCCATCGACTACCTCCGCGCGGTGGCGCCGCGCGTTGCGGTTCCCATTCATCAAGCGATCATCCGCGACGAGGCCGCAGGCATCTTCTACGGTCGCTACTCGGAAATGGCTGCCGACGGCACCGAGTTCCGAGTTCTCGGCGAGGAGTCGAGCGTCGAAGTCGCCTGATTCGGTTCTCACGCACTCACATCGACGATGATCCAGCCGGTGCTCGTGCCACCGGCTGCGTCGGTGAGTGTGTAGAGAATCCTGTCGGTGCCTGCCTTCGTTCCGGCTTCGAACACCACTTCGCCGTTTTCGAGCTTCACGGTGCCACCGAGAAGTGACGTTGCCCCGACGCCGGTCACTTTGATCGAATCTCCGTTGCTGTCATGATCATTCGCGACGGCGTCGACGGTGACTGTGCCGCCTGAGCGGACCCGCGCGGTGTCGAGTGCGGCGTACGGCGGGATCGGGCTTGCCGTGTACCGACCGACGTCGTCGAGTCGAGCCGAGGCAACCTCCGCCGCATCGACGATGGCAGCGAATTCGGTGCCGTCGAAGCGCGAGAGCTCGTTGCCGTTCATGATGGTCGATCCCTCGGCGCCGCCGCCGTGGTAGTCGTCGGCATAGAAGTTGTGGCCCAACTCGTGGCGGAGAACGCGGCTGAAGTTGCCGTCGGACTCGGCACCGACATGCGCGTAGCTGTGGTCGAGTTCGAACTTCGAGTAGTAGGCATTTCCGCCACCGGATGCGCACACGACGGTCGCCTGATCGACACTCGACCCGACCTGATCGGACCACAGATCTTCCAACTGCTCGAGATTTTCACAACTGCTCGAGTACGGATCATCGGCGGAATCTGCCCGCAGGACAACTCGACCGAGGACCGGCCGAATCCCGACGTCTCTGATCCAGATGGCAGCGGTGCGGGCCATTGATTCCTCGGCCCGATCCAGAGCGACGGCGGCACTGCCTGCGCCGTGCGCGGAGTACCACTCGCCACTGAGGTCCAGTCCGACCACGAACTGCTTGACCGTCTTGCCGACCCTTGCGGCCGAGGCCGGCGCAATGGCCGCGGTGGGCCACTTGGGTTTTGCGTCGATCGGCGCCGTGCTGCGACCGACCACCTCGGATCCGACGAACTCTATCGAAACACCACGATCGAAAATCACCTGCCCTCGCAGTGTTCCGGCGGAGTCGACGATGGCCGAGACGATTGCGTCCGGACGCCCTTCCACGCTGCCGATGTACGAACGGGGCGCCGGGATCACCGCGTCGGTCAGCTCTCCGTCGCTGTCTTGCACAGCCATCGAGAACTCGGATCCCCGCAGGTTCATCTTGTGAAGGCGCAGTGTGAGTTGCTCACCTTCATCGTCGACGGTTGCGGTGCGGACGCCATCGCTCGACCCGCCGTCGACACTGCCCGTCGGCAGCGTGTGAACCGCGCCGGTCGGAGCGGCAGACGCGAGCGCCGGAACGAACGCAGCACAGACGACTGCGCCCACAGCCACGGCGACAAGACCCTCGGCCGACTTGGAGAACACTCTCGTGCGCATGGCGAGATCCAAATCCCATCTACTAGCGGCAGATTAACTGCACGCACTCTAGCAGTGGGAGAGTTGGCTGACCCAGCGCTCTAATTAATCGTCCGTTTTATGCGATTTTGACCCACTCTGCACTACTACCAGCAAGGAAGTGGAGAAACGCGAAGAGTCTGCCCGCTCGGACAACCCGGACAGACGACATAGTCTCGTAGCTATCAAATAGTTGCCAACTGCCGAATTCAGGCAGCGCCGAGCTCCTGAGACGGGGAGTTCCACCGATACACCTGCGAGTCGGCTTCGTGGAAGAGGGCAAGGTCGACGGCGTCGAGGACGGCCTGACGTGGGCCCTCGTTTCCCAACTGCTTGGCCGTGATCGACAATCTGACCAGCCCCCCACGTTTGGCGGCACGCCCGGCTCCGAGAACCAATGCGCGACACCACCACGGCTCGGCCTTGAAGCCTTCGCCGATCCCGAAAACCCTTCCCCGTTGCAAGGTTCCGCGGGTCAGATCATGTACTGCCCCGAGGCCTGCCATCGTGCGAAAGCCCGTCTCCGGCAACACCGACATGGCACCGGGCGATGCCACCCAGCGCGGCGGTGCGAACACCCGGGTCCGAAGGCCTGCATGCTCGAGAACGCGGTCCGCAGCGAGTAGTCGCAGTTTCGCTTCGTGCTTCGACAGAGTGGCGAACTCGGCTCGGCGACGCTTGGTCGCGGCCTGGTCGTAGCCGTGCAGAACGATGGCATCGCCGTGCTCGCGACGCTCACGCAGCCAAGCCGTCGTCACCGCGTCGTCGGCCAGTCGGTATTTGTCCTTCAGTCGCGGCGCCACCAGGAGCGACAAGCGGACACCTCGAGTGTCCATCTCGTCTGCGAATCCGGCAGCGAGATAACATGTCTCGTCTCTGATTCCGGATACCGACACGATCAGTTCTGCGGACATACTCCGATAGTGGCAGCTGTGGGTGAACAGCACACTGCCGCCGGATGATCATCCGGCGGCAGTTTTCAGCGCACCTACTGGTTCTTGGAAACCTCTAGTTCTTGGGAAGCGCAGCTTCGATCGCGGCGACAACCTCGGGTGCGTCAGGCTCGGTCCGCGGACGGAAGCGGTTGACGACGGTGCCGTCCGGTCCGATCAGGAACTTCTCGAAGTTCCACTGAATGTCTCCCGCAGCGCCTTCGGCGTCGGCCGCCTTGGTGAGCTCGGCGTACAGCGGATGCTGGTTTTCGCCGTTCACCTCGATCTTCTCGAGAAGCGGGAACGTGACGCCGTAGGTAGTCGAGCAGAACGTCTCGATCTCTTCGGCGGTACCCGGTTCCTGCCCCATGAACTGGTTGCACGGGATACCGATCACGGTCAGACCGCGATCGGCGTACTCGCTGGCCAGCTTCTCGAGCGCCGAGTACTGCGGGGTCAGTCCACACTTGGACGCGACGTTGACCACGAGGACGGCGCGGCCGTCGTATTCACCCAAAGAGGTGGGCACGCCACCGAGGGTGTTGATCGCGATGTTCTGTACTGGAGTTGTCATAGGCTCCAACTTAGCGACTCTCTCGCGCACTGCTCCTTCGCGCACTGCTAATTCGACGCTCCGAGAATGCGATCGAGGTCGTCCAGAACGGTGAGGCCGCCGAGCGGTCCGACGCCGGTGATCCAGTAGGACATGTCGACCAGATGCGGGTTCGGGAAGAATCCGGCGTTGTCTGCGACGGCCTTCGGCATCGTGCCGGCATCGGCCGGTTTCGCGGAGGTGACCAGGATGAGGTCGGCGTTGGCTCCGGAGACGAATTCCGGGGAGAGGTCGACGGAGATCGAGTTCTCCCAGTCGCGTGCGGGAATCGTGAGTCCAGCACATTCGAGAGTGCTTCCGGCAAACGACGTGGGTCCGTACAGCGTCAGAACGTCGTCGCGTGGGCGGATCAGCTGAGCGGTCTTGCCCTCGGTGCTGTGCTTGCTCGCCACTTCCTCGCAGCGTGCCGTGTAGTCACCGAGCAGTTCACCTGCCTGATCGGTCTTGTTCAACGCCTCTGCGACGAACTGGACGTTGTCCTGCCACGGATCGGTCTGAGTTGCCATGTAGACGGTCGGTGCGATGGCAGCGAGCTGCTCGTACAGATCACCGTGCCGCGATTCCGTTCCGATGATCAGGTCCGGGCTCAGTGCGACGATCTTCTCGAGGTTCGGTGCCGCGACGGTTCCGACCATCTCGATCTCCGCCGCCTTCTCACCGAGGTACGCCGGAACGCCGGTCGTCTCGCTGAGTACCGCGGTGCCCACGGGAATCACGCCCAGCGCTACCGACGTGTCGAGCTGAACCGGCTCGAGCACGACAACTCGCTGCGGATCCGTCGGTACGTCGGTAGTTCCGCGGGCGTGGGTGACCGCGTGCACGGTGTCGGCAGACTGACTGCCGGTATCCGTCTTGTCGTCACTGCCACACGCCGTTGTCGTTGCCACTATGGCGGCGAGGACAAAACCACCCAGCATGTACTTCGTCCGCGAGTTACTGCGTTTCATTCACAAACTCCTGTTACCGACTGCTTCCGACCGTCACAGCCACGTGCATTCACCGCGGCTGAGCAAAGGATTCACCATCCAATAGTCTGGTGAGCCTAACCTACGAGACTGGAGCCTCATCATGTCTTCCCTCCCCTGCCACAGCGACGGTGTCCTGGGGAAAGGATCTATGCAGTGCCTTTCGGAATTTGTCGCCAATCCGCAAACCAGTCGACGCCCTCACGCCTGTACACGGCAGTCGTCGACCGCCGGCGAACCTATGGTCGGTCGCGCCGGAATGACACATCTGTGGGTATTGATCGAGCACCCCGGCCCCTGGCCGGCGTCCGCCCCTGACGACGTTCTCCCCGTCGCGCTCACCGAAAAGATCTACGCAGCGCAGGGCCGTATCCGTGTCGTGGTGATCCGGCGGACCCGCAACCGCCGGGTGCTCACCCCGACGTGTGTACTCGCCTGGACGGACGGCACACGCCAATGGATGCGGGAAGGGGCGGTCGACCGATACGAGGACCTGTCGGTACTGCCGTTCGAATCGATGGCCACCGGAGCGGAACCCGACTTCGGCCGCTCCCGCACGGAACCGCTCTTCGCAGTCTGCACGCATGGAAAGAAGGATGCGTGCTGCGCGGAACTCGGCCGCCCGGTCGTTTCGGCGCTGAACGCGGCACAGATCGCAGATGTGTGGGAATGCAGTCACATCGGCGGAGATCGTTTCGCGGCCAACATGATTGCGTGGCCTGCCGCAGTCTATTTCAGCCGACTGGACGGCAACTCCGCAATCGATGCTGCCGAGAAATACCTAGCCGGAGAATTGGAGCTGCTGCACCTGCGCGGCCGGGCGGCACTGTCACAGGCCGCTCAGGCAGCCGAACATGCTGTCCGACGCGCCACCGACATCGTCGCCACGGACGCACTCGAGAGCATCAGGGAGAGTGTCGACGGAGAACACACGACTGTCGATCTTCGGTTGGAGGGGAGAGACTTTCGCGTCGTCGTTCGCTCCGGTCCTCCAGGGCTGCCGTTCCGACATGATTGTGGTGCCGGAGGGACCGTCGAATGGAGCGGATGGACCGTCGAGCACGTTCGCGAGCAACCCCACTGACCACTCGATTTCGACAAGAGTGCCCGGCAGGCCATCGAACCGAGATTTGCGCTGACTGACAACACTTCGAATCAGGTCGCGATGAAGGATCGACGCCCCTGGTGTTTACAGCTTGCATTCTTCCCATGACCACCGCACTGACGCCGAATGCCGTACCCCGGTCTGCTGATCCGATCAAAAGTGAGGTCGACTACGAAACACTGGCAGAGAAATTCCGTCCGATCTTCGCGGACATCGCACAAGGCGTCGTCGAACGCGAACGCGATCACGTGCTTCCCTTCCAACAGATCGACGCACTCAAGAATGCAGGCTTCGGCGCCGTTCGGGTGCCGACAACACACGGTGGATCGGGTGCGAGCATCCCGCAATTGATCCGCTTACTAGTCGAGCTGTCGAGCGCCGATTCCAATATCACCCAGGCCCTGCGCGGACATTTCGCGTTTGTCGAAGACCGACTGGTCGCCGACCCCGGCCCGGAGCGTGACATCTGGCTCCGACGCTTCGCGGAGGGACAGTTGGTCGGCAACGCATGGACCGAAATCGGCGACGTTGCATTGGGCGAAGCCAATACCAAGGTCTCGCCCGCACCCGATGCCGACCATTTCCTGGCGAACGGGGCAAAGTTCTACAGCACGGGTTCCATCTTCGCCGACTGGATCGACCTGTACTCGCAGCGCACCGACACCGGCGCATTCGTGATCGCGGCGGTCGAGGCGAGACAACCCGGTGTCACACACAGTGACGATTGGAACGGGTTCGGTCAGCAGACGACTGGCTCCGGTTCGTCCGTCTACGAGGACGCAATTGTACAGCCGGAGAACATCTTCGACTTCTCGACGCGATTCAAATACCAGACCGCGTTCTACCAATTGTTCCACCTCGCCACTCTCGCCGGCATCGCCAAGGCTGCGACGATCGAGATCTCTCGTCGAGTTGTCTCTCGTACTCGAACCTTCAGTCACGGCAACGCTTCGAGATACGCGCAGGATTCGCAGATCCAGCAAGTTGTCGGCGAGGTGTCCTCTGCTGCCTTTGCAGCCGAGGCCGTTGCACTGCACGCAGCACAGTCGTCCCAATGGGCTTACGAAGCCGCATTCTCCGGCTCGCCGGAGGAAGAGAAGGCCGCCAACATCGCAGCCGAAATCGATTCGGGGCGAGGGCAAGTCGCCTCGATCGGACTCGTCGTGCCGGCCACGGCCAAGATCTTCGACGCACTCGGTGCTTCCGGAGTCAGCCGCGACCTCGATCTCGATCGATTCTGGCGCAACGCCCGCACCGTCGCCAGCCACAATCCGGTCGTCTTCAAATCCAAAGTTGTCGGCGACTACGAAATCAACGGAACCGACCCGATTTACGTGTGGGCCATCGGGACCGCACCGACCGAAAAGGATGAACAGGCATGACCGTGACCAGTGAAACCGAAGTCTTCGTCGGCGTTCCCGACACATCCGAGGGCTGGATCGACCGGGCTCGCGAGGTGAGCAACATCCTTGCCGCCGACGCACTCGCCCGCGACCGAGCCGGCGAACCACCGTTCCGAGAAGTTCAGCTGCTCAAGGACAGTGGTCTTGTGACGCTCCTGGGCCCGGTCGAGTTCGGCGGCGGCGGGCAGCGATGGGAGACCGCCTACAAGGTGGTTCGGGAGATCGCCCGCGCCGACGGCTCCATCGGACAACTGCTCGGATACCACTATCTGTGGGCATGGGCAGCCAGATTGGTCGGAACCGATCCGCAGATCTCCGCTGTCGAGGAGCTGTACACGAGCAACCGATTCTTCTTCGGCGGCGCGGTCAACCCTCGAGACACCGACCTCACCGTCGCGGACCGCGGAGACACCCTGGTGTTCAACGGTGTGAAGTCGTTTTCCACCGGCGGCCGAGTCACCGACCTCACGGTGCTCGAAGGAATCATCGACGGAACTGCGACGCATGTGTTCGCAATCGTGCCGACTGCTCAGGACGGCATAGTCTTCCGCGGTGATTGGGACAATCTCGGGCAGCGCCTCACCGATTCCGGCAGTGTCGAGATCAACGACGTCGAGGTCGACTGGGCAAGTGCGGCAGGCTTTGTCGACAAGGAATTCCAACCTCTGGTCTACAACACCCTGAACTTCCCGGCGATCGAGATCGTGTTCGCCAACTTCTACCTCGGGATCGCTCGTGGCGCACTGGACACTGCCGCCGAGTACACCCGAACCCGTACGCGTCCATGGCCGTACGGCGGTGACAACCGCGAAATCGCAACCGACGAGTGGTACCTCCGTGAGGGCTACGGCGACTTGCAATCCAAGCTGTGGGCAGCGGAGGCCTTCGTGGATCAGGTCAGCCGTGAGGCCGACGCCGTGCTCCACGACGCTCGCGAAAACCTCACCGAGCAGGCTCGCGGCGACCTCGCCGTACGCATCGCGGCCGCAAAACTTCGCGCCGCCGACGTCTCCTTGGAGATCAGCAACAAGATCTTCGAACTGACCGGTGCCCGAGCCACGTCCAACGACGTCGGCCTGGACATCTACTGGCGCAACATCCGGACGCATACCCTTCACGATCCGCTCGCGTACAAGCGCCGTGAAGTCGGTAGTCGTTTTCTGACCGGCGAGATTCCCGAACCGACCTGGTACACCTAGCCACGAACAGAAAGAGACCGTCGCACGGTTGGTGCGGCGGTCTCTTTCATCGTTACGACCAGGATCACTGATCGTAGATCGGGTTCCGCGCCTGCAGCGCAGTCAAACGTTCAGCAGAGCGGACGTTTCTAGTGATGGCTCACGAACGACTGTTTGGTGCCGGTCGGAGCCGTTTCGAGCTTGTGCTGCTCTTCTTCGTCCTCGTCGTCGAGCATCGTGGCTTCGTTGAACGGAATCTTCCCGTCGAGTACCTCGACGACGCGTTCCTTGTCGATCGTCTTGGTCCAGGCGCCGACCAGGAGAGTCGCAACCGCATTGCCCGAGAAGTTGGTGATCGCTCGCGCTTCCGACATGAAGCGATCGATTCCGACGATGAGTCCGACACCGTCGAGAAGCTCGGGGCGATGGCTCTGCAGTCCGCCTGCCAGCGTGGCCAGACCGGCGCCGCTGACTCCGGCAGCGCCCTTGGAGGCGATGATCATGAACACCAGCAGCGAGAGCTGTTCACCGAAACCGAGTGGCTGTCCCATGGCGTCGGCGATGAAGATCGAGGCCATCGTCAGGTAGATCGCGGTGCCGTCGAGATTGAACGAGTAGCCCGTGGGAACGACGATGCCCACCGTGGTGCGCTCGACGCCTACGTGCTCCATCTTGGCGATCAGACGCGGCAGTGCCGATTCGGAGGACGACGTGGCGAAGATGAGCAGGTACTCACGGGCCAAGTACTTGACCAGCTTGAAGATGTTGAATCCGGTGACCGCGCGCAGCAGCGTTCCGAGAACACCGAAGACGAAGATCAGGCAGGTCAGGTAGAAGCCGATCATCAGCGTGCCGAGCTGGACGACGGCGTTCAAACCGGTCTGGCCGACGACGCTGGCGATGGCACCGAAAGCACCGATCGGGGCGAGCCAGAGGATCATCGTCAGGATCTTGAACACGAGCTTCTGGATGTATCCGACGGCCTTGAGGATCGGTTCACCCGACTTGCCGAGCGACTGGATCGCGAAGCCGACCAGAAGGGCGACGAACAGAGTCTGCAGCACGCTGCCGGCTGTGAGAGAGGACAGCATCGACGTCGGAATGATGGACGCGATGAAGTCCCAGGTACCGCCCGCGCTGTGGGCCTGATCTGCAAGCTTGGCCACGGAGGCCGCATTGGGCGTGATGTTCAGGCCACTGCCCGGGTTGAGCAGGTTGCCGACGCCCAGGCCGATCGCGAGTGCGATGGTGGACATCCCGATGAAGTAGGCGAGTGCGAGGCCGCCGACCTTGCCGACCTTGGCCGCCGCTCGAACCGAGCCGATGCCGAGCACGATGGTGCAGAAGATGACCGGGCTGATCATCATCTTGATCAGGCTGACGAACAACGTGCCGAGTACACCGACGGACTTACCGAACTCGGGTGCGAGCCAACCGACGAGGATGCCTCCGATGACCGCGACGATGACGCTCATGTAGAGCCAATGCGTCTTGTCGCGCTTTGCCTTGGTGCCCTCGGGCTGTGGGGAACCGTCTACTGTCCCTGTTGCCGTGCTGCTCATGGGGTGTCCTTTGGATCGGATATCTGTGAAGTGATCGGGATCACTTCGAGTCGTGGAGAATTCTTGTTGCAAACAGGTGGGCCCGGAAGTTTGTGTTCATTACGTTCAGGAGGCGCTCGATGGTCGAACGAAGGACCGGCCGACGTATGAGCGTCGCCAGGCAGATCCTGCTCCTGCAATTGGCGCTGTTAGCGCTGTTCATCGGCGTGGGGGCCGCGCTCGCAGTTGTCGACGAACGCCGAGACAGCGACGACGCGATCCGCAGGCAGGTGAGCTCGATAGCGCAGACTCTCGCCCTGTCGGATTCGACGGCGGCAGCCCTGACGAGTCCGGACCCGACCGCGATTCTGCAACCACAGACCGAGAAGATCCGACAGGCAACCGGCGTCGATTTCATCGTGGTGATGGCGCCTGATCGCACTCGGTTCACCCACACGAGCCCGGAGCTGATCGGTCAACTCTTCACCGGGAACATCGACCGCGCACTTGCCGGCGTGACCTTCACAGAGACGTACGCCGGGTCGCTGGGGCCGTCGATCCGCGCAGTCACTCCTGTCTACGATTCCGGCGGAACCCTGGTCGGTCTGGTTTCTGCCGGTGTCACCCGCGAGCAGATCAGCAAGCAGTTCGCCCAAAGTGTTCCGGTCATCCTGTTCGTTGCCGGCGGCGGTCTTCTTGCTGCCCTCCTGAGTTCACTTCTGGTGAGTCGGCGTATCCGGCGACAGACCCTGGGGATGGCGCCGGATGAACTGCGCACCATGTACGAACACCACGACGCCGTCCTGCACAGCATCGGTGAGGGTCTGGTGGTGATCGGGCGAGGCCGAAGCAGAGATGCGCGAGTGGATATCGTCAACGACGAAGCGCGTCGCCTCCTCGATCTACCGGACGGGCCCGTGCCACTTTCGTCCATCCCCGAGACCATGCGAGTCGACGACGCCTCTCCTGCGAAGGATCAAGTGCACCTCACCGACAAGCGTGTGCTGGTGGTCAACCAACACCCGGTTGAGTGGGAGGGCAACAGAATTGGCACCGTGCTGACAATTCGCGATCACACCGAATTGCAGAACGTACTCGGGGAATTGGATTCGGTACGCAGTTTTGCCGAGTCGCTTCGATCGCAAGCCCACGAGAGTGCAAATCGTCTGCACACGATCATCACGATGGTCGAGTTGGGCCGGAACGAAGACGCAGTGGCCTTCGCCACCAATGAATTGCGAGTGTCCCAACAGTTGATAGATCGTCTGATGAATGCGGTCCACGAGCCGGCGCTCGCCGCACTGCTGCTCGGGAAAATGAGTGAAGCGGCCGAACGCGGGGTCGACCTGACCATCACCGAAGACACCGCGCTCGGTCCGGTTCCTTCGCTCAATGCACGCGAGTTGGTCACGCTGGTCGGCAATCTCGTGGACAATGCTATTGACGCATCGCGCGCGAGCGAGTCTCCGTGGGTGGAAGTGACGGTAATGGAAGAGGATTCGATGATGGTTGTTGCCGTCGCCGACAGCGGGCCGGGAATGACACCCGAAGCACTCGAAAAGGCCAAGGGCCGTGGCTACTCCACAAAATCCGGCTCTCGCGGACTCGGTCTCGCACTGGTCTCTCAAGTTGTGAAACGGCACGGCGGCACGCTCACCAGCGAGCCGGCGATGGGCTCCATGCTGGTTGTCCGTATCCCGCTGCGCGAGGTGGAGGCACCGCGATGATCCGTGTGCTGATAGTCGACGACGAACCGTTGATCGCCCAGGCGCACCGTTCGTACGTCGAGCGTGTGCCGGAATTCGTGGTCCACGGCGTGGTTCATTCCGGGAACGCCGCCGTGCGTGCAGTTACGGCGGCCAACGCCACCGACCAGCCCATCGACCTGGTCCTGCTCGACATCGGGTTGCCCGACGCCAGCGGTCTCGACGTGGCTTCCGCCCTGGGCGGTTTGCGGCCCAGTCCGGACATCATCGCGGTTACCTCGGCGCGCGATCTGGAGGTGGTCCGAAGCGCCGTGGCTCGCGGGATCGTCCTCTATCTTCTCAAGCCGTTCACTTTCGCAGCATTCCGCGACAAGCTCGAGCGCTACCTCGAATATCGTGCAGCGCTTCCCGCTGGAGAGTCTGCGGTCAGTCAACACGACATCGACCGCGCGATGTCCGCGCTACGAACGTCCGACGATCGAGCAGCGGCACCGAAAGGCTTTGCGTCTCAAACACTCGGACTCGTCGCAGCGTCTGTCCGGGATTCTGAGGGACCCGTGACCGCTGCAGAGGTGGCAGCATCGGTCGGCGTGTCCCGGGTGACAGCCTGGCGCTACCTGGAAAAGCTGGCAGACGACGGCATGCTCACCCGGGAGACCGAGTACGGGCGCGCTGGGCGCCCTCAGGTTCGTTACCGCAGAACCTGACAGTCACCGAACCTGATTGACACAGAAGCTAGTTCGCGCCCACGGTGTCCAACACCCAGGCGAACTCGAACGCGACCTCTTTCCACTTCTCGTACCGACCGCTGACACCGCCGTGTCCGGCGCTCATCTCGGTCTTGAGAAGTAGCGGAGCATCACCGGTCTTGGTGGCGCGCAGTTTTGCGACCCACTTGGCCGGCTCCACGTACAGAACACGGGTGTCGTTGATGCTCGTGATCGCAAGAATGGCGGGATAGTCCTTGGCTTCCACGTTCTCGTACGGGCTGTACGAGCGCATGTAGTCGTAGACGTCCTTGTTGTGCAGCGGATCTCCCCATTCGTCCCACTCGATGACCGTCAACGGCAGCGACGGATCGAGAATCGACGTCAACGGGTCGACAAACGGAACGTTGGCGAGAATGCCGGTAAACAGTTCCGGAGCGATGTTGGCGACAGCGCCCATCAGCAATCCACCTGCACTACCGCCGTCGGCAACCATCCGGTCGGCCGACGTGACACCGGTGTCGATCAAATGCTTTGCGCAAGAGACAAAATCGGTGAAGGTGTTCTTCTTGGTGAGCGTCTTGCCGTTTTCGTACCAGTGACGGCCCATCTCGCCGCCGCCGCGCACGTGTGCGACGACGAAGACGACACCGCGATCGAGCAACGACAAGCGGGCAACCGAGAACGACGGGTCGATGCTCGCCTCGTAGGAACCGTAGCCGTACAACAGCAGCGGCGCGGGACCTTCCGGCGCACCTACGCGCCTCACGATCGAGAGCGGAATGCGGGTTCCGTCGTCGGCTACTGCCCAGTCGCGACGCTGCTCGTAGTTACTCGCATCGAAGTCTCCGAGAACGGGCTGCGACTTACGCAGTGCCAGTTCACCACTGGCGACGTAGTAGTCGTACACCTGCCCGGGAGTGATGAATGAGGTGAATCCGAGCCGGATGGTGGGCTGCGCCCATTCCGGGTTGGACCCCATGCCGATGCTGAAGAGTTCTTCGTCGAAGTCGATCTCGTGGCGTTCGCCGTAGCCGTCATCCGTCAACGGCCACACGGCAACCCGAGTGAGCGCCTCGCGTCGGTAGCTCAGGACGAGGTGTCCGGCAAAGGCTTCGGCTTCTTCCAGACGAACGTCTGCGCTGTGCTCGATCAGCGTCGTCATGTTCATCGGATCCGACACGGGAGCTTCCACCAACACGAAGTTCTCTGCCTTGATGCCGTCGACGACGTCGTTGTGGAGGATCAGGAAGCGGTCCTCTCCCCCGATCACGGCGTGCTCGGCCCCGTACTCGACGCCCTCGCGACGCGGGATGATGACGCGGAAGTCGCCTTCCGGGTTCGCCGATTCCAGCATCCAGCCTTCGCTGGTCACCTTGGAACCGACCCAGATCATCAGGTACTTCTCGCTGCGGGTGGACCCCACCGAAACCCAGTACCGTTCGTCGGGCTCGTGGAACACCGAAACATCTTGACTCTGCGGCGTTCCCAGCTTGTGACGCCACACCGTGTCCGGACGCCAGGAGTCGTCGACCGTCATGTAGAAGACGTGACTGTGGTCGATCGCCCAGGTGGCGCCAGGCGCGGTATCGGGAATCTCGTCGGCGAGCATCTCACCGGTCTCGAGGTTCTTGAACCGCAAGGTGTACCGCTCGTCGCCGACGATGTCCACCGAGTACGCGAGCAACGTGCCGTCCTCGCTGATGGAGAACGCGCCGAGCGAAAAGAACTCGTGCCCTTCGGCTTCGACGTTGCCGTCCATGAGGATCTGCTCGTCGGCCAGCTCGACGCCGGGCGTCAGGTCGGGCGGAGTCCAGTCGTCTTCACCGGCGATGGGGCACCGGCACTGGACGGTGTACGACTTGCCTTCCACGCTGCGCGAGTAGTACCACCACTTACCCATGCGAGTGGGCACCGACATGTCGGTTTCCTGCGTCCGCGACTTGATCTCCTGGAAGATCTTCTCGCGCAACGGCTCGAGCGCGGCCGTCTGCTCGTCGGTGTACGCGTTTTCGGCTTCGAGGTATGCGACTACCTCGGCGTTGTCCTTGTCCCGCAGCCACTCGTAGTCATCGACGAACGTGTGTCCGTGATGGGTACGTTCGGTGGGGACCTTCTTTGCGACCGGCGGGATCAGGCTCATGCGCTGGGACCGACCCAATCGTCGAAGGACAGACCGGAAATGCGCTCGTACGCCTCGATGTAGCGTGCACGGGTCGCGTCGACGATCTCCTGCGGCAACGGCGGCGGTGTCGTGTCCGAGCTACGGTCCCAGCCGGATTCAGGGCTCGTGAGCCAGTCGCGCACGAACTGCTTGTCGAAACTGGGCTGCACCTTGCCCGCTTCGTAGCCTTCGAGAGGCCAGTAGCGCGACGAGTCGGGGGTGAGCACCTCGTCGGCGAGCACGAGGTTTCCAGCGGAGTCGAGACCGAATTCGAGCTTGGTGTCGGCAAGGATGATTCCGCGATCGGCTGCGAAGTTGGAGGCGCGGGCATAGACGTCGAGAGTGTCCTCGCGAAGCTGCACTGCCAGCTTCTGGCCGACCTTCTCCACTACCTGATCGAAGCTGATGTTCTCGTCGTGATCCCCGAGAGCCGCCTTGGACGCCGGGGTGAAGATCGGGTCGGGCAGACGCGAGGCCTCGACGAGGCCCTCGGGCAACGCGACGCCGCACACTGCGCCGGTGTTGTTGTAGTCGACCAAGCCGGAGCCGGTGAGGAAGCCACGAACGACGCATTCGACGGGAACCATGTCGAGGGAGCGCACCACGAGAGCGCGGCCGAGAACCTCTTCCGGGATGCGATCGTCGTCGGGCTCGCCGGCCAGGTGGTTGGTGCCACCGAGGACGTTGAAGAAGAACACGCTCATCGCGGTGAGCACGCGACCCTTGTCCGGGATCGGCGTGCTGAGCACGTGGTCGTAGGCCGAGATCCGATCACTCGCGACAAGCAGCAGATGCTCGTCGTCGATCGTGTAAAGGTCACGGACCTTGCCACCGGCCAGATGAGTGTAGGAATCAAGTGTAGGACGCACCCGGTCACCCTATCGGGCGTTCGCAGTTCGTACAGAACCCCGGTAGCCGGGACAGGTAAGCGTCCTCGCCGATCGGAGAGCTGTCCGCCCTGCTCATCCGGATATGCAGGTGGCCCCTCGCCAGCAGGCGAGAGGCCACCGTCACAGTCGAT
Source organism: Rhodococcus sp. MEB032 (assembly GCF_030208925.1). Lineage (NCBI taxonomy): Bacteria > Bacillati > Actinomycetota > Actinomycetes > Mycobacteriales > Nocardiaceae > Rhodococcus > Rhodococcus sp. MEB032. The sequence continues at coordinate 186,134 of NZ_JARVSY010000001.1, forward strand.
GAACTACTGGTTTGCGGGCAGCTTCGACAGGCCCTCGTCGATCGAATCCAGCGTCAGAAGAGCCGTCTGATAGGTCGCGGCCAGCGAATGCTGGACCTGGACGACGTTGCCGGCCTTCACTGCGGGCAATTCCTTCCACAGCTCGGAATTGACCAGCTCCTGCAACTGCGGAGACATCGAGCCGTCGGCGTTGAGGCCGTAGACGATCACGTCGACATTTCCGAGATTTTCGCCGATCTTCTCGATGGATACCTGTTCGACGTGGATGTCGGCGGGGTCTGCGGGGGTGCCGGGGAACTGCAGTCCGAGTCCGTCGAAGAGATTGGTCGTGTACGAAGACGCGTACTCGCGTGAGAAGGTGCCGGCCTCCGGCTTGCAGACGTTGCACACGCCGCCGAAGGTCAACGAGCCGAGCTTGTCCTTGTACTTCGCGGCCAGTTCGGCGGTTTTGGCGTCGTAGTCGTCCTTGAACTCGCCGTAGGTGTCGGAGACATTCGCGGCATCGGCGAACTGCTCGCCCAGCACTCGCCAATCAGCAGGAACCGTCGGTCCCAGGAAGACGACGGGAGCGGCCGCCTCGAGCTGCGCCATGTCCAGCTGGCTTTCGACTCGAGCGGGAACGCCCATGATGATCAGATCGGGCTCGGCAGCGACGATTCCCTCGTAGTTGAGCTGGGAGACGTTGCCGTCGGGTGCGACCTTCGGCAGAGCTTCGTAAGCGGCCTTGGTCTTGTCGTCCATGTTGCCGAGTTCACGGGTCCACTCACATACTGCTGCCAGGTTCGCTCCCGCCTGAATCAGCGGCAGAACTGCGTATCCGCAGGCCACGATCCGTTGCGGGTCGCTCGGGATCTCGATGGATCCGTTCTGTGCCTCAAAGACACGGGTCTGCGAGCTCGCGGCTGTCGTCGACGATTCGGACGACGCCTCCTCGGAGTTGCTACAGCCGGCGACGCCGACCGCCAGCGCAGCTGCTGCGCCGATCACCACTGCGCGGCGAAACCGCGACAGACCTTGAACCCGCATGTTGAACTCCATCTGAACGCACCGGACTGCTCCGGAATTGATTTGGTGAGGCTAACCAATATCAGGGCACTGGACCTTTACACAAACACAGCTCCCGAGGAATGAACTGCGCCTCCCGAGCCGCCCACGCTCACAGCAGCACGCCTCCCACTGAGAGGGAGCAAAGCAAGATTCCTCTCGAATCGGACACGCGAACTCGCTACCTTGCCTTCGCGATACCTCATCGACTCGCCACTCTCTCCGCTCGACGAAGGGCTCACACATGTCCCGATCCACCCGTACCTGCTCACTACGGTCTGCCGCGGCCATTGCGTTGACCAGTAGCTTTCTCATCACCGGTTTCGGCGCCTCGATCGCGCAGGCCGAACCTGGCCCCTCGGCTCCGCTGTTCGGCTCGCTGGATTTCGGATCCAGCAACCTCGGCAGTTCCGAGCAGACCCCAGATGCGCCGCGGCTGACCGGGATCGACAATTTCCGCGACGTCGCAGGCACCGGCGCCGGATACTCGGGGACTTTCGGCCTGCCCGTGAACAAGGGAGTCTTCTACCGCGCGAACGCGATCACGCCCAAGGGCGATGACATGAGCAATCTCGAAAAGCTGGGACTGACAAAGGTTTACGATCTGCGCACTGAACCCGAGATCGCCAGTAAGCCCGATGTCTTGCCCGGCGGGGTTGCGTACGAGAACATTCCGATCCTGTCCGGGAACATCGCCGAGATGATCGCGAAGATCAAGTCCCCCGAGGACTCACGATCGATGATGCAGGACATGAACCGCGCCTTCGTCACCGGAGCGACGGAGCGAGCCGGGTTCGCGCAGTTGCTCACGGGTCTCGCGGAAACCGAAGGTGCACAGGTCTTCCACTGCACCGCAGGCAAAGACCGCACCGGCTGGACGTCGTTTCTGCTGCTGAGTATCGCCGGTGTCGACCGCTCGGTGATCATGAACGACTACTTGCTGACCAACGAGTACACAGCCGAAGGCATGAAGGCCACGCGCGCGGGCATCGCGGCGAGCCTGGGCGAACAGATGGCCGTCAACATGGAGCCTCTGTTGGGTGTCGAGGCAAGCTATCTCGATGCCGGTCTCGCCCAGTTGGACCAGACCTACGGGTCGGTCGATCGGTACCTGACCGAGGGCCTGGGTCTGAGCCCGGCGACTGTCATGACGCTCAAAGCCAAACTGCTGGGCTGAGTGGCACGGATGCCCCGGGTTCGACGAGGGATCGGACCCGGGGCACGTGTACTTCTCTGCCCGTGCCGCGGCGGATGCGCCGCAGCGTCCCGTGCATCAGCGCGATACGGCGATCACGTTGTTTCGGTACGCCCAGATGACGATCTGCACACGGGTACGCACCTGCAGCTTCTTGCAGATGTTGCTGATGTGCGACTTCACCGTGCTCTGTTCGAGGCTGAGGGAATCTGCGATGTCGTTGTTTCCCAAGCCTTGTGACAGCAACTGCACCACATCCATCTCACGCGCACTGAGACCGTGATCCGATCCGGAGCGCGCCGTGGACATCGGTGCCGGCTTGCGCCTCGCGAACTCCACGATCAGTCTCGACGTCAATCTCGGCGAGAGCACCGAACCACCTTCGGCCACGGTCAACACTGCCGACGAGAGCTCTTCGGGATCGGCGTCTTTGAGCAAGAACCCTGCGGCACCGCTGTCGAGCGCCTCGAAAACGTACTCGTCGAGATCGAACGTGGTGATCACGATGACGCGGGTCCCGGGAAACTCGGCAAGGACCTCCCGGGTCGCAGTCAACCCGTCGCCGTGCGGCATTCGGATATCCATCAGCACGACGTCCGGACGCAGTGCACGCACCTGCTCGTACGCCTCGACTCCCGTCTTGGCATGCCCGACGACGCGAATCTCGGGGTGACCGGAGAGAAACAGCTCGAACCCCTGCCGTACCACCTGCTGGTCGTCTGCAATAAGGACATCGATCATGCGTTGATCCTCCCGTTCACCGGCACCAGTGCCTGCACAGCCCACTCACCTTCCGAATTCGGTCCGGCGTCCAGTTGACCACCCATGAGCGTCGCGCGTTCGCGCATTCCCACAATTCCGAGGTTTTGCCCGTCGGAGGCCGGGCGAGCATTCCCGAGAGTATTGACCACCCGTACCCTCACCGCACCGGCTTCTCGACTCAGACACACCTTGGACTCGCTACCCGGCGCATGGCGAAGGACGTTCGACAACGCCTCCTGCACGATGCGGTAACACGTCAACTGGACTCCGCTGTCCAGGTCGTCGAAGCGGCCGACCTTCTCCAACGAGATCGACGAGATGGTGCGCTTGCAGTCGTCCACCAACTCGTCGATGTCGGAGACCATGGGCGTCGGGAAATCGGGGTCTTCCTCACCCAGGCGAAGTATCCCCACGATCTGCCGCAAGCTGTTGAGGGCCCGCTGACCCTGCTCGATGACGCCCCCCAGAAGGGCTTGTGCTTGTTCGGGATTGCTCGAGAAGAACTTGTCGGCGGCACGAGCCTGGATGATCATGCCGGTCATGTGGTGGGCAGCGACATCGTGCAGTTCACGTGCCATGTCCTGCCGTTCGGCGACAACGGCATTCGCGATCTTGCGTTCGCGGTCCCGGTGCAGATCCGCTACTGCCTGACTGTTCTCCACTGCTTGTTTTCGCAGGCGCGCGACGATCTTTCCCATGGCTGCGACGACCAGAAAACTCGTGACGGTGTTTGCCGCCGGTTCGAGGAACAAGTGAGGCAACTCCCCCACCTGAACCTCGGCGACCGTCAGCCCGTCCCGTTCGGTGAGATACATCGCCAAGATCACGTCCATCGCCATTCCGAGGACCAGCAGTCCGACCAGGCGCATGCCTGTCACTCGGATGGACACTGCCATGATCGCGAACCAGAAAAGCGGCGTGGCCCCCAGCGATCGACTGCCGAGGAAGAGCATCAATCCGCCGGATCCTGCCAACGTCAGGAGGTAGTACGCGATCGGGTACCGCCGGCGCGCACACGCCACAACGGTCAACACCGTCAGGAAACCCATGATGCCGACGACGGTTCCCGGATCGCTCAGCACTCGATTGCTCGTCTCGGGTTCAGTCTTGAGACTGGCGAGACCGAACACCCACGGCACACTCAGCAGGCCGACGATCACGGCCGCCGTGGCCGGGTTGTTCAGGTTGAAACGTCCCCACCCTCGCGATGCCAGGGCTTGCCCCGGGGCATTCTGACCAGCCGAGTCGAACATCCACTCCCCATTCCGCATCCGATGATTGACGTTCATGGTGGCATGCGCGCACCACTTGGTCCCACATTCGGCGAACGTGAAGGGAATGTTCGATTCCCGGCTCCTACCAAAGCACTAGTTGAAGGTGAAAGGCCTAGTACTTATGGCTCAGCTGAACTGCTCGACCAACCGGTTCACCATGTTGGTTGCGCTGTAGTAGTCGAGACGGAAGGTGTCCAGACCCACGGCATAGACGTGGTGATCACGAATTGCCGGATGCTGGGCCAACAGTGGAAGTGCCTCGACCGCCTTCACCGCACCGTCGTCGGCACTGACCAAGATCAGGGTGTTGCCCGCGATACCGTCGTAGAGGTTCTCCGCCGAGACCTGAATGATGTCCTTGCGCTTACCCATGGATTCACTGCTCTTCGCGGACTCGGGAATGTCGGCGACCGTGAAACCCATCGCCGTGAGCAACTTCGCCTGCCCCGACTCGTGCGTCCAGATATTGGCGCCGCTGCCGTCCTCGTAGTAGACCAGCGCAGTGGTCGGCTGCGGGGGAAGTGTGATCTTGGCCTTCGCGGCCTCTACTGCGCTGTCGAACTTCGCGACCGTGGCCGCCGCGTTGTCTTCGAGACCTGTCGCCTTACCCAGCACAGCGGCGACTTCCTGCCAACTACTTCCGCCGTAGTCCACCACGATTGTCGGCGCGATGGCCGTGAACTGTTCGTACAGATCGACGACGGAGTCACCTCCAGTTGCCGAGACGACGATCAGGTCCGGGTTCTGCGCCAGAACGGATTCCGCGTTCGCACCGCCCATCGGCAACACTGCAAGTCCGCGTTCTTCTGCTATGTCGCCCCACTGTGTGAACAACCCCTGCACATCCGAGACGTCGGTGTTCGGTCCCGTCGATGCGGTAGCCACCACCGGAGCGTCGATCGACAACAGCGTGCCCGTCAGCGTCACACTGGTCGAGACGATCCTCTCCGGCTTCGACGTGATCTCCACCGGCCCCTTCGGCGTTTCCACGGTACGCGGCCAATTACCCTGCGATGCAGCTGAGTCAGCATCGGAATCGGCATCCGCAGAACTACAACCGGCGAGGGCGAACCCTGCTACCAAGACTGCGGAGAGCACCTTCAGGGTGCGTGATTTTTTCATTGTGACGCCCACTGGCGGACCACTCCTCGAATTCAAAAGCCCATCAAATTAGGTTAGGCTGTGCTCATGCTAACTCAGGCGGTGACCGAATTGTCCGCTACCCTCGCGGCCTCGCCCGACATCGAGACGTCCTGGAATCGGATAGTGCAACAAGGAACGCCGATCATCGAAAGCGTTGATACACAGACTGTTCGAGTTACGTTCCTCTGGCGTCAGCCCGAGGAGACCGAGGTCGAGCGCGTTTACCTGGATGCAAATTCGCTGACCGACCATCACGCAGAACAACTCAGCGTGATGCAGCGACTCGGCGACAGTCCGGTGTGGTTCTACACCGCCGAAGTCTCGAACACCTGGCGTAGCAGTTACAGCATCATCCCGGTACCGAAGTCCGTAGTCGACGAGTTCGACTATCCGGGAGCAGGCAAGGAAGACTCGACCCGCCGCACCCGCTGGTTGGGGTTGCTCGAGCACCGAATTGCCGACCCACTCAATCCGCTTTCCGCAGGTGTGGACACAAGGCGTTCCGTCGCCGAGATGCCCTCGGCGCCGGTCCAGTTCGGTTGGGATGCTCCAGTTTTCAGGAAGTCGATACAGCTCACCTGGGCTAGTTCGATGTTGGACGTCGAGCGGCCGGTGTGGATCTACGAGACCGTGGACGACGGATTGACACCGCTCGAAGAACGGCCGCTCGTGATACTTCTCGACGGGCGTCACTGGGCCGAGGTCATGCCGGCAGGCGCCGCCTTCGATCGTGCGGTCCAGACCGGCAAACTGAAATCCTGCGTTCTGCTGGCCATCGATTCCGTTGACAATCAACGCCGTTCGCAGGAATTGCCGTGCAACCGCGACTACTGGAGTGCAGTCGTCGACGAACTGCTTCCGCAGGTGCGCGCCGTCACACCTTTCTCGTCTGATCGAACGCGAACGGTGGTCTCGGGGCAGAGCTTCGGCGGCCTGGCTTCGATGTTCGCAGCACTCGAATTCCCCGAACACTTCGCGCTGGTCGCCAGCGGGTCCGGTTCGTTCTGGTGGCCAACCGGCTTGAAGCGCGGGGAAAACGGCCCGCCGGGTGGAGACATAGCCGCACGCATCGAGCGCGACGGCGTACCGGACGGATTACGCGTTGTCCTCGAAGTAGGTAAGCACGAGTCCGACATGGTCGGGCACAGCGCAGCGGTCGCACAGGCACTGAAGGCCGCAGGAGCGCAAGTATCGTGTCGGATCTTCGACGGCGGCCACGACTGGTTGTGCTGGCGCAGTGTCCTTCTGGACTCCGTTGTCGAACTGATCGGCAGTCCCTGAAACTGGCCGGCACCGCTAGTTCAGTGCACCGCGAATGACGGCAGCCGTGCTGTCGAGAACTGCCCGATTGGGCGTGCGAGGTAGTGCACGCAGGCCGAAGCCGTCGCCGCGATTTCGCGGAATGACGTGCAGATGAACATGGAAGACTTCCTGCCCCGCAACAGCTCCGTCGGAGAGATGCAGATTCACTCCGTCGACGGGGAGAGATCCGGTACGCATCGCCGCGGCGATCTTCTGCGCGACGGCGAAGATCCTGGCACCGTCGTCGGGATCGAGCGTGGACAATCCACTGGCGTGGCGCTTCGGCACGACCAGGAGATGGCCGGATGTGAACGGCCGAATATCCATGAAGGCAAGGACATTCGCGTCGTCGTAGACGACGCTGGCCTCGGCCTCACCGGCGATGATGGAACAGAAGATGCAGTCCATGGTCTCCGACCCTGTGCGCCTTTTCGGTAGTGGTGACCACCGAAAAGGCGCACGGGGCGTAGCCCTTACAGAATCGGCGACGGCGCGTACGCCGCAGCTTCGGGGTTGGCGTCGACAAGTTTCTGCACCTCGGCGACAACGGCATCGACCTGAGCCGAAGCGGCACCGACAAAAGCAGCCTTGTCGGCCAGGGCCTCGTCGAGTGCAACGCGGTCGAGCGGCAAACGGTCGTCGGCGGCAAGGCGATCGAGCAAGTCGGGCTCCTTGCCCTCTTCACGCATCGCCAGCGCAACTGCGACGGCATTCTCCTTGATCGCCTCGTGTGCGGTCTCGCGTCCGACGCCGGCGCGGACGGCGGCCATGAGCACGCGCGTCGTGGCGAGGAACGGCAGATACCTGGTCAGTTCCTTCTCGATGACGGCCGGGTACGCGCCCATCTCGATCAGCACGGTCAGGAAGGTCTCGAACATGCCGTCGATCGCGAAGAACGCGTCCGGAAGCGCGACGCGGCGCACGACGGAGCAGAAGACGTCGCCCTCGTTCCACTGCGCACCCGCAAGCTCGGCTGCCATGGAGCCGTATCCGCGCAGGATCACCTGAAGTCCGTTGACTCGCTCGCACGAGCGGGTGTTCATCTTGTGCGGCATCGCCGAGCTGCCGACCTGGCCGGGCTGGAAGCCTTCGGTGACCAACTCGTGGCCGGCCATCAGGCGGATCGTGTGTGCAAACGACGACGGGCCCGCGCCGACCTGAACGAGCGCGGAGATGACGTCGTGGTCGAGGGAACGCGGGTACACCTGGCCGACGCTGGTCAACACGTGAGCGAATCCGAGGTGCTCCGCAACCTTCGCTTCGAGCTGCTCGAGCTTGGCCGCATCGCCGTCGAGGAGGTCGAGCATGTCCTGAGCGGTACCCATCGGGCCCTTGATCCCACGAAGCGGGTACCGGTCGATCAGCTGGCGCAGACGCGTCAGTGCAACCAGCAGCTCGTCGGCGGCCGAAGCGAAACGCTTGCCCAAGGTGGTGGCCTGAGCTGCGACGTTGTGCGAGCGGCCGGCCATAACGATGGACGAGTACTCGGCAGCGCGCTCACCCAGACGGGCGGCGACGGCGATGCCGTGGTTGTAGACGTGTTCGAGAGAACGCACGATCTGCAGCTGCTCGACGTTCTCGGTGAGGTCGCGGCTGGTCATGCCCTTGTGGACCTGCTCGTGCCCGGCAAGTGCGTTGAATTCCTCGATGCGTGCCTTCACGTCGTGGCGGGTGACCCGCTCGCGGTCCGCGATGGACTCGAGGTCGACGTTGTCGATGACACGCTCGTAGTCGTCGATGGCGTCGGCCGGAATGTCGATGCCCAGCTCTGCCTGCGCACGCAACACCGCCACCCACAATTGACGCTCGAACACGATCTTGTACTCGGGAGACCACAGAGCAACGAGCTCCGGGCTGGCGTAGCGGTTGGCAAGGACATTCGGGATGCGGCTCACGAGGCCTCAGTCTAACGGGGGCCAAGCAGTGCCGTTACCCCCGATAGAGACCGAGCTAGACCGGCGGCGCCATCACGTCGATCGATTCCAAGAGCATTCCCCTGGCCAACCCCCGTGGGTCCGGGTCGTACTCCCCCAGAGCCGTGATCATCGCACCGTCGACCATCGCGACAAGACGGCGCAATTGCCCCTCGGGAGCCGACCGGCCCGAGCGTCGAAGCGCATCGGTCAACAGGTCGTCGAGCTGGGCTCGTAGGCGCAACTGCACGTCACGAAGTGCGGGATGACGGGCACACGCGACGAATCGTTCGTAGCGCGAGATCAAACGCTCGCGGCTCTCCGGCCGCTTCTCTTCGTCTCCGAGCAGCAGCTCGACCAACAGTTCGACGGTTGATTCCGCGCCCCGCCGACGTTGGGTCACCGCAGCCACTCTGGCGCGCATCGCTTCCATGTCGGCGTTGCCGTTGAGCTCGACGGCACACGCGATCAGATCGTCGAGTGAGTCGAAGTAATAGGTCGTCGAAGCCAGTGGAAGGTCAGCTCTGGTTGCCACCGCTCGGTGACGAACGGCGTCGAACCCGCCCTCCAGCAAAAGTTCAGCAGCGGACGCCACCAGAGCTTGGCGACGTCGTTCGCCCTTGGGCGTAGCTGCAGAAGACACCACGACATCGTGCCAGCAGAGGGCACCTCCGCATGGCGAAACAGCTCGAAGACCCTGCTGTTTGTTACCCGAGCCACTTCTCGAGGCGGGCCAGTGCCTCCTGGATGTCTGCTGTCGCACCCGCGAACGAGAGTCTGACCATCCGGTTTCCGTGGACGGTGTCGAAATCGATTCCGGGTGCCAGCGCGACCCCGGTATCTGTCAGCAACCGGGCACACCACGCGGTGGCGCCCTCGTCGCCACACAGATGGCCGATGTCCGCGTAGACGTAGAACGCACCGTCGGCGGGAGCCAACTCGGTGATGCCCAGTTTCGGCAACCCGGTCAACAACAGTTCACGATTGACGGCGTACCGCTGAACGTGCCCGTCCAACTCGACCTTCGCCTCGTCCGAGAATGCCTCGACGGCGGCGTACTGAGAGATCGCGGGCGGACACACGGTCATGTTCGACGCGAGTCTCTGCAGCGGGCGCCGAAGATAGGTCGGCACCAACATCCACCCGAGTCGCCAACCCGTCATCGAGAAGTACTTGGACACCGAGCCGATCACGACGGATTCGCGTGAGGTCTCCCAGGCGCTCGACGTGTGCTGATCGCCGTATCCGATGCCGTGGTAGATCTCGTCCGAGATCAGAAGAGTTCCGTGCTGCTCGCACCACGTCGCCAATGCAGCGAGCTCCTCGGGCGAGATCACCGTGCCCGTGGGATTTGCCGGGCTCGCGACGATCAGACCGGCAGGCGGCGACGGCAAAGCCTCGAGCATTTCCACTGTCGGCTGGTATCGAGTTGCCGGCCCGCAGTCGAGTTCGACGACGTTGCAGCCGAGAGCGGCAAGGGTATTGCGGTACGCGGGATATCCGGGTCGAGCAACCACCACGGTGTCGCCCTCGTCGAACGCGGCCAGGAAGAGCAAGGTGAACGCCCCGGACGAACCGGTCGTCACCACCACGTCTTCGGCGTCGACGGCAATTCCCGATCGCTCGCTGTGGTAGCGCGCAATAGCCTCGCGTAGCTGCAGGATCCCGAAAGTCTCGGTATACCCGAGTAGTTCGGTGCCCAGAATCTCTCGCGTCGCACGTAGCACCGGTGCCGGCGCGGGCGTCGACGGTTGACCTGCCGCCAAGGTCAGGACGTCACCATGTGTCCGCTGACGTTCGGTCGCGGCCTTCCATACATCCATGACATGGAAGGTCTGGATATCTGATCGACGAGATTCTGAGCGCACACTCCGACGGTAGTCGAACCGTGGTGCGGCAAGAAACGACGACCACCCATTGTGACGATCCGACAGATTCAGGCGCTCAGCATGAGTCGATTCAACGAGACCTGGGCCACGTCCCTCGCGCAACATTGATCAACGACTTCCTTCGATCAAAAGGTGCATCAGATGAAAGCTCGCTCAGTGCCCACTGCGGCTCTGGTCACGATCGGCGTTCTCACGGTTGCCTCGTGCGGAAGCACCTCTGATCCTGGCGGCAATTCTTCCGGCGACTACGCGAAGGACGGCAGTTTCACCACGATCGTGAACACCGATCCCGGCAACCTTCATCCCCTGATCACCAATCTGACTGCCACGCAGGCGATCAACAGCTATACGAACGACTCGTTGTTGGCCATCGACCCCAAAACCCGCGCAGCGGGCTCGTATCTGGCCGAAAAATGGAGCGAGAACGGAACTTCGCTGAACTTCACCCTCAAAAAGGGGATCACGTGTGAAGACGGCACGACCTTCACTGCCCAGACAGCGGCAAACAACATCAACTGGGTCGTCGACACGACCAACGGCTCGCCGTGGTTGGGAGCATCCGTACCCGAAACTGCGGTAGCAACCGCTGATGGTGACGAGCTCACGATCAAGACAACGGAACCCGCGCCCTTCCTCCTCGAGCGCATCGGCGCTCTCAAGATGGCGTGCCAGGCAGCCCTCGACGACCCTGCCAGTGTTCGAGGCAGCAGCAACGGAACCGGACTGTTCAAGATCACCGAAGTAGTGGCCAACGATCACGTCACGCTCGAACGCCGCGACGGATACAACTGGGGGCCGAACGGCGAAACCACGTCGGACACGCTCGGAGTGCCCAAGACGGTCACGATCAAGGTCGTGACCGACGCCGCGACGACGGCGAATCTCGTCCTCACCGGAACGGTCAACGCGGCCCCGGTTGCCGGCGCGGATATCGAACGTGTGGAAGCTTCAGGCCTCGAGTCGATGACGTCCAACACCCTGAGCGGACAGTTCATCTTCAACCACAATGCGGCTCTCCCCACCAAGGACGAAGCCGTACGCACCGCACTCGTGCAAGCGATCGATCTCGACGATTACACGGACATCAACACCGGTGGCAAAGGCTCACGAGCTACGGCACTGGCAGTAGTCGATCCGCGGGCGTGTGACTTCGACAGCGTCACCGGTGTAGTTCCGAAGTTCGACATGGCCGCTGCGAAAAAGACTCTTGCGGACGCCGGTTGGAAGCCCGGATCCGACGGTGTCCTGACCAAGGACGGTCAAGCGCTGCAATTGACGGTCATCTTTGCCAACTACCGCGACACCACCTCTGCAGCAGCAGAATACGCGATGAAGCAGTGGCAGGAGCTCGGTGCGAAGGTAGAGCTTCGTGGTGGTGACAACAACTTCATCATTTCCAACACATTCGCAGCGAAAGACCTGACGTCATGGTCGATCTCGATCGGACTGACCGTCCAGAGCGATACCCCCAGCATCTTCGTTCCGTACTTCGCCGGCCCCACCCCACCGTCGGGTGTCAACTTCGCATCGATCGACAATCAAAAGTACGCCGAACTGGCGGCGAAGGCCTCGGTTCTGCCCGGGCAGGAATCCTGCTCGGTGTGGAAGGAAGCGGAACAAGCACTGTTCACCTCGTCCGACGTCATTCCGGTGTCCACGTCGCCGAACTTCATGTTCTTCAACGGTGCAACGGCCCTGTATGCACCAGTTGGCGGCACCCTGGCCGGCCCTGGCATTCGCGTTCTGAAATAAGCCGGAAGACAAAGCTTTACGTCTGCATCTATTTCTCCGATTCGAAGGATCTACATGACTGACCGTCCATTTGTTCTCGACGACCTCCACCGTGTGGTCACACCCACTGAGACCTCAATCTCTCCCGACGGCACCGTGGTCGTCTTCGTTCGCTCGGAAATTGTTGCCGGAAAGGCAACTACATCGCTCTGGGCGGTGTCCCGCGATTCCCAGGCTCGCCGCCTCACCGCAGGGCCCGCCGATTCTGCCCCTCGGTTCTCTCCGGACGGAACCTCGATTGCCTTCCTGCGTAAGGTCGGCGACTCCGCGCAGCTGCACCTGATCCCGCTCGCCGGTGGCGAGGCCGAAACTCTCACCACATCAGCATCACTCCCCCTCGGCGCCGGTGCAGCAGCCTGGAGCCCGGACGGAAATGCCATCGCGTTCGCCGCTGTGGTCTCACGCTCGGACTCCGCCGATCCGAAGGCTCCCATCGTCACCGACCGACTCGGATACAAGGTGGACGGTGCCGGTTGGCTCGGCACCTTCCGTCGCCACCTTCACACCGTCGATCTGGAGACGAAGGCAGTTCGACGGCTCACCGACGGTGATTGGAATGCCGACGTTCCGTCCTGGTCGCCCGACGGCACGGCCCTTGCCTTCACCGCGAATCTCGAACCGGACAGCGATCTGAACCTCACGTTCAGCGCTTACCGCATCCTCGTCGACGATCTGTCGGTTCCCCCGCAGCGACTCGGTCATGCCACCGGAGTGCAGGGCTCCACACTGTGGCATCCGCAGGGAGATTCGGTCGTCGCCATCGGCACTCCCGAGGTCCGTGTCGGAACTGCAGACCTGATCCGGCTGTCCGTCCCCGGCCCAACCGAGACACCGGTCGACGTCACCCTCACAGCTCATCTCGATCGCAACGTGATGCCCGGTGCACCCGGTTACCCCGGCGGCACACCGGCACTGTCGAATACTCGCGACGAAATCGTGTTCTGCCTACGCGATCGTGGATGGACGCATCTGTACGCGGCCGACATCGAAACCGGCACCTCTCGATCCCTCGTCGCCAATCCCAACGAGGTCGTCTCGGCGCTCTCCGTTGCCCGTGACGCCCGCGTCGCCTCCGTCATCGTCACCACGCAGCAGTCCTTCGGCGAGGTCGCACTCGTCGATCTCGACAGCGGCGCGGTCACCACGCTGACGAAATTCACCGCAGAAGCACTCCCCGAGGTGACACTGTTTGCCGCCGAGGAACGCGAGTTCACCATCTCCGACGGCCGCACCGTGCATGGTTGGTTGCTGTCCGCTCCCGAAACCAGTGGTGCCGCACCCCTTCTGCTCGACATTCACGGCGGACCGCACAACGCGTGGACCGGCGTTGCAGATACCTATCACCCCGCCCACCAGGTTCTCGCCGCCCAGGGTTGGCGCATCCTGACCCTCAATCCACGTGGGTCGGACGGGTACGGCGCAGACTTCATGTACGCCGTCAACGGCGCCTGGGGTACCTCCGACCAAGCCGACTTCCTCGAGCCGATCGACGCGCTTGTCGCCGAGGGACTTGTCGACGGGGACCGTCTGGCGATCACCGGGTACAGCTACGGCGGATACAGTACGTGTCACCTGACGTCCGCGACGGATCGTTTTGCCGCTGCGGTTGCCGGCGGGCTGATCTGCGATTTCAACGCCATGGCCGGAGTCTGCGATTTCGGTCCGCACCTCGCGTCACTCGCCACCGGCACGACTGTTCCCGAGAACTCCGCGGGGCTCCTGGCAGCCTCACCGCTCGCCGCCGTGAAGAACGTGGTGACCCCGACGCTGATCCTGCACGGAAAGTCGGACGAGCGGTGCCCGCTGGGTCAAGCCGAGGCCTGGTTCGCCGCACTGCGCCAGCAGCACGTACCCACCCGTCTGGTGGCGTATCCCGGTGCAAGCCACGGGTTCCTCGTCAACGGCTCGATCTCGCACCGAATCGACTACAGCACACGACTCATCGAATGGGTCAAGCGATACACCTCCGCGAAGCTGCCCAAGACCGGCCTGGCCAACGCGTCTGCCGGAGCCGACGCGTGGAAGCGTTCGCTGGACGTACTGTGTGAGCGTTACGGCGTCACCGGTGCTCAATTCGGTATTCTCACACTCGATTCCAACGGCAAGGAAATCACCCGTACGACGGTGGCTTCCGGCGTGATCAATGCAGACACCGGGGTCGAGGTATCCACCGACTCCCTGTTCCAGATCGGATCCATCACCAAGGTATGGACCGCGATGCTGGTCATGCAGCTTGTCGACGAAGGCTTGCTCGACCTGGACGCGACCGTCCGGTCGATCCTGCCCGATTTCGCACTGCAGGACGAGGAAACAGCTGCCCGCATCACGGTTCGCGCACTTCTGAACCATCGCAACGGAATCGACGGTGACCTGTTCATCGACAAGGGTCGCGGCGACGACGTCGTCGAACGCTACGTCGAGGGCCTGCGTGACTTCCGTCAGGTTCATCCACTCGAGGACGGCTTCGCGTACTCGAACTCCGCGTACGTCCTTGCAGCTCGTATCGTCGAGGTTCTTCGCGGCGGCATCTGGGACGACATCCTCAAGGAGCGGATCATCGATCCGCTCGGCCTCGCGCACACACTCACGTTGACCGGAGATACACCGAGATACTCTGTGGCAGCGGGTCATACGGGGAACTCCGTCGTGATGCCCGTCTGGCCGATCACCCGCTCGATGGGGCCCGCCGGCTGCATCACTGCCAGCATCGGAGATCTACTCACGTTCGCGGAACTCGGTCTTCTCGAAGGACAGAGCGTCGACGGCGTACGGATCGTGTCGGAAAAATCGGCCGCCGCGATGCGCACACCCGAAATCGACATCAGCGAACTGTTCCCGGACAAGTCGGGTTGGGGCTTGGGCTGGTTCCACGAAACCTGGTCGGGCGAAGAGATTTTCGGGCACGACGGCAGCACCATCGGGCAGCACGCATATCTGCGTATCTTCCCCCGCCACAATGTCGCGATCGCACTGCTGACCAGCGGCGGCAAGGCCGACGGCCTCTACCGTGATCTCTTCACCGAAGCCGCGGCCGCGTTGGTCGGACTCGAACCTCCGCAAGCCCTCGCCCCGAACCCCGCGAGTGTGGAGTCGATTCCGGATTCGGTTCTGGGAAAGTACAGCTCGGGCGGGATAGCAATCGAGTTCCGTCGTGGAGAGTCCGCTGACGAGGCCGTGATCACCGTCATCGGCGACGTAATCCCGAATCCCGAGGAAGACGAAACAGCTCCGAAGAAGCCTGCAACGGTAGCCACTCTCGTACCGTCGCAGATCCCGGGGACCTGGACCACCCGTCAACCCGGGGCCGCCGGTTGGACGACGGTACGGCCGCACCGAGACGGAGTGTACGTCGGATTCCGCTTCCTACCACGGGTTAACGCGTGACGATGACCGATACACATACGATGACGGAAACACAGAACGCCGAAACACAGAACGCCAGCGAACTCGAGGAATCAAAGATGCAAGAACAGCTTCAAGAACTCGTCGATCAGTGGAGGGTCGAGGCAAACATCCCCGGCGTCTCGGTCGGCATCGTGCACGGCGACAAGGACATCGTCGTCACCAGTGGCATCGAGAGCGTCGAAACCCAACTCCCGGTCACCGACAAGACGATGTTCATGATCGGCTCCACCACAAAGGTGTTCGCCGCAACAGCCGCAATGGCACTCGTCGAGGACGGCCTACTCGATCTCGACACCCCGTTGGTCGAGTACGTCCCCGAACTGACCTTCGCCGACGAAACAGCCACGCGCACAGTCACGATGCGTCATCTCCTCACCCACACCGGCGGATTCACCGGCGACGCGGGCCTCTCGGCAGGCTGGGGCGAAGACGCCCTGGGACGCTCGGTTTCACGGCTGAACGAACTGCGACAAGAATTTCCCGTCGGAGAAGTCTTCTCTTACAGCAACTCCGGATTCGTTCTCGCCGGACATGTCGTGGCCAAGATCAGCGGACTGACCTTCGAAGAGCTGGTCAAGCAGCGCGTGCTCGACCCCCTCGACATGAAGAACTCGGCCTTCCTGCCCTGGGACGTGATGACCCACCGGTTCGCACTCGGTCACTACATCCGCGACGGTGTGCCGTTCGTGTCCAACGAAACCGGACTGGACCGCGGCATGATCCCTTGCGGCGGAATGTGGTCCTCGGTGCGAGACCAACTCGTCTGGGCACGTTACGCACTGTCTGGCGAACACCCCGGCGAAGGACAGCCGCTCGACGAGTCCACCCGGTTGTTGATGCAGAAGCCGCAGCGTCCCGCCGCGATGATGTTCGAAGAAGTCGGCCTGGGATGGCTGTTGACTCGATACGGAACCACACAGGTAGTGCGGCACGGCGGAAACGTGAGCAACCTCCAGGTCTCCGAGTTCATGACAGTGCCCGAGAAGAACTTCGCCGTCACCGTGCTGACCAACGCCCTCGGCGGCGGAATCGGCAAGAAGATCGTCGACTGGTGCATGGCCAACCTCACTGAACTACCCACGCCGGCATCCCTCGACGTGGTCGAGCCCGAACCCGCTGCCGTCGACGCAGTCCTGGGCAAGTATCAGGCCGGCTCACTGACGATGACCGTCGCCCCCGGTGACGAGGGAATCGGCATCCGGATGGGCAGCGCGCAGGATCTCGGTGAATACGAGGACATCGTCTGGCCGCCGGCAATCCCGATCGCCTTCCTCAACGACCGTGACTTCGCTGCGCGCGCCGACACCACCCGGGCGTTGGGACGCTTCGTCACCGACGACACCGGTCGCGCCGTGATGCTCGAATTCGGCGGCCGCACCGCCAAGCGAGTGGCCTGATCCTCTAGACGGGTGACGCGGTCCGAACAAGTGCGATCGAACTCGCCGATCTCACCGGACCGCGTCACCCGTTTGTGCGTCTGCGGGCTGCCGTTCATTGCTCGGTTCTGGCAGAACATCGACTTTGGTGCCAGTGAGAAAGGCGACCAGCGCGACGATCACGATCGTGAAGACAATGCTCACCACCGTCGGCCCGAATCCCAAGCCGCCCTCATCTCGGTCTTGGGTCAACAGGTCACCGATGGACGCTCCCAATGGACGAGTGACAACATAAGCGATCCAAAATGCAAGTACAGCATTGAGTTTCAGGCCGAAGTGCGCGGCGGCCACTACGGCGATCACGACGCCGAACAACACAGCAGACTTCGCATACCCCAGGTCCACCTGTTCGGCAATCAAGTCTCCTGCCGCCGTTCCCAGTGAAAATGTGAACAGGATGGCGAACCAGTAGAACGCTTCGCGCTTCGGCGTGCGAATACTGTGGATGGACAACGTCCGTTCACTGGCAAACCAGATCCCGAACGTAGCGGCCAGGGCAACCGCAAAGACTCCCGTACTCACTTCGAGCGGTACACCGAGATCGTCGGTCAGAATGTCGGTGATGAGCGTTCCGACTACGCTGATCAGAACTACCACCAGCCAATAAACCCACGGTACATACTGTTTCCGCGTGAACTGGATGATCAGCGCGACGACCAAGAACACCGAAGTCAACGCAGCGGTGCCGATCAGTCCGATACCTAGATCCGCGTCGAGTGAATCCGCGGCAGTCTCCCCCACCGTCGTGCCCAGAATCTTGATCAGCCAGAAGTACAGTGTGACCTCTGGGACCTTGCTCGCCATTTCACGCGTGAACGCCATGTCGGCCAGCGTGGCACCTGGTTGTTGAAGGGAAGCTGAGAACGTTCGCCGCGATTGCGCCGGAGAGTACAGACTGGACGTCATGGAGCATCTTGCCTCGTCGATTCTGCACCCGTCCCGGTGGAGCGTGCGCGCGCGGTCGACCGTGGCTTCGACACTCGTGATCGCCTTCTGCCTGGTGATCGCCGGGCTTGCACTGATTTTCGTGCTGGCAAACTCCCTGCATCTGTCCGCACTGAACAGCTCCGACGCTCGCGCCACGCAATTGGTCCAGCAGCTCAACGGAAAGAACCCGGCCGATCTCGACCCTTCGCTTCTGTCCACAGACAGTCAGATCGGAATCGTGCAGATCGTCGACGCCGATCACCGAATAGTCGCCCAATCACCGGGAACCGACAGCGACCTCCTGTCCGAACGTTTTCTCGGCCCTGACGAGTCGGACGCTCTCGGAAGGGTCAAGAAGTCCGACGACGAGGACTACTGGCTGATCGGGCGAGGCGCTCAGACGCCGACCGGACCAGTCACCGTCTTCGTCGGCGCCGACCGCGAACCGGTTGAAACCGTGGTGACGACCGTTGCCGTTCTGCTAGCCATAGTCGGACCCCTGGTCCTGGGGCTGGCTGCGTTTGCCACCTACCGCCTTGTCGGCTCGGCCCTCGCTCCGGTCGAACGCATCCGCGCTCGGGTAGCGTCGATTTCGAGTGGGCGTCAAGGTGAACGAGTGCCTGTCCCGTCAGGGAACGACGAGATAGCCCGACTGGCAACAACAATGAACGACATGCTGGCGCGCCTCGACGAAGGTGCGCTGGCCCAGCAACGATTTGTCAGCGATGCCTCACACGAGTTACGCAGTCCGCTTTCCACGATCACGACGGCCCTCGAACTGGCACACCGACGCCCGGATCTCCTCGACGACGCGTTGATCGAAGACGCACTACTTCCCGAGGCGCGCCGAATGCGGCAGTTGATCGAAGACCTGTTGATTCTCGCGCGCTCTGACGAAAGCGAACTCGAAAAGTTCGGCATCGTCGTCGACGTCGACCTCGATGACATCTTGTTCGCCGAGCAGAAAAGGATCGACGGTATCTCCGCAGTTACGGTCGCCGCTGCCGTGGCTCCGGTTCGGGTCTCCGGAGACCCGAGAGCATTGACGCGGATGGTGCGAAACCTCGTGGACAATGCAGTGCGGCATGCGGAGACCCTCGTGTATCTCGAGTGCTCCGAAGCCGGAAACGAAGCCCACATCGTGATCGAGGACGACGGGCCCGGAATCCCTGCAGCAGAACGCGAACGAATCTTCGGACGCTTCGTCCGCCTGGACCAGCCGCGGTCGAGGCAGGGAGGCGGGTCCGGACTCGGACTCGCCATCGCGTCGGAAATAGTTGCGGCGCACCACGGAACCATTTCCGTCAGCGAGAGGGCGGGCGGTGGAAGTCGATTCGAGGTGACGATTCCGGTACCGAACGACTGAAGATCAGGCAGTGCCGACAAAGCGGTACCCGACGCCTCGGACCGTTTCGATGCTCTGAGTTCCGAACGGGAGGTCGAGCTTCTTACGAAGGTAACCGATATACACCTCGACGATGTTCTCGTCACCTTCGTAGTTGGTGTCCCAGACAGAGCGAACGATCTCGGTCTTCGTGACCACCACACCATTGTTGCGCATCAAGAATTCGAGAACGCTGTACTCCCTTGGCGTCAGGGTCAATTCGATTCCCGCTCTGCTCACCTGATGTTTGGCCGGGTCGAGGGACAGGTCTCCAACGGAGAGTATCGCCGGACGTTGTGGAGCGCCGCGACGCACCAGTGCGCGCAGCCGAGCGAGAAACACGACAAACGAGAATGGCTTGACCAGGTAGTCGTCGGCGCCGAGATCGAATGCATCAGCCAGGTCGTATTCGCCGTCCTTTGCCGAGAGCATGAGGATCGGCGTCCAGATCTCCCGGGCGCGTAGATCCCGCACGATGTCGTACCCGTGTTTGCCCGGCAACATGATGTCGAGAACGATCACGTCGAATTCGTCACTGCACGCAGTCGCGAATCCGTCGTCACCGTTGAGTTCGACCGCGGTCACGAATCCCTCGGCCACCAATCCCCGCCGGATCGTCTCGGCCAAGCGCACTTCGTCTTCGACCACCAGTACTCGCACCACCGGCCCCGTTTCGTCGCCACGCAGTTGTTCGGATGCACCCAGTAGAGCAGACGGTAGACCCAGAGCCGAGTTCCGTTCAGCGTTTCTTCAGCTTCGGCTCGTCACACTGCATTCATGCCTGCAACTGTGTCGACCGTGCGAAACGTGGTCACCGAAGTCCTGACCGAGAGCACCACCGCAGAGATCGCGGTTGCCGCAATCGTGGTGGCCGCAGCTCTGTTCGCGTTCGGTTCGATCTACCGAGCTTCCAGCGTTCGGTCTACAGCCCTTCGCACGTGCGGACTCGTGCTTGCACTGGTGACGCTGTCGATCCAGGTGTATGGAAGCGGGTGGTTGACGAGCTTCGACGGGCCGGTGACCGACTGGATGGTCGATCATCGGAGCGGCGCCCTGAACCAGATCGCGGTCGCCGTCACAGATCTCGGTAGCCCGGTCGCCACCGCGCTACTCGGGATCACCAGCGGAGTGCTCATCTCATGGCGAGCGCGTTCGGTCGTTCCGGGCTTGATCGTGATCGGAACCGTTGGCGGGGCGGCGGTCGCCAGCACGGTAATCAAAGCGCTCGTCGGTCGCGAACGTCCGCCGACCAACATCCAGGTTCTTCTCGAGACCGGCCACTCGTTCCCCTCCGGTCACGTGACGGGCACAGCAGCGCTGTTCGGCATTGCCGTTCTCGTTGCGAGCGTCGACCGAACACCGGCCGTCAAACGCCTTCTGATGCTCCTCGCCGTGACGGTCACCGTCGTCGTCGCGCTGACTCGCCTCTACTTGGGTGCGCACTGGCTCACCGACGTCATCGCCGGAGCCATTCTCGCGACGCTTGCCGTCACGGCGGGTGGAGCCCTCTTCCGATTCGTCGGCACTCACAACCAAGCTGAATCGACTACTGCTGCAATGCGCTCTGCAGAACCTTCAGCACTTCACGAGCCGCAGTCGGCCCGGTATTGAGGTAGAAGACGTCATCGTCAACAGCGACGGCATGGTTGGCGACCACACCACGTAACTGCGCCCACAACGGCGCGTTCGTCAATGTCGCCGGGTCCCCGCCCTGCACGCCGTAGAAGATCCAGTCGGCGTCCGCCACGTTCAACTCTTCTTCACTGATGTCTCGGGAAGTGTCGTCGAACTGCTGCGACTGCGGACGGGTCAAGCCGGCATCCTCGGCGATACTGCCGGTGAACGAAGGAATACCGAAGATGCGCAGACGATTTCCGTTCTGGCGCGTGAACGACACCGTCGGCGGCGACGAGAGGGAAGCACCGAGGGCCGCGGCATCGGTATTGAAGGTATCCAGCAGTACCGTCGCCTGCTGCGTCTTACCTACCCCGTCGGCAACCAGCAGGAAGTCCTGCTTCCAGTAGACGCCGGTTCCCTGTGTTGCCACCGTGGGTGCGATGGCAGAAAGCTGGTCGTACAGCGAATCAGCGTCCTTTCCTGCAACATTCATCAAGATCAGGTCAGGATCGAGCGTGACGATCGCTTCGAAATTCGGTGTGAAGCGTCCACCTGCGTCAACGACATCACTTAGCTGAGTACGGAATTCGGGGTATGCAGACAACAAGTACGGAGGCACCAGGTCCGCACCGTCACCACGCGTCGAACCTGCGGGCACGACACCGAGCGACAGGAGAGCATCTGCTTGCCCGGTCGAGATGACGACAACCTTTTCGGGCTGCGATTCGATCGTGGTGTCCCCTTTGAAGTGTGAGACGGTACGAGGGAACTCGCCGTCCGACTTTCCGCTCCCCATTCCAACCGGGACTTCTCGCGGAGCGACAAACGCAGAGTCCGCCGGAGCCGACGCACTGATCTCGGCATCTGTGGGCGACGCGTCCTCGCTCGAGCAGCCACTGAGAGCTGCCACCAATGTCAGTGCGCCGATCAGCATTACACTGCGTGACTTCTTTCGAAAATTCATGATCGTGTCCCGTACGTCGTGCGGCATGACAGCTTCATCTTCCGTCATGGTTAGGTGACCCTACCCTCTGAAGAACTGTAAACTATATCTGTGTCAGATACAGTTCCAGGGCGTGGATCACACGAGGTCGATCGCTACTCCGATCGCGTGCCCACCGCGGAAGAAGCATCGAGATCACTCATCGCTGCGGCGTTCGAATTGCGTCGAGCGCTGCGGGAATACATGGATACGTCGGGTACCGACGCGACTCTGCCAGAGGCACAATCCGAAGTACTTCACGATGTCGCACACCATCCGGGCACTCGCATCGGGGCCGTGGCCGATCGCCTCTCCAGACGCCCGAACACCGTCAGCACGCTGGTGCGCATCCTCTCCGACAAAGACCTGATCGAGCGGCGACCCGATCCCACGGACGGCCGAGTGAGCACACTTTTCGTGAAGGACGAGCGAAGCGCGCGACGAGACCGTCGATCCGAACTACGCATCGGCGTTCTCGCCGAAGAATTGGCGGCCCTCGACGAGGGCGACCTCGACACATTGACCACTGCCGTCGGTATCCTCGACCGAGTCAATCGATCATTGCGAGATCACGCACCGCGGTGACACTCCGGGACACACAGAAGCGGTGCGGTGCAGCACCTGCCGCACCGCACCGCACCTGCTGACGAGTTACCGCCCTAGTTCATGTCGTTCGCAATGATGTTCTCGATATTCCGTTCGGCCAGAGCGGTGATGGTGACGAACGGATTGACTCCCACATTGCCCGGTACGAGGGATCCGTCCATGACGTACAGACCCGGGTACTCCGGGAGTCGACCGTAGCCGTCGGTCGCCTTGCCGAGCACACAACCGCCGAGGGGGTGGTACGTCAACTGATCGCCCCACGTCTGCGTCGGGCCGAAGAGGTCGGTCCGGTAGATCGTGCCTTCCTTCTTGTTGATCTTGTCGAAGAGCTTCTTCGCCATGTCGATCGACGGCTGGTTCTGCGAGCGCTGCCAGTTCAATCCGACTTTGCCTGTTGCCGAGTTGAATTGGAACTGAGCACGTTGCGGATTCTTGGCAATCGCCAAGTACAGGCTGACCCACAGTTCGGTACCGGCCGGGAAGGGTGCGATTTCCGCAAAGACGGGAGCGGATGTGTCGGCCCAGTTGTCGATACCCATCACGGGGATCGCGGACTGCTTCGCACCGGTGGCGTCCCACATGTGATTGGCGCGGCCCACCATCACGTTGCCGTTGTGACCCCATTCCTGTCCAACTGCACCCGGCAAATTCGCCAGCTGCCCTTGCGCTTTCATCGCGACCAGGAGCTTGCTGGTCCCGATACTGCCGGCCGCGAAGAAGACCTTGTCCGCCGTCACTGTCTTGGTGCCGACGGTATTGCCCTGCTCGTTGATCTGGTTCATCACCACTTGATAGCCACCGCCGGTCGCGGCCGGGGAAACCGAGGTCACGACGTGCAGAGCTGAAATGGTGAGCTTGCCGGTGGCGGATGCCGCAGCGAGGTACGTCTTGTCCAGAGATTTCTTTCCGGCATTGTTGCCGTAGATGACCTCACTGACCAGAGCGGACTTGGTGACCTGGCCGGCAGCTTCTTGCTTCATGTAGTTGAAGTCGTAGACATTCGGCACGAACGTTGTTGTGTAACCGGATCTCTCAGCGGTCTTTCGCCCCGTCCGCGCGAACTTGTAGTACTCGGTCGATTCGAACCAGGCCGGGTCGATGTTGTTGACTCCGAGCGCAGCGTTCGCGCGCGGGAAATACGTCGAGTACATCTCGTTGGAATCGACACCGGGCAGGATCTCTTCGAAATAGTTACGCTTGGGTGTGACGGCCATACCGCCGTTGACCAGCGACCCACCGCCGACCCCTCGGCCCTGGTAGACCTTGATCCCGCCGAAGTCCTCGGCGTCGAGAACACCGACGTAGCGGCTGATGTTCTTGTCCACCGAGCCGCCGGAGAAGTGTGAAACCGGTTGAACTGTACGGTCTCTGAGCCAGAAGGACCGACCGTCGGGCGAGAGCATCGGGCAGAAGATCTTGCCGTCGGACCCTGGTGTGGTCCACGACTTCCCCATCTCGACCATGTGCGTGTCGATACCGGCCTGTGTCAGGCGAAGTGCCGCAACGGCACCGCCGTATCCACTGCCGATCACGAGCGCGGGGACACGGTCTCCGTCGTTCAATGCTCGTCTGGGCGCAGCGGCCGCCGTGGTCCACGAGGACGAGAGTGCGGCGGCCCCCACAGCTAATCCTGTTGCTGCCAAGAAGTTTCTACGCGAGAGCGTGGAATTGGTACGTGCGTGCCGTTCGTTGGATCCAGCGCGAATGCTCAAGTGTGCCCTTCTCTTTCCGTGACCCCCGCGCTGAGATATACCGGGAGAAACCGAACGAGAAGTCCATACTCGTGGGTAACTTCGAGGAACCGTTGATTTTCCATGAAAAGGGCCGATGAACAGAAAGTTCACCGGCCCTCCGAAAGAACGAGTCAGGGAATTGAGATGCGACCTTCGACGGCGCCGAGTCCGATGTCCTTGCGGAAATGACCGCCGGGAAGCTTGACGTCGGCGATCTTTGCGTAGGCGTCGTCGCGAGCTTCGGTCAGATCCTTGCCCACTCCGACAACACTCAGCACACGCCCGCCGGCCGAGACGACGGCACCGTCTTCACGCTTCTTGGTACCGGCGTGCAGGACTCCGTCGGCGTCGGCTCCGGTGATCACGTCGCCGGTGCGTGGGGTTGACGGGTAGTTCTCCGCGGCAATCACGACCGTGACAGCGGAACCGTCGCGCCACTGCAACGGACCGACCGAATCGAGTGTTCCGGTCGAGGCCGCATTGAGTAGACCGCCCAGCGGCGTTTCGAGGAGAGCAAGCACGGCCTGAGTTTCGGGGTCACCGAACCGGCAGTTGAATTCGACGACGGCCGGGCCGTCGACACCGATCGCCAGACCGGCGTAGAGAAGGCCGGAGAAACTGCTACCGCGCGCGACCAACTCGGCAGCGACAGGCTTGACGACGTCGTCGACGATCTGCGTGACCATCTCGTCGGGCAGCCACGGCAATGGGGTGTACGCGCCCATGCCGCCGGTGTTGGGTCCGGAGTCTCCGTCGCCTACTCGCTTGTGGTCCTGAGCCGGGAGCAGCGGGATCACAGTTTCGCCGTCGACGAGGCAGAAGAGCGAAACTTCCGGACCGTCGAGGAAGGACTCGAGGAGAACCGGGTGTCCGGTCTCGAGCAGTTCTGCGGCATGATCGCGCGCGGCGAGACGATCCGTCGTGACGACTACGCCCTTACCCGCGGCCAGTCCGTCGTCCTTGACCACCCAGTTGGGACCGAAGCGGTCGAGTGCTTCGTCGAGCTTGGCCGGATTGTCGACGATCTCGCTGTGAGCGGTCTTGACGCCGGCGACAGCCATCACGTCCTTGGCGAAAGCCTTCGATCCCTCGATGCGGGCGGCGTCGGCCGAAGGCCCGAAGCAGGCGATACCTGCTGCGCGCACCGCGTCTGCGACACCGAGGACCAGCGGAACCTCGGGTCCGATGACGACGAGGTCGGCTTCGACCTTCTGGGCCAGCGCGGTAACCGCGTCACCCGAAGCGACGTCGATGGGGTGCTGCTCGGCGATTTTTGCGATCCCGGCATTGCCAGGCGCGCAGATCAGGGCCGTGACACCTGGATCGCGAGCAAGAGAGAGAAGGAGGGCATGTTCACGGGCTCCGGAGCCGATTACTAGTACGCGCACGGTGAACAGACTACGGCCTGCGATAACAGGGCTCTCGGAGTGCCACTGGCGGGGCCAAGGTCCCAGCGTTCGGCCTTTGTGCGAAATATCCGTTTCGAGATGAGATCATATGAATACCTGAATAGGTGAACAGATGTTTTCGTACACCTGTCCACCAAGGAAAGGACACCCGTGAAACTCCACAAACCAGGCGTTCTGACGCTCACCGCAACCGCCGCAATCGGCGCACTTCTGATCACGTCGTGCAGTAGCCCGACTGGCACCGAATCCTCGGGCAACAACGACGGCCTGGTCTTGGCCGACGGCTACGAGCTGGGCGGCTACAACCCGGTCGCAGGCTTCGGCGCTGCCGGTGAGGCCAAGATGTACGACGGCCTCGTCCGGCTCACCGGAGGGACCGGCATGCCGGGATTCGAGCCGTCTCTGGCCGCGGAGATGCCCACTGCCAATGCCGACGCGACAGTCTGGACGGTCAAGCTACGTGACGGCGTCACCTTCTCCGACGGGTCGACCTTCGACGCCGCCGACGTGGTTGCCACGTACAAGGCGATCCTCGATCCCGCTTCCGCCTCCGAAGCGCGTTCGTCGTACGACATGATCAGCGACGTCGTGGCCGTCGACGACAGCACAGTCGAGTTTCGTCTCGCCTACTCGTATGCGCCCCTGCTGACGAAGATGCTGATCGGCATGGTCCCGTCGGAATCCCTCGCGACACCCGGACTGGCCGCCGAATCGCCGTTGAACACCGCGCCTGTCGGTACGGGTCCGTACACACTCGTCGATCTCTCACCGGATCGAGCGGTCTTCGAGGCGAACGAGAACTACTGGGACGGTGCACCGGAGATCAAGAAGCTCACTCTCCTCTACGTTCCGGACGACAACACCCGCGCCCAACGTATGGTATCCGGCGAGATCGACGGAACCAATCTCCCTCCACTGCTTGCCAATACGTTCTCGGGCAAAGACAACATGTCGGTGACTGCCCATCAGTCAGCGGACTGGCGCGGTCTCTCACTTCCGACGAACAATCCCGTGGCAGGCGACAAAGCCGTACGGATGGCGCTCAACCTCGCCGCCGATCGCCAGTCGATGATCGACAACGTCCTGGGCGGACACGGCCGCGTCGCCGCCACTCCGATCCCCGAGGTCTACGGCGATTCGTACAACCCGAACGCAACCTTCGCCTACGACCCGGCCGATGCCGAGCGAATTCTCACCGAAGCGGGCTGGATCGAAGGTGCCGACGGAATCCGTTCGAAAGACGGTCAGCGGGCGCAGTTCACGATCATGTACAACTCCGTCGACACCGTTCGACGTGATCTCGCTCAGGCATTTGCCTCCGATGCTCTCGCTGTCGGCATCGAGGTGGATCTCGAAGCGCTCTCCTGGGACCGCATAGACCCTCGAATCAACCAGGATTCGACGCTTCTCGGTGGTGGAGACGAACCTTTCGATCCAGACACGCAGGCGTACGACGCGCTGAACTCGAAGTACATAGCGCCCGGGGTCGGCAGCATCTACGACAACGCCAGCGACTACTCCAATCCAGCAGTCGACGCAGGCCTGGAAGTAGGACGCCGCAGCCTGGATCAGGCAACGCGTGACGCCGCGTATCGCGACGTGCAGCAGGCGTACGTCGAGGATCCCGGATTTGTCATCCTCGTATTCCTCGACCATACGTACGTTTCGAAGGATTCCGACTGGCAGATGTCCGGACCTGTACTCGAGCCACACTCACACGGTGTGACCTGGGGCCCGTGGTGGTCACTGCAGACGTGGGCCAGAGGGCAATGACAGCGGTCGACGTTCGGGTAGACGCGCGGCAATCGCTCGGCCACCGTGGCAACTCCCGCCGAAAGGCCATCCTCACGATGGTCGGTCGGCGGGTGTTGTTCATCGTGCCGGTGATCGCCGTGGTGTCCGCGGGACTCTTTGCCGCCGCCGCGATCTCACCGTTCGATCCACTTGTCGGCTACCTGGGCACGCGATACATGACGACCAGCGACGCGGACAAAGCGTTGATCGCCGATCAGATGGGTTTCGACAACCCCTGGTACAGCACGTACTGGAATTGGCTCCAGGGCGTGTTCACCGGTGATCTCGGGATCTCCAGATCGTTCAATCAGCCTGTTTCCCAAGTTATCTCCGAGCGTCTGCCATGGACCCTGCTGCTGGTCGGTATCTCACTCCTCATCGCGATTCTCGCCTCGCTGACACTCGGTGTTCTCGCCGGAATCCGCAGTGGAGGATTCTTGGACAAGACCGTGTCCGGGCTGAGCGTCGTGGTCCAAGGACTTCCGCCGTTTGTCTTGTCGCTGGGTGCCATCGCGCTCTTCGCGTTGACTCTCGGCTGGCTCCCGGTCGCCGGGTTGACCGACGGGGGTGCCGATCCCACACCGGGACAGGTGATCCGGCACTTGGTCCTACCGGTGACGGTCCTCTCCATCTCGCAGATGCCGTGGCTCCTACTCGCGGTCCGAGAATCCGTCGTGGGTTCGAAAAGTGAGGGATTTGTCGCGGGCGCCGTAGCACGCGGAATCCCGACGCCGACCATCACGAAACGCCACATACTGCCGACCTCACTGGCGCCTTTCGTGAACATCGTCGGCGTGCGACTGCCCGAGCTGATAGTCGGGGCAGTGCTGGTGGAAGAGGTCTTCAGTTGGCCAGGGATCGCCGGCGCCATCGTCTCGTCAGCCCGTGACCTCGACATGGCACTGCTCGCGTTCCTCACCGTCGGTACGACATTGACGGTCATGCTCGGCTCACTGATTGCCGACGTCCTCGTTGCAGTACTCGACCCGAGAGTGAGTACCGATGGCTGAACGACGCTTCAAGATCGCCGTCGGCGTGCTGATCCTCGTGGCGCTGTACGCGGCGTTGGTCCCATGGTTGGCCGACGTCGACGACCGAGTCACAGACTTCTCGGCGGCTCGCCTGGCTCCGTCGTTCGATCACCCGTTCGGAACTGACTCGGCGGGCCGAGATCTGTTCGTGCGCATAGCTGCAGGCATCAGAACCTCACTCCTGATCGCACTCGCCTGCGCGCTGCTCGCCACGGTGATCGGCGTCGCCGTCGGCACTACGGCCGGACTGGTCGGCGGCTGGGTGGACAGGTTCGTCATGCGCGGCACCGATGCCGTCAACGCACTCCCCCACCTGTTGCTCGGCATCGTCATCGTCGCGATGTTCCGTGGAAGCATTGCCGCCATCGTGCTTTCGATCGCACTGACCCACTGGACCCAAGTGGCCCGGATCATCCGCTCCGAGATCTTGAGTCTGCGCGAGCGTCCCTACATCGACGCCGCCATTCTCGCGGGAGCCAGTCGACGTCACGTGATCATGCGCCACCTCGTGCCGGCGACGGCGCCGCAGGCTTTGATCGCAGTCGTTCTCCTGCTGCCCCACGCCGTCTGGCACGAATCGACGTTGTCCTTCCTGGGATTCGGCCTTCCCCCGCACAAGCCCAGTCTCGGGACGCTTCTCGAAGAGGCACGCAGTTCTCTGCTCCTCGGCGGTTGGTGGACGCTGGTATTCCCCGCCGCAGTTCTCGTGATCGCCACCGTCGCAGTTGCCGTCGCCGGTTCGGCCCTGCGGTCGATGCTCACGCCCCCTCGACCTTCGGAGTTGCGACTGTGAACCACGGCCTGCGCATCGAATCTCTCACCGTCAGGATCCCTCTACTCGGAGGATCGGTAGTTCACGCTGCGAGCGACATCGACCTCGACGTTCCAGCCGGCACGGTGACCGCACTTGTCGGGGAATCGGGGTGTGGCAAGTCGATCATCGCCACCTCGGTCATGAACATGTTGCCGCCGAATGCTTCTCGAACCGGAACGGTCACCGTCGGAACACCGGACCTCGAGATCGACGTCTTCTCCGGCACCGCGTTCCGTGGGCGGCACGTGGCTCTCGTTCCACAATCCGCCGCAACACATCTCACCCCCGTCCGCACTGCGCGATCGCAGCTACAGGAGACGATCGACGCACTCGGCAGCTATCACACTTGCGATGCCTTGGCACTTCGCGTCGGACTCGAACCGTCGGCCCTGGACTGCTACCCGCACGAACTGTCGGGCGGCATGGCGCAACGCGTGGCCATTGCCGGTGCGCTGGCCGGGAATCCGTCGGTGATCGTCGCAGACGAACCCACCGCCAACCTCGACCGCGAACTCACCGACCACGTCATGGGATTACTTCGAGAGTGCGCGGACGCCGGAGCGGCGGTCCTGCTCATCACCCATGACCTGGCATCCCTTACCCGCAACGGTGTCGCGGATCGACTTGCCGTCATGTACGCATCACGCATCATGGAGACCGGTCCGGCCGCGCTGGTGTTCCAAGATCCGCTTCACGATTACACCCGAGACCTTCTCGGCGCCTTACCTTCCAGAGGTTTGACTCCCATGCCGGGATCGCCACCGCAACTCACCGATCTCCCCGAGGAGTGCGTCTATCACCTACGACGCCCGGAGTCGAAACAATCCGGTGGCCCGACCGAACTCGTCACATTGGGTGACCGCACGTACCGAACGCTGCGGAAGGTGGGCTGACATGAGTCTGCAAGCTCTGGGAATCACCAGCGGTTACCGTCGCAACCGGCCAGTTCTCGAGAACGTCTCGCTCGAGATTCCGTCGGGAAAGCTGATCGGCCTGACCGGGCCTTCGGGCACCGGAAAATCAACACTTGCAAGGATTCTCGCTTCGCTGGATGCACCGTGGTCAGGCGAAGTGCGGATCGACGGATCACCCGTTGTGGGTACCAAATTCTCGGTACCCGCGGCACTACGCGGCACGGTGTCCATGCTGTTTCAGTCACCTCGCGCATCAACCGACCCTCGGCAGACGCTCGCCTCGATCATCGGCCAACCCGGTGACATTGCCAGTAGGTCAATCGATGTGGCCGCGCTGGCAGCAGAAGTGGGCCTCACTCCCGATCTCTTGTCGCGCAGACCACACCAGGTGAGCGACGGCCAACTACAGCGCGCCTGCCTGGCGAGATCGCTGGCGCAACAACCGAAATACCTCATCTGTGACGAGGCTACGGCGATGCTCGACGCCGCCACGACGGCCGCGCTCATTCGGTTGATCGAGAGTCGCGCCGCCGAAACCGGCGTCGGTGTATTACTCATCAGCCATGATCGCGAATTACTCGGCGCCTGCTGCGACGTGGTCCACGACCTCGACAGTATCAGCGCTTAGCCCCTGCGAAATCGACCCTTGACCCGAACGTATGTTCGAGTATGATTTGGGCAGGGGATCGGGGGATTCAATGAGTGTCTTGTTGTCGGACGTGGTGTCTGGTTCTGCGGTGGGGTTACGCGGACGCCTGTGGCGGTTGACTGCTGCCGAGTTGCGTGCTGCTGCGGTGTCGGCGAGTGCGGAGATTCTGCGCCTGGAAGCGGTGCGGGTGGCGGTGGTGGACGAACTGTCGTTGCGCCCGGATGATCAGGTGATTGCCAGCCGTCGAGTCGGGTCATGGTTGGCGGCGAACACGATGCTGCAGGTTCGGGACGGGAAGAAGATCGCCGCCCTGGGTGCAGCGTTGCGGCCATTTCCGGCGGTGGCGGCAGGCTTCGATGATGGGGATTGCTCGTTCGAGCACGCGGTGTTGATCGTGGCGTTCTGCGAGTCACCACCTAAAGGCATGCCGGAGGAGGCATTACCGAAGTGCATCGATTTGTTGTTGGCTGCTGCGTCGGGTGTGGAAGCGACGACCACGAAGGTGCGGAATGTAATCGCGACGTTGGAGCGGTTGTTCGAGTCCGATGAGATTCCGCCCGCCGAAGACGTCGACCGGAACGAGCTCCGGATCGCGTCGACGTTGAATGGCCGGGTGGTGGTGCGCGGCGATTTCGACGCCCTCACCGGCGAAATGCTGCTCTCCGCGTTATCGAACCTGACGATGCCCACCCCGGCACCCGATGGAACCCCGGATTCTAGGTCGGCGGCGAAACGCACGGCGGACGGGTTCACGGAACTGATCCGCCGGTATTTGGACTGCGCGAAAACCGGTACCGATGGTGGCCAACGCCCGCACGTGAACGTGCACATCAACGCGCGTGATCTCGCTGAGCACCGTGACTGCGCCGCAACACCCTCCACTGCTGATGGTGAAGAGTCTCAGTCGGATCTCGATGTCGGGCACATGCCCTGGCTCGGACCACTGTCCGTGTCGCAGACCAGACTCCTCGGCTGTGATTGTTTCCTGTCCACCGTCCTGCTCGACAGTCACGGCGCGCCGTTGGATGCGCAACCAGGAAAACGATTGGTCACCGCCGAACAGCGAGTGGCGTTGATCGCCCGGGACAGAGGCTGCGCGTTCCCCGGCTGCACATGTGTACCGGCCTGGACTGATGCGCACCATATCCGGCACTGGGCGAACGGCGGCCCGACGGTGATGAACAACCTGGTCCTGCTGTGCCGTTCACATCACCGGCTGATGCACCGCAAATCCGGGTTCGTCGGGAAATGGAAAATCCGCATCGGCGCCGACAACAAACCCTGGTTCATCCCACCACCCTCGATCGACCCCGGCCAGCAACCGCGGCCGGCGAACACCACCTTCAAAACCTGAGGACGAACCTCAGGCATACAACTTCACGCCAGGTCCGCATCGGAGGAAGCACCTCCGATGCGGACCTGGCGTGCGTTCATTATGGTCAGCCTGCAACCGTCAAGTCGTAGAGGGTTACTCCGTCCACCGTTGTGGCGGTGAAGTTTTCGGTCACCCACGTCGAGATAGCGGTAGCGGTGCCTTCGGCGTTCATACCGCCACCCATCCCACCGCCGGCGATGAAGAAGTGAATCTTGCCCTCTGCCACGTACTGCTGGAACTGCGCGAGCGTCGGCGACGGATCGCTCCCGTTGAACCCTCCGATAGCCATGACCGGTGACTGCGTCGCAAGCTGATAACCCGATGCGCTGTTGGACCCGATTGCCGCGGCTACCCACGTGAACTGATCGGAGTTCTCTTCGAGAGTGGACACAACAGCGGCTCCCGGCGTGCTGCCCTGCAGTAGACCACCGGCACCGCCTCCCATTGCGCCTCGCGTCCCGTCGGTGGTCGGCGTGGTACCGCCCGGAACTGTTGCACCACCGGGCATCTGACCCATTCCTACAGGGGGCGTGCCCGGCATTCCGGTCCCAGCCCCGTCAGTCCGACGGTTACCGCCATCAGCCGTGCCACCGAATCCACCGAAGCCTCCGCGGCCACCGCCGGGCCCACCCATTCCACCTTCGACGCTCGGTCCGGCCGAAACTATGGAACCGGTATGCGGAGTGTTGATCGTGTCGATCGCGTATGCAGTCGGACCTGCCAGACCGGTGAAGATCGCTGCGAGAATCACTGCCACAGCCGATCGACCTCGCGTCACTGCCGGAATCAGCACTGCCACGGCACTGACGATGCCGACCACCAGAATGGTCCAGCGAAGCCACGGTACGAACGAAGGCGAGCGTCCGAGCAGTACCCACGCCATCGCGACGGTTGCGGCCAAGGACACCGCCAGAATGATGCGAACCCAG
Source organism: Rhodococcus sp. MEB032 (assembly GCF_030208925.1). Taxonomy (NCBI): domain Bacteria; kingdom Bacillati; phylum Actinomycetota; class Actinomycetes; order Mycobacteriales; family Nocardiaceae; genus Rhodococcus; species Rhodococcus sp. MEB032. The sequence goes on from NZ_JARVSY010000001.1 coordinate 219,452, forward strand.
AGGACGTCACGATGACGCCACGCCACTACCGATCCTGAACCGATCAGCGCGGCGATCGCCGGCGCCAGCGCAACGGTGTAGTAGGCGTGGAAGATTCCCGCCATGAAACTGAAGGTCAGTCCGGTCACCAACAGCCACAGTCCCCAGACGATGAATGACGCGCGCTGTGTATCAGCGCGGGGTGCCCTGCCTCGCAGCACGATTCCAGCCGCCAGAAGTATCAGTGCAGCAGGAATCAACCAGGCGATCTGTCCGCCCTGGGCCGATTCGAACAGTCGGGTAATGCCGGTACTCCCCCACATACCACCGCCGGCCCCACCACCTGGTGCCATACCTCCCCCTGCCATACCACCTGCGGCCTCGCCCATGCCGGGGAAACCGCCCGCAGCAGCGCCGGGGAAACCGCCCGCAGCAGCGCCGGCCGCGGCATCACCAGCACCGCGCATTCCGCCGCCGCCGACGCTTCCGGTCTCGTTGCCGCTCAAGCGCCCGAGCCCGTTGTAGCCGAGCGTCAGTTCGAGAATCGAATTGTTCTGTGAACCACCGATCCACGGACGCGAGTCGGCCGGCCACAGTTCGACGATTGCCAACCACCATCCGGCGGAAACGATCAGTCCGCCCAGTGCCGCGAACAGTTGGAGTACGCGCTTACCCAGTTTCGGCGGTCCGGCGATCAGATAGGTGAGCGCCAGCGGTGGAACTACCAACATGACCTGTAATTGCTTTGTCAGGAAACCGAATCCGCAGAAGATACCGACCAACACGAGCCAGCGGGTGCGGCCGTCCTGCACGGCGCGCATCATCGCCCACACTGCTGCGATCATCAGGAGCACCAGCAGAGCATCCGGGTTGTTGAACCGGAACATCAGCGCCGCTACGGGTGTGAGCGCAAGTACCAGGCCCGCGAGGAGGCCGGCGGCCGCACCGAAATACCGTCGAACCGTTCCCCACAACAGTGCAACCGATCCGACCCCGAGGAGTGCCTGCGGCACCAACATCGCCCAGGAATTGAGTCCGAAGATGCGAACCGACAGCGACATCAACCACAGGGACATGGGCGGCTTGTCGACGGTGATCGAGTTTGCAGCGTCCGAGGAGCCGAAGAAGAAAGCCTTCCACGACACCGAACCTGCCTGTACCGCAGCGGCATAGAACGAGTTGGCCCATCCGGACGCGCCCAGGCCCCAGATGTAGGCAACTCCGGTGCCCACTAACAACACTCCCAGCGCCCACGGTTCCCAGCGCACCTGACGTTGCGGTTCCGGCGCCGGCAGCGGCGCGGCGAGTGTCTCTGCAGTGGCGGTCATCGATTGGCTCCTACGGATTGTGCGGTGCGAAACACCCAGCGCAGTGCGATGAATCGACTGACTGTGGCAACAAGATTGGCGATGACGAGTACGGCAAGCTCCACGTGCTTGGAAGCATCGGGCGCCATGACGTCGAGCACGAACAACGATCCGCTGGTGAGCAGTAGACCGAACCCGAACACGAGCAGGCCCTGCATCTGGTGACGAGCGGATCCTTCCGACCCTCGGATCCCGAAGGTGAAGGCCCGGTTGGCGGCGGTGTTGAATACCGCGGTCACCAGCAATGCGACGGCGTTGGCCCACTGCGCACCCATGATCGAGTGCAGAGCGAGGTAGAGCAGCGCGTACGCGAGCGTCGAAATGACTCCCACCACGGCAAAGCGCGAGAGCTGCCCGACCATTCCTCGTGGAACTCCGGGAACCAACGGTTCACGTCCGAAACTTGCCCTGAGCTCGGCCAATGGAAGGGAACCGGTAGACAGTGCTCGCCCGACACGGACCACACCTTTGAGGTCGGCAACTGCCGTGGCAATGATGTCCACCCGACTGTCCGGGTCGTCCACCCAGTCGACAGGGACCTCGTGAATCCGCATGCCCGCTCGCTCGGCCAGCACCAGCAATTCGGTATCGAAGAACCACCCGGTGTCCTCCACCAGCGGAAGTAGTTGCCGTGCAACATCGACGCGCATGGCTTTGAATCCGCACTGGGCGTCGGAGAAGCGAGCATGCAGTGCGCTTCGGAGGATGAGGTTGTAGCTACGTGAGATGAACTCACGCTTGGGGCCGCGCACCACGCGGGACGATCGTGCCAGCCGGGAACCGATGGCGATGTCCGAGTGTCCGGAGAGCAACGGAGCAATCAACGGCATCAGGGCGTTGAGGTCGGTCGAGAGGTCGACGTCCATGTACGCGACCACGTCGGCATCGGAGTCGCTCCATACCTGCCGCAGTGCTCGACCACGACCCTTCGCATCCAGGTGGACGACCCGGACGTCGTCGAATTCTTCGGCGAGGGAACGTGCCAGTGCCAACGTGCCGTCGACACTGGCGTTGTCCGCGATGGTAATTCGTGCAGAGAATGGCACCTGCGTGCGTAAATGCCGGCGCAGGCGCCGCACGCACGTCTCGAGGCCTGCCTCTTCGTTGTATACCGGGACGACCACGTCCAGCACTACAGTCGTCGCGGAGACCTCCTCTGCGTCCGTGCTGCCCGCGGTCTGCATGGCTTCTGTCGTCATGCGTCCTAGATTTGTCGGGCCGGCTCCGACGAACCTGCGTCCAGCCTGGGAGTTTCCTGGCAACCGGACGCGGGCTAATCTCGGGGTATGCCTTCAGTCTTCAGTGCCATCATCAACGGGGATCTACCAGGACGTTTCGTGTGGGAGGACGAGGACGTCGTCGCGTTCTTGACCATCGCGCCGGTAACGCAGGGCCACGTGCTTGTGGTTCCGCGAGCCGAGGTCGATCAGTGGCAGGACGTGGATCCTGAACTCTTTGCCAAGGTCACCGCTGTTGCCCGCAACCTCGGCCAAGCCGTGCGGAAGGCGTTCGACGCGCCTCGGTCGGGTCTCCTCATCGCAGGTCTGGAAGTTCCGCATCTTCACGTTCATGTTTTCCCCGCATACGACATGGGGAACTTCGACATCAGTGGCGCCGACACCTCGCCGTCACCCGAATCTCTCGACGAGGCACAGACCAAACTCAAGTCGGCGCTACGCGACCTCGGCTTCGAGGCAACTGTCTCGACTCGTTGATCGCATACCTTCGACCGAATTTCGCTGGCCGATAACTGGACTCCCCGCCGCAGCCTCCAACGGAGGTTGCGGCGGTCGCATTTGTCGCTCCTACCGACCGTGACCTGCGATTGCACACCGAACAGTCCGTTTCGCGCTGTCGCGCGAGCACGAGATTCGCTGCTACCGTGGGTCGCTGGTCCGGGACCTAGGGCCCTAAAACTGGTTCACGTGTTAACAGTCGGAGGACAAGGGAGCAATGCAGGAACGTGCCAAGATCAGTCGCCGACAGATTCTTCAAGGTGCTGCTGATCGGTTCGAAGTCACGGGGTACGGCAGCACGAGCATGAATGACATCGTGTCCGCGGCGCAGATGACCAAGGGCGCGGTCTATTTTCACTTCTCGTCCAAAGACGAACTGGCTCAGGCGGTGATCGAAGAACAGCACCAGATCTCGATCAGTGCCTTCACCGCAGTTGCAGCCACAGGCGCACCGGCACTGGAACAGCTCGTCATGGTGTGCCACGAGATGGGCCGCCAACTCGTCGCAGAGCCTATTGTTCGTGCGGGAATCCGACTTACCCTCGAGTTGGCCTCTGCCGACGGTTCGCAAGGCCCGTACGTCGCGTGGATCCGCGAGCTTCGAAAACTGGCCGAGGCCGCGAAGCTCGAAGGCGACATCCGCGACGATGTGGAGCCGGAATCGGTGGGTCGCGTAGTGATCTCGGCATTCACCGGCGTTCAACTGGTTTCGAACGTGCTCACCAGACGAAGCGATTTGAACGACCGTATCGACGAATTGTTCACCCTCCTGTTGGCAGGCGTGGTCTCCGACAAGCGACGCAGCGACGTCGCCGAACTGGTCGGATGTCGCCTCGAAACTTATGCGTCCTGATCCGGAGAACACCCCGACGCCCGGATGATTCGGCGTATCAGCACCGAACCGTGCGCCAACCTTCGTCGATTCGTACAAGACCCCCCGTCGTCGACTCACTATCGTCAGATCCACGAATAACCCAGATACATGGATACCGACGAAAGGGCTTCTCGAATGACCGAAACCGCCACGTACGTTGAGAGCGCACAGCAGGAGATCGCTGCTGTACTCGCCGAAGCGAAGACCGATGCCTACGTCCACGCACGCGACATCGATTCCGGCGAAGAGTTCGGCTACGGCGCGGACGAAGGTGTCATCCTCGCCTCCGTTTTCAAGATTCCTGTTGTGCTTCAGTACGCCCGTGAAGTAGCGGCAGGCACCCTTGATCCGACCGAGCACGCCACGGTGACCGCCGAGTTCCGCTCCGGCGGCATCGGTATCGGCGGCTGCGCCGACGACGTGACTGCAAGCTGGCGAGACCTCGCTCTGCTCATGATGAGCTTCAGCGACAACGCCGCCACGGATTTCTTGTACGAGCGTCTCGGACTCGACAACATCGTCGCAACGCTGCGCGGGCTCGGTTTGGAGAAGACCAACTTGGTCCGTGACTGCCGAGGCCTCTTCAAGACGGTCTACGACGACCTCGGCGTCGACAAGGGCACCTTGCTGGAAATGCCCCCCATCGAAATTCTTCGGACAATTTCCGTCATGGATCCCGCCCGCTCCAATTCCAGTACTCCTCGTGAGATCACAATGTTGCTGGCTGCAATCTGGAGGGATGAAGCCGGCCCCGCATCGGCTTGTGAAGAGGTCCGAACCATCATGAGCAAGCAGGTCTGGCCGCACCGCCTTTCGTCCGGTTTCCCCGACGAGGTCACTGTCGCCGCCAAGACCGGAACGCTGGGACTGGTACGAAACGAGGCCGGCGTCGTGGCGTACCCGGACGGCAAGCGTTACGCCGTCGGTGTCTTCACCAAGTCCCACGAGCTCACCCACCGCGCCCCGAAGATCGACGCCTCCATCGGAACCGTCGGCCGCATCGCTGTCGAAGCACTTCGCAACAACAGCTGATCCGAACCCACTGACAAAGAATGCGGGTCGCGCTGAGAAATCAGTGCGACCCGCATTTTTCGGCTTTCGAGCTAGCGTGGACCGCGCAGACGAAGATGCACCATCAACCGGAAGCGGACGTTGGGGTCGTCGAGATCCAACGCGGCCATACCCTTCAACTTGCTGAGGCGATATCGAAAGGTGTTGGGGTGCACGTGCAATGACGCCGCGGCGTCACCGACATCACCGAACGCGTTGAGCCACGCATCGAGAGTGTCCACGAACGAGGTCGCATGAGCGGCGTCGTGGCTGGCGATCGCCTCGATCGGTCCGAGGTCCGAGAACCCTTCGGCTGCAGCTTCCGACGCGATCTCCAACAGGATGGCATCGACGTGGACGCTACTGAAGGTGGCGACGCTGCCCGACGCTCGTCCCGCCAACAACACTTCGAGGGCATGTTCGGCGTCGCGCTTCGATCGGCTCAGCTGCGCCGGTCTGGTCACGACCCGGCCGATCCCGATGATCGTGTCGCCGGACGCTCCGGTGCGGTCCAGGAAGTCCGAGGCCACACGGAACGCCTGCAACTCGGCTTCGGCCGGGGAATGCCCTCGTACAGACAGCACCGCGTAGCCGGTTCCGTTGACCAAGGCTGCCGCCGACTGCGAGTGGACGGCGCCGAGGTGCATGGCCAGAGCGTCGGTCAGTCGCACCACGTGGGCGGCATCGTCCGGCTTCGACGATCCTTCGAAAGACCTACGACCCAAAGCCATCACGAGTGCGGGGCCGGTCCCGAGGCCGAGGCGATTCATCGCGTCGACCGCACCTGACCCACCGTCGAGAAGGGTTGCGATCAGGTCTGCGCGCAGTCGGCGCTCGGCGTCGGCGCCGCCGCGCAACCGCAACATCTGCAGCGCGATCAACCCGGCTGAATCGCGCAGAGCACGCATCCGGTCGTCGGACATCGGCTCACCGGTTGCCACCCACATGGAGCCGAGGAACTCGTCGCCGGCTCTGATGGACACGGCGATACGACCCATTTTGGTACCGAGGGTCTCGGCCGAGACCCACACCGGATCGTCGCTGCGATAGAGCCGGTCGAAGACCCCGGCCTCTTCGAGCACTCGAATGTACTGGTCAGGAACTTGCCGCTCCAGAACGGTCGCGATACGTGGACCGTCTCCTTCTTCCTGGCGGCCGGAGAAGGCGATGACCCGTGAGCTGCGGTCCTCGATCGTGATCGGCGCATCGAGAAGTGCGCTGACAGCGTTGGCGAAGGCGAACAGATCGCCGGCCGGGCCGCCTCCGCGTGAGTGGATGTGCCCGACTTCGTTTCGGGCCGAGAGCACCGAATGAAGCAGGCTTGTCAGCTGAACCCACGAGACGCCACGCGCCAAGGCCAACAGCACGACGCCCGAGGCGATGACGGATTCGCGGTCCGCATCGCTGACCTCGGTGGTCACTCGCGCGACCACCACGCGTACTCCGCGCTCGGCCAGGCCGGCCACGGACTCCGCGATACGTTCGCCTCCGGTGACGCCGACGAGCAGCACCATGGAGTCCGGTGTCGAGGGTGAGTCGTCGTCGGGGTCGTGAATGACCACCGAGGCGATCTCCTGGACCGCCTCCGGGTCGCCGACAACCGGATTCAGCACCGTAGTTCCCACGTCTTCGAGAAGCCGCACCAAACTGATGCGAGGTCGTACGGTGCCCACGTCTATCACTCCTTCGTCCGGTGAACGAAGTGTGTCATAGTGATTCGTCAAAGCCGATCCATGCCGATCCATTCGACCGACGTGGTAATTGCTTCGAGCAGGTCGGGGATCGGTTCGACGCCGATACCCGGTCCTTCCGGAACCTTCACGTAACCGTTGTCGAGTACGAACGGCTCGGTGATGTCTTCGGCGAAGTACCGGTCGGAAGCCGATGTATCGCCTGGTAGGGCAAATCCGGGGAGCGCGGCAAGCGCGACGTTGGCGGCCCTGCCGATTCCGGTCTCGAGCATTCCGCCGCACCACACGGCAATTCCGTTGGCCTTGCAGACGTCGTGGATACGACGCGATTCCAGATAACCGCCCACACGTCCCGGTTTGATGTTCACCACGCTGCACGCACCGATTGCCAGCGCGTCGGCGGTGACCTTCGCGGAGGTGATCGACTCGTCGAGGCAGACCGGCGTCCGCATCATCTCGGCCAGCCTGGCGTGGCCACGCAGTTCCTCTTCGGGAAGCGGCTGCTCGATCAGCAGGAGGTCGAAGTCGTCGAGCCGCTGGAGATGGCGGGCTTCAGCCAGGGTGTACGCGGTGTTCGCGTCGACCTGGAGGAGTACGTCGTCGCCGAACCTCTCGCGGACTGCGCGAACCGGCTCGATGTCCCAGCCCGGTTCGATCTTCAGTTTGATGCGCAGGTATCCGGCATCGAGGAACCCGCCTACCTCCTCTAGCAGCTCATCGATCGAATTCTTGATACCCACCGAGACACCCGCGGGTACGCGATCGACTACTGCACCCAGGTACGAAGACATGCTCGTCCCGGCAGCCCGTAACTCGGCGTCGAGAAATGCGGTTTCCAATGCCGCTTTGGCCATGGGGTGCCCGGCGAACTGTTCCATCGTCGCGCTCAGTGCGTGCACGTCGGGATCGGTGAGTTCACCCAGAGACGGAATCAGGAACTTACGAAGGACTTCGGCGGCGCCGTCCGTGTATTCGGAGCAGTAGCGAGGCTCGGACATCGCCACGCACTCGCCCCAGCCCTCCGACTCCGAGGTGACGACCTTGACGAACAACACGTCCTTGGTGGTCTCGGTGCCGAACGAGGTACGGAACGGCGCTTTCAACGGCATTGCCGCCCGGCGTAATTCAACTCCTTCGATCTTCACGATGTAACCTCCGCTGTTGTCCTGCCTGCCTGTGTTCCCGGCGCACGGTCCAGCACGTACTTTCCGGTTCTGGTAACTGCGAGAACCACTCCGTTCTCGGCGAGCACACCACCGAGAGTCTCGCGGACTGCCAGGCGCCAGTCGTTCGCTGCCGTCGGGTCCGACTTACGCAGTGTGTACACGTCATTCGGTGTAGCCACCGTGACGAATCGATTCTTGGTCGACTTCAACACGGGCAGGCCGGCTTCGGAGACGGACAGCAGTTCGCTCGCCCCCAAGGACTCGGGAGTCGGGACTTCTCCCGAACCGGCGACGACGTCGGCAACCTTGCTACTACCGATTTCCCAGTCGATCAACAACCGGTCGCTGTCTGCGCCGCCGTTGAGGCTGTCGTTCATCGGCGCGTAGAAACGCGGCAGATACTGGATCGGGAACGCACCGAGTTTCGAGACGTTGAAGTAGGCATTGCGTGCGACGAGCGGGTCGAAAGTCCACCGCACGTGGAGAATTCCCCGTTCCAGTGCCCACGCACGCTGGAACAGTTTCAACGCGAGGCCGATGTGCCCGTTCTGCACGTTCGGGAGGATCCCCGTGATGTGCGAATGCAACGAACGGTGTTGCGGTTCCTCGAAGAATGCAACCGAGCCGCCGATCAGATCCCCGCCACGAAACGCGCCGGCGACGTAGTTACCGGAGTGTGCGAGCGCTTTCATCATGTCCCGATGGACGGGAGGGTTACCGCTCTCCGGCTGCCATACCTTCTCGAACAGACCGAATACCTGTTCCAACTCGGCATGCCCGGTGACGGTTTCGATAGTCACACATGCAAGCAGGGCGGCCTGCTCGGCCTGGCTGATTGCTTGCCGCATCCGTGAAGGCGATACACCTCCGAATGGTTGAACGGTCTTGCGTTGGACATTGTTCGGCGACGTCATAGTCACAGTCCTCCCTCCAGGATTCGAGTCACCAGACCGGCCAACAAGGTGGCGCGCGGGATCATCTGATCTATCTCTACGTGTTCTGTCGCTGCGTGGGCGCCACCGCCGACGGCACCGAGGCCGTCCAACGTGGGAGTTCCTACTGCGGCAGTGAAATTTCCGTCCGATGCACCGCCGACGGCGCAGTCGCGCAGCATCCTCAAACCGCTCTCACTGCTGACCTGGTGAGCGAGAAAGTACAGCTTCTCCGAAGACACTGATTCCAGTGGTCCACGGTTGGGGCCTCCGGACACCGAAATTCGACTTTCGGCCAGCGCCGGTGTCAGTGCACGGATCGAACGGTCGATGCGTTCCTGTTCCTTCGCCGACCACATGCGAACGTCACACCACAGTTGCGCTTGCGCTGCAACAGTATTGGTGGTCGTGCCGCCACTGATCACGGACGGCACCACCGACGTTCCCGCCACCGGGTCCGCGAGCTCCACCACGGCCTGAATCTGGTGTGCGAGCTCCACTACGGCGTTCACACCTCGTTCCGGTTCCAGTCCGGCGTGTGCAGCGCGTCCCTCGATGTCGACGCAGTACAGCGACATACCCTTGCGCGCGGTCTTCACTGCGCCGTCGGCTGCGGCTTCGAGGACCAGCACCGCGTCGACCTGACGTGCTTGCTCCTCGATCAGTGCGCGCGAGGTCGGGGAGCCGATTTCCTCGTCGGAATTGAGGAGCACGACCACCCCGTCGAGCGACGGAAGCGATGCGAGCGCGTGGAAGAGCTGGACGATGCCGGCCTTCATGTCGAAGACTCCGGGTCCGGTGGCGATGTTGTCGGTGACAGACCAGGGCAACTCCGCGAGCGTTCCGAGCGGCCAGACGGTGTCGAAGTGGCCCAGGAGCATCACCTTCGGCTCCGCGCCGAACGACCAACGCAAGTGCTGGCGGCCGTCGATGCGGATACGTTCGGGGGTGCTTCCGAGGTGGCGTTCGCCGATTTCGGCCACCACGTCCGCACATGCATCGACTGCGCCGAGATCGGAACTGGGCGACTCGGCGGTTACCAACGCCGCCAGGTCTGCCACCATTGATTTCTTGTCCACTCCGACGCTCTCCTGTCACCGACTTGCAACTTCGCAGTCAAGCTTGGTCGAAGCGACCCTGTCGGATCTTGTCCAAGACTCCTGTCCTTCGGGCTCGGATTCGTCGTGTGTCACGAACAGCTGGGTGCCATCAAGCAGGTGTGTCAGGTACCGATCTCTGTTCGGGCGGCAAACAGCTCGGGAAAGAAGCTCAACTCCAGCGCACGTTGCAGGAAGCCGGCACCACCACTCGAACCGCCGGTCCCCTTCTTCATGCCGATCACCCGCAGCACGGTCCGAAGGTGCCGGAACCGCCACAGCTGAAAGCTCTCCTCGAGGTCGACCAACTCCTCGAACGCCTCGTACGCCGTCCAGTGCTGTTCGACGTTCTCGTAGATTGCTTTGACCAGCGGAATCAGTTCGTCGTTTCGCACGTAGGGCGCGCTGACGTCTCGTTCGAGAGCCGACGCCGGAACGTCGTACCCCTGCCTGGACAGGTACCGCCAGAACTCGTCGTACAGTGTCGGCTCCCCGAGCAGGGTCTCCAACAATCGATGGGCGGACGGATCCGATTCGAACACCTTCAGCATGCCCGCGTTCTTGTTTCCGAGCACGAATTCCACGGCGCGGTACTGGTACGACTGGAACCCCGATGAGTTGCCGAGAACGCCCCTGAACTCCGCATACTCCGCCGGCGTCAGTGTCGCCAACACCGACCACTGCTCGGTCAAGGTGGCCTGAATATGTTTGACACGTGCGATCCGCTTGAACGCAACCCGAATATCGTCGGCAGCGATCGCTGCTCTGGCCGCCCGAATCTCGTGGAGAAACAGCTTGAGCCACAACTCGCTGGTCTGGTGCTGAATGATGAACAAGAGTTCGTCGTGGTGTTCCGGCTCGCTCACCGGGTGCTGCGAATCCAGGAGGGTGTCGAGTCCGAGGTAGGCCCCGTAACTCATCTTCCCGGAAAAATCGGTGACGACGTCGTCTTCGATCTTTCGTGTGCCGTCCGTTGCCGACATCTTCGGTCTCCTTGTCAGAATTTCGCCGGGGTCTGAGGAACGATCATGGCCACCAATGCGGCAGCGCTCGTCGCTCCGACCAGGACTCCGAATGCAGCCATGTACGAGAACTGGTCCACCATCCATCCCATCACGAGCGGGGTGATGAAACCGGCGAACTGACCACAACCGTTGATCAAACCCATTCCGGAACCGAGGAATTCGGCCGGAAGTGCCCGCAACGGCATCGCGAAGATCGACATCGAACACAGACCGCTGATGCCTAGAGCCAACGTCTCGTAGAACGTGAACATCGCGACGGTGTCAGCGGTGGTCATCAGGAACAAAAGGACTGCCGACGTGGCCATACACGGAACCAGAAGGATCCTGGCCCGGTCGTGGAAGTACTTGTCCACCAACCGCCCGCCCACAATCGTGGCCAGCGCCGTGACGATGAAGGGGATTGCGGCAAAGATTCCCGTGTCGATCAGCGAGAGTCCCTTGTCGTTGAGCAGATAACTCGGCACCCAGGTCATCAGCCCGTACGCGGACATGTTGGCCAGGCAGAACAGAATCGCGAACTTCCACACCGACGCGGACTTGAACACGGCGGCGCGAGAGTGCTCGCTCGCCAGAGGTTGCAAGGCTGCCTCGGGATCTTCCGAGATTTCCGTGTCCAGCGGTGCGGGCAGCACCAACCACACCACCGTGCCGATCACTGCGCCGACGATCGCCACCAGCCAGAACGCGTCACGCCACCCCACGGCCATGAGGACCGGCGCGATGATCAGCGGTGCGATGCCGGGGCCGAGGTTGTTGGCGCCGAGCATGAAACCCATCGCGGTCGCCCTGGTTTTCGGACGCGTCCGCTCAGCCAAAGCCTTGAACGACGCCGCTGGAAAGAGCCCCTGGCTGATGCCGAACATCGCACGCATGACCATCAGCGAGACGAGACCCCACGCGAACCCTGTCAACGCTGTGAACACCGACCACAGGATCAAAGCAACGATCAACAGGGGCCTGGGTCCGAAGCGGTCGGCCAACATTCCGCCGGGGACCTGCCCGAGCATGTAGAAGATCGCGAATACCGAGACCACGCCACCCAACTGCGTACTGCTGAGCGAGAATTCGTCGCCGATCATCGGAAGCGCAAGCCCGATCATGACGCGATCCACCATGTCGATCAACCAGATGGTACTGAGCAGCCCCACCGTAACGGTGGTCGTACGACGAATCGACCTGTTGTCCATCATATTTCGAACCGAACCGTCGCTCGCCCGCGACGGTCCTTCCACTGTGACGCGTTCCGCCTTCATCAAGCCTCCCGAATTGTCTTGTGCCGCATGGACTGGAACATTGAAAAGACTGATGAAGTGTGACAGCGAACACGTCTACCGCATTGGTCCGTTTCACCAATAGCCGAAGCAACGATTGGTCGGTCGGAACATGTTCTGCCCCAAGAGATGACAAATGCCGCCGGCGCACACGGCGTCGGCGGCATTTCGCGATGGAGTCGCTACTTCACTACGTGCGATTGGCGACTGCCACGATCGTCGAGACGCCTGCGGCTGCAAGCCGGGCATTGACAGTGATCAGACCGAGAATGTCGTCGACGCTGCCGAGTGTGTGCGAAATCGTACGATCCGAAATCCGTCGCGAGCCGGGAACAGCCTCGGCGAGTTCAGCTCCCGTGGTGGTGGGGTGAACGATCTCGAGGGTCCATTCGTCACGCAGCTCGACCGGCTTCAGTGTGTCGGCCTTACGCACTGCGCGCTCGGCTCCTGCTCGGATCTGCTCGCACGCCAGCGACGGCGGCAGCGAATTGGTTGCCGACCATCCATGTGCCTTCTTGACCTCGACGGTCTCGGTTGTCGGCGAGGCCGCGTCGACCAAGCCGCAGATGATGTCGTCACCCGTCACCAGGCCGACGGGAACGCCCTGGGTGGCAGCGTAGAGGGTGTTGACGTCGGTCTCCGAGACGGACTTGCCGTCGAGGCGGACGTCGGCGAACAAGCTCGAGAACGTGTGCGCCAGGACGCCGGGCCCACCGGCTGGTGCGTGATAGCCGACAAACAGAGCGACGTCGTGATCGGACGTCAGTCCCTCCGCCATGCACTGCATCTTCGGGGTTCCGAAGATCAGACGCGCCCGTGGATCCAGGTCGGCGTGAAGCAGATTGTCCATCGTTCCGTGGCTGTCGTTGACCAGGACGCTCGTCGCACCGGCGTCGAACGCACCGGCGATCGCGGCATTGGTCTCGGCGGTCATGAGCATCTGCGCACGGTGGTAGCCGCCACCGCCGCGGATCGTCTGATCGAGCGTCGCGATACCCGCGATACCCTCCATGTCCACCGAAATATAGACGTGCATTCCTGTCCTCCATCGATCTCAATCGGCTGAATTGATAACTTCGCTTTCACCTTCACACTCGAGCGCATCCGTTTCTTGTCCGCTCGAACGGTGAGTCGGCCTCCATTTGGGACGTTCACACCAGATTCCGATACCCGAGCCGTGAAACCATCGGGACATTCGCCGGGCCAGGCGGTTCGACCAACGACAGGAGTGCAGCGCTGATGCAGGTCCACGACATCGTGTTCACCGGCGGCCGTGTCGTCGATCCCGCATCGGGGACCGACGAGGTTCGGGGCATCGCGATCACCGACGGCAAGGTCTCGGCGTGGGGTCGCGACGCGATCGAAGCCCGGCAGACGATCGACGTGACCGGTCAGGTCATCTGCCCCGGATTCATCGACCTGCACAGCCACGGACAGGAAATCGCCGAGCAGCGACTTCAGGCATTGGACGGAGTCACGACGGCCCTCGAACTGGAAGCCGGCGTCATTCCTGTTGCAAAGGCATATGCCCGGGCCGGCGCCGAGGGCCGCCCGATCAACTACGGCTACGCGACGTCGTGGGCGCACGCCCGAATGATCGAACTCTCAGGGGCCGATCCCGACGGCGACATCAGAACGCTCCTGCACCATCTCGGTTCCCCGAGCTGGCAGGGCGAGCCCACCGCCTCCCAGCGCGCCCACATTCTCGAACTCCTCGAAAACGATCTGGCCGCAGGCGCTCTCGGCATCGGCGTGGTGGTCGGGTACGCGCCGAAATCCGATCCGGTGGAGTACCTACAGGTGGCGGATCTCGCGGCCCGAGCCGGCGTTCCCACCTATACCCATGCGCGCCCGCTCATCTCGGCCGATCCGTCGAGCCCGGTGGATGGTGCCGTCGAAATCGCCCGTGCAGCAGCCGAAACCGGCGCACACATGCACTACTGCCACGTCAACAGCACCTCGGGAATGCACGTCGACCACGCGCTGTCGGTGGTGGCGCAGGTTCAGGCAGCCGGATCGCGCGTCACGACGGAGGCGTATCCGTACGGTTCCGGGTCGACGGCCGTCGGAGCTGCGTTTCTCGATCCCGACAAGCTGCACCTGATGAATCTGACACCACGGTCGCTGACATTCGTACCCACCGGTGAACGTATCGCGGACCGCAAGCAGCTGGAACATCTTCGGGCCACCGACCCCGGTGGGTTGGTGCTGGTGGAGTTCCTCGACGAGAACGACACCGTGCAGCGCGAATTCCTCGAACGGGCGATGACTTTCGATCGCGCCGCCATCGCGAGCGACGCGATGCCACTGACCTGGCCCGGCCGTTCGCCTGCCGACTCATTGCAGTGGCCACTGCCGGAGAAGGCACTCGGCCACCCCCGCGGCGCAGGCACCTATGCACGTGCGATTCGTACGCTGTACCGCGAGCGTCGGCTGCTGTCGCTGTCGGAGATAATCGCGCGCTGCTCGTTGATCCCTGCGCAGATTCTGGAGGAGTCGGTTCCCTCGATGGCGACGAAAGGTCGGATCAGCCCCGGTAGCGACGCGGACATCCTCGTTTTCGACCCCGAGCGAATCACCGACAACGCCACGTACATCGACGGCACCCGCCCCTCCACCGGTATCAGCCGCGTGCTGGTCGGCGGAGTACCCGTCGTCGAAGACGGTGTCGTGGTCCAGGACGCGTTGCCTGGTCGCCCGGTACGCCGCTCGTAGCCGGATCTCATTCTGACCTGCATAGTTCTGACAGAAAGTCACCACACATGAACACATCGTCTGCAATCAACGGCACAATCGATGCCATGACGGATTTCGCGAACCCCCCGATCGGTTGGCAGCACAAGGCCTTCGGCACCGACCTCGAAGGTCGCGACGGTTCCGACCTCGAGCCGCTGGGGATCTCGGCACTCGACGGCAACCTCCTGCTACCCGTGATGACACTCAACCGTGCAGCGATCGCGCACAATGTCGACCTCATGGCGCAGTTCTGCTCCGACCACGATGTGGATCTGGCGCCTCACGCGAAGACCACGATGAGCCCCGAACT
Organism: Rhodococcus sp. MEB032; assembly: GCF_030208925.1. Taxonomy (NCBI): domain Bacteria; kingdom Bacillati; phylum Actinomycetota; class Actinomycetes; order Mycobacteriales; family Nocardiaceae; genus Rhodococcus; species Rhodococcus sp. MEB032. Next base: position 234,686 of record NZ_JARVSY010000001.1, read on the forward strand.
GGTTCGACGGCAACTCGACGCCGGGGCTTGGGCGATGACGGCGGCAACCGTTGCGCAGGCACGCATTCTGCGTGAGTTCGGTGTGGACACCATCATCATCGCCAGCCAGGTTCTCGATCCCGCCGGTATTCGGTGGATCTGCGACGCCCAGGCCACCGACCCCGATTTCTTCGTCACCACCCTCGTGGACTCGGTCGAGAGCGTCCGCCTGATGGAACAGTTGATCGCGAAAGTCTCACCGGCCAGCCGTATCCGGGTTCTCGTCGAACTCGGCTACGACAGCGGACGCGCGGGCGCTCGCACTGTCGAGCAAGCACTCGACGTCGCACGCGCAGCATCGCAGGCACCTTCGTTGATACTCACCGGAGTCGAGGGGTTCGAGGGCATGATGCCCGGAGCCTCGGTAGCAGCCCGCCGTATCTCCGTCGATTCGTATCTCAAATCCGCTCGGGTTTTCACGGAAATCTGTGTGGCCGAGTACCTGTTCGAGAACAACTCCGCGAAGGCTCCCCAGCCACTGGTCACTTTCGGCGGCAGTGCGTTTCACGATCTCGTTGTGCGCGAACTGGCCGGACGGTGGGCACTCGACAACGGTGTACGCATCGTGCTGCGCAGCGGTTGCTATATCACCCATGATCACGGTCTCTATGCCGAAACTTCGCCGTGGGCTGACGGTCCGCGAACTCTGCAGGGAGCCGCAGAGGTCTGGGGTGTAGTGCTCTCCATACCTGAACCCGGACGGGTGATCCTGGGCTTCGGCCGCCGCGATGTCGGTTCCGACGCAGGCTTTCCCATCGTCCTGTGGCGCCGACGCGACGGATCCAACCGATCAGCACGAGAGCTGACGATCACCGCACTCAACGACCAGCACGCGTACGTCGACGTTCCGGCTGACTTCGACGTGAAGGTCGGCGATCTGCTCGGTTGCGGAATCTCGCATCCCTGCACCACATTCGACAAGTGGTCACTGATTCCCGAGGTCGATTCGGATTACCGCGTCGTCGGTACAGTGCACACCTACTTCTGAGGGGCCGGTTGCGGTAATCCGGCGTCAGTCGTCCTTCGGGTCACGCGGCAATTCGACGCGGAACGTCGTCCCCTGCCCGAGGGAGGTCTCGACGCTGACGGTTCCGTCGTGCGCTGCAACCAAAGCCGAAACGATGGACAGGCCGAGACCGGCGCCCCCGGTCTCACGGGTGCGAGAGGTGTCGGCGCGGTAGAAACGCTCGAAGATCCGCGCGGCATCCTCGTCACTCAAACCCTGACCGGTATCCGAAACCTCGACCACCGCGGAGTTCTCGGTCGTACCGACACGAACGGTGACCTGCGCATCCGGCGGAGTGTGTTTGATCGCGTTGCCCACCAGATTGGCAACTACCTGACGCAGCCTGGCCTCGTCACCATGCACTTCGGGCAGGCCTGGGCCGCCGGCCATCTGAAGTTCGACAGTTCGGTCCGGTGCGATCGCTCGTGCCGCCTGTACCGAATCCGCCGCAACTGCAAGCAGATCCACAGGCTTGTTCTCGAGTGGACGCTGTTCGTCGAGTCTTGCCAGCATGAGCAGATCTTCGACCAGAAGTCCCATCCTCGACGCCTCGCCCTCGATCCGGTTCATCAGCGTTTCCGTATCAGTCATGGCGCCTTGGCGATACAACTCGGCGAACCCACGAATAGTCGTCAAGGGTGTGCGCAACTCGTGGCTCGCGTCGCCGACAAACCTACGCATCTTCTCCTCGGAACGCCGGGCCGATTCCTCCGAAGCCTCGGTCGCGGCAAATGCGTGCTGAATCTGCGCGAGCATTCCGTTGAGCGCCACGGACAGTCGACCGACCTCGGTGCGGTCATCGCGCTCCGGAACACGTCGATGAAGGTCGCCGGCGGCAATGGCAGCGGCAGTCTCCTCCACCTCGACAAGCGGACGGAGGCTCCGACGAACCACGAAATACGCTGCGCCGCCGAGGATCAGCAGGACAACCAGGCCGATGCCGAGTTGCAGGCCGACCAAGTCGTCGACGGTCTGCTCGTTATCCGTCAGTCGCACACCGATAGTCGTGGTCGTGCCGTCGCGGACCGTCGTGAGAACCCGCCAGTTCACGTCCGAACCGTCGCTCGATCCGACGGTGATCGGGCCGTTGGTGGAATCTTTCGACAGGTCGGGTTCGGTCGTCGTCGACTTGTCGTTCAGGATGATCACCCGTCCGTCCGGGGTCACGGTCCGAACGAAGAAGGGGCTGGGTGGGCGGGTGCCCGGGCCGACGTCACTGGGCGGCTGCAGATCTCTGCTGTGCGGCTTTGCCCAACCGTCGACCGCTTCGTACAGCGTTTTGTCGGTTCGCTGGGTCAGTGAGTTCTCGAGAGCAGAAGTGACCGCTACACCCGACGCCAACAGACCCAGCGCGGCCAACACCAGCAAGGCCGCAACCAGGGTGAAGCGCAGCGGCAGTGAATGGAGACGGAAACGACCCCGCTTCGGAAGCTGATCGTTTTCCGCGGCGGCGATCATTGCCGCGGTTCACGCATCACGTAGCCGACCCCACGCAATGTGTGAATCAGCGGTGTCTCCCCCGTGTCCACCTTGCGCCGCAGGTAGGAAACGTAGGACTCGACAACTCCGACCTCCCCACCGAAGTCGTAATTCCAGACGTGGTCGAGAATCCGCGGTTTGCTGAGAACCGTCCCGGCGTTGACCATGAAGTATCGGAGCAGTGTGAACTCGGTGGGCGAGAGTGCAACCAACTCGCCCTTCTTCCAGACCTCGCGGGTGTCGTCGTCGAGTTCGATGTCGGCGAACTTCACCCGCGGCGACTGCTCCGGCGCGACACCGCGACCGGCGCGGCGCAGGATGACCCGCAACCGCGTCACGACTTCTTCGAGGCTGAAGGGCTTGGTCACGTAGTCGTCCGCGCCGAGGGTCAGGCCGCTGATCTTGTCGTCGAGCGAATCCTTCGCCGTCAGAAACAGGACGGGCGCGTCCACACCGTCGGCGCGCAGGCGTCGAAGCAGACCGAAGCCGTCCATCCCGGGCATCATGACGTCGAGAACGATCGCGTCGGGACGGAATGTCCGTGCGACGTCCAGGCCTTGGGCGCCGCTCGAAGCAGTTGCCACCTCGAAACCCTGGAATCGGAGGCTCACGGAGAGCAACTCCACGATGGTGGGTTCGTCGTCGACAACGAGGATGCGGGCTTCGGGGGTCTTGTCGGTCACGAGAACCATCTTCTCCCCTGCCACTGGATTCCCGCTGTATGTTCCCTGGGAGCTTCCTGTGAACGGCCGGGTGCAGGTGAAAAGCTGACAGCAGGATCCCGGCAAGGATCCAGGCTTCGATCGGCTGGCAAGGCACACGTGACATCAGCGGATTCAGCTACTTCAACGCACTGTCGATGGAGACTGCATTCGCGGACGCTGCGGTGTGGGTCGCCGACGCAGTTCAGACAAATTTGGCCGGCTACGACTTCGTTCAGTGGCCGAGTCGAGGACGCCATCTGCTGGTTCCTCGACTTCGAGACGGGGAACCGGTGTGGATTGATCCGCACGGCGATGTGACGATAAGTCGTATCGGCGAGTTGTGCAAAAATTCGACGAATTATGCAGCAACGTAGCCCAGTTCAAATCGCTCAGCTCTACGGTCCTGTGGCGTCCGCGCTGGTCGGCGGTGTGGTAGCCGCGTACGCAGTGGCCGAGTCCCGAGTTGACGACTTCTCCTTCTCCGACGCCGGCGTTATCTCGGTGGTGATCACGCCGCAGTGGGCGGGAGCAACTGCCGCTGTGGTTGCGGCCGTCGGCGTAGCGCTACTGCATCGCTGGGGACGTGGCGGTCTCGCGAGTGTCTTCGCTGTAGTCGGCGCCCTCGCCATCGCGCTACCTGCATTCGTCCCCGTCTCCGCCCAGATTTCGGTGACTCTGAACGCAATCGGAGCAGGCGCTTTCCTCGCGGCAGCGGCATTTCCGACGAAGGGTCACCGCGGAGCACAAACCGCTCTCGGACTCGGCGTAACCACGACGACCCTGTACTTCGGCGCAGCGGACTTATGGCGCGATCGCGTCCCCAGGTGGTCGCTCACACTTCCGGGCGATTCCTACCCCGTGCCGTCCACGGTTCCCGTCTGGATTCTGCTCGCCGCAACTCTTCTCGTGGGTGGAGTCGCCGCACTCGCACGACCGAATCAGGAGCCGGGCGACATCGACGCACGCCTGGTGAAGCTGGGAGTTGTTCTGCCCCTGGTATTCACGGCCCTCTATGTGTGGTTGGGCTCGACGACATCACCTGGGTCATGGGTGATCGCGGTGGTATTGGCGGTTGCCGTTACCGTCGCACTGGCTTGGCGGTTGCCGCCACACGACGGTCGTTTCGTACTCGTCGGACTGGCAGTCAGTGCGGTTTCGGTCAGCTCGATTTCCTTTCCATCCGACTGGACCTGGGCGATGCCCGCGGGAGCTGCTGCCCTGGCGTTGGGCGTCGTCGTCGGCTGGAGAAGACCGATGCCGCAACTCGGGCTGGGACTCCTTGCCGTGACTGCACTCTCGGGATTGCTGGATGCCGCCCCGACCACGGTTGCCTACGTCCTCGTCCTCCCGCTTGCGCTGGGACTGGCCGTCACGTCATGCATGCCTGTTGCCGTCGGAGCAGTCTCGAGCGGGTCCGTATTTCCCTTCGCTCTTACCTTGTTCTCGGTTTCACCGACCTTCTTGGACCCGGGCTCGCGGGAATTCGGGTGGTCTACCGGTGTGCTCGTCGAACACGGACCGGCCGCCGTGAACACGCCGATTCCTCTGACTGTTCTCGCTGCGACGGCGACGATCGTGGTGTCCGTGTCGACCATCCATCTGAAGAGAGTTCGAACGGCGGTGGTGACCTAAATCGCCAGCTGATCGGGTCGGAACGCAGAATTCTGTTGCTATGGTTGGGTGGTCAACGACGACATCCGGACGAGCGCACCGTACCCGGCCAGCGAAAAGACGGTGCCTTGGGAGTTGTTCACCATGGCATGGATCGTGCTCGTCATTTCCGGACTTTTCGAAGCTGTCTGGGCTACCGCACTCGGTAAGTCCGACGGATTCAGCAAGATGTCGCCCACCATCGTCTTCGTCCTCGGCCTGATCGTCAGTATGGCCGGCCTCGCGTATGCAATGCGTACCCTTCCCATCGGGACTTCCTACGCGATCTGGGTCGGCATCGGCGCCGCCCTGACCGTGGGATATGCGATGATCACCGGCGCGGAGTCCACGTCGATCGTCAAGATACTGCTGATCCTGGGCATCGTCGGCTGTGTCGTCGGTCTGAAGGTCCTTCACTGACCGGCGATCCTGGTGAGTGTTTGTGTGTTACCGGTTACAGTTAACGCATGAAACTGCTGGAGATGCTCACGCTTCCCCTACGCGCGGGCATTGCAGCCGCAGAGATCAGTTTGGGAATCGCCGAGCTGACGGTCACGACAGTTCGTATCGCCGTCGGTAATACCGGCGCGGTGACGGCGGGTGCTGCCGGCTTGGCAAGCCCCCGCGGACCCATGCAGATGATCCAGCAGTTGTCATCGCTCACCGCTGACGATCGGCCCATCGGGCAGGCCTTGGCCCCCGGTGGGCCACTCGATCGACTTCTCTCTCCCGGCGGCCCGGTCGACAAACTGACTGCACCCGACGGCACTCTCGAACGACTGCTCGCTCCCGGCGGACCACTCGAAAGACTTCTTGCCCCCGGCGGACCGCTGGATAGGGTGCTCGCCGAGAACGGCGCATTGGAACGCTTGCTCGCGCCGGACGGTCTCCTCGACCGAATGATGGCGGAGGACGGTCCGCTGGAACGCCTGACAGCGCAAGACGGTGCCGTCGAACGCCTGACTGCCAAGGACGGTGTCATCGATCGCGCACTGGCCGAGAACGGCATCCTCGAAACACTCCTGGCAGAGAACGGCGCCTTCGAACGGCTCATCGCCGAAGGCGGCCCGCTTGACCAGATCGTTGCACTGTCCGACACCTTGACTTCCCTCGCCCCCAACCTCGAGCGGATGAGCGCGAGCATCGAGGTCCTTCAGGAAACCGTCGGAATCCTCAGCGCTGCAGTCGGTCCACTCGGAGAACTTGCCGGCAAACTTCCCAACCGGTGGCTCAAGAGCAAGAGCGACCGCCCAGGGCCTGACCTTCCGATCGAATCGGCATAACAAACGGTTACTCGACGATTACGCGGTCAGTTGTTGATCACGATGTTGAGGTTGATGATGATTCCGCCGAAAGTCAGGATCGTGTTGGCCAAGCCAACGGTCATTCCACTGTTCAGAGCCGCGATCAGTCCGTTCATCGTCGTATCCCCTTCACTGTCTACGGGTTACGCGTACAAGATTGTGCGCTGGCGCTGACAATAGGCCAAGTTCGTGACCTGCGCGCCATTGCGGAGAAAACTTGTACCCCGGTCGCAGTTTCCACGTTAACTGTTGCAGGACAACATAATTCCAAGATCGGCGCACTACCCGCTAACGGCCGAATCAAACATCACGATTGGGCATACGCAGTCCACTTCACATAACCGTCCGCCCCATCAGACACTTGTCCACCGAAACAGAGTGCACAACAGTTAGTCCGGTGCAACAATAAGACGAATCGGACATGCCTGCGACGTGATGGGGAAGGGTGGTTGAGACAATGACGGCGCCGCGCATCGCCAGAGGACACCGCGGCCCTACCGGGGGCCGAAATTCCGCGTCGCAGGACAGCCTGGACGCCGCCTCGGACGCCCTGCAATCGCTGTACGCGCACCTCGATCCACATGCCCAGGCCGAGCAATTTCTCGAACAAGTCTGCAGGCATGCCGTCGATCTCATCGCCGACGCCGACATGGCCGGAATTACCATCGGCGGTTCGGACACGACATTCCGAACCGTCGCCGCCACCCACCAACTTGTTCGCACCGTCGACTCGATCCAATTCCGACTGGACTACGGACCGAGTGTGACGTCGTCACGCACGGGAACCGTTGTCCGCGCACATGCCAGCGAAGCCCACAGCCGGTGGCCTCAATTCGCAAGCGCGGCAAAGGCAGTCGGCGCCGTCAGCTTCTTGTCCATGCCACTGCCTGGCCGGGAACGCCCGCTCGGAACCCTCAATCTCTACAGCCACGACCTCCGAGGTTTCACCGGCGCCGACGTGGCATTGCTCCAACTGTTCGCCGTAACCTCGGCCTACGCGCTGCACAGCTCGCAGCGCCTCGACATCGCCAGAAAGCACGCAATGGACCTCGAGCGAGCACTCGAATCGAGAGGCGTCATCGAACAGGCCAAGGGCATCATCATGGGCACCCACCGTGTCGACGCCGACCGAGCTTTCCGCATCCTCATCCAGGACTCGCAGCGCAGCAACGTCAAACTGCGAGTGATCGCCCAGCAGTACATCGACGGTGCGATCGACCCGCGCCAGGCTACGAACAAGCCTGAGACCAACTGAACCTGGCAGGCAGCCGAGAGACCTGGCAAACACAGTAAGAGATGGTCCTATGTGAAGGCTTGAGCTACCCTCCCCCTCCCACGGAGCACCGCCTGGGCGAAGCCTGATGTCCGCTTTCAATCGACCAATGCAGAATCCACCCCGGACAACCACCGCCGTCCGATGCCATTCGATGACCAAATTGCGCAATGTGTCCACTGACTTCTTCAACGCTGACGGTTGGCGTGACCGCTAACCATGAGCTTGGACCCAACGCGGCCGATCAGATTGCCGGCGTGCAAGCAGTTTGCCGAGACCTGTTCACGCTCTTGGACCCTGAGTGGCCAGACGCCCCAGTCGGAGGCTGGGAATGTCTTGGAACATGAGAGGGGAGCAATGCGACACCGTTCTCGTGAATCTGGCAGGGGTAATTAGTCAAGTCAGCCGCAATCTCACTCAAAAGTCACAACAGAGGTTTCACGACAAACTCAACTACTGTGACCGACGACAGGCACGACCTTGAACGAAGTCCTCGTAGAACTTGAGGTAGCTGCCGCTCTGACCGGTGCCGCGAGCCCAATCGTTTGAGCCACTGGTTCCGGAGCATCTACTACATGGGACTGCGAACCAACCACCGTCGCCGGACTTTGGACGACTCGCCTAACGATGAGTCGAGCATCGAAGTCGAGGCGCGCGCTCACCTCAGACTCCGATGGTCGCCACTTCCTCACTTCGACAGCGACGACACTATCGACAGGGATGCGCTGACAGCGAGCAAGTCGACCAGTTGACCGTCGGGCCGAGCATCGGCGACGCCATCGCCGTATCTGTCGATCCATGCCTGGAACCACTCGACATCGAGTCAGCATTCAAATCGCTTAGGCAATCTATCGATCGAAAGAATCGGCAGCGCGTTGCAGCCATTCCGCATGTCGCGGCTGTCAGCCTGGACCAAACGAGGATCGGGTGGGACATGCTCAACCCACTGATCGCGACGCTGTTGTGGACCAACCCAAAGTATAGGTGGCTTGCTACGCTGGCCGAAGTAGTAGACACCCGAGTAGTGCCCAGCTACACCGGGGAACGGTTGATGTTCAACATAACCCCGAGGCTCTTCCTGCGATTCCTGCCTCGATGATGCGCGCTGCGGGGCGAAGTACAGTTTCGTCTTCCGTAGCCCCTCTTCAGCCGCGTCCAGAGATATTGTCAAGACCTGTGGATGAGGGTGTTTCAGGCGACCTCCGTTTCGCTTGATTCGTCGGGCTCAGCGGGTGAGATGTCGATGGGTCGTTCGAGCAGCTTGCCTTTGTGGAACACCGCGCCGGCACGGACCAGCGCGACCAGATGGGGGGCGTTGACCGCCCGCCAGCGGGCTTGTGCGGCGTCGATCAGCTTGTAGGCCATGGCAATCCCCGCTGCGCGTGACCCAGGGCCCTTGGTGACCTTGGTTCGCAACCGCACGGTCGCAAACGTCGATTCGATCGGATTCGTAGTGCGCAAGTGGATCCAGTGCTCGGCCGGGTACCGGTAGAACTCCAGGAGCACGTCGGCGTCGTCGACGATCTTGGCGACCGCCTTGGGGTACTTCGCGCCGTAATCTACCTCGAAGGCCTTGATCGCGACCTGGGCCTTGTCGATGTCCTCGGCGTTGTAGATTTCCCGCATCGCCGCGGTCGCACCTGGATGAGCCGACTTGGGCAGCGCAGCAAGCACATTGGCCTGCTTGTGAAACCAGCAGCGCTGTTCACGGGTATCCGGAAACACCTCCCGCAGTGCCTTCCAGAACCCCAGCGCCCCATCACCGACGGCCAGCACCGGGGCGGTCATCCCGCGGCGTCGGCATGAGCGCAGCAGATCAGCCCACGACTCTGTGGACTCCCGGAACCCATCGGTGAGCGCGACGAGCTCCTTGCGGCCGTCGGCGCGGACGCCGATCATCACGAGCAAGCACAGCTTCTCCTGCTCCAGGCGGACCTTGAGATGGATGCCGTCGACCCATAGGTACACGAAATCGGTGCCCGAGAGATCCCGGTCGGCGAAGGCCTTCGCCTCGTCCTGCCATTGCGCGGTCAGCCGGGTGATCGTCGAGGCCGACAGCCCGGCACCAGTGCCGAGGAACTGCTCCAACGCCGCACCGAAGTCGCCGCTGGACAGCCCGTGCAGGTACAGCAGCGGCAACACCTCGGTCATCTGCGGGGACTTGCGTGACCACGCCGGCAGGATCGCCGAGGAAAACCGTTGCCGTTCACCGGTCTCGGCGTCGACACGGCGGTCGTTGACCCGCGGTGCGGTCACCGTCACCGCCCCCGCCGCGGTGAGCACGTCACGCTCGTGGTGATAGCCGTTGCGGACCACCAGCCGCCGGCCGTGCTCATCGAGATGCTCGGCGAACTGCTCGATGTATGCGGCGACTTCGGCGGCCAACGCCGCCGCGAGCATCTGCCGGGCACCGTCGCGAACGATCTCGTCAAGCAACGACCGACCAACACCGCTGTCGTCGTTGGAGGATTGCTGATCCTGAACTACCGTGAGCATGGGCGTACCTTCCCGAACCAGCGCGCCAACGCCGGTCCTGATCAGAGCTGATGGAATTTCAGATCATTCCCGGGAAGGTGCGCCCACTCACGCCGCCTCGCCGAGAACCATCCACAGGTTCTGATCATTGCTCCCGCGTCCAGAACTGATGTCAGTGATGCCTTGACTTTGCGCGGTCACGGGTCCGCGGGTGCGCGAGCGCGTCAGTTCATTGCACAAATGACGTGAAATATGCAAGGTGATTCGGTCAGACTGTTGCAGTGCCGCTAAGTACACAAGTGCGAGTTCGCGCGACCGTCGTGCTAGACCATGCGATCTCTTGCAGGACAGATCCGCCGGTCGGCGCGATCCCCATCGACGACGATCAATGGTCGTTGTTCGTCGGACGGCTGCAAGATGTTCGGGACTCGTTCGTCGCCACGACCGAGGTCGTAGACGCCGCTGTCGAGTCGGAGACCTTCAATGACCTGCGCGCGGCGGCGGAAATGGCAGCGTCAGCACTACTCGCCGCAGACCGCGCATGTTACCCCGGCTTTCTATTCACCCATCCTCACCGAAGCGAATTGATTGCCCTCCATAAACTCATCGGCGAATCTGCGCGCTCCTGGAGCGCATCACTCATCGGCATACACAACGATTCGCTATCTGGTCGACTATCCGGCGAGCCGGCGGCCACTTCGATACACGCACCCACACCGATCGAGGAGGTCTTGCGGCAGCTGCAAGCAACGGGAGAGCACCAGGTCGAAGACTCGTGGATGGCCGCATACAGCGTCGACTCGGACAGCCTCCGTGACTCCAACGGCGCCTTCTCCTCCTCGCTACTCATCGCCCAGTTCCACGGCCGATTCGACGAGTTTCAGCAGCGACTCGACCGCCTCTATGCACCCTTCGGATTCCCCCGGCTCGAACCAATCAAGGCGGTTTCCTTCAGTCGCGTATTCCTTGATCTGAGGGACCCTACCGAAGCAGTGCAGGCAGCCCTCCACGTCGCCGATCTGATCTCGGACCGCTTTGCGAAAGATCCAGACCACACCGCCCTCGTGCTGAGAGGTCTGCTCGACAATGTCGACATCAGCTATGCGAACTCGATCATGATTCAGGACACTCAAGCGCGCATCGGATCCACTGTCCGACTCGATAAGAAAGCGATGCTACATCTGGAAATGTACCGGCGGATGGCCGAGGGGCAGATGAAACCGTGGGCATGGGTACTGGTCTGCCTGCACACTGGCACAGTGGGTGGGGCCCCCACCCTGTCTCAGCTCGGCGACCGGCTGCGCGCTACGAACGACCCAGTTGCTCAATCTTTTGCGGAATGTATTACGGCCGAGCCACGCAACGCGGCAGCCCATGAGGATTACCACTGGGATACACGTCGAAGACGACTGGTCGGCGGCGGGATCGATATCGACCCGGACGCTCTCACCCAACTCACTGTCCGGGGCCACGGGTTGATGTGCGGCGCCGAACTGGGCTGGGCTTTCGCCTGTGCGACCACCCCTGCACTGACGACAGCAATGGGTAAAGCCAGCGACAGGCAGTTCTCATCCATTCTTCAGATCGACGCAGCACTCTCCCGATTCGCGACCAATAACCTGCGCGTAGACGACTGGGAATTCGATCTCGACGAGCTCGCTATCCGGCTGTCGGAGCTCGCACCTGGGGGATACAACCAGTGCGCTCAGGCCATGCTCGAGGCGGGCCTCGCGCTCCCCGAGATCGGACGGTTCTCGGTGCGCGTTCCCTCAATCGACGGTCCTGCGATGGTTGTCGATCGGTACGCTCTCAACGCGATGCTGCCGGCGTGGTTCGAGTCTCAACGGCTTTACAGCGCAACGCCGACGGCGATTTTCGTGCCCGTTATGTTCCAGTCGCGACTCCTGGTCGAGACACCCGAAGAGGCCGTGCGATCTATCCTGTGGTTGGCTCTCAATGAAGCAGTGCTCTTCATCGAGAGCTACCGAAAAAGCCCACCTGCTGATCGGGCCACTGGATTGAACGGCCTCTCCCGAGGACTGGCCATGACCTACTGCGCGTTGGAGACGTGTGTGAACGCCGCCCCCGACCACCGGCCGAGCCTTATCGGACGCGCCTACCGGGCGATACGTGGTGCCGCCACCTACGCGGACGCGGCAGGCTCCGACCCCACACGACTAGGGCAAGCCGGCGCCGAAAATGCATTGGCACGTCTCGAGACCAAGATCTACGCTTTGTGGGAGGACCTTCCTCCGTGCGCTCCCTTCCCCACCCTCAACGCAACTCCTCTACAACTCGCATCGGAGCGAGTGGGCTCCGTGCTTCCTTGGTCCGATCATTACTAGCGGCACACAAACCCTCGGCCGAGGATGGACCCTCCTCCGACGCCTCGGGCTCAACACCCCGGCCTAAAAACCGAGACGAAAGTTGTTGATGACCAACCCACCTGACCGACATCCGGTGTCGATTGACGGAGCAACAAAGCAAAACAAATTGTTGCTGAGGCGTTTACGGCAGCATCAGATCAAGCATCGCAACTAGTCGACGATCGCAATCGTGGAATCCCAGAGAAATTTTAAAACGAAGTCGTCGAATTTGGCGAGACCCTCGAATGGAGAAACGACGAGCTCGGCTTCGAACTGGGTAGCAATCGTTTGACCGCCCGGCCGACGTTGCAGACCGAACTCGACACATTCGTCGGATCATACGAGAGAGAGTTCTACGGCGACCACACGATCGCTTGGCTCAGGCCGACGGCCAGACGACGCTCACCCAGCAGCAGATCAGCACATCCTCGATCGCTGCGGTCATACCTCATCAGTGTCATCTGCTGGGTCAAAAACTCGGCTACGACGTGGCAGTGACTCCGTCGCCGACACCCGGCCTGATGGATCTCGTACACCTACATGCCGACGATTCACCGGACCACACACCACGGACGGTGATATCAGACATCCTCCGACCCACCAGCCACGTCGATGGTTTGTCCGACTACGTCAACGATCCATCGGCTATCGAACTGCCCGCCGAGTTACGCCGGTTCGTTGGTGAACAACTACCGGAATTCATCGTGCCAGCAGCGGTGGTGATAGTGGAGTCGTTGCCGCTGACGGTCAACGGCAAAATCGATCGGCGAGCGTTGCCACCCCAGAGTTCGCAAGTGAGATCAAATATCGGGGAGCACGGGACCGGCGCGAGGAAGTACTGACCTCTGTATATGCCGAAGTCCTGGGCTTGGCGCCGGTGGGCACAGACGACCGCTTGTTCGACCTCGGTGGCCACTCGTTATCGGCTACCCGGCTGGTGGCACGGATCCGGGACGAACTCGGCATATCCCGATACAGGTGGTCTTCGAAGCACCCACGGTAGCCGAACTCAGCAACTGGATTAGGAAGCCCAATTAGTATGTCGATCGTTTGCTGGCACCAGGAGCCTTTTTTGGCGAGTCCAGATTAGCAAACAGACGTTTGATTGATTCCTTCTAATGCTTGACTGAAATGTTCTATTATTGCTGCGCAATTAGCCTATCCACCGGGAGACGCCCACCCACTACACTGTCGCTGAACACAACCGCCCCGACGGACACGCCAGCAGATGCGATTTTGGGAACGCCAGAACTTGTTAACGTCTCCACCACAATCCCCCTATACAGTTGTTTAACATGTACACCTCAATTACTTAACTGGGGATTCCGCCCCCATTTTGGTCTTTTTGATGCACCTCGACGCCTTCCGGTCGCACACCAAATTCTCGCCAACGGCCGCCGGGGACAGTAGCAATTTAGGTAACAGCTGCAGGTTCAACTTTCTCTGCCCCCCTTGTCTGACGCGCGAGTACCGAGGCCTCCCTCTTCCAAGAGCAGGTCACTGTCCATTAAGAGTGGCCGCAGAAACTGCGCCCTCGACGATTCTCTCAATTTTTCTATTGTCTTCTTCTCAATTTGCCGGATCCTTTCCCGGCTGACACCATACGCTTTTCCAATCTCTTCGAGTGTCATTGCATCGTCGCCAGTGAGCCCGAAACGCATAGCAATGACCCCGGCCTCCCGCTCGGTCAGTGTCTCCAGCACCACCTGGACGGCAACCTGGATGTACGCCTCCTCGACCACTCTGTATGGACTCAGCGACGGATCCGCGAGATCGAGAAGGTCAGCGAGGGTGGATTCACCGTCGCCGATGTGCATGTCGAGCGAGGTCAAATTTGGGGGACCCAGTCTCAAACACTCAATGACAGCATCCTCGGTGAGTTCGCATGCGCGCGCCAGCTCGTAAACGGACGGTGGTTGGCCATCTATCGTCAGTGTCTCTCGTTTGGTCCACACCTTTCGGAGCCTCTCGACCATGTGAACTGGAAGCCTAATCAAGCGAGCGTCATTTGCGGCGCCTCTCGTGATGCTCTGACGTATCCACCACGTCGCATAGGTGGAAAACTTGTTCCCCTGCGCCGGGTCGAACATTTCGACTGCCCGGATAAGGCCCACACAACCGTACTGAAATAAGTCATCGTAATCCATCCCTGTTTGCGGGAATTTTCTAGCGATCGAGTGAACCAGTCTTTGGTTATGAAGAAAGAGGCACTCGGCCGCTTCCCTAGCCTTTCCTGCCAGTCGGCCGAACTCACCTTGCGCGAGAGGACCCTCGTGCCTACCCCGAATCAGTAGGCCGAGACCTACCTCTTGCTGCGCCGTTAGCAGCACATTGGCAGGATTTCCAATTATCGAGTCCTCCGTAATTCGCCACTTTGCGTCAGTTACGGCCCGCTTGGCCTCCATAGTTGTGAGCGCTCGCCGCTCACCTTGGAGTGCTTCTTCTGCAGGCGCAATGTAGGATTCGCTATCGTCCTCAGGTCCCCGTTCGTCGTTGGAGGGAGCGGAGGCGGCCATCGACCGAGCGTCGGCCGTCGTGGAGACGTCCTCGGTGATGCGGATACCACCTTTGCACAGCAGCCGTTCAATTTCGGGCCGAACTGCGTCCGCTGGCACCTGTAGTGTCCCGAGGACTCGTTCGAGCCGGGTTCGCTGGATTACACCGTCGCGAGTGAAAGGCCGGAGCCGCATGAGGACACGAGACATGTACTCCAAGTCCATGACTCCTCCTTTCAAAAGCGCGCGGCAGATTCAGACATCCGGCACGATGATCGTGACACTGAGAATACGGAGTAGATCATTGCGGATGGTGCCGACAGAACTCGGAATTGACGAAGTCACGTCCTCCGAGCGCCGAGTCTTCGAGTCCCTGGCGTCGAGCGGGGTTCGCGGTACGGCTCTTCATTCACTCAACCTCCCTGAGCACGCCTACAAGCGCACAGGAGAACTCGACTTCGTGATTGTTCTCGACGACATCGTGCTGGTCGTCGAGGTCAAGGGCGGCCAGGTGTCCTGCCACGATCGCGTATGGACCTACCGAGACAGGGCAGGCAACCACCGAACTTCGCACGAGGGACCGTTCAAACAGGCACAAAGCGGCATGTACGCGCTTCGTGACCGGCTGCGTGAACGCCTTGGCCAAATAGTCAATGACGTTGCGTTCGGCTTTCTGATAGTTACCCCCGACGTCGACATACCGAGTGGCTTCGAGTGGGCAGAAGAGACCTACTGCGGAAGAGGTGCGTACAACCGGGGGATCGACAAGGCTATTCAACGTGCGCGCTCCTATTGGCTAGCCAAGGAACCTCGCCGGTTTTCGATCGACTCAAGCCTCAACTCTCGTCTGATGAACGACCTGCGGCCGTCATTCGACCAGTCACCCTTGCTCGACGCCCGCGCAAGCGCGCTAGATGCGTCCATGGTTCGACTCACCGACGAGCAGTACTCAAGGCTCGATCTCATCAGCGACGAACCGCGCGTAATCTGCAACGGCGGCGCGGGCACTGGCAAAACCTTTCTTGCGGCCGAGGTTGCACGCCGCCAGGCATTGGCCGGGCGTCGTGTCCTTCTTACTTGCCGCAGCAGGGTGTTGGCAGCATTCGTACAGCAGCTGTTGGCCGGAACTGGCGTCGATGTCAAGGCCGTTGAAGAAAGTACGGTCGCCGGTCCTTACGACGTCCTGGTGGTCGACGAAGCTCAAGACGTAATGACGTTTGACATGCTCGACCACCTAGAAAAGGCCATTGACGGCGGGTGGGCCGACGGGCAATGGGTGATGTTCCTTGACCAAAACGCGCAGGCTCACTTTTACGGCGACTTCGACCCGGACGCACTCGGATACATCGATTCTTTCCGGCCAGTCAGGGCAGCTTTGAAGTTCAATTGTCGCAACACCCGGGAGATCGCGTTCCAAACTCGCGCGTACACCGGAGCCGATACGGGCGTCGCAACGGCAGGGGCCGGTCCCGAAGTGGTCTTCGCGAAGGTCGCCGATAAAGAAGCCGAAACGGCCGCGCTCGAAGGTCATCTGCGCTCGCTCCGAGAAAACGACGTTCGCCCAGAGAACATCACGATCGTCTCTCTACGCGGTGACTGGGAATCATCGGCCGCCAAGAATCTTCGGGACACCCGCAAAGGCCGGGTCAGACGACTGACGACCACAGGTGCGGCCGAGTGGCCGGGGAAGAGCATGACCTGGGCCTCGGCTGTGGACATCAAAGGGCTGGAAAACCGGTTCGTATGCGTGATCGACATCGACTCGGTGGTTTCCGAGCTGGAGGCCAACCTGCTTTATGTTGCGCTCAGCAGACCGCGGGCCGGTCTCTGGGTAGCCGTCAGTCCATCGGCGGAAAACCACCTAAACTACCTCTTCAAAAAGCACGGCATTAGCGCGCTGGAGGCTTATCAGAAGGCAAAGGCATGACATCAATAGCAGACGTTCGGGACGACTTCGTCACCTACGTGCGGCGACAACTGGTAGGTCCCTTTGACGGTCCTGCCGAAATTATCCTCGACCCTCCAAACCGCCGCTACCTTATGGGCATCCTGTTCCCACGGCAGGTCTCCTTCGCCGGCTATGTCGAGCAGGAAGGTGAGAAGGTCGACGAGGCGGGAACCGACGCGGGTGAGGAGAACAGGTACAGCGACGACCCTGTTTCGGCAGCGAACGACTTCCTGCCCGCTTCCCAGGGCATGTCGTTTTTCACCACCGCGTCCGAAGTGACGGTGCATGCCAGGGCTGCGCACTACGAGACACTGAGCGGTTCCGCGGCAGAAGCAGCAATCGCAGCCGTCGGGGCGAAAAGTGGTCCAACGGGACCTCCCCAGGACAGTGATACAAAGGGTCAGGCGGTGAGCTCGCGTAAGGTTTGGCGGCGTCGCCAACTCGAAGAAGCGGCAGTCAAACTTACGGCGGGAAGCAAGAGCCAACATGTCTTGGAGAAACGTGCCGAGGTGCACGTCCGCTGGCGCACTTACCCTCACGGGTCCCTGGTGACGGTGACGCTTGTGAACGCCAAAAAGGCTACCGACGAGCATCCTGAGCGGAATTGGGACAGCATGCTGCTCCAGTCGGAGTTTGATGTGACGGTTCCGACCGGGACCTGGGTAATGGAGTACCCGAACGTTGCTCTTTCCTCACACGACCCGGAAGAGGAGGAGCTCCGCCTCATTCACCGAGATGCGCGAGTGTTCGCGATCGGTCACGGTTGCTCGCCTGAGTGGAGGGAGACCGACGGGCGTATCACGAAGCTCATTTCGGAAGTGATGCCCTCGTATGTCGTGCCGAAAGTGAGTGCGAAAGGCGACGCCTCGCAGGCACTCGATATCGCATGGCTTGCGGACTCGTCGGTGCCCTCCGAAGCACTTGTAGCGGAGCTGAACCTGTTCATCGATCAATATGAGGCGTGGATCGGCGCTGTCGAATCGAAGGCGAAGGGCCTGCCTGAACGCTACGAGAATGCATCGGGGCCGGTGATCGCCCGATTGAATCGAGCCAAGAATCGGATGCGGTCCGGAGCCTTGGTATTCGCCGACCATCAGGACCGTGGAAGCATTGTCAAGGCCTTTCGCCTCGCCAACGAGGCGATGCTCTTGCAGATGCGACACAGCAGCAAGGACCTGGCTGGTAGCCGGCACGCCAGAGAGTCGGCACCCGAGATGCCTGCAAGCTACGAAGCCGGCGCGCAGTGGCGCCCGTTCCAACTCGGATTCTTCCTCACCACTCTGCGTGGCCTCGTCGATGACCAACACGAGGACCGCGAGACTGTCGATCTCATTTGGTTTCCGACGGGCGGAGGAAAGACCGAGGCCTATCTTTTGGTCGCGGCATTCGAGATCTTCCGCCGACGGCTCTGCCTCGGAGGCTCGGGGCTCGGGACCGCGGTCATCAGTCGCTACACGCTCTCGCTACTCACCGCCGACCAGTTCAAGCGAACCGCCTCCACAACAGCGGCTTGCGAGTACCTGCGCCGACGCAACCCCGACGAACTGGGCGGTGAACACGTCTCCGTCGGACTGTGGGTAGGAGAAGCAACCTCGCCTAACGACTACGGCAAGGCGAAAGAAAGGTACGACGAGCTACGCGATTCAGGCGAGACCGACGAGCGCTTTCTCCTGGATCGATGCCCCTGGTGCGGCACCGAGATCGTGCCTCGCAAGCACCATGAAGACGACGGTTTGTACGGTATCGCCGCGACCGACTCGTCATTCCGCTTCAATTGTCCCTCGTCCAAATGCGAATTTCACGATTACATTCCGGTCCAAGTAGTCGACGAGGCCCTTTTTGACCACCCACCGACCTTTCTGCTGGGAACCGTCGACAAGTTCGCCCAACTGGCATGGGTTCAGAAGTCAGGAGTGCTGTTCGGGCATGCGATATACCGTCGGCCACCCTCCCTGATCATCCAGGACGAGCTTCATCTCCTTACGGGTCCACTCGGCACCACCGTCGGGCTGTACGAAACTGCGATCAACCTGCTGTGTGAGTACGACGGACGCCCACCCAAAGTGGTGTCGAGCACTGCAACGATCCGCCGCGCCTCGGCACAAGTCATGGGCCTGTTCGGCCGACAGGTCGATCTGTTTCCACCAACGGGAATCGACGCAGACGACTCCTATTTCGCTCGGGTCGACAGGGATTCACCGGGACGATTATATGTCGGCTTGATGGCGCAGGGGCACACCTCTGACACCGCGGTCGTACACACAGGCTCAGCTCTCTTGCAGGCACCGGTTGATCTCGCTCTCGCCGGTGCTGCACAGGATGCGTATTGGACCGTAGTGGCGTACCACAGTTCGCTCAGAGAGCTCGGCCGCACGGTCACGATTGCGCGTGACGATATCAACTCCCGGCTCTCTAGCCTGGTCGTGGACAGACCCCGTCGCGAGTACGAGGTTGAGGAACTGTCGTCCACAGTGCCGAGATCCTTGCAACCCCGACTTCTTGAGCGACTCAACCTGCCTGTGCAGAGCGGCTCCGTCATCGACTTCATCGCGACGACGAACATGCTGTCGGTTGGTGTCGACGTGCCCCGCCTTGGCCTGATGCTGGTCAATGGCCAGCCCAAGGCAACCGCTGAGTATATCCAGGCGACAAGCCGCGTAGGTCGAGACACGGCCCCAGGCCTGATCTTCGGGCTGTTCCGGTCCACCAAGCCTCGGGATAGATCACACTACGAGAACTTCCGTGCATATCACTCCGCGCTCTATCGCCACGTGGAACCAACGAGCGTGACGCCGTTCTCGCCACCGTCTCGTGACCGCGCGCTCCATGCCGCCCTCGTGATTTTGGTACGACACAGGGTCGGGATGTCGAGCGATGGCAGCGCCGGACAGATACTCCAGAGGCGAGCCGAGGTCGAGCAGATGGCCAATAGGCTGGTCGCAACCGTAGGTCGGGTCGAGCCCCGGGAAAAGAAGGGTGCCCAGGCGTACCTCGATCGGTTCATCGAGGACTGGGTAGCGAAAGCCCAGCGGGCGGACGAACAGAAGAAAATCCTCTACTACCGGCCCAACGGCAAGGGACAAGTGAACCTCATCAGGCAATTCCACACCAAGGCTGAGGGCTGGCAAACACTTGGATCCATGCGCAATGTCGATGTCGAGTCGCTCGTCGAGATTGCCAAGAGCGGCGGAACCACAAGGAGTGGTGCGTGATGCAAAGAAAGATCCGCCAGTCACAAACGATCGTTCCATTCGGGGTCGGTGCCATATTCGACATCCAGGGCGAATCATTGGTCGCCTGTGACACTTTCCGATGGGGACCCCGTGGCGAGCGGATTCAAAGTGAACGGCTCGCCTCCGCGCTCGGCGTCGCGGAGTTCCGAGCCGCGCCGGCGGTCGCGAGCAACGCCTGGGCGGCGACGTCGGCTGGCATACCTTACTCACGCTTTCCCAGCTGGCTGTTCTGTCAGCACTGCAGACGCATGACGAGGTGGACGCGCGCCCTCGAACAGGCGGACAAAGCCCCAACCTGTGGATCTTGCCCGGGAAAGAAGCAACTCGTCCCAATGCGCTGGGTGCAAATCTGTCCGATCGGACACATGGACGACATCGATTGGAAGCGGTGGGCGCACTCGCACAACCCCAACCCCGAGGCGAGACAGTGCCAGAAAGAGAACCTCTTCTTCGAGACGGTCACGGCCAAAGGTGCAGGCGGCCTGGATACGCTCCAAGTGCATTGTCATAGTTGCCATAGTCGGCGGAACCTGATGGGAGTCACTTCGCAGGGATCCCTGAAGTCGATTGGCATCAAGTGCTTGGGTCGTCAGCCCTGGCAAAGATGGGATGAGCGGACCGACTGCGACGAAGTCCCGCTCGCAGTCCAACGAGGCGCGAGCAACGTCTACTTTCCGTCGGTTCACTCCTCGATTGAAATCCCGAATCCGTCGCGGGCGGACAGTCAGAGCGATACGGCGCTCGCTGTCAAAGCGGACAATTTGTTCCTCGCCCTTATGGGCATGAACGACAGCGCTCCGATCTACGACCAGATGGTCCAGATGCTCGCGGATGCGCACGACGCCAGCTCAGATTACGTAGCTGCCTTGGTTCGAGATGAAAAGCAGCGAGAAGCTGGCAAGGGGACGACGGTCGAAGCGACGCCCGGTGACCTACTCGGCGAGGAATGGGCCGCATTTCTGACAGAGATGGACACCAAAGATGACCCCTATTTTCAGACCCGCCATGTCGACTTGGTCGCAGGAGCGTCCACCGATGTGACCTCGGCTCTGACCGACAAGTTCCACAAAGTGGTTGTCGCGGACCGGCTGAGGGAGGTGCGCGCATTAGAGGGGTTTCACCGAGTCACGCCCGCGGGCAGAGAGAAGCTTGTTCCGGTTGCACTGAACCACAAGTCCAGCGTCAACTGGCTGCCCGCAATAGACGTTCGCGGCGAGGGGATCTTCCTATCGCTCGACGAAGGGCGTCTCGCGGTGTGGGAGGAGGAGGACCCTGTTCGCAGTAGGGTAGCTGAGCTGGAGAAGCGACTGGACCACTCTTTTATGGCACCACGGCTACGGGAGCGCACCGGGCCAGTCTTGTCCCCTAGATACGTACTACTTCATACGTTCGCGCATCTGCTCATCAGGCGACTGGCGTTCGAGTCCGGATACGCAGCGACAAGTCTGCGCGAACGCATTTACGCTCGCACCACGCCCGGCGTGCCAGTCGCGTCCAAGCAGGCAGGAGTTCTGATATATACGGCAGCCGGTGACTCGGAGGGAACTCTGGGAGGGCTTGTGCGTCAGGGTGAGCCGCCTCAGCTCCGGGGCAGCATCATGGAGGCGTTGCAGGACGCCATGTGGTGCTCGTCCGATCCGCTGTGTAGCGAAAATCTGGCCTCGACGTTCAACAGCTTGAACCTAGCTGCTTGCCATGCCTGCACCCTCCTCGCGGAGACGAGCTGCGAGAGCGGCAATTACCTGCTGGACCGTGCGCTCATCGTCGGCAGTGGTGAGGTCCGTGGCTACTTTCAAGACGTACTGGATGCTGCTGTGTGTGCTGCGGGCGAGGGAGTCAGGGGACTGAATTGAGGCTCCCTGCATTCGAAGACGTGTCTAAAGAACAGGACCTTGTTTACAACCTCGATCTGGACGGCAATTACCTCGTGACCGGCCCGCCTGGAACGGGCAAGTCGGTGATGGCACTCTTCCGTGCGCAAGCGCTCTCGTTCGATGATCGCGAGCCAGCAGTACTGATGTACAACAGAATGCTGCAGCAATACACCGAACAGGCGGCCAACGAGTTAGGGATCGGGGGGTACGTCACGACCTTCTACACCTGGCTCGGCAAATTCTGGTGGTCGAGCTACAAGGAGAAAGTGCCCAGTCTGCATCCTTATGCTCCAGACTGGCCGATCATCTGGCAACGCTTCGTGGCGGAACCCGTGAAGAAGGTAGTCCTTCGAGACGTCTTGGTGGACGAAGGACAGGATCTTGCCCTTGACTTCTACCGTCTGTCGCGTTTTCTATCCAAGAACATCACCGTGTTCGCCGACGAGAACCAGCAACTCTCGGAACAGAGCACGACCATCGACGAGATCGCGAAAGCGATCAAGCCGAAGGAACGGTTGGAGCTGAAGCGGAACTATAGAAATACCGTCGAAATTGCGAGGGTTGCAGCGACTTATTACGCGGGTTCGCCGACCGGTATCCCGGAATTGCCGACGCGGCACGGCGAGCAACCGACCTTGAGGCGGCACGAGAGCGATGAGGCGCTGGCCGATTATGTCGCGCGATATGTCAAGGCCCGTACCAATCTTGCAATAGGCATTGCCTGTGTAAGCAAACGACTTCAGTTCAGGCTCCTTCGGCTGCTGGAAGCAAAGAAGCTGCCACTCCGGGTGCAGATGTACGTCTCCGGCGATAGCCGCTACGACAACGTCAGTTTCGAGACTCCCGCAGTCACGTTGTTGAATCTCCAGTCCCTGAAGGGCCTCGAGTTCGACGCGCTGTTCGTTCCTGAACTACAACAGGCCACACACGATCCGTCCTCAGCCACTACACGAATGCTCTTCTATGTTGTGATGTCGCGCGCGCGAGATGAGCTGCATCTGTCTTACAGCGGCGACGGTGAGGTTCCCGCGATCCTCGGTTCCGTCAAAGGACTGGTTCGGGAGCTATGAAGGAAGATGACGGTTTGCCGTCCGACGGGCCACAACAGAAAACTGCCCCAGAGAAGCTCAGCTCCGCCGCCTCCGGGCAAGGCGCCGGGTCGACAGATGCAAAGACGTCTGAAGCGGACGCGCCTACGGTCCCTCCGGTGCTCTACTTCCTCACCAACCGCATGAATCTCAACGGAATACTCGGCTCCCGCGTTGTCGCCCCGCGAGAGTCATATGGGAAGTACTACTCAGATCTACTCGAACGGGCACCCGGCTGGGTTCCTCTCCTTACACAGCGGCCGTCCGCGGCTCTCATTCAACTTGTCACGGCCGAGCGGGGAGCTGGTGGACCGGTGCTGATCGAATTGGCACCCGACGGCGTAGAGGGACTGAAGCACGACGGCGCCGTGGTCTACGTGTCAGCAGTTGCGCTCTCCAAGGCGGTGGCAATCCACCTCCACGACGAGCGTGAACTACGCGAGCACCGGGTGCGGGCATACAGCAACATTTATCCGCACGAAGGACTGCTTAGGGTTTCACCCGAACTCTTTGCAGGCGCGCCATCTTCAATGGCTGAGCTCAAGCCGCCGACGCGAGATCGTATATTCAGCTGGCGACGTATCGACCGAATTCGAGGGGCTATGAACGCAGCTCTCGCGTCGGTCCAAAGCGGCGAGCAGCTATCAATTGTGGCGGGGTTCCTTGGTGCGTCGCATTCCTCGACCGAGTTCCTGCTGCCCGAGTGGGTAAGTACGACAGAAATAGATGACCACGACCAGACGGTCCCTCGCGATGCTGCGAACACTAACTCGCCGGACCATGCCCTTTTCAGCGCTGCCTACAGCGCCCTAGGAGACCAGGACGCAGCCGAGGCGTGGAGCCCGAATGCCGTGCTGGATGCGGTGACGAGCAACGTGCTGGCATTGGAACTCACCGAACAAGCATCCGGCAAGATCGCTCGAAACCTCCAGAGGGTCAGGGCTATTGTCAACGTCGAGGCCGACTTCGAGCCTTTCCGTCCCACTGATCAGGCCCTCGTTAGCGCTCAGGCACTGCTGCTGGTGCTCTTACGGCCCGATTTGCAGCAGCTTCTTGCGTGGCCCGCCACAGAAACCGCAGCGGACGACCTGACTAGGACTACCGCCGCACTCCTGGCAGGCAGGCTCCGTGGCCTGGCACGGGAAGCGACGGAAGTCCGCTCTGTTGAGTTCGATGACATCACCGCAGAGTGGGCGGTACGCGCCGCACAAGGCCAGGCGGGGCCGATCGGCAACGTCCATTTAGCTATGAACAGTCGCGGAACGACGCTATCGCTTGACGGTATCGAGCTCGCAACCGCAGGTCCCGTTGAGCCAAACTAGCTGCCTCGTAAGCTAACTCACCGAAAGTCGTGCAAATTCGCTGTCGGACGCGGTCAGCTGATGTGCGACCCGCGGCAGAAGTAGAAACTGACCGCAGCCACCACAAGCGACTACCCAGGTGAGCTCCGTGAGGACTACAGCTGGGGCACTGGGGCACCTCACGAGCCGATCGAAGATGGTTCGCGGGTCGCTTGAGTGGCCAGTCCTCAAGGATCACAACCGGGGTCACGAGCACACCGCGAACGGCGCCGGTCACCCCGCCGCCCGCGCCGGAGCAGCATCAGTACCTGGAGGGCTACCAGCAAGGCCAGTTCAGAGCCCATTTTCAGTGGAGCCTCCTGTCGGGATTGAACCGACGACCTTTCGCTTACAAGGCGAGTGCTCTACCACTGAGCTAAGGAGGCGAAGACCGACGCGTTGCCGCGACTGACTTTGCGGAGCCATCATATCCAAGCCGTCGCGGTGGCCGCGCGCGGGTCACGTTAGATAGCGTGGGCCCCATGCGCAACTCCCACTCCGCCCCCTGATGGCGAAATTCACCGAAGTACTCACACGCCTGACGGGAAACCGGCAAGCCACCGTCGACACGGTCACGTCAGCTCCCGCACCGCTTCAACCGATCGACCTGACAGACGACGCCGTCGTCGCAGAGGTCCTGGACCTCGCGGTTCGGGTGGGCGAAGTCCTCCTCGCATCCGGAACCGCGGCCATGGACACCGCTGAGCAGGTGCAGTTCATCGCCGCCACGTACGGCCTTGCCCAGTGTGACGTCGACGTCACTTACAACTCGATTGTGCTCTCTGCCTATCGCGGCCCGACGCGACCGCCGGCGAGCACGATGCGCATCGTCCACTACCGCTCGATGGACTTCACGCGGCTGGCGGCCGTCGACCGTCTGACACGTCGTATCCGCCGTGAGGCGATCACACCGGACCAAGCGCACGACGCGCTCACAGCCATCACGACGGCGCCGCACCCGTACAACCGATGGACCGCGACCATGGCCTGGGCTGCGATGGCGGCTTCGGTCTCCGTCCTGCTCGGCGGCGGGTTCCTCGTTGCTACAGTCGCGTTTCTGACGACGATGGTCATCGATCGAGTCAACCGCGTACTGAACCGGTTCGGATTACCGTTCTTCTTCCAGCAGGTTGTCGGTGGTCTCATCGCGGCTGCGCCCGCCGCCACGCTCTATACATTTCAGGACCAGCTGGGGATCAGTATCCGGCCGTCGTTGGTCATCGCGGCCGGAGTGGTCGTTCTACTGTCCGGGCTGTCGTTGGTGGGCTCGGTCCAGGACGCGATCATGGGTGCACCCATTACAGCTGTCGCGCGATTCTTCGAAGTGGTGATGATGACGGGCGGCATCATCGCGGGCGTCGCAATCTCGTTGAGAATGACCGGGATGTTGGGTTCGACGCTTCCACCGATCAATGTGGAAGTCTCCACCATCACGCAGTTGCCGATCCTCATGCTCTCCGGCGCGTGTGCGTCGGTGTTCTACGCGCTCGCCTGCTACGCCGAGAGGCGTGCACTCACCGCGGCGTTCCTGGGCGGTGCGGCAGGCAGTGGTGTGTCGATCTTCGTGCAGACACTCGACGTCGGTCCCGTGATCGCCGCCGCAATCGCCGCAACCGTGGTCGGTCTTGCCGGTGGTCTGATGGCTCGCCGCGCACTGACGCCTCCGCTGGTTGTCGCGGTCGCAGGCATCACTCCGCTGCTCCCCGGTCTGTCGCTGTACCGAGGCCTGTACGCGCTGCTCAACGACCAGGTACTGATCGGATTGACTGCCTTGCTGTCGGCCTTCGGCATCGGCTGCGCCCTGGCCGCGGGCGTCACGCTCGGCGAATGGGGAGCGCGCACGCTGCGTCGTCCACGGATTCTGATGCGCGTGGACTCGCTACGTCGCCCGATGGTCCGCAAGCGCAGGCGTCGAGTTCCCGTCACCGAGAAGTAGGCGTCGTTCAAGCAGAAAGAGCTGGGCACCTGACGGTGCCCAGCTCTTTTCTGTTCACTCGGGGGTTCCGAGCGGTGAGAGAATCAGCTCTCGACTGCGTGCTTTCCACCGGCAGCCTGATCGGCTTCCATCGCCTCGCGCAGGCTCTTCGGACGCATGTCGGTCCAGTTCGCCTCGACGTATTCGAGGCACGCCTTGCGGCTGTCTTCGCCGAACACCACGCGCCAGCCGGCGGGGACCTCGGAAAACGTGGGCCACAGCGAGTGCTGGTCCTCGTCGTTCACCAGCACGTAGAAGCGGCCGTCTTCGTCATCGAAAGGGTTAGTGCTCATCTCGCCTCACTCGTTACGTACGTGTCTTGTGCGCCCAGACTAGCAAGCGCACCAGTTCGGTTCTGGTGGCTCAGCACCGACGCCAGAATCTCCCCCGCCCGCACTGCCACGTTCGACAGCAGCGACGACGTCAATCCGTGAGTCTGTTCTGTCCCACCCTGCAGATAGATACCGCCTGTCACGTCCTCCGTTACAGCCAGTCGATAATCCCGACTGACGTTACGCGGAACGGACGAATCCGGCACGAGTTCACCCAACAAATCGTCCAGAGGTGCCGGGGTGAAACCCGTGGCCAGAATGAGTGCGTCGCACGCCAGCGTGTCGGTCAAGCCGTCGAGATTGCTACGGACAGCCAGTTCGATGCCGGATTCGGTCTCCACGGCACTCGTGATCTCCGAGGCCCGACGCATGAACAGTCGCCGCGGCCCACGAACCATTTCCTGATACTCGGTGGCATACAGCTTGTTGATCAGTTCGATGTCGACGACCGAGTAATTGGTACTGCGGTGCAAATCGAGAAGTCGGCGTCGTTCCGCGGCGTCTGCACCGTGCAGCTGATCGACGGCTTCGGGATCGAAGATGCGGTTCGCGTACGGGCTGTCGTCTGCCGGGCTGTAGCCGTAGCGGGCAAAAACACTGTGAACTTCGGCGTTCGGGTAGTTCGCGTGCAGGTAGTCCACGATCTCCGCGGCACTCTGGCCGGCGCCGAGAACGACGAACCGGTTGTGTACGGGCTCCGGCATTGCTTCGAGATGGAAGAGGAACTGGTGATTGTGGAAGCACCGCGACGAAGGCGTCGCCCACTCCGGGATCCGCTCTTTCAGTCCGGCTCCGACAACGATGTTGCGCGCGATCACCGTTTCACCGTCGGCGGTGCGAACCGCAAAGCGATCGACAACGCCGTCGGAGTTCTTGATGCCCTCGACCCCGTCGACGGTTGTACCGAACTGCACGTCCGCGTCGACTCGTCGAGCTGCCCAGCACAGGTAGTCGTTGAATTCGTGGCGCGTGGGGAAGAAGGTCTGGTGGTTGACGAAGTCGACCAGTCGACCCTGCTCGAACAGATACGAGAAGAAGCTGTATCCGCTCTGTGGATTCCGGAACGTCACCAGGTCCTTCGGAAACGCGATCTGCATGGTGGCACCGTCGAGCAGCATCCCGGGATGCCACGCGAACTGAGACTGCTTTTCGAAGAACCGCGCGTTCACCCGATCAACGGCCGCACAATTTGCATTGTGTTCTTCGACAGCAATGGCCAACGCGAGGTTGGCCGGACCGAACCCGACGCCGACGATGTCGACAATGGCAGGTTCGGCGCTGGAGTCTCTTGGTGATTCACTCATTACAGGTAGTCCATCCCCGACGGAACGACCTGGTACGGCCGCCAATCGATGTCCCGAAGTAAGTAGCAAAGGCTACCCTTAATGAGGTGAGGGTATCAACACTGTGAGCCCCCGTATAGCGGTCGACCCCACGGAGCGATGCGACGTATGTCATAGTTTCGCCCCCTCGCTCGCGTCATCCCCTTCGGCGGCAACTGCAGCCTCGATCACGTCGACCAACTGACCTGCCCATACGCGGACTGCACCCGCATCGACGCGGTCGGCACGGAACCCGAGAGTTGCAAAGACAGGCCCATCGCCCACCGGCTCGTAAAAACTCAACGTCACATCCACATGGGGCACTCCCACCGGAATCGGTACGAGAGAACCGAAGTCGCCGAGCCCGTCCAAATCCGCCTGCTGGTGATGGATCACCATCACCTGAGGTCTCATGGACGCCGGATTACCCAGCGCCTGCTCGACATACACATATGAGACGTCCTGATTGCTCAGCGCTTCCAGATTGTTTTCCCGGATGCGAGCCAGCAATTCTGCAAACGTCGGACTACCGGACGTATCCGTGCGCAGGAGAACAACATTGAAGAACGATCCGATCATCGGTTCGAGACGGGGATCCGACCTGCCCGCAACCAATGAACCGATGGGAAGATCAGTACCCGCGCCGGCCTTCGTGAGAACGCTGGCCAGTGCGGCCTGCAGGACCATGAACATACTCGTGCCGGTGCGCGCAGCCAGGGCGTCGATTCCGGCGTGCAGACCCGCGTCGATGTCGACGGCGATCACGTCACCTCGAGGCTCCGAGTCACCTTCCGGCAACGGAAGATTCACACTGGTCGGTATTCCGTCGAGCGCATCCCGCCAATATGCAAGTTGCTTCGACGCACGGCTGTCGACGTCTCGGGGGTCTCCCAACAGCTCGTCCGACCACACGGTGTAATCGGCGTACGTCAATGCAAGCTCGTCCCAAACCGGTTGATCTCCCTGCGACCGGGCTGCATAAGCAGAGACCAGATCTCCCAGCAGCGGCACTACGGACCACTCGTCGACGGCGATGTAGTGCATGACGAGAAGCAGTGTCCTAGAGCCGTCTTCACCAAGCACCAGATGAACCCGCAACGGTGATTGCTCACGCAGATCCATCGGAAGTTGAGCCAGTTCGAACACCACTCGACCCACATCGCCGGCGCCGACATCGACCACATCGACAGTCGGACGCACCGATTCTCTTGCCACGACGATGCCGTCGACCTCGACGAAGGTGGTCCGCAGGGGTTCGTGCCGCGAAGTCACATCGTCCAAGGCGTGCCCGAGAATCTCCGGATCGATCTTCGATTTCAGGGTCAGCGCCAGAGCGTGGCTTGCTTGCGGTTGTGCGCCGGACGCGCGGAACAACTCCCATTGACGACGTTGCGGCGCAGACAGACCCATCGTCTCGGGACGTTTCACCGCCGGCGCCAGGATCGGACGCCCACCTTCCGAACGCGCGACGACGGCCGCCAACTCCGCAACACTCGGCGCGTCGAATACGTCTCGAATACTGACGTCCACGCCGAACGCTTCACGAATGCGACCGACCAGTTTCATCGAAGCCATCGAATGGCCGCCGAGTTCGAAGAAACTGTCGTGGACTCCGACGCTCGGTAACTGCAGGATTTCCGCGAACGCAGCCGCAACCGTGGACTCCACTGCCGTGCGAGGAGCAACATCACCCGCCAGCTCCGACCAGTCCGGAGTGGGCAACGACTTGCGGTCGAGCTTTCCGTTGGGCGTCAACGGCAGCGGACCGTCAAGGGCGACAACCATGGTCGGAACCATGTAGTCGGGCAACGACAGTGCCGCGAGGTTCCGCACTGCCGTCGTGTCGACGACGACACCGGGTTCCGGTGACACGTAACCGACCAGGCGCGTGATTTCGCCCTGCCGATCCGCGACGACCGTTGCCTGCTTCACCGAAGGATGGGCACTGAGAGCTCCGATGATTTCGCCCAACTCGATTCGGAAACCGCGGATCTTGACCTGATCGTCGACGCGGCCGAGGAAGTCGATGTTCCCGTCAGTGCGCCACCGCGCGCGGTCCCCGGTGCGATACATGCGATCGCCCGCGGTGAAGGGATCGGCGATGAATCTCTGCGCCGTCAGATCGAATCGGCCCAGATAGCCTCTCGCCAGGCCGCGTCCCGCGATGTACAGCTCGCCGGATACTCCCGGCGGAACCGGACGGAGTTGATCGTCGAGCACGTACGCCTGTTCGTTGGGGTCAGGGATTCCGATGGGCACGGGACCGTTCCAACCGGGTTCCGCCTGCCACAGTGTGTTGTTCACCGTGGCTTCGGTGAGTCCGTACGCGGCAAGCAAATTCAGCCGCTCCGCCCATCGCCCGATCAGCTCCGGTGGCACCGTCTCGGTTCCGACCAACACGGTGCAGCCCTGCGGCACTTCACATCCTGCCGGCAGAGCGGCCAGCAACGAGGGAGGGATGATCGCGTGGGTGACACGATTGCTCGTCATGAAATCGGTCAGCGCCGGACCGGCAACTCGTGCATTCTGCGGCACGATCACCAGGGTGCTGCTCGTGCACAGTGCCATCGCCAGCTCGAATACCGCGACGTCGAAGCCGACCGAAGCGAACTGCATCACCACCGAACCCGATACCAGTCGCATCCGAACCTCGGCTGTGGCAACAAGACTCGGAATACCGTCATGGGAGAGGACGGCTCCCTTCGGCTTTCCGGTCGATCCCGAGGTGTAGATGACATAGGCAGCGTGGCTGACGCCAACTGGTGGCCGGGGAGTTTCGACGATCACTGCCTCGTCCAGTTCCGCACGGATCAGCGGATCGTCCAGGAGAATTCGCTCGACGCCGACCACATCCTCGATCCGCGAGCTTTCCTCCGCAGTGGACAGAAGTACCGAGGCGCGGGAATCGGTGAGCATGTATGTGATGCGCTCGCTCGGGTGACTCAAATCCAGGGGTAGATACGCGGCCCCCAGCTTGAGCACGGCGAGGACCGACGCGACCATTTCCACCGAGCGCGGGACGGCAAGCCCCACCACGTCTTCGACCGACACTCCGCGGCGATACAGCACGCCGGCGATCCGATCACACTGCTCGGAGAGTTCGCGGTACGTGGCCTGCCCCGCCTCGTCGCGCACCGCAATCGCCTCGGGCGTAGCAACGACTCCACGCGCGAAAGCGTCGTAGAACGTCTCTTCCGGCACGTCGACGGCGGTGTCGTTGAACGAGGTGACAACCTGTTCGAGTTCGCCTGGCAAGAAGATGTCGATATCACCGATCTCGATGTCGGCCGATTCCACGACGGCCGCGATCACCGATTCCAATCGGTTCGAAATTCGCTGTGCCGTTTCGCGATCGAAGAGGTCGCTGCCGTACTCGAGCCGGACGTCGATGCAGCCTTCGTCGCCGAGGTACTCGGTGAAGTTGAACACCAGATCGAACTTGGCTGTGTACTCCTCGAGTTCGAACGAATCGCCGCCCATCTCCTCGCGGCTGTGATAGCCGACCATGACCTGGAACAGCGGATTACGTGCCAAAGTACGCGACGGATTGAGGCGCTCCACCACCGTTTCGAAGGGAACGTCGGCGTTGGCGAAGGCCTCGAGATCTCCCTCGCGAACGCGATCCACCAACTCCCGGAACGTCGGATTACCTGACGTATCCGTGCGCAGCACAATCGTATTGACGAAGAAGCCGACCAGTTCGTCGAGTCCATGCTCACTACGTCCGGCGACGGGAGCGCCGAGGGGAAGGTCCTCACCCGCTCCGAGCGCAGTCAGCAACGCCGCCGACGCCGCGTGCAGAACCATGAACATCGAACTCCGGCTCTCGCGCGCCAGATCTCGCAGTGCAGCAGTTGTCTCCACGCCCAACCGTGTCACCACTGCACCACCGGAGAAACTCGGTCTGGCCGGTCGACTCCGGTCGGCGGGAAGCAGCAGTTCTTCGGGGGCTCCGTCCAAACTCTTCGCCCAGAAGTCCAACTGCGTGCTCAGGATGCTCGACGGATCGTCGGCGCTGCCGAGTAATTCCCGTTGCCACAGAGTGTAATCCGCGTACTGAACCGGAAGCGGTTCGAAAATTGGATCTTCGCCCTGGATCCGAGAGGAGTAGGCCGACATCAGATCGCGCAGGAATGGCCGATCGGACCATTCGTCCGTTGTGATGTGATGCAGGACGATCACGACCACTACGGCACCGTCCACCTCGGCACCGTCCACCCGGATCAGACGTGCGCGGATCGGAATCTCGTCAGACAGGTCGAACGGACGACCCACTGCCACGGCAATTTCACCGGCGACACCGGATTCGTCTCGATGAACTGTCTCGACCGGAATCGTCGCCGATTCGAGAATTATCTGCTCCGGCGATCCGTCCACCAACCGGAACACCGTACGCAGGGATTCGTGTCGTTCCACGACGTCGCCGAGCGCCGCGGCGAAGACGTCCGCGTCCAGTGCGCCGTCCAAACGGAGCACGATCGGGAAATTGTAGGCCGCGGAGTTCTCCTCCATCTGTCCGATCAGCCACAATCGCTGTTGAGCGGCAGAAAGAGGAAGGTGGTCCGGCCGCGGCTTCGCTACCAGTACCGGTCGCGTCGATCCCTGCTCGGCCGCAATACGTTCCGCGAGTTCCGCCACCGTCGGCGCTTCGAAGAGATCACGCATGGTCAGACTGTTCGGAATGGCGATCCGAGCTCGACTGATCAGCTTGGTGGCCAGAAGCGAGTGCCCACCGAGGTCGAAGAAGTTGTCGTCGACCCCGATATCGTCCACATCGAGTACGTCGGAGAAGAGGTCGCAGAGGACCTCTTCCGTGTGGTTACGCGGTGCGATCGACTCCCCACTCCGCTCCCCCAGCACCGAATCGGCGGTGGGCAGTGCCTTGACGTCGAGCTTGCCGTTGACGGTCATCGGTAGTGTCTCCACCTCGATCACCACGGCCGGAACCATGTAGTCGGGTAGGAGAACTCGCGCCTGCGCGCGGTAGTCGTGCCCGGCGCCGAGTCGCACGGGTGTCACGTAGCCGACGAGCCTCTTGACTCCACCTGCCCCGACGTCGACCACCACTGCCGCTTGCCGCACATGTTCGTCGGATTCGAGAACGGAGACGATTTCGCTCGGCTCGATGCGGTGACCTCTGATCTTCACCTGATCGTCGGTGCGGCCGAGGAAATCCAGGTTGCCGTCACCGCGTCGCCGCACGAGATCCCCGGTGCGGTACATACGTTCTCCGGTCCCAGCCGGATCTGCGACGAAGCGCTCGGACGTGAGCGCGAAGCGTCCGAGGTAGCCGCGAGCCAAACCGGCTCCGGCAATGTACAGTTCGCCGGCAACTCCATCGGGGACCGGGCGCAGCCAGCCGTCGAGAATATGCGCGGCCGTGTTCCAGATCGGTTTGCCGACGGTCGGGGTGTCGCTGTCGAACGTTCCGCCACCGAGCGTGTTGATCGTGTATTCCGTCGGACCGTAGAGGTTGTAGCCCACGGTTCCCTCGGTGTCGCGCAGCCTGTTCCACACCGAATCCGGAACGGCTTCACCGCCGAGCAGGACCAACGGCGGGCGGTGGTGTCCCACACCGTCGTCGAGAAGCCCGCTGTCGATCAGGTGCGTCGCGTAGGTCGGTGTCACGTTGACGACGTCGATGTCCAGTGCGTCGCAGTATGCAACGAGTGCCTCGGCATCACGACGCAGATCTTCGTCGCAAATGTGCACCTCGTGGCCTTCCACGAGCCACAGAAGTTCCTCCCACGACATGTCGAAGGCGAAGGACACGGTGTGCGCGATCCGCAGGCGCCGGCCCGCCGCGGCGATCACGGGTTCGAAAATCGCCTCGCGGTGGTTGAACTGCATGTTCGTCAAGCCGCGGTAACCGGTGACCACGCCCTTGGGCTTGCCGGTCGAACCGGAGGTGTAGATGACGTACGCGGGGTGGTCGAGTCGATGCGGTGCCCCCGGGGCGAATGCTCCGAGTTCCGACGCGGAGAGTGCCCGCGCCGAGATCGTCAGTCTCCTTGCTGCTGTATCAGGTTCGTCGATCACGATAGTGCGGACGTCCGCACCTTCGAACCTCGGTGAGGCCGAAACGGTTGTCAGCAACACGACAGGATCCGCGTCGTCGATCATCACGGCCAACCGTTCGGCCGGATGGTCGAGTTCGAGGGGTAGGTAGGCAGCACCCGTGCGCAATACCGCGAAGAGCGCGACGACCATGTCCACAGAACGTGGTAGGCCAAGAGCGACAATCTTTTCCGGGCCGGCGCCGCAATTGATCAGCAACCGCGCCATCCGGTTGATCTCGCCGTCGAGATCGGCGTAGGTCATCCGGCGCTTCCCGAACACGAGTGCCGTGTCGTCCGGTTGCGCCGACGCGACTTCTTCGAACAGGTCGGCAATGGTGCGCTCCGGCAACTCCCGGATCTGCGTCTGCTGCGCTACTGCGGGAACCGGAGACGCAACAACCGATCCCGTCATGTCCTGCGACCAACTCTGCAGCAGGTCGACGAAGTGACCCAGTAGGTCCTCGGCCCGGCGCGCGGTCACCAGATGCGGAT
Source organism: Rhodococcus sp. MEB032 (assembly GCF_030208925.1). Taxonomy (NCBI): domain Bacteria; kingdom Bacillati; phylum Actinomycetota; class Actinomycetes; order Mycobacteriales; family Nocardiaceae; genus Rhodococcus; species Rhodococcus sp. MEB032. Next base: position 269,140 of record NZ_JARVSY010000001.1, read on the forward strand.
GGAACTCGAACTTGACGTTGACGGTGGCACCCGGTGTGACCACGACAGTCAGCGGATAGTGCGTGTGATCGATACTGTCGCTTCCACTCACGTCGTGAGCGGCGTTGAGCGCGTGGACTTGCCTCTCGTCCACGAAGTTCTGCAAGACCATCAGCACGTCGAAGAGTTGACGATGCTCGGAAACACGCTGGATCGATGCCAAACCGAGGTAGTCGAAGGGCATCAGCGAAAGTCGATCCGCCTGTGTCCGACGAAGAAGTTCCTCGACGCTCTCGTTCGGATCCAGTTGCAGCCGAACGGGAACGGTGTTGAGGAACATGCCCACCACGGTGTCGATTTCCGGTACCTCCGGCGGCCGTCCGGCAACCGTGGAGCCGAAGACGACGTCCTGTCGACCGGTGGCCGACGCCAGCACGAGGGCCAGCGCTGCATTCAGTACCGTGTTGAACGTGACGCCGGACGCGGCAGCGCGCTCACGCAACGCACGCGAAAGCGTTTCCGACAGAACCGCATCGCGGCGATCCGGAAGCTGAACTTCGACGCCGGGCGCAGGCTCGGCAACAAGCGTCGGCTCCTCGAGTCCTGCGAGCGCTCCGCGCCACCCCTCGTCGGCGGCTGCACCGTCGCGATCGGCCAACCAGGCGAGGTATGTCTCGAACGACCCCTCGGGTTCGCCGAATGCGCTGTCGTCGCCGCCGGTATCGTAAAGCGCCAGAAGCTGACTGACGACAAGGCCGTTGGACCAGCCGTCCCACAGCAGGAACTGCCTGTTGATCACCAGACGATCCTGGCCGCCAGGCAGATGCAGCACACTCATACGCCACAGCGGCGGCGCGGTCAGGTCGAATGGCGTCACTCGGTCTTGGGCGGCGACGGCCTCGGCACGCTCACGAGCAACCGAGTCGTCGAGTTCACGGAGATCGTGGACGACGACCGGAACATCGAGTCCAGCGCTGAAGAACTGCACCGGCTCGTTCAGCCCTTCGCTCACGAAACCCGCTCGCAACGTGGGATTTCGTCGTTGAAGTGTCCGGGCGGCCGCAGCCAATCTGTCGACATCGAGGGTGTGCCCGAAGTCCATCGAGAACTGTGCCGTGTAGATGTCCCCACCACTGCTGCTGTCGCTGCTGCCCGCGTAGCCGGCTTGGAAGTACAGGCCTTCCTGCAACGGTGAGAGTGGGAGGATGCTGCTGACACCTGCCGGACTCGCATCGGCTATCGCGTCGATCTCGGTCTGACTCAGGTCGAGCAACGTCACATCGGACGGGGTCAGAATGGGAGGCCCGGCGTGACGCGCGGCCGCAGCCGCCAGATCGCCGAGGGCCGAAACCCAGCCGTCGGAGAGTGACTGCGCGTCCTCCTCGGACAAATCTTCACTTGCCCAGGCAAACTCGGCGCGGAGCCCCGAATCCACGCTGACGACATTCACGATCAGTCGGTACGGGCCTCCCATGTCTGCGTCGGGATCGGTGGACAAGGCTTCGGATTCCGCTGCCAAGGACCATGCTGTCGATCCAGCTGTCGTCGTACGTCCGAGATAGTTGAACAGGATCTGAGATTCGGAGCGCCCCGCCAATGTCGATGCCGTGCGGGCATTCACGTATCGCAGCATCCCGTAGCCGATACCGCCGTCCGGAGCCGCCCGCAGGCTCTCCTTCACCTCGCATAGCGTGTCCACCGGGTCGATTCCGCCGTGCAGTCGCATCGGGGCAATCGTGGTGAACCAGCCGACTGTTCGCGACAGATCGATGCCCGCCACCACCTCCTCCCGGCCGTGCCTTTCCAGATCGACCAGCAATTCGTGCTCACTGCGGCCGGTGGAGCGGCGCCAGCGATCGACGGACATCGTCAGCGCTGCCAACAGAACATCCGTTCCCTCGGCACCCACCATTGCCGCAACCGATCCAAGTGCTGCCTCGGAGATTGCTCCGTCCACCGTGACCGTGCGCCTCGAGCCTCCGGATACGACGGCATCGCCCGCGGCGTCGGGGATCAACTGCGCGCCCGGAGCGGTCACGGTCAGCCAGTGATCGAGTTCGGCGAATCGATGAGCACTGTATGCGTGTTCGGCCACCGTACGGGAGAAGGTACGCAGCGAAGTTCCGACGGCATCCAGTGCGGCGGGCTCTCCGGCTTCGACTGCCACCCAGGCCATCGCGAGATCCTCGAGCAGGGTTCCCCAGGAAACCCCGTCCACGACCAGGTGGTGCGCGACTATCGCGAGTCGGCCCAGACTCTCAGCGCCGCAATCGAACCAGACCACCGAGACCATCCGCCCTGCAGACGGATCCAATCGACTGGTCGCAGTGTCAGAGTGCTCAGTGACGAGTCTTCGCAACTCGGAGTCATCCAGTCCCCGAGCATCAACGCGTTCGACCAGGTTCGCTGCCCGGACACTACCGGGTTCCTCGATCCGCGCCGACCACATCCCGCGGTCATGTCGGATCAAGGTTTGGCGAAGTCCGTCGTGGTGATCGAGCACGGCCTGCAATGCGCCGGTGATCGAACCGAGAGATGTTGCCGGAGAGTGGATCAGAACTGCCTGGTTGAAGCGGTCGGTACCACCCGTCCATTCGGACAAGCGGTGAACCACCGGCAGCGGAACCAGCTCACCCACGCCGATGTCGGCCGTGACGGTGGCATCCGAGGTGGCGACATCACCCACCGCTGCAGCGATCGCAGCGGGAGTGCGCAATTCGAAGATCTGACGCGGGGTCAGCACTACCGAATCACGACGAGCCAGGTTGACCAGTCGGATCGCCAGGATACTGTCGCCGCCGAGAGTGAAGAAATCGTCGCGCACCCCGACACGGGGCAGTCCGAGAACCGTCGCGAAATGCCCGGCGAGGAGGTCTGCAACGCCCGAGGAAACCACTCCCGTCAAGTCGCCCACCTGTGCCGCAAAATCCGGTGCAGGTAGTGCTTTTCGGTCGAGCTTGCCACTCGGGCTCAGCGGCAGCGACTCGAGCCGCACGAAGGCACTTGGCACCATGAACTCCGGTAGCACTGACAACAACTGAGCTCGAACCGCAACATCATCAGCATCTCCGACCAGGTAGGCGACCACCTGTGCGCGGTTGCTCGGACCGTCGGTTCGGACGATCACGGCACTTGCCGTGACTCCGGGGCACAGCGCCAATTGCGCGTCGATTTCGCCGAGTTCGATTCGGAATCCACGAACCTTCACCTGCTCGTCGGCACGGCCGAGGTACTCGAGAACGCCGTCGGCATTCCACCGCACGATGTCACCGGTCCGGTACATCCGCGAGCCGCCGTCGCTGTACGGATTCGCCACGAATCGTTCGGAGGTCAATCCCCCACGTCCGTGGTAACCACGTGCCAGTTGTGGCCCTGCCAGATAGAGCTCACCGGTGGCACCGGCCGGGACGTTCTGCAGGTAGGGATCGAGAACCAACAGGCCGGTGTTGGCGGCAGGTGCGCCGATCGGGACGCTGACGGCGTCTGCCGGAGTTTCCTGCACCGACGGCTGCCAACTGACGTCGACGGCGGCCTCGGTGGGGCCGTAGAGGTTGTCCACCAGAGTATTCGGCAGGATCTCGGAGACCTTGCGTGCAACGTGAACGGGCAGTGCCTCACCGCTGCAGTTGACGATCTCGAGCGAAGAGCACAGTGCTGCTTTCGGCTCCGCGAGAAACACGTCGAGCATCGACGGAACAAAATGCACTCGGGTCACGGAATGTTCGACGATGACGTCGGCCAGATAGCCAGGGTCCTTGTGCCCGTCCGGCTCGGCCATCACGAGAGTTGCCCCCACCAGGAACGGCCAGAAGAATTCGGGAACGGAGACGTCGAAGCTCGACGGGGTCTTCTGCAGCATCCGGTCGGAGACGTCCATCGGACGTATCTGCTGTGCCCAGAGCAATCGGTTGACCACACCCTCGTGGTTGACCACAACGCCTTTGGGGCGACCGGTCGAACCCGAAGTGTAGATCATGTACGCGGCATCCGCGGGCGATCCTGGCACACTCAGCGGATCGGCGGGGAACTGCGCCGACTCCGATACCGTCACCCGCGGAACCGAACCCGAATCGCGTGAAGAGTCTTCCGACACCACGACGCACACAGGATCGGCGTCACCCAGCATGTACGTCAGCCGCTCCGCCGGGTAGCCGGTGTCGAGGGGAACGTATGCTCCCCCGGCCTTTCCGATGCCGAGTATCGCGACCATCAGATCAAGAGAGCGAGGCAAGGCAACCGCTACCAACGATTCGCGTCCGACGCCACGTTCGCGCAGCAGATGCGCAAAACGATCAGCACGAGAGTGAAGTTCGGCGTAGGTCAACGACTCTTCACGGAAGATCACTGCGGTGGCTTCGGGCGTACGCCCGGCTTGATCCTTCAGCAGCTCGGTCAGCGTTGCGCGCGGCCGATCCAAGGCCGTGCCGACGCTCCCCGGCTGTGCGGGTGCCAGCGCGATCCGGCCGATGACCTGATCGAGATCGCGCGAGAGCTCGGTGAGTACGACTGCGAGAGTTTCGGCCAGCGACGCAGCGGCATCGCCGTCCACCTGAGCAGCGTCGTACTTGAGCTCCAACGCCAATCGATCGCCGGGGACGACGATCAGGGTCAACGGGTAGGCCGGTCGCTCGTCGAATCGAATTCCCGTCAGTCGCACCGAGTTCGTCGGATCAGCGATTGCCGTGTCACCGAGTGGATAGTTCTCGAACACGACGAGTGATTCGAAGTCCTGCTCCAGTCCGCCGGTCCGTCGCAGTTCGGGTAACCCCAGGTACTGATGGTCGAGTAGTTCCGATTGTTCCCTCTGCCAACGGGAAAGCGCTTGCGCGGCTGTCTCTGCCGGATCGAACCGCAACCGAGCCGGCACGGTGTTGATGAACAAGCCCACCATGGACTCGATGCCGGGCAGGTCTCCACCGCGTCCCGATACGGTCGATCCGAACAGCACGTCTGTTCGGCCGGTCATTCGGCCGAGCACCAGCCCCCAGGCGCCGTGCACGAGCGTACTCAGCGTCAGGCCATGGGAGCGTCCGTTGATCGCCAGTGCGCGAGTATCACTGTCGGACAGCTCGACTCGGGTGGCACAGACGCCGCTGCTGCCCGCGCTCGGCGCGGGAAGTTCGACCGCGGGCCCGGGAGAGTTCAGCGCTTCTCTCCACACCGCTGCCGAGGCCTCGTGATCGTGGCGGGCCAACCATTCGAGATAGCTGCGGTACGGCGCCGGAGTCGGGAGCACCACGCCGGAGTCGCCAACGCTGTACGACGCCATCAGCTCCCGCAGCATCACCGGAACCGACCATCCGTCTGCGACCGCATGGTGAATCGACTGCAGCAGAAGGTACTTCTCCGAAGAGGCACGGACAAGCGTGTAACGGACGAGCGGCGGTTGCGCCAGGTCGAACCCGCGCGCGCGGTCGGCGGAAAGCAGTTCATCGACATCGGCGCCGGCCACCTCGACTACCGCCATCTCCACGACAGCGCTCGGGTGCACCACCTGCACGACCCGGCCGTCACCCAGGACCGAGAATCCGGTGCGCAGCGCCTCATGCCGATCGACGACGGATTGCAGCGCGCGGTGCAGCGCCGCACTGTCCACGGCTCCGGTCAGTTCCACAACCTGTTGCACGACATACTGATCGGCCCCCGGATCGGCAAACGCCGAATGGAAGTAGATCCCTTCCTGCAGCGGAGTGAGTGGGAGAATCTCTTCAGCCTTCGGTAACCCGTCCACGTCTGCCTGAGCGAGCGCCACCAGAGGGTAGTCCGAGGGTGTGGCTCCGCCGAAGGCTGCGAGCCCGGACACGGCCTCGAGCGAGTCCAGCCACAACCGCGCAAACCTGTCGATGTCGCTACGCAGGAAGATGTTCGACGCCCAGGTCAGGGTGGCTCGCAGGCGTGGTCCACCGGCGGCGTCCTCGGCTACGACGTCGACAGACAACGCGTGACCCATCGGCATGGACGGATCGGCAGCACCGTCCATCGACACCGGGAACCAGTCCCCCTCCGCTGCGGCAGTGCGTCCCAGATAGTTGAGCACCACCTCCGGCGCTGCGAAACTACGCAACTGATCCGAGCCGCCGAGGTATCGCAATGCTCCGTACCCGAAGCCGGCGTTCGGGACCCGTCGAAGTTGCTCCTTGACGCTCTTGAGAACCCCCGCCAACTCGCCGCTCGCATCGAGATCGGGAGCGGCTGTACCGATCTCGAGCGCCACCGGAAACACTGTGGTGAACCATCCGACGGTACGAGTCAGGTCGACGTGCGCATCGCCGTCACCGCGAACGATGTCTTCGTCGCGTCCGTGCCCCTCCAGGTCGATCGTCACCGATCCGGCACCGCTCCAACGGGTCAGCGCCACGGCAAGTGCGGTGACCAGCACTTCGCTCACATCGGCTCCGAACGCCCGTGGGACACTGCCCAACAGCTGATCTGCAAGTTCTGGAGGTAGGGTGATCGACCGCGCCGCAGCGGTGCGCGCGAGGTCAACTGCCGGGTCGAGTGCCCGACGGCCGAGAGATGCCCGTTGTGCGGACGTCACCGAGTCCCAGAACTCGATTTCCGAGTCCAGTCGCCCGGCTCCGACCGCCTCCGAGACGAGTTCGGCGTACCTTCGCACCGACGTGCCGACCGGAGCGAGTGCGGGTTCGTCGCCATTCATCGCTGCGATGCCGGCGCGCGCGAGGTCCTCGAGGATGATGCGCCACGAGACGCCGTCGACCACCGCGTGGTGGATGACCAGCAACAGCCGTCCGGGACCGGTCACAGGGCGGAACAGAACAGCGCTGACCATCGTGCCGTCGGCTGGATTCAGACGGCCGACAGCTCGCTCGGTCTCGGCGACGATCAACGGTCCGCATTCTTCGAGCGGTGCCGGTGTTGCACGGGTCTCGAAGACCACAGCCACTTCGTTTGTCTCCGGGACGAGCAGTCTTCCTTCGGGCGTCAACGTCGCACGAAGTGCATCGTGGCGCGCCACCAGGGCGTCGAGCGCCGCCTGGACATGCTCGGACGTCAAGGCTGACGGCGTCTGAATCAGCGCTCGCTGGTGGAAGGTTCGTACTGCGTCCGACACTCCGAGAACCCTGGCGGCAATCGGCGTCGTGGCTACGTGGCCGATCGGTTGGTCCGCGTGGTCGACGATCTCAGCCACTCGGGAGGACTGGGCACGCGCCATAGCCTCGGCGGTGCGCAGTTGGAACACCTCGCGAGGACTGATCGACAAACCGGCAGCACGAGCCGCGGTCACGAGTGAGATCGCGACGATGCTGTCGCCGCCCAGTGCAAAGAAGTCGTCGGTAACGCCGACCGAATCGAGGCCGACTGCCGACGCGATCAACGTGCAGAACTGTTGTTCGACTTCGTTTCTCGCAGCGACATGTGCACTCAGTTCGGCGAGATCGGGCTCGGGTAGCGCGCGACGGTCGAGTTTGCCGTTTGCCGTGAGCGGAAACTTGTCGAGGACGGTGACGGTGGTCGGGACCATGTAGTCGGGCAGCTTGCTCGCAGCCCACTCGCGAAGCTCACGTGAGTCGATCGCGAGGTTCGTCCCCGACGCTGCGCTCACGTAGGCGGCGAGATACTTTGCACCTGTTGGTGCTTGGCGCACCAGAACTGCCACGTGACGCACTGCGGGGTGCGAAATCACGGCGGCTTCGACATCCTCGAGTTCCAGGCGCATGCCGCGGATCTTCACCTGATTGTCCGTGCGTCCGAGGAAGTCGAGGGTGCCGTCGGCGGTCCATCTGGCCAAGTCACCGGTGCGATACATGCGGGATCCGGCCAGATCACCTGAGACGAAGGGATCCGCGACAAAACGAGATGCGGTCAGTGCCGAAGCACCCACGTATCCGCGTCCCAGCAGGAAGCCCGCGGCGTAGAGTTCGCCGCCGGTGCCGATCGGAACCGGCTGCAGGTCGCCGTCCAACACGTACAGACGAGTGTTGGGGTTCGGGCGACCGATGGATGTGGCGATTCGTTCCGCGTCCTCGCGGTAGATCACATGGGAGACACCGATGGTCGCTTCGGCCGGGCCGTAGCCGTGATACAGCGTCGTGGACAGTTGGGCACGGAACCGGTCGAAGAGTTCAGGCGTGAGAACCTCACCGCCGCACCACACGTGCTTCAACGAATCGAGCTGATCGGTCCCGTTCGCCAGATCCAGAAGGATGTCGAGCATCGACGAGACCAGGTAGACGAAAGTGACCGATTCTCCGGCGATCAGGTCGAGCAGGTATTGCGGGTCGCGTTCCCCCTCGGGCTTCGCGATCACCAATCGACCGCCGGAGACGAGTGGGAGCAGGATCTCGTTGATCGAGATGTCGAACGAGAGTGGGGCTTTGAACAGTGAGGCATCGCCGGACCCGAACCCGAGAATCCGCTCCCGCTGCCACAGCAACCTTGCGCAGATTGCCTCGTGGCGGATCATGGCGCCCTTCGGACGTCCGGTCGAACCGGACGTGAAGATGACGTATGCGAGTTGGGCACCGTGACTACGAATGTCGGAGGTCATTGTCTCGGATAGGTCCGAGGGCCCGTCCTCGTACGCCCACGCGGAGAGATCGACCGGAACGGAGTCGTCTACACCGTCCGAGGTGAGCACCAGTGTGGCGCCCGCGTCGGCAAGTACCGATTCGCGGCGTTCGGCAGGCCATGACGGATCCAGCGGCACGAAGGCACCACCGGCACACATGACGGCCAACAACCCCACCACCATCTCGGCGGATCTCGGAAGGCCGATCGCCACAACGGTTTCGGGTGCGACACCGCGCGAGATCAAATGCGCGGCGAGCTGCGATACCCGACTTTCGAGCTCGCCGTAGGTCAGCCGGATATCGCCGTCGACCACGGCGACGGCGCCCCGATCGGCAGAGAAGCTGCTGCGCAACAAATCCGGCACCGTCGTCACGGGTTGCGGTTCTGCGGTGTCGTTCCACCCGTGGAGCACGAGTTCACGCTCCGCGAGCGACATGGGGTCGAGTGCCGAGATCGGAAGCTGCGGCTCGGCTACGAATCGATCGAGGAACTGTTCGATTCTCGCGGTGTGATCGGCCAACTCCCTGTCGAATCCGGCCGGGGCGCGGACGTCGATCTCGATCGGCTCCCCGTCCTGACCACCGCGCACACTCAGATCCAGGTCACTGACTCGACCGGTTACCGAATTACGCACGCGCACCGGGCATCCGCCGAAGGTGAGTGTGTGTTCGAACATCATCGAGTTGATGCCGGGGCCGAAGACCTGACGGTCGGGATCGATCGCCCGAATGTCGCGAGCAAGATCCTCACCTCGGTACCGCCCGTGCTTGAGAATCGAGACCAGGGCGGTGTCGAGACGAGTTGCCAACTGGCCGATGCTTTCCGAGCGTTCTACCCGAATACTCAGCGGCAAAATCGTCGACGCCATCGAAGGAGTGCGACGCATGTCGCGCCCCACCCGAGCGGCCATCGGTACCGAGACGACAACGTCGTGCTGTCCCGTGGTTCGTGCGATGTACGCGATCAGCGCAGCCATGGGGAGACGAGTTCGTCGAATCCCGGCGTCGGCCGCATAGCGATAGAGCTGTGCCGCGCGATCAGCGTCGAGCGTGAGCATCGCTGAGATCGGCGGCAGCGAATCATCCACCTGCCCATGCAGAATCCGCGTCGCTTCCGGTCCGGATTCAACGCGCTCGGCCCAGTACTGACGGTCGGTCTGGAATCGCGGAGAGTTCCGGTAATCCAGATCGGCTGCAACCACGGCGTCGAGTGACCACTGCGGCGCGGCAGTCCCGAGATTCGGATCGTCGTATCGCTCGGCGACGTCGGCGACGATGAGCGAGATGCCGTACCCGTCGATCACGCTGTGGTGATAGCGCTGATACCAGATGACTCGGTCGTCAGCGGTCAGCAGAAGCACCTGGCGGAACAGCAGATCGTCCGGACCGAAGACCCGAGCCATGTCGGTGTCCATCCACGACTGCGCAGTCGAATCGGGATCCGCCTCGGCCCGAAGGTCGAGAATTTCCACGTCCCAGCGCGCATCCGGAATCGGCACCTGGATCAGCTGGTTGTCGGCATCGACCTCGAAGTGCACGAACAGCGCTTCGACGCGTCCGACGCTGGCCTCGATCGCCGCTGCCGCGCGCTCGATGTCGATCGTGCCGTCGACCTCGACGACAAGTCCGATGTTGTAGACCGGACTGCTCGGATCGACGTTCTGAGCAACCCACACCTCACGCTGAGCGGCCGTCGCCGGGAGCGCTGCGTCCAGATCGGCACCGCCCGATACCGCCGGGTGAGCTACCTGAGAGTGGTCAGACATCAAGAATCCGATCATCGTCGTTCATGCTCATCGAACGACGAACACCCTCGCAAGTTTAGGGTAGGCTACCCAGGAACGTGAAGGTGCGCTCCCGCCCTGGTCAGACCTGTTCCCACGGACCGAATTCGAGCAAAACGTCAATTGCCGTCTTACCGTCCTGCGGCCGAACGACATGTTCGAGGGCATAGACCCTCGATCCCTCCGCAGCGCGAGCGAGATCGGAAATACCGGGCAGAATGGTCGGTTCGGGTGGACCGCCCACACCACGATGGAAGTTCTCGATGGAATGCCCCAAATAGAGGACCCGTCCGCCGGGCGTCAGCCACTCCCCGACGCGCTTCAAGGTTGCGGCCAGATGGTCGACCTCGAGGTGAAGAAAGCTGACCAACACCAGGTCGACCAGCCCTTCCGGCTGCCACTCGGTCGCGTCGCCGACCTGCCAGTCGACAGCCTTGTCCCCGTCACTCGCCCGTGCCAGATCGATCGCCACCGACGAGTAGTCGACCGCAGTCACCGACCAACCTTGCCCAGCCATCCACCGCGCGTGACGGCCGTCGCCGCAGGCCAGATCGATCGCGGTGCCTGGTCTCAGATCGGAAATTCTTGTTGCGACGGTTCCCGCCGGGTCGACTCCCCATGGCTCCGTCACCGCTCGGTATCGCTCGTCCCAGTCGCGTGCGTCCATGATTGCTCTCCCATATCCGTTTCACCGTTTCAGATCGGACGGTGCCCCCAGCAGCATAGAGAACCCTCGAATGTGACAGATCGATACCCCTGGGGGTATACAGGTGACGAACAGGAATACCCCCACCCGTATCAGGAGTGAAGATGTCAGCGACCAGAACAGTCACCGCGGACCCACCCACCCGAGCCGACGGCATACTTGCGCGTCTCGGTCGATCGATGGCGACTCACACCCGCCTCGTCGTCGGCGTCTGGTTGATCGCGTTGATCGCACTCGGCGCCGCAGCACCCAGCGTCTTCACCTCTCTGGCCGGCGCGGGTTGGCAGGCAAACGGATCCGAATCCGTGCAAGTTCGCGAGTTGGCCGAGCAGCATTTCGGTGGAAATTCCTCCGCCGCAGTACAGGTGGTCGTTCACTCGGATTCTCTACCCATCACGGATCCGTCGATGCAGCAAACCCTGGCCGCGGCAACGGAAATCTTTTCCGCGGACCCTCGCTTCGGCGAAGTGATCGCCCCGCAGCCCGGTATGACCATCAGCCCGGACGGACATACCGGCATCATGGTCGCGGGCGCCAACGCGAGTACCGACGAGATGGTCAGCGCGGTAGACGAACTCGGCAAGAAGCTCACGGGCTTGTCCACCGACACGATCGAGGTGTACCCGACGGGTGCGTCGGCGTTGTGGAGCGATTTCAACAAGGCCAATCACGAAGCCATGATCAAAGCCGAAATGATGTCGTGGCCCGTCACTCTCGCGATCATGGTGTTGGCCTTCGGCTCCCTGGTTGCCGCGGGTCTACCACTACTGCTGACGCTTGCGGGCCTGGTCGCTTCGGCGGGCGGGCTTGTAATCCTCAACGAGATCACGCCGATTTCCGTGTGGGCCATGAACTTCGCGATGATGTTCGCTCTCGCGCTGGGCATCGACTACGCACTCTTCCTCGTCGCCAGGTTCCGGGATGCATTGCGAGCCGATCCGGATCCAAGGGCCGCCGTGGCTCAAACCATGGACACCGCCGGCAAGGCTGTGGTCCTTTCCGGCCTCACAGTTCTGGTCAGTTTGTCTGCGGTTCTCATCGTTCCAGCCCCGGCCGTACGCACGATGGCTGTCGGAATCATGCTCGCTGTGATCTTCGTTCTCGCCGCAACACTCACCCTGTTGCCTGCCGTGCTCGGCAGGATCGGCGCGAAGGTCAACGGCGGTTCTCTACCGTATGCAAAGCGCCAGCAGCACCGCTCCCCGATGTTCGCAGGTTGGGCATCATTGCTGCACAAGCACCCGTGGCCATTCGGCTTCGGCGCCTTACTCATCCTGATCGCACTCGTTGTTCCGGTCTTCGGACTGAAGGTGGCAATGCCCTCCATCGCCGTGGTTCCCGAGGACGCCCCGGTTCGCCAGGGCTATGAACTGGTGCAGCAGCAATTCGGGGACGGCGCCCCGGGGATGTTGCAGATCGTCACGTCCGCCGACGATGCAGCCGACACCTCACGTATTGCCATGAGCGTTGACGGCGTGGCCATGGTCACCCCAGCGCAACAAGCTGCCGACGGGTCCGATCTTGTTATGCTGCAAGCAGTTCCCACCGTCGACCCGTCAGATCCTGCGATGGAAACCATCCTTGCCGACCTTCGGTCGCAACTGCCGGAATCGGCGCTCGTCGGCGGCGCTCCGGCCGAAAATCTCGACCTTCAGCAGGCACTCGACGACTACCTTCCCATCGTCGTGGTCGTGATTCTGACGCTCGGATTCCTGTTGCTGCTGATCGCCCTCCAGGCGCCTTTGATCGCCTTGATCGGCACGCTGGTCAGCCTGCTGTCCACTGGGGCCGCATTCGGAATCGCGAAGCTGATCTTCCAGGACGGTCACGGAGCAGGCCTACTCGGCTTCACCCCCCAGGGTTTCCTCAACGGGTGGGGTCCGGTCTTCTTCTTCGCCATGATCTTTGCGATCGCGATGGACTACACCGTATTCCTGCTTTCGAGTGCCAAGGAGCACTACGAACGCACAGGCGACCCCGCGATCGCACACATCGACGGCCTCGCGTATTCGGGTCGGGTCATTGCGGCGGCAGCAGCGGTGATGGTTGCGGTCTTCTTCACTTTTGCGCTCGCAGATCCCTTGCCACCCAAGGAAATGGGCATCATTCTCGGCGTAGCTGTCCTCCTGGACGCAGTGCTCGTCCGCTTGGTGCTGCTGCCCGTTCTCCTACGCCTCACCGGCCGGGCAGCCTGGTGGGCGCCGGCATGGCTGCGTCGCGTCCTGCCGAACATCAGCTTCTCGCATGGCTGATCGTGTACCCGACATCACTGTCCTACTGATACCCCCAGGGGTATGATGGGGACAAGAGAAATCAAAGCCGGCGACAGTGACAGCCCACGACGAGGAGTGCGCAATGACAACACCCACAGAACCGATAGCGATCGCAACCAAGGTCACCGGAACCTTCGACGACGTCGTCACCCGCACGCGTGGCGCTCTCGCCGAGCAGGGCTTCGGCATCCTGACCGAGATCGACATGCAGGCAACACTCAAGGCGAAGCTGGACGAGGACATGGAAAAGTACCTGATCCTGGGTGCCTGTAACCCGCCGTTGGCCCATCGGGCAGTTTCGGTGGATCGTCAGATCGGCCTCCTGCTGCCGTGCAACGTCGTCGTCCGCGAAGATACGACTACCGAGAATTCGTTCTTCGTCGAAGCGATGAACCCTGCTCTCATGGTTCAGGTTTCCGGCGAACCCGGCCTCGAGTCCGTGGCAGCCGACGCAGCCGTCAAGTTGCGCGCGGCCGTCGACTCGCTGATCTGACACCGCAGTCGGATCAAACACTGAATCAAGCAGTGACATGCCCCCAGGGGTACCCTTGACCGCAGCACGAACACTCGAGAAGGGGCCACCATGACCGGCGACGAAGAGAGCATTGCGCTCGTATTGAACAGACTGCGTCGTGCCCACGGCCAACTTGCCGGGGTCATCTCGATGATCGAGAACGGCCGCGACTGCAAGGACGTCGTCACGCAACTCGCCGCCGTGTCCAAGGCGCTGGACCGAGCAGGGTTCAAGATCGTCGCTTCCGGGCTGCGTGAATGCCTGAGCGGTGACAGCGCGGAAGGTCAGGAACCGATGACCGAGGCCGAACTCGAGAAGCTGTTCCTGGCACTGGCCTGAAACATGAGAAGGGCCTGACCTGCAGTTAGCAGGTCAGGCCCTTTCTCGCGTGCGGAAAACTACTTCGCCAGGAAGTCGATCAGCACCTTGTTCACGGCCTCCGGACGCTCGAGGTAGCCGTAGTGCCCGGCGTCGGGAATCTCTTCGTACGACGCCGTCGCGATGCAGTCCGCCACCTCGCGGGAGAGGTAGGGCGGGATCATGCGGTCGTCGGCGAAAGCGACGGACAGGCACGGGCGCATGATCGACTTGTACGCACCCCGTCGATCGAAGGCGCGGTCCATACCGAGCTGTGCGCGAACACCCGGTGACGTTGCGCCGCCGGTGAACTCGAAGATATCCATCCAGTCGCGCGCCGAGTGATCGTCTGCCAGCGTGGCCGGCGAAAGGTTCATCACCGCGGTCACTGCGGCACGGTACTTGGCCGGCAGAGCGACGCCACTGTCGAACAACTGGCGCTCGCCCTCGGTCAGGACCTGCTGGAAATGATCCATCCGGGCGTGGCCGGCGAGGAACACTGCTTTGCGAACCAGATCGGGCCTGGCGAGCGTCAGTTCCTGCGCCACCCGGGCGCCCATCGAGGTGCCGATGACATGGGCCGGACCGCCACCGAGGTGCTCGATCAGTCCGGCGGTGTCTGCGACCATGTCGGGCATCGTGATGCCGCCGAGGCTCTCGCCGGACGGTGCGATTCCGCGGTTGTCGAAGGTGCAGACTCGGTAGCCGGCGGCCACCAGCGCCGGGGTCTGGTGCAGATCCCAGACGCGGCCGGGGCTGCCGGTCCCCATGATGAGCACCACCAGATCTCCATCACCCTTGACCTGGTAATTGATGGGGATTCCGTTGATTGTGGCGACCGTCATGTCAGCCTTCCTCCTCGTACGTGTGATCAACAATTTTGGTTGGATAGCCTAAGCTGATGGGCGGTCGTGTGACCGCAACCCCAGCCCATGCTCGTCCAGGAGGACCCCCGTTGAGAGTCGCTACGCTCGGATACCAAACCTGGGGCCACCGTACCCTGCAGGCCTTGATCGACTCCGATCACGAGGTCGTGCTGGCAATCACACACCCGAAGAGCGAACACGTCTACGAACAGATGTGGGCGGACTCGGTTGCAGATCTGGCGGCCGAGAACGGTGTACCCGTTCACGTGGCGAACAAGCCTGACGACGCCTTCAAAGCCGCGCTGGCCGAAGCAGCTCCCGACATCATCGTCGCCAACAACTGGCGTACCTGGTTGCCTGCGGAGGTCTTCGACGCACCCAAGTACGGCACCCTCAACATCCACGATTCGCTGCTGCCCAAGTACACGGGATTCTCCCCGCTCATCTGGGCTCTGATCAACGGCGAAGAAGAAGTCGGGCTCACGGCGCACCTGATGGACGAGGAACTCGATGCGGGCGACATCGTGCTGCAGCGTTCGACGACGGTCGGCCCGACCGACACCGTCACCGATCTGTTCCACCGCACGATCGACATGATCGGCCCCATCACACTCGACGCCCTGGATCTGATCGCGTCCGGCCGTACCGACTGGACGCCGCAGGACCGATCGCAGGCCACGTTCTTCCACAAGCGCGCACCGCAGGACAGCCACGTCGACTGGTCCTGGCCCGCCGAGGTCATCGAGCGTTTCGTCCGGGCACAGTCCGATCCGTACCCCAACGCTTTCGCCGAGTTCAAGGGCCAGCGCATCCGCATCCTGAAGGCGTCCGTCTCACGCGGGCACTACGGCGGAACCCCCGGCCGAGTGTTCATCCAGGAAGACGACGGCATGGTGATCGTCGCGGGCCCCGACGCGTGGTCGGGCAAGAACAAGGGACTGCGGATCGAGCGCGTCCGACTCGACGACGGCAGCGAGTACACCGCCGCCGAGTTCTTCCCCCACGGCGGCGGGTACCTCACCTGATCGCCGGATCAGACCCCCTCAGTACAAAACCCAGTACAAACCCCTCAGTCGCGACCTTCCCAGGCCGCCCACAGTTGTGCGTAACGCCCGCCCGCGGACACCAGTTCGCGGTGCGGGCCTTCTTCTACGATCTGTCCGTGTTCGAGCACGATCACTCGGTCGGCGCCCGCAGCCTGCGTAAGCCGGTGTGCGACAACCAGAGTGGTGCGGCCCTCCGTAGCGGCGTCGGCAGTCGCTTCCAGTTCCCGCGCTCCGGCGCTGCCCGCCTCCGCTGTTGCCTCGTCCAGTACGGCGACGGCGGGATCGGCCAACACCAGTCTCGCCAAAGCCAACTGCTGCGCCTGCGCCGCTGTCATCTCGTGTCCGCCTTCGCCGACGACGGTCAGCATTCCCTCGTCGAGAGCCTCCACCCACTCGTACGCGCCGACCGTCCGCAGTGCCGCGGCAACGTCCTCGTCCGAGGATTCGGGAGCCGCCAATCTCAGATCCTCGATCAGGGGTCCGGCAAAGACATGGACCTCCTGACTCACGATCGCGATGTGGCGTCGTAGGTCGTCGAGGTCGGCAAGCGGGACACCGCCGATCGACACCCGGCCCGACGTCGGAGTGATCGAACCGGCAGCGATCGCCGCGAGCGTCGTCTTTCCGGCTCCGGTCGAACCGACGAGCGCCACGCGCTCCCCCGCTCGCAGTGTGAGGCTCACTCCGTGGAGAACCTCATGACCACCGTCGTAGCTGTGCCGAATGTCATCCAGACGCAGCGAACCGTCGGCCGGAACGGAACCTGCATCCGTCGAAGGCTCCGTTTCCTCGATCTCGACGACGCCGACCAGTCGCGCGAGGCTTGCGCCGGCCGACTGCACTTCGTCGAAGGTGTAGAGCAGTGAGCCGATCGGGTTGAACAGGCGATGGAACAGCAGGGCAGCAGTCGTCGTCTGGCCGACTGTCACGACGTCCTCACGGACCAGCAGGAATCCGACGACGAGAATCATGGACAGGCCCACGAATTCGGCGCGGTTACCTCGACCGGCGAACCTCGTGAACAGGCCGAACACTCCGACTGCCAGATCGCGCGCTTTTGCCGACGCCGCATCGATCTGCCCGAGGTGTTCCTTCTCGAGGCTGTACGCGCGGACCGTCTTCGCACCCTGGAGACTGCTGATCAGCGCTTGTGAACGAGCGCCCATCGCTACCCGCTCGGCTGCGTAAACAGGAGCCGAGCGTGGCAGGTACCACTTGAGCGCCAGCGCGTACATCGGCAGCGCGACCATTCCGGCCAGACCGAGTCGCCAGTCGAGTCCGAGCATGGTCACCATGCTCAGAGCCACGAGCAGAACCGCCGCGATCATGCCGGGAACCACGTCGGACACGGCCTTGGCGATCACCGACACGTCGTCGCCGACACGCGAGAGCAGATCGCCCTTACCGACCTTCTCGACGGTCTGGATCGGCAGTCGCAGTGCCCGGTCCACGGTCCGCTCTCGCAGATCCGCCAGGATCGTCTCACCGAGCCGCTTGATCAGATAGGCAGCCACACCGGTGAACACACCGCCCACGATTGCGGCAGCGGCGATGATCACGACCACCCCGACGATCGTCGACGTGGGCGCGTTCTCCCGGACCCGGTCGACCAGGACACCGAAGACGTAAATCGGCACCAAGGCCATCGCCGACGCCGAAGCCGCGACGATCAGGACCAGCAGGCTCTGCATCCGGTGTTCGGCCAACGCCGCCCGCAACCACCTCCAGGTCTGGCGACCACTCGCGATCGGCAACAACTCGCGCTCTGTCACCTTCTCTGCGTTCTCCCCGGCCGGCATTTCGGTTGTCATGTCCGTGGCCGTCACCGCAGCACCGCTCCTCGGTAGTTCGCGTCGCCGCGAGAGAGTTCGGAATGTGTGCCCGTCGAGGCGATCACTCCGTCGTTCAACACGATCACCCGATCCGTCACGGCCAGCAAGGCGGGGCTGCTGGTGATCAATACCGTCGTGTGGATGCCACCGGCACCCTCGTGCCGCAGTTCTGCGATTCCTTCGGCGATCGACGCCTCGGTCACCGCGTCCACCGCCGTCGTCGGATCGTGCAGGACCATCACGGGTGCCTGTGCCACCAGGGCGCGCGCGAGGGCGACGCGTTGCCGCTGGCCTCCCGACAAACTGGCGCCCCGATCGGTCACTTCGAGGTCGAGACCGTCCGGATGTGCGTCGACGACATCCGCCGCTGCCGACGCCACGAGAGCACTCTGGATGTCGAGAGCAGCGCCATCACCGGCGCCCGCGGTGACGTTCGACGCAAGCGACCCGGAGAACAGATCGGTGATGTGCGGCTCCACCAGCACCGTCCGACGTGCCAATCGCAAGTCCATGTCGGACAGGCTGATTCCGCCAACCCTCACCACTCCGCGATACGCGTCCTGCGCCAGCTGACCGGACAGGACCGCGACAAGAGCGTCGGCGTCCTGCGGCTGGTAAGCCACGACGCCCAGCAGTTCTCCCGCAGGCAGGTGCAAGTCGATGCCCTTGAGCGACTTGTACTCGACTCCGTCGAGAGTCAGGTCGGTGCCTTCGAGTTCGGTCTGCGAACCCGCGCCCCGCAGTGGCTCCGCGTCCAAGACCAATGCCAGTCGATCCGACGATGCCCGCGCCACCGCGAAGTATCCGGGAATGGACGCAAGCAATCCGAGCGGTTCGATGATGAACTGCGCAAGCCCCACCACGGTGATCAGTTCACCGACCGTGATCCGGCCCTGCAAAGCGAAGTATCCGGCGAAGCCCGCAACACCGACTGCGAGCAACGCACTGACGGTCGCGGCAACGCCGGTGTAGATACCGGTCGCCTTGGCCGTGCCGATCGTCGATGCGAGCGCTTGACGGCTGACCGTGCGGTAGCGCGCCGACGCGGTCTTCTCGCCGCCGACACCGCGCAGCGGACGCAATCCGCTGACCAGATCCGTAGCCATCGCCGACGCCCGAGCGATCGACGCCTGCTGACCGGTAGCCCTCGACGTGATGAGAGGCGCCGCCAATTGCAGCAGACCGAGAATGACCGGCGTTCCGATCAGAACGGCCAGCCCCAGCCAGAGGTCGATCCACACCAACGCCACCGCCGACGCCACCGCAGCTGTCAGGGCCGCAGCGGCGCGCGGGACGATGTCCGCGATCCACGAAGTCTGCTCGGCATCGGATGTCGAGACTGTCAGCAATTCACCCGAACGCAGATCGGTGCGCACCCCACGCGGATCGAGGACGCGGTGCGCCACCTCGAGCCGGAGGCGATGAGCCTCCTGCTGCATCGCGGTGACGATGAAGCGTGCGCCGAAGCGCCACGCGGCCGTCAGAACGAGAAACAGAGCCGCGAGACCGACGATGGAGACGATCAGGGCCGTGGTGTCCGAAGTCTCCACCGCACGGTCGATGATCACACCGATGGAGATCGGCACCGCCGTCTCGGTCAGTTGGTGCAGACAGACCAGAACCGTGCCGATGGCGAGCGGGCCACGGTTACGGACGAGGACACGTCGCAAAATCGCAGAACCGCTTTGATTGCCACTATCCGGCTCGTCCGAGTCGACGGTCACACTCGAGGGGGTCGAACTCATGGAACTCCAAGCATCGATGGAAGCGATAAAGTTGAGTACAGAGATAAGTAAGTCGACCCTAATACATGAGCAACTAGCGTCGACACGCCCAGTTCTCATAGAGTCGCGAGTAAGAACCATTGCTTGCGCCGTGCAGGCAAGCACGAGAGGAACATGATGGCTGAGAACACGACCGTCGAAACCGAGATCGCGGACGAGGACCTCGAGCCCGTAGCGGACGAAACTGCTCGTCAGGCACAGCGCGTCGTCGCTGCCTACGCGGAAGATGCCGACGAGTGCAGGATGCTGCTCTCGATGCTCGGTATCTCCCCCGCCGCCAAGCTCGACTGAATCTTTCCCTCACCGACCGAGAAGGAACCACGTGCCTGTCAGTCCGGATTCGACCAGTTCAACCCTTTCTGACAGCGCACCTGCTTCTTCGACCGGTGAAGCCGTGTCCGGGCAGGCTGAGTTCGTTGTCGTAGCGAACCGCCTGCCCGTCGACTTGGAACGGCTTCCCGACGGCACCACCCGCTGGAAGCGAAGCCCCGGCGGACTGGTCACCGCTCTCGAGCCGATCCTGCGCAGCAATCAGGGCGCGTGGGTGGGCTGGGCGGGGGTGGCGGACGCCGAACTCGACCCCATCGTCGAAGACGGACTCGAGCTCTACCCCGTGCCGCTGAGCGCCGAGGAGATCAACGAGTACTACGAAGGATTCTCCAACGCCACCCTCTGGCCGCTCTATCACGACGTCATCGTCAAACCCGAGTACCACCGCGAATGGTGGAACGCCTACGTCGAGGTGAACCGGCGATTCGCCGAAGCCACCTCCAAGGCAGCAGCACAGGGCGCGACAGTCTGGATCCAGGACTACCAGCTGCAGTTGGTACCGAAGATGCTGCGGATGCTGCGCCCCGACCTGACCATCGGCTTCTTCCTGCACATTCCGTTTCCCCCGGTCGAGCTGTTCATGCAGATGCCGTGGCGCACCGAGATCGTCGAAGGCCTCCTCGGCGCCGACCTCATCGGCTTCCACCTTCCGGGTGGCGCACAGAACTTCCTGTACCTGGCCAGACGCCTTGCCGGGCAACAGACTTCACGTGGAACCGTCGGCGTCCGCTCCAAACTCGGTGTGGTGCAAGTAGGTTTCCGTAGCGTCCGCGTCGGCGCCTTCCCTATCTCCATCGACTCCGGCAAGCTCGACGAGCTCTCGCGCACCAAGGCAATTCGAGACCGCGCCAAGCAGATTCGCAAAGAACTCGGAAACCCCAAGCACATCATGCTGGGCGTCGACCGCCTCGACTACACCAAAGGCATCGACGTCAGGCTCGCTGCGCTCCACGAACTTCTCATGGAGAAGCGCATCGATCCCGCCGACACCGTCATGGTGCAGTTGGCGACCCCGAGCCGCGAACGCGTCGAAAGCTACGTACAGATGCGCGGAGACATCGAGCAGAAGGTCTCCCGGATCAACGGCGAGTTCAGCGAAGTCGGCCGCCCCGTCGTCCATTACATCCATCGGCCGATCCCACGCGACGAACTGGTCGCGTTCTTCGTCGCCGCCGATCTCATGCTCGTCACGCCGCTGCGTGACGGCATGAACCTCGTCGCGAAGGAATACGTCGCCTGCCGCAGTGATCTGGGTGGTGCATTGCTGCTCAGCGAATTCACCGGTGCCGCAGCAGAACTCCGCCAGGCATTCCTGTGCAATCCTCACGACCTCGACGACGTCAAGGATTCGATGGAGAAGGCCCTCAATCAACCGCGCGAGGACGGCCGGCGCCACATGCGTGCGCTACGTCGTCAGGTCCTGACGCACGACGTCGACCGCTGGGCGCGCTCGTTCCTCGACGCGCTCGCACACGGCGGTGCCGCAGGCCCGGCGCTGATCGCCCCGGCCGAAGCACAAGACCACTGAGGACAGTGCACAAAGGCTGAGGCCGCGGAGAGTGAATCTCCGCGGCCCCAGCCTCTTTCGTACCCGACTCCAGCCTTCGTGTGTTTGATCAGAAGGGTTGGACGTTGTTCACGAGCCAACGCCCGTCCTGCTTCTCCAGACTCATCTTCACGCGACTGCCACTGGCAACGGCTTCGGGCGATTCCGAAGACGTCGTGATCTGATTGAGGAACAGCATCGTCGTCGCGCTGTCCACCTCCGCGTCGAGAACCGCGGCACCCTGGACGACTACCTGAACGGTCAGCGACTTTTCCTTGGCTCCCGGAATGATCACCGATTCGATCAGGTTGGTGAACGTGCCCTGGAAATCGCCCGTCAAACCGTCTGTGGCCGCGTGCAACTGCTGATCGACGTTGTTGTAGTCGTACTGGAACATCGCAACCGCCTGATCGGAAGAGGCCTGTGCCACTTCGTCTCTGGTCTGATCGATCGCTGCGGTGTCACGCGTTCCGTCCGGACCGAAGTAGAGATACGCCGACACTGCCGCCAACGCGATGGCCACTGCACTGATGACGCACAGGATGATGGCGAGCGGTGAGGCGCGCTTCGGCTTCGGCGAAACTTGCTTGGACGTCTCGGGGTTCACTTCTGGGGTCATGGCACAAACTCCACATTCGAGGCAAGCAACTGCCCGTCGACGTCGCACATGGTGATTCGGAGTCGGTAGTTGCGTTCAGCGGGCGCTTCGTCGCCGTTCTTCTGCATCGCACGCACCGCGACCAATGAAGTCCCGCAATCGCCGTCGGATTTCTCGAACCCGGCTTCGAGCACCTCGCCGTCGGTCTGAACTCCGGCCTGCCCGAGGACGTTGACAAACGAATCCTTGCGTCCGTCGAACTGCGACTTGAACTCGTCGGTGGTGCCGGCGAGGAACTTGTCGAGGTCGGCAGCCGCTGTATCCGCGTGCAGTGTCGTCAGATTCAGTGCGGTGGTCCGGGCACCGGCCACGTAGCGGGCTCGGTCCTCGTCGGCATTGGACGCCTTGTTCCGGTCGACGAGAAGAAACACCGTCAGGGCCGCAAGAGCAACAGCGATCACCGAAGCAACGGCGATCCCGACTACCAGCCCGGCCTTGGGCTTCGAACGAACAGGGGTGTCCACAGCAGTTTCTGCGGGGGTTTCGGCGGTACCGGTCGGCTCAGCCTCGGTCGTGACCTGATCACCGCTGACGACCTTCTCAGGTGGAGTATCGGGCTTGCCCAAAGCAACTGGCGCCGCCGCCTTCTGCTCAGCTGGCTTCTGCTCGGCCGGCTTCTGCTCGGCCGCCTTCTGCTCGGCTGGCTTCTGTTCGGCCGACTTCTTTTCGGTGGGCACTACTACCGCGGCAGCGTCTGCATCCGCACCCGTGGGTCCGGCGCTGCGGGACGCGCGACGGCGCACCCGCTGCCCGGCCTGTGGATCTTCGTCTGTCATCAACCCTGCTGACCCTTCATGAACTGTTCGAGACTGACGTCGCCGCCACCGAGGTTCGGTTGCGAGTACGTCCTTCCGTCCGGCCCGATGTACGTGCCTGTAATCGGATCGTACCGACGAGCCGAGACCGAAGGCGTCGACGTGTACGAGCTCGGGGTCGCGGTAATCGGTTCCGGAGGCCCGGATTGCGGGTTCGTGCCCATCGGTACGTAGCCGGAACGGCACTGTTCGACCGTCGGCGCACGACGTCCCGGATACTCCTCGCAGGGAAGGTTTCTCGCGCCGCGCACGGCGATCGGCGAATCCTGGGCAACCTGGCAGAAGAGATCCGACGGCGTCTCGATCGGTGATTCGTCCTTCGGACTGCGCCACTGCTCTGCGGGCAGGAATCCTGTAGTGCACGGCGGCGGGTCGTTGACCTCCATGTGGAAGTCCACCAGTGCACCATCCGCAGCCGGGCCGGAGCCTGCCACCGTGACCAGCGCCGCGGCCAGCGGCGGGTAGATGACCAGAATCTGCTCGATCGCGTTGTTGTAGATCACGCCGACCTGTCCGACGGACACGAGGTTCGCCAGAAGAATCGGCAATGTCGGCTGCATGTCTTGCAGAAGAGCATTCGCCTCCGCCGCTGCCGCCGGCCCCTTCTGGATGACGGCACGCAGATCAGGGTCGCTGGCTCGGAGCTGATCGGTGAACGTCACCAGATTGCTTGTCCAGGAACGGATGGCGTCGCTGCTGACCACCTGGGTGTCCAGGAGTGGACCGGCCTGCTCGATCAGGGTCTTGGTCGCGTCGGAGTTGTTGTTCGCCTCCTCGACGAACAGCCGAGCCGAGTCGATCAGCTTCTGCAGATCCGGGCCGGCACCGTTGAACGCCTTGAAGGATTCGTCGATGACAGTCTTGAGCTTGGTGTCGGAAATGCTCTGCAGCAACAGATCTGCCTGATCGAGCATCGCGCCGACATCCTGCGGAATGCTGGTTCGGTCTTCGGGAATCACCGATCCGTTTTCCAGATGCCCGTCGACCACGATCGCTCCGGAGCTGTCGGTGTGCGGAATCAGATCGACGAACTGCTCGCCGATCGCCGACACACTCTTGACCGCAGCGTCGACGTCCGAGGGCACCTTGACGCCGCTCTCGAGGGACAGACGCGCATTCACGCCCGTTTCCGACAACTCCACCGCGTTCACGACGCCGATGGTCTGACCGCGGTAGGTGACATTCGAGTTCTTGTACAGCCCACCGGTGGCGGGCAATTCGACGGTGACGTCGTATCGGCCGATACCGACCATAGCGGGAACACGCACGTACTGAGTGGCCATCACTATCAAACCGACGACCGTCAAGACGGCGAAGATGATGAGCTGGATGCGGACGAACTTTGTGAGCATCATGGTGCCGGTGCCCCCTGAGGAAGTCCTGGAATGTTGATCGGCGGAAGTCCCGGAATCTGAATGGTATTCGGATCCGCTGCCGGGGCCTGCGCAGCGGGAGCCTGTCCGGCGGGAGCTTGGGCCGGCGGTGCGGCAGGCTTGAGCGGATCGCTCAACGGGTTGCCTGTCTGTCCGGCGAGCCCGGCCTGCTTACCCAACACACCTTCCGGGCCGGAGAGTGTTCCGGCCAACTGAGTTCCGGTGAGGAAGTTCGCGTCGAGTCGGGGCAGCGAGATGTCGATGGTCATCGCCAGGTTGGCATAGTCACCGCGGATGACGTTGTCGATTCCGTTCTGTGGGAACGGGAACGTCAAGAGGACTCCGAGAACCTGAGTGAGAGCGTTACCGGAATCCGCCAAGGCCTTCAGAGTCGGCGAAAGAGCCCGAACGTTGGTCGCGAAATCGTCGCCGCTCTCCTGGATGACACGGCTCGCCACCTCGCTGAGACCACCGAGGGAGGTCAACGCGTTGGTTATGTCCTGACGCTGAGCGACAAGAATCTCGAGTGCCGGCGGAATACCTTCGAGCGCTTTGTTCAAGGTGTCGTGCTGTGCCTGGACGGTCGAGGACAGTCGATCGAGTCCTTCCATCGCCGAAACGATGTCGCCTCGTTGCTTGTCCAGACTTCCGACCAGCTGATCGAGCTGAGGCAGGAGGTCTCGAACGGAATCTTCACGCCCACCGAGAGCGGCGTTGAGTTCCTTCGTGATGTCCTGAACCTGAGCGAGACCGCCGCCGTTCAGTACCACCGACAGCGACGACAGCGTCTGTTCCGTCGTCGGGTAAGCGCCCGCCCGCTCGATCGGAATCAGGTCACCGGCTTCGAGTCGGCCCTCGGGCTCTTCTCCAACCGGCGGCGCCAACTCGATGTGCTGAGAGCCGAGCAAGCTGGTCTGACCGATTTTTGCCGTCGCGTTGGCCGGCAACTGAACCTCGGGATTCAGCGACACCGTCACCAGAGCGTGCCAGCCTTGAACCTCGATGTTCGAAACGCTTCCCACTGCCACGTCATCCACCCGGACGGGCGAATTCTGCGACAGCGTAGTCACGTTCGGCATCTCGATCTGAACCTCGTATGCGCCTTCGCCCCGGCCTTGAGTGCCTGGCATCGGCACCGAGTTGAGACCGTTCCATTCACAACCGCTGGCGCCGAGAGCCACTGCCGTGGCCAACACCGCAACCGTGGTCTTGCGAGCTACCCGCATCAGTTCCCTCCGCCCATGTTGAAGAGTTCGGCGAGATCCTTGGGAACACTCGTCATGGGAGCACCCGACATCGGTCCTGCGACGGTTTCCGGCTGATTCTGACTTGCCGCTTCCAATCCCGGTTCGGTGTAGACGATCTGATCCGGGAAAGCCTGCACGCCCGCGACCGGGTTGAACAGGAATCCGGGGTAGTTGCCGATCATCGTGCTGAGCACCGGCCCGAGGTACTGCTTACACAGGTCGGCACTGTTCTGGGAGTTACCACTCTCGATACCTTCGATGGAACCACAGATCCACTGGATCGGATTCTTGAAGTTACTCAGTGCAATTGCGCCGGTCATACTGCCCTGAGCCGGCTTGTAGATCTGATAGAAGTTGGCAAGCGACGTCGGTCCGGAGTGCAGAACCTGCTCGATCTCCGGGCGCTTGTCCGTCAGTACCTGAGTGGCATCGGCGAGACGCGCAACCGATTCGCTCAGTCCCTCGCTGTTGTCCTTGACGAACCGCTGGACGTCGCCGACGGCCAGGTCGAGATCACTGAGGGCTGTACCCAACTCGTCGGAGCTGCTTGCGAGAACGCTTGTCACCGAAGCGAGGTGACCGCTGAACTGCACGATCTGCTCGTTGCTCGAGGACAACGCAGTGACAAACGCCTGCAGGTTCCGAATGGTGGAGAACAAATCGGTCCGGCCTTCGGACAGCGTGTGCATCGTGGCCGAGAGTTCGCGCAGCGTCGACCGAATCGACTCACCGTTACCGTCGAGGTTCGTTCCCACGGTGTCGATGAATCGACCGAGGGAACCCTGATCGTCCAGACCCTCCGGTCCGAGTGCGTCCGACAGTTTGGTCAGTTCGGTCTTGATCTCGTCCCACTCCACCGGAACGGCGGTGCGCTCGATCGGGATCTCGCCGCCGTTGGGCATCTGTTCCCCGCCGGAGTACACGGGGGTCAATTGCACGAAGCGTGCGGACACGAGGCTTTGAGCAACGATGAGCGCCTTGGCATCTGCCGGAACGTCGACGCTCGAATCGATCTTCATCTCGACGTAGGTGTCCCGATCACGCGGTTCGATCTTGGTCACCTTGCCGACGTTGACACCGAGCACTCGCACGACATCGCCCTCGTAGAGACCGGTGGTCGAGACGAAGTGCGCGGAGATCTTGGTCTTGCCCAGGCCTGGGATGAAGAGGTAGGCCGCACCGGCGACGAGCAGCGCGACCAGCACACCCGCTCCGATCAGCACCCACTTCTTGCGTGGGTTGGTGGAGCCCTGTGGATCCTGTGAAGTCATGGTCTCGGTCATTCTCCCGGCCCCCTGATCGTCGGTGGAATACCGGGGAAGAAGTCTTCCAGGTCGCCCGGAACCTGCTCGGGCGCGACGCTGGTGTCCACCAGGGTCTTCCACCAGTTGCTCGGCAGAATGTTGATGATGAAGGCGTCGAAGAACGGGCCGCTGGCCACGGTCTCACCGAGCGCGGTGATGTACGGTCCGAGTCCGTCGAGCGCTCCCGCGATGTTGTCCTTGTTCTGCTGGAGAACCTCGGCGACCGAATTCAGCTTCTCGAGGGTCGGCCCCATCTGAGCCTCGTTCTCCTGCACCAGCGCTGACAGTTGACGTGAGACTGCGCCGGTGTTGACGATCAGTTCGCTGATCGCGTCACGCCGCAAGCTCAGTTCGGCAAACAACTTGTTGCCGTCGACCAGCAACGAATCGATCTGACCGCTTCTGTCGGAAAGGATCTTGGTGACATCTTCGGCCCGCGAGAGCAATTGGAGCAGGCTCTCGTCGCGTGAGTTGATGCTCTGCGAAAGCCGCGTCATTCCGTCCAACGCGGTGCGCAGTTCGGGCGGAGTATCGGCCAGCGTGTCCGAGATCGCGTTGAGCGAATCGTTGATCTGTTCCGTGTCGAGTTCGGACACCGTTGTCCCGAGGTCACCCAGAGCGTCGTTGAGCGAGTACGGGGAGTTGGTGCGCGCGATAGGAATCGGCGTGTCCGTCCGCAACAGTCCGGATCCTTCCGGCCGTACCGCCAACGACTTTCGCCCGAGAACCGTGTTGGTCTTGATATCAGCCGCTGTCTGCTCGCCCAGGGCGACACCGTCCTGAACGGTGAAGGTGACCAACACCTTCTGGTCGTCGAGTTCGACGTCGCTGACCTTGCCGACCTTCACGCCGGCCATGGTCACGTCGTCGCCGGTGACCAGGCCGCCGGCATCTTGGAAGTACGCCGAGTAGCGAATGCCACCGTTGATGAACTGGAGTTGATCGTATTGAAGCGCGGCACCGACGGTTGCCACCGCCAGGACGAGACCGATGACACCGATCTGTACCGGATTACGTTCACGGGTTGGGGTCATGAGACTTTTGCGCACCTTCCCGTGTCCTGAACTGCCGTGGGCAAGATGATCGTCGTCCCGTCGGGTCCGGAGAACTTGAAAGTGTTGGCGCACAGATAGAACTGGAAGAACGCTCCGTACGTGCCCACTCGGATCAGCTTCCGGTAGTCGGACGGCAGACGATCGAGAGCGGTGTTGATGTCGTCCTTGCCCAGGTCCAGCTGCGTCATCGTTCGGTTGGTCTCCCCGATCAGCGTCTGGATGTCCGGACGTGTCGCCTGCAGCAACGACGCGAGATCTCCCGTGGCACCGGCGATCTCGGTGATCGAATTACCGATCGGGCCACTGTCCTTCGCCAATCCACTGACCAACTGCTGGAGCTGATCGATCGTGGTAGAGAACTGATCGCCCTTGTCGTTGATGGTGCCGAGTACGTCGTTGAGATTGGTGATGACGTCCCCGATCAGCTGGTCTCGGTCCGCCAACGTGCTGGTGAACGAACTGGTGTTTCCCAGCAACGAAACCAGCGTTCCGCCCTGGCCCTGGAGTACCTGCAGCAGGGCCCCGGAGAGGTCGTTGACCTGCTGCGGGTCGAGCGAACGAAGCAGCGGCTTGAATCCGCCGAGCAGCAGATCCAGATCGAGAGCGGGCGACGTCTGATCGACCGGAATGGATCCACCTGACGAAAGCGTCTCGGTGGAACCGGCGCCCTCGAGCAGTTCCATGTAGCGATCGCCCACCAGGTTCTCGTAGCGCACAGTCGCTTTGGTGCTCTTCATCAGCGAGTACTTGGTGTCGACGTCGAACTCGACCTCGGCCTGGTTGGAGTCACCGATGGACACTCCGGTGACCGACCCGACCGGAACACCGGCGATACGTACCTTGTCGCCGGACTTGAGTCCCGAGACGTCCGAGAAAGTGGCGTGAAATCCGTTGCTGCTGCTGAAGCGCACCTGACTGAAGACGATCGCCAGTCCGGCGAAGATGACCGCCATGACGACGGTGAAAATCAGCAGCTTGACCGTGGTCGGTCTCATCACTTCCCGTCTTCCTGCTCGTAGGAGTCACCGAAGAGATACTGGAAAATGGTCGGCACGGTAACGCGCAGTTCGGTGTTGGGAACGAAAGGCACGTTGCCGGTGTTGGTGACTGCGAACGGTGCATGCCCGTCGACCTTCGGATCGAATTCGGGCAGACCATAACAATTGGGTCCACCGGAGGCCGCGACCTTGGGGAGAGATTGCGGATTCTGGTACGCCTCGGCGCCGTACATGAAGCTCGCACTCAGCATCAGCGCCGCTTTGTCCCCGGTGCCTGCCAGTGGCTCGAACTTGATCCGACCGTCGTTCAACCCGACGATGAAGCACGTCAGACCCGACGAGTACTTGTCGAGCAGGGTCGTCGTCGCGGTCAGAGTGTCGAGGGCGGTGGTCAGGTTCTGCTCGTTGTCGGTCAACAACGCGTTGCCGGTGTCCGCGAGGCCGGTGACGTTGAGCAACAGCAAGTCGAGGTTTGCCTGCTCGGCCACGATCGATCCGCTTGTCGCGGTGGCATTGTCGAGGATGCGCATCAGATCCGGTGCCACGTCGGCGTACAGATTAGTGACATCGGCGGCGCCGACCAAGTCTTCCTGGAGCTGCGGCAGAACCGGATTCATCTTCTTCAGATAGTTGTCACCGAGCTCGAGAACCTCACCCAGCGACTCGCCGCGCCCGTTGAGTGCAGTGGAGATCGCGCCGAGTGTGGCGTTGAGCTTTTCCGGTTCGATCTTCGCGAGCACGTCCGAAAGATGTTCGAAGACACTGTTGAACTCGACGGTGACGCTGTCCGAAGCGATGACAGCACCCTCCTGGATCGGCTGGGTCGACGGATCGTCGGGAATCACGATGTTGACGTACTTCGCACCGAACACCGTGGTGGTCTTGATCTCCACCCGGGCGTTCGACGGAATCTTCGACATCTGGCCCGGATCCATCGCCAACTTCAGGTTTGCCTGGTCCCCAACGAGTGAGATCGACTCGACGCGGCCGACCTGCACTCCGCGCAACTTCACCTTCGCATTCGGTTCCATGACCAGGCCGGCACGCGTGGACGTCACGGTGATGGGCGTGCTCTTGGTGAACCCACCCGAGAACATGGTGAGAGCAACGGCGACGATCGCCACGAGTCCGAGGACCAGGCCGGCTGCGGCCAACTTCTTGTGCCATCTGGGTACGGTCATCGCTTGCCCGCCTATCCCGACAGGTTGAAGTTGCCGGACCCGCCGTAGATGGCGAGTGAGATGAGCAGGGTGACCGTGACGACCGCGATCAACGAGGCGCGCACTGCGTTACCCACCGCGACACCGACGCCGACCGGGCCACCGGTTGCGTTGAAGCCGTAGTAGGTGTGGATGAGCATGACGGCCAGCGCCATGACTATCGCCTGGGCGAACGACCACAGTATGTCCGTGGGTATCAGGAAGGTCGTGAAGTAGTGGTCGTACACGCCGCCGGACTGGTTGTAGAGGAACACCGTCGCAAAGCGGCTGGCGACGAACGACGCGATGACCGCCAGTGAGTACAGCGGGATGATCGCGATCATGCCGGCCATGACGCGGGTGCTGACCAGATACGGAATCGACGGGATCGCCATCGTCTCCAGCGCGTCGATCTCTTCGGAGACGCGCATCGCACCGAGCTGCGCGGTGGAGCCGGCGCCGATGGTCGCGGCGAGGCCGATTCCGGCGATGACCGGCGCTGCGATGCGAACGTTGATGAAGGCGGCGAAGAAGCCCGTCAGTGCTTCGACGCCGATGTTGCCCAGCGAGCTGTAGCCCTGAACGGCGATGGTGCCACCGGTGAACAGTGTCAGGAATCCGACGATCACGACGGTGCCACCGATGACGGCGAGCGCACCGGTGCCCATGCTGATCTCGGCGATCAGTCGCAGAGTTTCACGTGGATAGCGCATCAGCGCCTTGGGAGCGTGACCGAGAGCCTTCGCGAAGAACAGCGCTTGATCACCGATGCTGTCGATACTGCGAGAGATCGAGCCGATCTGTCGACGTGTGCGCGGGAAGCGTCCCGCTGCGGCCAACGCCATCAGATCTCCTCCCGTCTGTCGTTTGTCGTTCTGTCCACTTCGATCTCTCCGACTGCCGTGGGCCTCATCCGGCCGTCAACTTGATACCGATGGTCGTGATGAGCACGTTGACGACGAAGAGCGCCATGAACGCGAACACGACGGTCTGGTTGACCGCGTCACCGACGCTCTTGGCGCCGCCTTTGACGTTGAGTCCGAGGTAGGCCGCAACCAGGCCGGCGATCATGCCGAACAGCCCTGCTTTGACCATGGAGAGCATGAGCTCACCGAATCCGGTGAGCAGTGTGATGCCGTTGACGAACGCGCCGGGGTTCACGTCCTGGATGAACACGGAGAAGACGAAACCGCCGAGGATGCCGATGGTGCAGACCAGTCCGTTGAGGAGCAGCGCCACTCCCGTCGACGCGAGCACCCGGGGAACGACCAACCGGTGGATCGGATTGATCCCGAGCACCTTCATGGCGTCGATCTCTTCGCGAATGGTTCTGGCCGAGAGGTCCGCGCAGATGGCGGTTGCGCCGGCGCCGGCGACGATCAGCACGGTGACGATGGGGCCGACCTGTGTGACGGTACCGAGCGCAGCGCCGGCACCGCTGAGGTCGGCTGCACCGATCTCGCGCAAGAGAATGTTGATGGTGAAGCTGACCAGCACAGTGAACGGGATTGCGACCAGCACCGTCGGCACCATCGAGACTCGGGCCACGAACCAGGCCTGATCGATGAACTCTTGCCGCTGGAAAGGGCGGGAGAAGACTGCCCTCAAGGTTTGGGCGGACATCTGAAAGAAGCCACCGACCGCTCGTAATGGCACCTCGACGAGGTCTACCATTCGCCCTCCTCGTCCTTGGTTGCCGCAGTACTGTCTGTTCTCATAGTCCAGCCCCCGACAGCTTGTGACTCAGGTCATATTAACTAGAACGTGTTCACCTGTCAAAAACAAGTGTCCAACTCTAAGGAGTAGCCTCACGGCGCCGATCCGAAACCGGAAGATCGGAGACATGGGAAGCATCCCTTTTCGATGCGATTTTCGCCGAAATATCCTGGAAATTAATACTTTTGAATGATCGGCGCCTTTCGGCGCCAGGTTCGAAATTCAGCCATGCGAGAGCCTTGACTGGGCACGCCGATCGAATATCGCATCGTTCGCAGGAATGCAAAATTGGAACACAGTCCAGTTTTTTCGAGACCGTTGGTCTCGTTACAGAACGCAGGCAAACTGCCGCGCCCACCGACTCGTGAACACGCTATTTCTACCAGGAAGTGGACACGTAGACCGTCTGAGTGTGAACAACGGTTCTACGTGTCGCGCACCCGAGAATCAGCGCCGTCGATCAGCCCAACGCGCGCAGGGCCGCCGATGCCGAGAACATCTTTGCCGGGTCACGGTCAGCGAAGTAGTCACCCATCACCGCGGACAGCGTTTCCGGCGACCAAGAATCTCCCTCGGCGTCGAACCGCTGCTCGACGACGGGCGCCGCCATCAGCGCAACCATCGGTCCGTACACCACGAATACCTGACCGTTGACGGCGTCGGCCGCCGGTGACGCCAGGTACGAGACGAGCGATGCCACATGCTCGGGCGAGAGCGGATCGATGCCGTCGGCCGGCGCGTCACCGAACACACCTTCGGTCATCGACGTCCGTGCCCGCGGGCAGATCGCGTTGGCCCGAACGCCGTAGCGCGAGAGCCCACGTGCGGCCGACAACGTCAGCGCCGTGATTCCGGCTTTTGCAGCGCCGTAGTTGGGCTGCCCTTCCGGTCCGAGAAGGCCCGCCTCCGAAGAAGTGTTGACGATGCGCCCGTACACCGGCGCCCCGGCTTCCTTGGATTTCGCCCGCCAGTAGGCAGCGGCGTTGCGGCACAGGAGGAAATGGCCGCGAAGATGAACTTCGAGTACCAGATCCCAGTCTTCGTCGGACATGTTGAACAGCATCCGGTCGCGTACGACCCCTGCATTGTTGACGACGATGTCGACACTGCCGAACTGCCCCTGCGCTGCTTCCATCAGAGCGTCGGCGGTAGAACGCTCACCGACGTTGCCTGCCACGAATTCGACCTTGGCGCCGAGACCACGGATTTCCTCGAGCGTCGCTTCGACGGCCTCGTTCGGGGCCAGATCGTTGACGACCAACGAAGCACCGGCCTTCGCCAGACCGATGGCCTCGAACTTTCCAAGCCCCGATCCGGCACCGGTCACGATGGCGACCTTGCCTTCGAGACTGGTTTCTGGGCTGTTCACAGCATTCATCGAAGCGCTCTCCCGGTTCTCTGCGGTCGTGTGTCGAGTTACCCGGCTCGATTGCCGTGACCCACGAGTTCGCAACTTTAGAACGTGTTCTTGTTTTGGGCAACCATCGTCATGGATGTTCGGTCAGTGCCGCGCGCGGGCACTGAGCGATCGCGGAACGGACATCCTCCCAGCGATCCTCCGGTGGGCGCACAGAACTGATCACGAGCTCCTCGTTGTCGTCGAGGTCGAAAATATCGGGCGCGATCCCGACGCACACACCGTTTGCCTCGCAACGGTCCAGATCAACCCTGACCTCCATGGCGATTCCTCTTCTCTACTCACAACTGCTCACACGAACACGGATACGAAACGAGTGCCGCAGGGCTGTGCCGCACACCGTTCCTGGCGATAACACTAGAACCTGTTTCAGTCGTGTGCAATGATTCGAAAAAGTACCGAGAACGGACGTCGAACGATCCGCCGGCGACGGCGAGGGCGCCCCTTGTCGCCGATGTACGCATCGATAGAACCTGTGTCAATCGAATGGTTGACGCTTTGATTCGTATCTCTATGGAGAGGTAACCATGCACATCACCTACACCCCTGAGCAGCAACAGCTCCAGGAGGAGTTGCGTGCCTACTTCGCACAACTGATGACTCCCGAGCGGCGTGAAGCGCTCGCCGCCACGACGGGTGAGTACGGCGAAGGCAATGTGTACCGCGAAGTCGTCGCGCAGATGGGCCAGGACGGCTGGCTCACCCTGGGTTGGCCGAAAGAGTACGGCGGACAGGAACGCTCCGCGATGGACCAGCTGATCTTCACCGACGAAGCCGCCATCGCCGGTGCGCCGGTGCCGTTCCTGACGATCAATTCGGTAGCGCCGACAATCATGCATTTCGGTACGGACGAGCAGAAGGCCTTCTTCCTGCCCAAGATCTCTCGCGGTGAGCTCCACTTCGCGATCGGCTACTCCGAGCCCGAGGCCGGCACCGACCTGGCCTCTCTGCGCACGTCGGCGGTCCGTGACGGTGACGATTACGTCATCAACGGGCAGAAGATGTGGACCAGCCTGATCCAGTACGCCGACTACGTGTGGTTGGCGTGCCGCACCGATCCGGAAGCCAAGAAGCACAAGGGAATCAGCATGCTGATCGTCCCCACCACGGCAGAAGGCTTCTCCTACACACCGGTTCACACCATGGCCGGCCCCGACACCAGCGCCACCTACTACCAGGACGTGCGGGTCCCGGCGTCGTCGATCGTGGGTCAGGAACACGGCGGCTGGGCACTGATCACCAATCAGCTCAACCACGAGCGCGTTGCCCTCACCTCGGCCGGACCGATTCTGACCGCGCAGCGTGAGGTCCGCGAGTGGGCACAGAACACCAAGCTGCCCGACGGCCGACGCATGATCGACCAGGAATGGGTGCAGATCAATCTGGCTCGCGTGCATGCCAAAGCCGAGTACCTGAAGTTGATGAACTGGGAAATCGCCTCCGCAACCGATCACGCTCCCGGCCCCGAAGCTGCGTCCGCCAACAAGGTGTTCGGTACCGAATTCGCCACCGAGGCTTACCGCTTGCTGATGGAAATCCTCGGATCCTCCGCCACGATCAGGCAGAACTCCCCCGGAGCCCTTCTGCGCGGCCGCATCGAACGTATGCATCGTTCTTCGCTGATCCTGACGTTCGGCGGCGGTACCAACGAAGTGCAACGCGACATCATCGGAATGACAGCTCTGCGGCTTCCCGCATCGAAGCGATAAGGACCCACGATCATGGAATTCACCCTTACCGAAGCCCAGCAGGACCTGTCCGGCCTGACACGATCCGTAGTCACCGAACTGGTCACCAACGATCGCCTTCGTGAACTCGACGCCGCGGAAGACCGCTTCGACGCCATCTTGTGGAACGCTCTGGCCTCGGCCGGCGTCCTCGGTGCGGCCCTTCCGGAGTCGGTCGGCGGAGACGGATTCGGGGTCCTCGAGCAGTGCAGCATCCTGGCCGAACTCGGACGCGGTGTTTCAGCCGTTCCGTTCCTGACGTCCATCGTCGGATCCGCCGCAGCGATAGCGGAATTCGGCTCGGACAAGCAGCGAGACGAATGGGCGAGCGCCGCCGCCGCCGGCGAGAAGATACTCACCGCGGCCCTCGCCGAGGAATACAACGACGACCCGGCCCACCCCGTCACGCGTGCCGAGAAGACCGCCGAAGGTTGGCGCATCGACGGAGCCAAGATCACCGTCGACAGTGCACCGCTCGCAGATCTGTTCCTCGTCCCCGCCATCACCGAGGACGGCGTCGCGGTCTTCCTCGTCGAACCGTCGGACGCGGGCGTGAGCATTACCAGGCAATCGACCACAGATTTCTCGAGCGCGGGTCTCGTCGAATTCGATTCGGTGCAGATCCCGGCCGATCGTGTTCTCGGCTCGGTTGCCCAGGGATCGGACATCGCGGCGTGGATCGTCGAGCGAATTCAGCTCGGTTCGACCGCCTACCAGTACGGAGTGCTCGATCAAGCGTTGAAGCTGACCGCCGAATATGCCACCGAGCGTGTGCAGTTCGGTCGACCGATCGGTAGTTTCCAGGCAGTGGCCCAGCGCCTCGCAGACGGATACATCGACGTCAAGGGTGTCCGTCTGACTCTGTGGGCTGCCGCGTGGCGTCTGAGCGAAGGACTTCCTTCCGACGGCGCTGTACAGACGGCCAAGTTCTGGGCTGCAGATGCGGGACACCGTGTCGGGCACACTGCGGTTCACGTTCACGGCGGTGTCGGTCTGGACGAGGACCATCCGGTTCACCGCTACTTCCTCGCGGCCAAGCATCACGAGTTCCTGCTCGGCAACGCAACGGATCAGCTTCGCGCGCTCGGCAAGGTACTTGCCGCAGTCCCTGCCTGAGTGCGTCCCACCGAGTGGAAATCCATGACCTGGTCCGAGACGAATCGATGATGATGCAGCTATGAGTCAGAGCCCCACTGTTTCCGATCTACTCCTCGGAGTCAGCGAGATCGACGACCGCGGTATCCGTTTCGAGGACCAGGTCATCACCTGGCGCGAGCACGTTCAAGGCTCGTTCGATCGAGCGGCGCTGCTGGACACGCTGCTCGATCGAACGCGCCCCAGGCATTTCGGACTTCTGATGGAGAACGTCCCCGAGTTCTCGCTGCTGCTCGGAGCGGCATCGTTCTCGGGTTCGGCCGCCGCCGGGCTGAACACGACCAGGCGCGGCCCGGCATTGGCGCGAGACATTGCGCTCTCCGACTGCCAGGTCATCTTCACCGAGAACAACCAGGCACATCTACTCGACGACGTCGATCTCGGCGACGTCCGGGTGATCAACGTGGATTCTCCGGCCTGGGCGGAATTGTTGGCGCCCTTCGCCGATACGCCGGCCTACGCATCTACGGCGCAGCCCGACGATCTGTTGATGCTCATCTTCACTTCCGGAACCAGCGGTGATCCCAAAGCGGTTCGGTGCACGCACCACAAGTTGGCCTCTCCCGGGGTCATGCTTGCCGATCGTTTCGGGCTCGGCGCCGACGACGTCGTCTACATGGCGATGCCCATGTTCCATTCCAACGCGATGATGGCGGCGTGGACGGTCGCGCTGCACGCTCGTGCGGGAATTGCCATGCGACGCAAGTTCTCCGCTTCGGGTTTTCTACCCGACGTTCACAAGTACGGAATCACGTACTCCAACTACGTCGGAAAGCCGTTGTCCTTCATCGCTTCCACCCCCGAGGTGCCGAACGAGCGGGACAACACCTTGAAGATCATGTACGGCAACGAGGGTTCGGCGCCCGCCGTCGCCACCTTCGTCCGGCGCTTCGACGCTCGCGTCATCGACGGGTTCGGTTCCACCGAGGGCGGCATTTCGATCTCCGCGGCACCGGTTCCCCGGCCAGGCGCCCTCGGACTGCTCCCGGACGGCGTCAAGATCCTCGATCCCGAGACCGGAGCGCCATGCCCGCCTGCAGTCTTCGATGCCGACGGCCGGATCACCAACGCCGATGAGGCAACTGGTGAACTGGTCAATGTCACCGGCCCAGGCACGTTCGCCGGGTACTACAAGAACCCGGACGCCGACGCCGAGCGAATGCGCAACGGCCAGTACTGGAGTGGCGATCTGGCGTACACCGACGTCGACGGTTACGTCTATTTCGCGGGACGCAGTTCCGGTTGGCTGCGAGTGGACGGCGAGAACATCGGTGCCGCACCCATCGAACGCTCCCTGGTCGGTTACCCGGGCTTCGCGCAGGTGTCCGTGTACGCGGTCCCCGACAGCGACATCGGCGACCGCGTCATGGCGTCGGTGATTCCGGTCGGCGATGTCGACAACTTCGACCCGGCAGCCGTAGCCGAATACATCGATTCCCGGCCGGAACTCGGGCCGAAGCAGAAGCCGACCTTGATCCGAGTGTGCAGTGAGTTCCCGAGAACGGCGACGTTCAAGGTGGTCACTCGAACGCAGAGCGCCGAACGCTGGAACACCTCCGATCCGGTGTGGATCCGACGGCGTGGAGAATCCGACTTCCAATTACTCACTCCCGAAATGGCACTCGGCCTCGAGAAGACGCGAGAGCCCGTCTAGCCCGAATTCTCAGTAGTGCTGAGCAAGCGGTTTGTGCGCCGACACCGTCTTGTAGAACTCGGTGAGCCGAAGCTGTGACGCCGCTGCCTCGTCGATCACCACTGTCGCGTGTGGATGCAGTTGGAGGACCGATGCCGGGCACACCGCGGCCAGCGGCCCCTCGACGGCAGCGGCAATCGCAGCGGCCTTGTGCTCGCCGGTCGCGATCATCACCAGATGCTTTGCTTCGCAGATAGTTCCGAGGCCCTGGGTGATCACATGCCGTGGTACGTCGCCCGGACTCTCGAAGAACCGGGCGTTGTCGGTTCGAGTCTGTTCCGTCAGCGTCTTGACCCTGGTCCTCGAATTCAGTGAGGACGTCGGTTCGTTGAAACCGATATGACCGTTGCCGCCGATGCCCAGAAGTTGAACGTCCACCGGACCATTCGACGCAATCGCCCGGTCGTAGGCCGCCGCGGCGGCAAATGGATCCGGCGCGGTTCCGTCGGGGCTGAATACCCTTGCCGCGTCCAGGTCCAGGTGATTCACCAGCTCGGTGCGGATCACCTGGGCATACGACTCCG
Organism: Rhodococcus sp. MEB032; assembly: GCF_030208925.1. NCBI lineage: Bacteria > Bacillati > Actinomycetota > Actinomycetes > Mycobacteriales > Nocardiaceae > Rhodococcus > Rhodococcus sp. MEB032. The sequence continues at coordinate 307,569 of NZ_JARVSY010000001.1, forward strand.
GATGGCCTTCCGGCAGGCCGACGTATTCGTCCAACAGGAACGCCTGCACGCCGGCAAAACTCAACCCTTCCTCGCGGTGACGGCGCGCGAGTTCGCGGTACACCGAGAGCGGTGAAGATCCTGTCGCCAGGCCCAAAGTCCGTGCACCTGAATGCACCGCGTGTTCGAAGATGTCGGCAACAACGGTGCCGGCCGCCTCCGCACTGTCGACAATGACAATTTCCATCGGTTGATTCCTCAGCTTTCGGTGTAGTTCATGAGCCAGTTCCCAGCGGCCATGACGGCGCGGGTTTCGAGTTCTGGACCGGTGACGATCAGATCGGCCCGGCAACCCGGCACGAGATCGCCGACTATTCCGGCCAGCCCCATCAGCGCAGCAGGCGTTGCCGTCGCTGCGATGACAGCCGAAAGCAGATCGACGCCCGCGTGATTGACGGCTCTGCGGACAATGTCCATCAACCGACTCGTCCCGCCGGCAATGGCCGTGTCCCCCTGGCCGGCCAGCCGCGCCACGCCACCGACCACGTCGACGTCGAGAGGTCCGAGTGGGTAGCGCCCGTCGGGCATTCCCGCCGCAGCCATCGCGTCGGAGACCAACGCGATCTGATGCGGACCGACCAGATCGAACACCGTCGCCACCGTCTCGTCGGCGAGATGTACTCCGTCCCCGATCAACTCGACCACCATCTGTCCTTTCGCGGCCGCGGCAAGACACGCCGCCACTGCGCCGGGAGCGCGATGATGCATCGGAGCCATACCGTTGAACAGGTGAGTGGCACTGAGCGGTGCATGCGCCGAGTGTGCGATCGAACGTGTCGCAATCGGGTTGGACGCATCGGTGTGTCCGATACTCACGACGGCACCGTGACGCTCCAGCAATGAGGCAAGTTCGCCGAAGTGTGCTGTCTCCGGAGCGATCGTCATCGAGCGGATGTGCCCGCGGCCGGCTTCGAGCAGCGACTCGAGCAGAGCCGGGTCGCCGTCGAGAATGCTGTCGGGATCCTGGGCGCCACAACGGAGTACCGACAGGAATGGACCTTCCAGGTGAATTCCGGCCAGCGTACCCTCGTCCACCAGTCCTGCCAGGAGCTCGATGCGACTGCGCAGGATCTGCGGCGGCGCGGAGACGAGCGAGCCGATCACCGAGGTCGTGCCGTTCGTCCGGTGGTGATCGGCAGCCACGGTGGATCCGAACTCGTCTGCCTCGGGGAAACCGAATCCGCCGGCGCCGTGGCAGTGAACGTCCACCAACCCCGGGATGATCGTTGTACCCGCAGCTGCCCGTTCGGGTAACGGGTCGGTTCGCTGCGACGCGGGCCCGGCCCACACCACACGATCACCGGAAATCTCGACGACACCGTCCGGAAGCAGTTGCCCACCGGTCACCAGTTGTCCACGAAGAATTTGTCCACGATGTATCACGACATCACCTGCGGTACAACGGGAACTTCGGTATCCGCGATCGACAACTCACGGAGCACGGCGTCCGCGAGCACGTAGTGCCCTTGTTCGTTCGGATGGAACGCGTCAGCCAGGAGAGCCGGCGGTGGGCCCTCGGGAGAATGGGCCGTCCACTGCGCGTAGTGGTCGACGAACACAACGCGCGTCGAGGCGGCAACCTGCCGCACGACCTCGACGTACTGAACCAATCCCGCTCTGGTGGGCGCATTCTCGACGTCGATCGGTGGCGGCGTCTGCAGGATCGGCACCGCACCGATCGCTCGCGTCCGGAAAATCATGTCCGAGAGGTCGTCTCGAAACCGCTCCAGTCCTTCTTCGCCATCCAATGCGTCATTCGTACCGAGCATGATCAACACCACCGAGGGTTCGAACACTTCGATGCGGTGTGCGAAACCCGCACGCACGTCGGAGGATCGATTGCCGCTCACCCCGGTGTTGACAAGGACGTGGTTGAACAAGGAAAGTTCACCACGGACGCGCTCGGCGCAGTGTTCGACGTAACTTCGATGACCGTCGGTGTGCGTCAATCCCTGAGTGATGCTGTCGCCGGTGAAGACCCACCGTATCGGCGTCGAGGAGTCTACGAGCAAAGTCTCCAGTCGAATCCGTTCAGCAGTCCTGGACTTCAAAGCCTTCGACGTCGGGGTCACACCCTCGACCTTTCGGCGCCCGATACTGCGGCTGCGAATTTCGACGTGATGAACGCCGGATCCGTGATTGCGGTTCCGACAACCACCGAGTCTGCACCCAGGGCGATGGCGCGTGCCGCATCCTCCGGGCTGTGGTATCGCCCCTCGGCAATGAGGACTGCATCTGGAAGTGCCTGCCGCAGTTCCGAGATCAGTTCCAGGTCCGGGCCGGCCAGCCGTCGGCTGTTCTCGGTGTATCCCGCCAGTGTGCTGGAGATGACGTCGGCGCCCGCCGCGGCGGCAGCGACGCCGTCCTCGAGTGTTCCACAGTCGGCCATGACGAGGCCGCCGCGATCATGGACCGCGTCGACGGTGTCGGCAAAGGTCAGCCCATCCGGACGAGGTCGCAGCGTGGCGTCGGCAGCCACGATCTGCGCACCCGAATCCACGACTTCGAGGGCTGATTCCCTTGTCGGCGTGATGAACACGCCCTCCGAGCCGATCTTCGTCAAACCGATCACCGGTACCTTCACTGCCGACACGACTGCTGCGACATCCGGGGTTCCGCCCACACCGCCGCAGCGGATAGCCACCGCTCCCCCGTCGACCGCAGCGCGGGCCATCCTCTCGATGGTCCCGGTGTCGCGCAGGGCATGGCCGTGTCCGGCCTGACAGGACACGATCAGCTTCCCGCTGATGATCGTGAGCAATTCTTCGACAGTCACGGTGTTACCTCGATTCGTGTTGCGGCGGCCAGGAGCGCAGCGCCGACGAGCGGCGCATCGGTGCCCAAACGAGCAGGAAGAATGGCGGTTTCGGCAATGGGGCCCATCGCTTCCACCCGGAAAGCGGACGTCAGCGGAGACAGGAGGTCGGCTCCGATCTGGGCTGCGCCGCCGCCGATGACGATCACCTCGGGATCGAATGCAGTCGCGATGCCGGCCAGGACGCGGCCCAGCAGAGTACCGGCGTCGGAGACCACGGCACGGGCGATCGGATCGCCCGAGTGCATGAGCGCCACCACTGCCTGTAACGGTTGAGTGGGCACACCCGCCCGCGCTGCGTACTCGGCTGCCATCGCCGGGCCAGACGCGACTGCCTCGAGGTGATCGGTTCTGCCGCAACCGCAACCTATCGCCCCGGAGACCGGAACCAACAGATGCGCGAGCTCGCCGGCTGTTCCGTGGGCACCGTGGTACAGCTGACCGCCCACGGTCAACGCGCCACCGATTCCGGTACCGATCGAGACGAACAGTGCAGAGGTTCGACCGCGACCGGCGCCGATCATGTTCTCGCCGTGAGCCATCGCGCGCACGTCGTTGTCCACCGTCACCGGTAGGCCTGAGTGTGCCTCGAGTTCTCCGCGCACCTCGGCGCCACTCCATCCAGACAGAATGTCGGAGGCGAAGACGACGCGGCCACGCACCCGATCGATGATTCCCGGTGCACCGACTCCGATTCCGGCTACCGTGTGATTCGCCCTCAGACGGTCGATCAACGCGGTAGCGGTCCCGAGAACGGCTTCCCTACCCGCCGTCGGTGTTGCCGCACGAACGGTGTCGATCACGTCTCCGTCGGACGTCACCACCGCGGCAGCCACTTTGGTGCCGCCGATGTCGATACCGATCCATCGCTTCTGCCCAGATGTCATGTCAGAGGAGCCCGGCCTGTTCCAGAACGACCTTGATCGTTGCGGTCTCGGACTCGTCGAACGAGAGCATCGGCGCGCACATCGTGTTGCCGGTGATGACGCCGCGCAGGGCCAGAGCCGTCTTGAACGCGCCCAGACCCGCGGCACCGGCACTGACGCGACCCGGTGTCGGCGCCTCGACGATGGAGAACAGATCGGTGAGTCGATCCTGCTCGGCCTTCGCTGCGGCCCAGTCTCCTGCCTGCGCAGCGCGCCACAGTCGTACGTAGCCGTGCGGGTCCACGTTGGCCAGGCCGGGCACTGCGCCCGAAGCACCCATCAGCAGGCATCCGTCGACGACTACCTCGTGCCCGGTGAAGACGGCGAAGTTTTCGAGCCCGGCCGACTGACGGAGCAACATACGGAAACTGACGTCGTCGCCGCTCGAATCCTTCACGCCGGCGATGACTCCCTCGCGACCGAGCTCGACCAGCATTGCCGGGCTGAGCTTGCTGTGGACACGAACCGGGACGTCGTAGGCGAACAACGGAAGATCCACTGCGGCGTGGATGGAGCGGAAATGCGTTGCCGTCTCGGCTGCGTCGGTGATCGCATAGAACGGCGCCGTCGCGACGATGGCATCCGCACCAGCCTCGCGCGCCTGCTCGGCGACGGCGATGACCCGGTTGGTGGTCATGTCGTTCACTCCGACGAGGACCGGTACCTGGCCGCCGACGTGACCGATGGCCGTCTGCACCACCTGGGCGCGCTGAGCGTCGGTGAGGTAACCGACCTCACCCGAGGAACCGAGGACGAACAAGCCGTCGACTCCGGCTTCGATCTGCAGTGAGAGCAGGCGTTCGAGCGACGTGGTGTCGATCTCGCCCTCGAGCGTCAGTGGTGTGACGATCGGCGGGACGATTCCGCTGAAGGTGGTGGTTTCCGTGCTCATGGGGTCTCCATATGTTGGTTGTCGGATTGAGTTGTGGGTGCGACTGTCAGGGAGAAACGGAGACCGGCTGACCGCTCGACGCGGACAGATAGACAGCATCGATCACGCGCATCGACGCTCGGGCGTCTGCCACGGTGTAGTCGGGTTCGGTCCGTGTGGGAAGTCGATCGAGCACGTGAGAGAGAAAGCTCGACACCGCGTTGTCGGAACCGAAGCCGCCGATGGGTAGTGCGGTCACGTCTCCCGAGGATGCGAAGTGGGTCACCGCTGGTTTGTCGTCGTCGGAACTCGCGTATCCGTGGGAACCGAGGACCCGAACCGTCGCGGTATTCGCGCCGAAACCCGGTGCTGCGGGGATTCTTCCGACGGTCACCGTCGCGGTGACTCCGTTTTCCAGGGCGAGCGAGACCAACCCCGTGTCTTCGACGCCGAACTGCTGGTGGGCCCCGCCGTACAGTGTGCTCGTCTCGGCGTACACCTCGGTGACGTCCAGGCCGGTGAGGTATCTGAGGTAGTCGGCGGCGTAACCGGCGAAGTTCACTACTTCTCCCCCGCCGGAAAGCGCGGGATCCACCACCAGTTCGGGACGCTCGACGGACGTCGCGAAATGTGTTCCGCTTGCGAGGAACTCGATGTCCACGTGGCGCGGCAGTCCGAGATTTCCGGCGTCGATCCAGCGGCGCAGTCGCCGGAGCGCAGGTGAATGAGTGCGGTTCACCACCGTACAGATTCGCCCGTTCGACCGTGCCGCTTCCTCGACCGCCGCGGCCTCCGACTCGTCGATACCCACCGGCTTGTCCACCAGGACGTCGAGTCCCGCGTTCAGTGCGGAAATCGCAAGCCGTGCATGCCTGGTCGGCTCACTGCAGATGATCGCCAGGTCTATCCGTTCGGGGTCGAGCAGCTCGCCGAGTTCGTCGATCCACTCGATGTCTGCGGCCTTTGCCATCGCGATTCCGTCCTCACGAATCCAATCGGGGACCGAGGATTCGTCGGAGGCCCCGACCAGGCTCACTCGAGGATCGGAACGCAACAGGTCTGCATAGGAGCCGGCATGCCTTACGCCGCTGACAAATCCGACGCGGATCGAAGCGGTGCCGGTCATTGGTGTTCTCCGATCGAGATCGCGCGGCCGGTGTCGAGTGATTGCTGTGCAGCGATGGCCGTAGCGAGAGCTGCACGCACCTGCCAGTTCTCGACTATCGGGGTCGCTGAACCGTCGAGAGTGGCGATCCAGTGGCGCATCTGATGCGACATCGCGTCCTCGATCGACGACGGCGGCGCGTTGGTCGTGTCCGTCATCAGTCCCGGGTCGTCGCCGGTGTCGTGCGCGAGCGTGCCGGAAGTCCCCGACACCACGATCCGGCGTACCATCTTTCCCGATTGTGGTAGCGCGTAGGCCAATTCGATGAGAGCCAGCGATCCGTCCTCGAAGCGAACGGTCAGATGGAAGCTGTCGTGCACGGGCATCCCCGCCGCGAAGGTGGGGAAACTACGAGCGAACACACGGGTCGGACGACGACCGATCAGCCACGTCACCAGATCGAGTGCGTGGGTTCCGTTGTGAACGGGGTGACCACCCGAACGTTCCTTGTCGTGTTGCCAGCCTCGCCAGCCCCCTGGCCAGACATGGCCGGTGTACCAACTGAGATGGATCAACCGGGGGTCGCCGATGGCACCTTGTGCAACCGAGTTTCCGATCGAGGTGATCGACGGCTGGAATCGTACGGTCTGTCCGACCATCAGTGAGGTGCCGCCACCTTCGGTGGCCTCGACCATGGCGTCGAAGTCCGCGACTGTCAGCGCGGCCGGCTTCTCCACGTGCACATGCTTTCCCGCGCGGCCCGCGGCTATCGTCACGGGTGCGTGGTCGGGAGTGGCCCCGACGACGTTGACCGCCTGCACGCTCGGGTCGGCGAGAATCTTCGCCAGATCGGTACTGGCCTTCGCGCCCGGCGCCAACGCCGCAACCGATGCGGCCCGGTCCAAGTCACTGCCGAATACGTAGGCGACTTCGACGGACGGGATGCGCGCCAAGGCGCTGACGTGGTCCCGCGCGATTCCGCCACTACCGATGACGGCTACACGCACCGTCACTTGGCACTTCCCGAGAGCGCTGCCGGTTCGCCGCCACCGAGTCGCACCTGTTCGGCGACGACGAGTGCGCGTTCACGTGCGTACGTCAACGGCGAGTCGGGATCAGCCTTGCCGTCGAGAACTGCTGCCATCTCGTCGATTTCGTGACGAATCGCAGCCTGCATCCACAGCGAGGATCCTCCGTTTCCCGAGTTGTACTTCTGCGTCCTGCTCGCAGCGTCGATCAACGATTGGTTCTCGGCGTCGACGTCGAAGATCGGCCACGACTCTACGACCTGTCCCCCGCGCAGTCTGCTGACCCGGCCGGTGTGGAAGTCCGCGTGGACCGAACCTTCGGTGGCATCGACGGTCAGCTGCCACGACGAAGTGTGTGACCGCGTCGAAATGGTGTGTCTGCCGATCGCGCCGCCGGCGAACGACACCACTGTGTTGCGGAAGCCGTCGTCCGCGGTGGCGATGCTCGACACGGCAGTCACCTCGCCGCCGAGCCAGCACATCAGGTCCAGTTCGTGAATCTCGTGAGTCAGTTCTCCACCCGTTCGGCTCTTGTCGAGCTTCCACCACTGTGGATCTGCGCCGTCGGTGTCGATCCAGCGTGAGCGAGACGTTTCGATCGCAGCGACCTCGCCGAGCTCCCCCGACGCCAGCAGGTCCGCCAGACGTCGTACACCCGGCATCATCCGCATGATGTGCCCGACCATCAACGGCGAACCGCTCGCGTCGGCGCTCGCGATCATGTTCTGCGCATCGACCAGTTCGACGGCGAGTGGCTTCTCGACAAAAACTGCCTTGCCGTGTTCGAGCGCCGCGATGGCAGGTTCGGCGTGCGCGTGATTGGGCGTCGCGACGACGACGAGGGCCAACTCCGGGTGAGCGGCCACCGCGTCGTGATCGTCTGTCGGGGTTGCCGAGAACTCTGCGGCGACGTCCTTGGCCCGCTCGAAGTCACGGTCGCACAGCATCGTCAGTTCGAAACGTGGATGGGCAGCCAGCTCGCGAGCGAGGGAACTACCGAAGAATCCGCAACCGACCACACCGACTTTGTATCGGGTCATGAAGTCTCCAAAGATTGGATGAGGGATGTCCTATGTTATACGGCCAGCGTCATCGCTCGTCAATTCGACGCCGGTAACACAGTCTTCATCTATGCAGCTGAGCGCACTATTTTTGGCTCGAATCCGGCGAAACGTCGAAGTTCGGCGCCGCCAGTTCCGAAGATTCTCTAGACGCTTTCTGATCCACAATGTAAGTTACGCAACATCGGACGTCGAACATAGGACATCCCCTATCCACTCCCTTGATGTCCCGCTCCCCGCCTTGGAGGCCGCCTTGAAGAACGAACGACCGCTGAGCTCCGCGTTCACCCGCCGAGACCTGTTCCGGTACACCGGGCTACTGGGAGCTGCAGCAGGTATCACCGCGACTCTCGCGGCCTGTGGCGGCGGGCCGTCGTCGACCTCGGTTGTCGGCGGTTCCGCGAGCACCGGCGATCTGACCACCGCCATCGGATACGGAAACGACCAGAGCTTCGACCCGATGCAGACTGCATCCGGTTTCCTCATGGCAGCGGTCAACCACGTCTACGAGGGACTGCTCGAAAACGATCCAGGCACCGGTGAGACGTATGCGGCGCTCGCACAGGCCGTCCCGACCGACGCCACCGCCTCGAGCTGGACCATGAAAATCCGCGAGGGAGCAACCTGGCACGACGGCACTCCGGTCACCTCGGACGACGTCGTCTTCACCTTCGATCGCATCCTCGATCCACAGCAGAACGTACTGATCCGCTCCTTCTTCTCCTCCTGGCTGCAGTCCGTCACCAAGGTCGACGACCAAACGGTGACCCTGAACTTCAACTACCCGTTCAGCGCTGCCGCACAGCGTCTCTCGATCGCCAAGATCATGCCCAAGCACGTCTTCGACGGCCACTGGGACGAGGCCAAGTCCGGAGCGCTGGTCGTCGGTTCCGGTCCGTACAAGCTCAAGAGCCACACCCCCAAGAGCAACACAGCTTTCGAGGCCTTCGAGGCGTACAACGGGCCGCGTCCGGCCAACTTCGCGACCATGAACTGGCTCTCCATCGTCGACACCTCCTCACGCATCGCGCGCGTCTCGGGCAACAATGCCGGTGCACAACTCGCCGACAACATCCCCGTCGCCAACGTCCCCACTCTGACCTCCGGTGGGCGCACCGTCGAGGGCAACCCGGGCATGAACCTCATGTACCTGCTCTTCGACACCACTCAGGCACCGTTCGACGACGTTCGTGTTCGCCAGGCGATGTTCTACGCGATCAACACCCCGAAGATGATCGAGATCGCCCTCGGCGGCAAGGCAGCACCGGCCACGAGCTACCTGTACGAGCGCAACCCCGACTACGCGCGAGCGTCCACCGTCTACTCGTACGATCCGGACAAGGCCCGCTCGCTCCTCGCTGCCGCCGGTGTCAGTGGCCTCGACCTGACGCTGCTCTCCACCAACGTCAGCTGGTTGGCCGACTGCTTGCCGACCATCAAAGAGTCTTGGGACGCAGTCGGATTCAACACGACACTCGAACCGCAGGACACCAGCGCCATGGTGAGCAAGCTCAACAGCGGCCAGAAGTTCCAGATCGCCGCCGGTACGTCCAACCCGCAGGCATTCGGCAGCGACGTCGACCTTCTCGTCCGCTACACGTACAGCAAGGGCGGCTTGTGGACGAAGACCTACGCCAAGTGGGACGACACCCCCGAAGCGCAGAAGATCTACGCCACCATGGACGAAGCCACCCGCGAGACCGACCCGGCAAAGCGCAGCACCCTCGTGCAGTCGTACCTGAACCAGATCGCCGAAAATGCTGTCTACTACCCGGTTCTCCATCAGGAGCTCCTGACTGCGTGGGATCCGAAGAAGATCGCCGACGTCACTCCGCTGCCGTACCCCGGCGTCAACCTGCTTCAGGCGAAGCCGGCCTGATACCCGCCCGCTCGGCCGTTTCCCACAACTGAGAGATCCCCCGATGGCAAGAGTCCTCCCCATGCTGATCAGGCGATTACTGATACTGATCCCCCTGATCCTCGGCATCATCGCGTTCGTCTTCATCGTGATGCAGTTCGCGCCCACCGATCCCGCAACCGCGGCGTTCAACGGTGGCAACCCGACTGCGGAACAGTTGCAGCAGTTCAAGGAAGAGAACGGACTGCTCGATCCGCTTCCGCTGCAATACGTTCACTTCGTGACCGATCTGGTCAGCGGCAACATGGGTGACAGTCTGATTTCCGGTACCCCGGTGTTGGATTCGATCTCCACCGCTCTGCCACTGACCATTCAGCTCACGGTTCTCGGACTGGTGATCGCCATCGTGCTCTCGCTGATCTTCGGCGTCACCAGCGCACTGTTCCGCGATCGTTGGCCGGATCAGGTCATCCGAGTGATCTCCCTCGGTGGTGTGGCGGCACCGTCATTCTGGTTGGCACTGCTGATGATTCAGTATCTGGCTGTTCAACTCGGATGGTTCCCCACCGGTGGCTACGTCAATCCGAGCGACTCCGTCAGCGACTGGCTCTGGTACATGGCGCTCCCGGCACTGTCCCTGTCACTGCCCGTCGCAGCACAACTCACGCGCATCATCCGCACGTCGATGGTCGAGGAGTTGGACAAAGACTACGTCCGGACCGCGATCGGCAGCGGCCTGCCCTATCACGTGGTGATCGGACGGAATGTGTTGCGTAACGCGCTGATCAACCCGCTCACCGTCCTGGGCCTCCGTGTCGGTTACCTCCTCGGTGGCGCTGTGGTCATCGAGCAGATCTTCGGCCTGCCCGGCATGGGTCAGCTCATGATCAACGGCGTCACCAACGGTGACCCCGCAGTCGTTCAGGGAGTTGTCATCGTCATCGCGGTCGGCTTCGTCGTCGTCAACCTCGCCGTCGACATCCTCTACCTGCTCGTCAATCCACGACTTCGGAGCGCAGCATGATGAGAAGAAAACTCACCGAGAAGCTTTCGCGACCCGGCATCACCTTTTCTCGCTTCCCCCTCTCGGCCTGGCTGTCGATGGCGGTTCTCGCGATCATCGTGCTCGCCTGCCTCTTCGCGCCGCTGATCACGCAGTACACCCCGCTCGAACAGGCGGTGGGTACCGCGGGCCCCAGCGCCGAGCACTGGTTCGGGCAGGACAGTCTCGGTCGAGATCTGTTCAGCCGCTTGCTCTACGGCGGACGCTGGTCGCTGACCATCGGTCTCGGTTCCACCTTCCTCGCACTGTGCGCCGGCGCTCTCATCGGATCGGTGGCCGCAACGAGCCGAAAAGGCGTCGACGAGACCATCATGCGAGTGCTCGACGTGGTCATGGCGTTCCCGGGCATTGCGCTCGCTGCCGTACTCGTCGCGGCCTTCGGTGGTTCGATCCCGGTTCTGATCGTCACTATCGCGTTCCTCTACACACCGATGGTGGCTCGCGTCGTTCGCGCGAACGTTCTCGCTCAGTACGGTGAGGACTACGTCGCGGCCGAAAAGGTCATCGGCGCAAGAACTTCACACATCGTCGTCAAGCACGTCGTAGCCAACTGTGCTGCGCCCGTTCTCGTCTTCTGCACTGTCATGGTCGCCGACGCCATCGTGCTCGAGGCCAGCCTGTCGTTCATCGGAGCAGGTGTCCGTCCCCCGGATCCGTCGTGGGGATCGGTGATCGCCGACGGCAAGAACATGGTCCTTCTCGGTGGTTGGTGGGCAACGGTGTTCCCCGGTCTGCTGATTCTTCTGACGGTGCTATCCCTCAACGTGCTCGCCGAGGGCCTGACGGACGCGATGGCCGATCCGAGTCTGAAGAAGACCAAGAAGACGCCCTCCGCACTCCAAGCAGCGCAGACCGCCGCAGCGGAGGAGACCTCCAACGAGCTCATTCTGGAGGACGAAGCCGCATCGGTCACCGACACTCCGGGGTTGATAGACGACTTCGCCGATCCGAGCGTCGTGAAAGATGTTCTCGAGCCGGCCGCCGAGCCGACTCCTCTCGAAACGCACCTGAAGATCCTGGCGGAAACCGAGCGGTCCCGCTCCGATCGTCTTGTGTACGAGGGCGATGCCGCGCCACTCCTCGAGGTCCGCAATCTCACGATCCGGTTCCCGGAACGCTACGGAGACACCGCGATCGTCGACAACGTGAGCTTCACCGTCCGCCCGAACGAGACGATGGCACTCGTCGGCGAGTCCGGTTGCGGAAAATCGCTCACGTCGCTGGCGATCATGGGTCTGCTACCCAAGACGGCAGTGGTGACCGGCGAGATCCTGTTCGACGGAGTCAACGTCCTCGAGCTGAACAACCGAGAGCGAAACAAGCTGCGCGGGCACGACATGGCCATGATCTACCAGGACGCGCTGAGTTCACTGAATCCGGCGATGCTGATCCGCGCGCAGTTCAAGCAGCTCACCAAGCGCGGCGGTACCCGCACAGCCGAGGAACTGCTCGAACTCGTCGGACTCGATCCGGTGCGCACTCTCTCCAGCTACCCACACGAGCTTTCCGGTGGTCAGCGTCAGCGCGTTCTGATCGCCATGTCGCTCACCCGCAGTCCGCGGTTGATCGTCGCGGACGAGCCCACCACCGCTCTCGACGTCACCGTCCAGGCCCAGGTCGTGGACTTGCTCAACGATCTTCGGGAAAAGCTGGGGTTTGCCATGGTTTTCGTGAGCCACGATCTTGCACTCGTTGCTTCACTCGCTCACAAGATCACGGTGATGTACGCCGGTCAGGTCGTCGAGTCGGCGCCCACGAGTGATCTGCTCGTCGATCCCCGCCACGAATACACCCAGGGCCTTCTCGGTGCCGTTCTCTCTATCGAGGACGAAGCGCCGCGACTGCATCAGATTCAGGGAACTGTTCCCTCGCCCGGAAACTTCGCGCCGGGTGACCGTTTCGCCGAGCGTTCCACTCGCCCGGACTCCGACCCCCTCCGAAAGCCGGAGATGGTCCGGGTCGACGGGACCGAGCATTGGTTCGCCGACCAGTCCGCGACTCCCGTACGTACAGAATCGGAATTGGAGAGCGTGCGATGACTACAGCTGAAGCACCCATCCTGGAACTGAAGAACATTCACGTCGTCCACAAGACCCGTTCGGGATCACTGTTCAAACCGGGCACAGTTCACGCGGTCAACGATGTCAGTATCGACGTACGACGAGGGACGACGATCGGCATCGTGGGCGAGTCGGGTTGTGGCAAGTCCACTCTGGCCAAAGTCATGGTCGGACTGCAGAAACCGACGTCGGGCGACGTGGTCTTTCGCGGCCGAAGCGCTCTGACCCGGTCGGCCGGCGTGCGCAAGGAGTTCGGCCGGGCGATTTCGATCGTCTTCCAGGATCCGGCTACCGCGCTCAATCCCCGAATGACGGTGGCCGACATCCTCACCGATCCACTCGACGTCCACGGAATCGGCAACCGCGCGAGCCGAACCGCCCGAGTTCGCGAGCTGGTCGGTTTGGTCGGACTCCCCCAATCTGCGCTCGAAGTCATCCCGAGCCAGATCTCCGGCGGTCAGCGGCAACGTGTCGCGATCGCGCGTGCACTCGCGCTCGAACCTGACGTCATCGTGGCCGACGAGCCGACGTCGGCGCTCGACGTCTCGGTGCGAGCGCAGATCCTGAATCTGCTCAGCGACATCAAGGCTCGGTTGGGGCTCGGCATGGTGTTCATCTCGCACGACATACAGACGGTGCGGTACGTCTCCGACACCATCGTCGTCATGAACGCCGGGCGGATCGTCGAGCAGGGAACGGCCGAGGAAGTATTCGACAGCCCGTCCGATGCGTACACGGCCAAACTGCTGGGTGCGGCGCCCAGCCTCCTGCAACGCACCGTTGACGTGGGTTGACCAATGGAGCGGATGACCGGACATAGGATGAAGGACGTTCGTATCAGAAAAGGGGAATCGATGTCTGTCCGGAGTGGCACACAGGGCGCTCGTTTCAGCGCGCAAAACCGCATGCGCGCACTTCAGACGGACATCATGAACTTGATCCTCGAACGCAGGCTCTCCCCCGGCGACCCGATGCCCACCGAGGCCGAACTGTCCGAGGAATTGGGTATCGGCCGAAACACGCTCCGGGAGGCGCTCAAGGTTCTGCAGGCCTTGGGTGTCGTCGAGATCCGTCACGGCTTCGGAATGTTCGTCGCCCCTAGCAACTTCGACGCTCTCGCCGACGGCCTGACCTTCCGTGGCCGGTTGTCCTTGCAGGGCACCGGGCACGAGGCGATGGAACTGGTCGACATTCGTCAGGCACTCGAGACCGGACTGATCGGTGCGGCGATGGCCGAGATGACGTCGGCCGACCACGCCGACCTCGACGAACTCGTCACCGGCATGGAGGTCCGTGCCGCAGCCGGGAAGAACTTCTCCGACATCGACGCGACCTTCCACTCCCGCCTGTACTCCCCGCTGGACAACCAGGTCCTCGCTCAATTGATGGACGTCTTCTGGCAGGTGTACAGCGAGATCCAGCAGGCCATCGGGCATTCGGATACGCCACTGATCGACATCGCGTCGAAGCACCGTGCGATTCTCGACGCGATCCGTACGGGTGATGCAGTCGAGGCGGCGCACACTCTCGATGTGCACTTCGGTGGCCTGCGCGAGCGGATCGCGAGTCTCCATGCGTCGGAAGCGCAGTAATTTCGAAACACGTGATTTTGCTCCGCTGGCTCACCATCGCGCCCGTTCTTCCGGCAAAATTACGGGTATGAAGAACCCGAACCTGACGCCTTCGCGCGTTCTCGCAGTTGTCCTCGCTGCCGCCCTGGTCATTTTCGTGATCGCACGCCGCCGCGACGACGGCGCCCTCAGCCGCGGAGAATGGTTGTCGGACACCGTCGGACCGGACGACCTCGCCGGCTGAACGACGTGTGCCCTCGGCCGAAACTCGGCCGAGGGCACACGCACGTGTCATCTACTACTTCATCGAATCCAGTCGGGTTCGCGCGTCCTCGAACCCGGACACCAGCTCTGCCATGACCTCGGCGACCGGGCGGATCTCGTTCATCCGTCCCACGATCTGACCGACGGGCATTGCCACAACTTCCGGGTTCTCCGATGCAGCGATTCTCTGATGAGCGTCGCTGACCAGAAGGTTCTGCAGCGGCATCGGCAAGGGCGCCGGTGCTCCCGGGTTCGACCAGGCTTCCGTCCACTTGGTCTTGAGCAACCGAGCGGGCTTACCCGAGTAGATGCGCGAACGAACGGTGTCGGCCGACGTCGCGCCCAACAGTGCACGCTGAATAGCGGACGGGCCCTCACCCGATGCACTGCCGAGTTTGTATTCGGACGTGGTGAGCCAGTACGAGCCCATCCACACTCCGGACGCACCGAGTGCAAGTGCGGCAGCCACCTGACGGCCGCTGCCTATACCGCCGGCAGCCAGTACGGCAGCTGAATCACCCAGTGCATCAACGATTTCCGGAACGAGAACCATCGACGCAATTTCGCCGGTGTGACCGCCTGCCTCGTAGCCCTGCGCGATCACGATGTCGACACCGTTCTCGACGTGACGACGTGCATGCTCGACGGCGCCGGCCAGCGCTGCTACCGGTACGCCCTTCTCGTGCGCCTGATCGATGACGTCCTTCGGCGGTGATCCCAGTGCATTCGCAATCAACGCGATCCGGTGTCCCAGAGCAACATCGACGTGAGACCGCGCCACCGAGTGAAGCCATCCCAATACGCCGGTCGCATGCTCGACGTCGTCGGAAAGCGGCGGCACACCGAGCTCGTCGAGCGTGCGGTTGACGAAGGCGCGGTGCTCCTCCGGAATCAGCTTGTCGAGATCGACGGCGCCGCCCTCTGTCGGCACCTTGGCCGGCATGACGATGTCGACGCCGTACGGCTTACCGTCGGTGTTCTCGTCCATCCACGTCAGTGCGGCTTCGAGCTCTTCCGGGTCGTTGAACCGGACGCAACCGAGCACGCCCAGACCTCCCGCGCGGCTGATCGCGGCCGCGACGTGCTCGGAAGGAGTGAATCCGAAAATCGGGTATTCGATGCCGAACTTGTCGGCGAGATCCGAACGCATCAGGCTTCCACGCTTTCGTTTGCGGACGCCACAGGAGCGCCGTTTCCGTTGTGATCATCGGCCTCGCGCGATTCCGTTTCGGCCTTCGCCCAGCGGTAGTCGGGCTTGCCTGCCGGGTTGCGCTTGATCTGGTCCACGAACCACACGCTGCGCGGAACCTTGTATCCGGCAATCTCTTTGCGTGCTGCGGTGGCGATGTCGTGCAGCGTCGGCGACGTGCCTTCGCGTACCTGGACCACTGCGGCAACGCGCTGACCGAAGCGCTCGTCGGGGATACCGACCACCAGGACGTCGAAGATGTCCGGGTGCGCCTTCAAAGCGCCTTCGACCTCTTCCGGGTACACCTTCTCGCCGCCGCTGTTGATCGACACCGAACCGCGGCCGAGCATCGTGACCGTGCCGTCGGCTTCGACCTGCGCATAGTCGCCGGGGATCGAGTAGCGAACGCCGTTGATGGTGCGGAAGGTTTCGGCGGTCTTGACCTCGTCCTTGTAGTAGCCGAGCGGGATGTTGCCCTTGCGAGCGAGCATGCCGCGCTTGCCCGATCCGGGTTCGACCTCGTTGCCGTCGTCGTCGAGAACCGTTGTGGAGGCGTCGATCTTGACCGTCGGACCGCCAGTGTGCTTCTGCCCCTTGCTCAGCACGGCCAGTCCGCCGAAGCCGGTCTCGGATGCTCCGATGGAGTCCGTCAGCAGGCGGTTGGGCAACAGTTCGAGGAACTGCTCCTGGATACTCGGAGAGAAGAGTGCAGCACTGCTGGCCATCACGTAGAGCGTCGAAAGATCGTACGGCTCACCGGTCTCCGGGTTTCCGGCGATGAGTGCGTCGAGCATCGGACGGCCCATCGCGTCACCCGTGATGAAGATCAGGTTGACCTTGTGCTTGTCGATGTTCTGCCACACCTCGTGGGCGTCGAATTCCGGGTGCATCAAACAGGTTCCACCGCCGAAGAGGCTGTGGAATACCGCCGACTGCGAACCGCCGTGAATCATCGGGGGGATCGGGTAGCGGATCATGCTCGGGTTGGCGGCGCCGACCTTCGCCATCTCGTACTCGTCCTCGACCGGAACTCCGGTGACGAAGTTGATGCCTCCGCCGAGAACACGCCACCAGTCCTCGTGACGCCACATGACGCCCTTGGGACTTCCGGTGGTGCCGCCGGTGTAGAGCATGAAGATGTCGTCGTTGCTGCGCTCTTCGAAATCACGCTCACCCGAACTCTGCGCGAGTGCGTCCTCGTAGCCGATGCCGAAAGCACTGAAGTCCAGATCGGTGCCGTCCTCGACCACGATGACGGACTTGACCTTGGGAGTGTTCGGCAGGACGTTCGCGACCTTGTCCGAGTAGCGGCGCTCGTGAATGAGGGCAACCATGTCGGAGTTGTCGAAGATGTACTGCAACTCGTTCTCGACGTACCGGTAATTGATGTTGACCATCACGGCCCGGATCTTGAAAACCGCGACCATGGCCTCGATCGCCTCGATGACGTTCCGGCAGTAGATGCCGACCTTGTCACCCGGCTGAACGCCATGTTCACGCAGGTAGTGACCGAGGCGGTTTGCTCGGTCCTCCAACTGTGCATAAGTCATCTCGCGGTTGTCCGAGACCAGCGCAACGCGGTCCGGAACGAGGTCGATTGCGTGCTCTACGAAGTCTGCGATGTTAAGGGCCACGAGTTCAAAGTAGAACGTGTTACCGTTTCTGGCAAGACCCAATTTGAGAGCCAGCTCACAGACCCGCCAGGAGCCATCAGTGTCCACTTCGACGACCGAAAAATCAGACATTTCGGAAACCGCGCCGCATTGCCTCGTGGAGAAGCGTGGCCACGTTCTCATCGTGACCATGAATCGCCCCGAGCGTAAGAACGCCATCACCGGCGAGATGATGGCGATCATGGTCGACGCCTGGGATCAGGTCGACAACGACCCCGAAATCCGTGTCGCCATCCTCACCGGTGCGGGCGGCGACTTCTGCGCCGGCGCCGACCTCAAGAACATGTCCGCCAAGCCGCCGGGAGATTCCTTCGCGGGCGGTGGCGTCGACATGTCCAAGATCGAAGGCCTCCTCAAGGGCCGTCGGTTGACCAAGCCACTGATCGCCGCCGTCGAGGGTGCAGCTATCGCCGGCGGAACCGAAATCCTGCAGGGCACCGACATCCGCGTCGCGGGTGAGAGCGCCAAGTTCGGCGTCTCCGAAGCCAAGTGGGGGCTCTTCCCGCTCGGCGGTTCCGCAGTGCGTCTGGTGCGACAGATTCCGTACACGATCGCGGCGGACATCCTGCTCACCGGTCGTCACATCAAGGCTCCGGAGGCCAAGGAGATCGGGCTCATCGGCCACGTGGTCCCGGACGGCCAAGCCCTCGACAAGGCGCTGGAGCTCGCGGACCTGATCAGTGCCAACGGCCCCCTCGCCGTGCAGGCGATTCTCAAGACCATCCGCGACACCGAGGGCATGCACGAGGAAGAGGCCTTCCAGATCGACGCACAGCTGGGCATGAAGGTGTTCATGAGCGCCGACGCCAAGGAGGGCCCGCGGGCTTTCGGTGAGAAGCGGGCGCCCCAGTTCAAGGGTGTCTGACCCACCCCTGTCTGAGCCACCCCCGTCTGACCGACCCCCGCCTGAGCCCCCTTTCCCGTCCGCTCTCGGTCCCACCCACCCCCTTTTCGAGCGAACGTACCTTTCGGCGCCTTCAGTGCGCCGAAAGGCACTTTCGCTCAGCCGGTTTCGTCCAATTTCACCCATCTCGACCTCGCGAACACCTGCGGCCGGGGACGTGACTGCGCCAATCTGTAGTGCGCACGCAGGTCCTCGATCACGCGATCAGGGTCCGTTCGCAGTGCACTGGGCACCGTCGGCAACACGATGATTCCCGCATTCTGCATACGCGTCCGACGCTCCACCGTGCGCTTGTAGTCCGTCGGCGCGGCATGCCATTCCAAGGAGTCGATGTCCCACGCGAAGGCAACCGAATCGATCCATCCGTCCGGAACTGCGATGAAGTCCCCGTTGGCATCCCGGATCTCATGGTTGAACAACATTTCCGGCAGCCCGCTCCGCTGCCACAATTTTCGCGCGTGAACCTCCGGAACCGAGTGGACGTTCGCGTTCACTTCGCGCAACACGACCCGAGGTAGCGCGGAACCCCGACTGCTACCCGCTTCGAGTTCCTTCGCAAGTTCGCGCACCGAGACATCGCCGCGCTGAACAGCCTCAGCGATGAGTGCCCGTGTGGGATCGAGCGCCTTGCACCGCCTCGCAGCGTCGAGTAACGCTCGCGGCAGCGGAGCACAGCGCAGACCGTTCCGAATCTCCGGCTCGGGCAGTCGAACAGTGCGCTCCACCGTGACGAACCCAACCGATTGAACTCGACGGTCGATGGGGATGAGCACCTGCACATCCCCCGAGTGCGTTCGATATCCGTACTCCGACATGGCTGATCGCCCGGTCAGCAGGGAATCGTCACCGCTCAACATGAGCGCAGCGATCGAGCGTTGACGTGGCGTCGGTTGACCGTTTCTGAGCAGAATGACCCCCGGCAATATGCGCTGCCACGGTCCACCTACCCGACACCGGGTGTGCACTGCGGAGTTGGACACGCCCAATCGCGCCAACTCCGCCGTTCGGATCACTCCGCTTCGACTGACGCGGTAAATCGCGTCCAGATCATCGCCCCACGTTCCTCGCCGCATGGTTGCAGCATGACTCGAGCATCAGCGCGGGCCCCGGCGGCGAACTGGGGTTTCGGTGCGCCTGTGGATAACTTTGGGCGAGCGAAAGGTACGTTCAGCGCCTCAGATGCGCTGAACGTGCCGTTCGCTCGAAAAAAGGGGGGTACCGCTCGAAAAAAAGGGGGGTGCCCCGCTCAACCACCCACCGCGGCCGCGAGCTCTCGCACATGGTCGGCGTCGCGGCAGGTCACCAGCAGCATCGTGACTCCGGCTTCCTCCCAACGCTTCACGTCTGCGCGCACCTCGTCGACGTTGCCGATGATCATGGTCTCGGTGACCATCTCGTCGGGGACGACGGCAGCAGCTTCGTCCTTGCGGCCCGACATGAAGAGGCGACCGATCTCGTCGACCTCCTTCTCGTAGCCCATCCGCTTGTAGACCTGCGCGTGAAAGTTCAACTCCGGGGCGCCCATTCCGCCGACGTAGAGGGCGGTCATCGGCTTGAGAGCGGCGATGGCAGCGGCGCGATCGTCAGTCACGATGACCTGGCACGTGGCGGCCACCTCGAAGTCTTCGCGACTGCGACGGGCCCCGGCGCGCGCGAACCCTTCGTCGAGCCACTTGTTGTACATCGGGGCCAGGCGCGGGGTGTAGTAGATCGCCAGCCAGCCGTCGGCGATTTCACCGGCGAGCGCGACGTTCTTCGGCCCTTCGGCGCCGAGCCAGATCGGGATGTCCGCACGCAGCGGGTGCGTAATGGGCTTGAGCGGCTTGCCAAGTCCCGAACTGCCCGGTCCCGCATACGGCAGAGGGTAGTGGGGACCGGGACTGGTGACGGGCGCTTCACGGGCGAGGACCTGGCGCACGATCGAGACGTATTCGCGGGTGCGCGCGAGCGGCTTCTCGAACGGCTGGCCGTACCAACCTTCGACGACCTGCGGTCCGGATACGCCGAGCCCGAGGATCGTTCGCCCACCGTTGAGGTGATCGAGAGTGAGCGCGTGCATGGCACAGCTGGTTGGTGTTCGCGCCGAAATCTGTACGACGGAGGTGCCGAGACGGACGTTCTCGGTGCGCGATCCCCACCAGGCGAGCGGGGTGAATGCGTCCGAGCCCCACGACTCCGCCGCGAAGACCGCGTCGAATCCCGCGCCTTCCGCGGCCTCGATCAGTTCCGGGGCGTTTGCCGGCGGCTGCGCGCCCCAGTATCCGAGTTGCAACCCAAGCTTCATCGCAGGCCTCCACATTGCCGGTGATCAGAAGTGACTCTTGCCACAATCTCTAGAACCTGTTCTACTCGATCTTGTGACCATCGGAAAGAGCGGGGTGGCCGACAAGCCCCTGAGCGCACCATTGAATCTCCATTTCGACTACACCAGATCGACGGGACCGACCATCGGCGCGTTCGTGACTGCCCTGCGTGATCGCAAGGTGATCGGCGCACGTGGGTCGAACGGTCGTGTCTTCGTGCCGCCACCGGAATTCGATCCGGATACGGCCGAACCACTGACCGACTTCGTCGGAGTCTCCGACGGCGGAACGGTCGTGAGTTGGACGTGGATGCCCGAACCCATCGAGGGTCAACCCCTGACGAAGCCTTTCGCGTGGGCCCTGATCAAGCTCGACGGCGCGGACACGTCCATGCTCCACGCAGTCGACGTCGACTCCCCCGACGACATCAGCACCGGCCTGCGGGTCCGTGCTCGCTGGGCGTCGGAGCGGATCGGGCAGATCAAGGACATCGAGTGCTTCGAACCAGGTGAGAGCGAAAATGGAATCGCGACAGTCGATTCCACCGCCGATCCTGTCACCATGATCACGACGCCTGTCGACCTGCACTTCATGCATTCCGCTTCGGCCGAGGAGAGTTTCTACCTCCGCGGTCTCGCAGAAGGCAAGCTCATCGGTGGTCGCAGCGGACCCGAAGACAAGATCTACATCCCACCGCGCGGCGCCAATCCCACCAACGGGAAGCCGACGAGCGAGCAGATCGAACTGCCGGACAAGGGAATTGTCACCACCTTCTGCATCGTCAACGTCCCGTTCCTCGGGCAGCGAATCAAACCGCCCTACGTGGCCGCCTACGTGCTTCTCGACGGGGCCGACATTCCGTTCCTGCACTTGATTCTCGAATGTGATGCCGCGGACGTACGGATGGGCATGCGCGTCGAAGCCAAGTGGAAGCCTCGCGAAGAGTGGGGTTACACCCTCGAGAACATCGAATACTTCCGGCCGACAGGTGAACCCGACGCCGAGTACTCCACCTTCCAACACCACCTGTGAGGCTCCTGAAATGACTTCTGCAGACATCGCAGTCGTGGGCTTTGCTCAGGCACCCCACGTCCGCGAAACCAACGGCACCACCAACGGCGTCGAGATGCTCGTCCCGTGCTTCCAGCAGCTCTACAGCGATCTGGGAATCACCAAGTCAGACATCGGCTTCTGGTGCTCCGGATCTTCCGACTACCTGGCCGGACGAGCGTTCTCCTTCATCTCGGCCATCGACTCCATCGGAGCGGTCCCGCCGATCAACGAATCTCACGTCGAGATGGACGCTGCGTGGGCCTTCTACGAAGCGTGGATCAAGATCTTGACCGGTGAGGTCGAGACCGCGCTGGTGTACGGATTCGGCAAGTCCTCCGCCGGGCACCTGCGCAAGATCCTGTCCATGCAGCTCGATCCGTACCTCGTCACTCCGCTGTGGCCGGACTCCGTCTCGATCGCCGGACTTCAAGCCCGACTCGGACTCGACGCGGGTAAGTGGACGCACGAGGACATGGCGGAGGTTGCCGCTCGTAGCCGTCGTCACGCGCTGAGCAATCCGAAGGCTCAGCTCGCAGGCGAGGTCGACATCGAGGCCCTTCTCGCCAGCCCCTTCCTCGCAGATCCGTTGCGCGCACACGATTGTGCGCCCATCACCGACGGCGCGGCAGCAATCGTCCTGGCCTCGGGTAACCGCGCCCGCGATCTCTGCGAGCGGCCGGCGTGGATCACCGGACTCGAGCATCGCATCGACTCCCCCAACCTGGGTGCACGTGACCTGACCACCTCACCGTCCACTACGTCCGCAGCCAAGGCGGCAACGGGCGGCGAGGTCGGCAACATCGACGTCGCCGAACTGCACGCACCGTTCACTCACCAGGAATTGATCTTGAAGGAAGCGATCGGCCTGACCGACGCCACCACGATCAATCCGTCCGGCGGTCCGCTCAGCGGCAACCCACTGTTCGCCGGTGGTCTGGAACGAATCGGCCACGCCGCCAAGGCAATCTTCGACGGCCAGGCGAATCGCGCTCTGGCCCATGCAACAAGCGGCCCTGTGCTGCAGCAGAACCTGGTAGCAGTCTTGGAGGGACGGAACTGATGGCCGGAACGCCTCAACTCGCGGCCGTGCTCGGCACCGGCCAAACTCACTACGTCGCAAAGCGTCACGATGTCTCGATGGCGGGCTTGGTTCGTGAAGCCATCGACGCCGCGATGCTCGACGCCAACGTCGGCTGGGACGACATCGACGCCGTCGTCATCGGAAAGGCCCCCGACCTGTTCGAGGGTTCGATGATGCCCGAACTCGCCATGTCGGATGCTCTGGGCGCAAACGGAAAGCCGTTGCTGCGTGTTCACACTGCCGGATCGGTGGGCGGTTCGACGGCTATCGTCGCCTCCAGCCTGGTCAAATCCGGTGTCCACAAGCGGGTTCTGACGGTTTCCTGGGAGAAGCAGTCCGAGTCGAACGCCATGTGGGCGCTGTCCGTACCGGTTCCGTTCAACATGCCCGTCGGCGCCGGTGCCGGTGGATACTTCGCCCCGCACGTCCGTTCGTACATTCGTCGATCGGGCGCACCGGAGCACATCGGCTACCTCGTCGCTGTGAAGGATCGACTCAACGGCAGCCTCAATCCGTATGCGCACTTGCGGCAGCCGGACATCACTCTCGAATCGGTACAGGCATCTCAGATGCTCTGGGATCCGATCCGCTACGACGAGACCTGCCCGTCCTCGGATGGCGCGTGCGCTCTGGTGATCGGCAACGAGGAAGCGGCCGCACAGGTCGAGGCCGAGGGTCGTTCGGTCGCGTGGATCCACGCGACGGCGATGCGCACCGAGCCGACCTTCTATGCCGGACGCGATCAGGTCAATCCGCAGGCCGGCCGTGACGCTGCAGCAGCACTGTGGAAGTCAGCGGGTATCACCGATCCGCTCAACGAGATCGACTGCGCCGAAATCTATGTCCCGTTCTCGTGGTTCGAGCCGATGTGGCTCGAGAACCTCGGCTTCGCGGAGGAAGGCCAGGGCTGGAAGCTCACCGAGGCGGGTGAAACCGCGATCGGCGGCAAGCTCCCGGTCAATGCCTCGGGCGGTGTTCTCTCCTCCAACCCGATCGGCGCCTCGGGCATGATCCGTTTTGCCGAGTCGGCGATGCAGGTCATGCACCGCGCCGGCGATCACCAGGTAGCCGATGCTCGCAAGGCTCTCGGCCATGCCTACGGCGGTGGCTCGCAGTACTTCTC
This sequence comes from Rhodococcus sp. MEB032, assembly GCF_030208925.1. Classification (NCBI taxonomy): domain Bacteria; kingdom Bacillati; phylum Actinomycetota; class Actinomycetes; order Mycobacteriales; family Nocardiaceae; genus Rhodococcus; species Rhodococcus sp. MEB032. The sequence continues at coordinate 331,556 of NZ_JARVSY010000001.1, forward strand.
GATGTGGGTCGTCGGCTCCGAACGTCCCACCACGTAAGCAGCAGCACACACGCCGATCAGGAAGAGGCCGAAGATGAAGTACACCGTCGGGGTTGCCATGAACCCCTTGGACCAGTTAGCCGGTATCGCCAAAACTGCCGAGGAATGCGGCTTTTCGTCGATCGCTCTCCCCGATTCACTGTTCTTCATGGAAACGCAGGCGGCGGATTACCCGTACACCCCGGACGGGTCTCGGATGTGGAATGCCGAGACCCCCTGGGTCGATCCGCTCATCGCCGCGGCTGCAATGGGCGCGGTGACCGAGAAGATCGAGTTCTACACCCAGGTGCTCAAGCTGGGTAGCCGCAATCCCGTCCTGCTCGCGCGGCAGGTCGGTTCCGTGGCCGCATTGACGAACAACCGTTTCGGCTTCGGCGTCGGAATCGGTTGGGCTCCGGAAGAGTTCGAGTGGTGCGGCGCTCCGTACAAGCGTCGGGGCGCACGTGTGGACGAGATGATCGACGTCCTCAAACTGATCCTCGGCGGCGGCATGGTCGAGTATCACGGTGAGTTCTTCGATTTCGATCGCCTGCAGATGAGCCCGGCCCCCACCAAGCCGGTTCCGTTCTACGTCGGCGGCCACACCGAGGTCGCACTCAAGCGTGCTGCGCGAGTCGGCGACGGTTGGACCTCGGCGATGATCAAGTTCGACGACCTGGTGGGTGTGATCGCACGACTACGCGAACTGCGCGCCGAGTACGGCCGCGAGAACGAGCCGTTCGAAATCCAGACGGTGTGCATCGACCGTTTCGGCAAGGACGGTTACGCAGAGCTCGAAGATGCCGGTGTCACGGACATCATCACCGTGCCTTGGGTTTTCGACGGAATCGGATTCGATGCCCCGCTGGAGGCAAAGCAGGATTCGATGCGCAAATTCGCCGAGCAGTACATCAACTGAGGAGCCGCGATGACCGACGAACACCCCGCCCGCGTCGCGGGTAACGCTTCGCGCGCCGCAGCGAGTGGCAAGAACAAGGAAGCCTGGCTGGACCTCTTCGCCGAGGACGGTTGGGTGGAAGATCCGGTCGGGCCTTCGGGCTTCGATCCCGAAGGCAAAGGCCATCACGGGCGCGAAGCGATCTCCAAGTTCTACGACATGACGATCGCGAACGCGGACAAGCTCGAATTTCTGATCGACGATTCCCTGGTGTGCGGCAACGAGAACGTCAACATCGGCAAGATCCGAACCACCATCGGCGGCTCGATCATCGACGCCGAGGGCGTGTTCGTCTACCGGGTGAACGACGACGGCAAGATCGCGTCGCTTCGAGCATTCTGGGAAGTGGACCGTGCGATGAAGACGGCACGCAAAGCCTGAGAACCCACAGTACGAGCGCGGCCCCGGTCATCGACCGGGGCCGCGCTCGTCGTATTCGAATCAGCCTGTCGTACTTGCACCGAGAACCTCGAAATGGTTTCCTGGTTCCCAACGTCGCGTGTCGATGACGGACTGCGTCAGGCATGGAGGCGTCGTACCGCAAGGGGTCACTCATGACCATTTCGTTCAATCACACCATCATCGCCGCAAAAGACCGACAAGAGTCTGCGTGGTTCTTCACTCACATGTTCGGTCTTCCAGGCCCAGTCGAAGCCGGCTACTTTCTCGGCGTTGAACTCGAGCACGGCGTGACGTTGGACTTCGCACAGGTGGAAGAAGGCGCCGAGGTTGCGTCTCAGCACTATGCCTTCCTCGTCTCCGAGGATGACTTCGACGGCATCTACCAGCGGATACAGGCGTTGAAACTGGATCACTGGGCCGATCCGCGCCAGTCGAGTACCGGCTTCAACACCAACGACGGTGGGCGTGGGGTCTACTTCCTCGACCCGTCGGGACATTTCCTGGAAGCCATCACCAAACCGTACGGCGGCTGAATTGGAGATTGAACTACAAACGGCGGCGCCTACGGGAGATGAGGGATCCCGCAGACGCCGCCGCAGTTCCAGGTTGCCAACAAGTGGCTTCCCGGAACGTCTACTGTAGTTCTGCGTGTTCGAGAGTGCAGAGGCAACTCCCGAAAACCTACACAGAACCTACTCGCCGGTTACCAGGTCAGTATATGTCCGGATCAGTGTTTGACCGGGCAGCCCGATGTCTTGTAATCAACCTGAAACTCTTTGATGCCGTTGAGCCAGCCCGAGCGAAGGCGTCGGGGATCCCCGAGCCTGGTGATGTCGGGTAGGTGATCGGCGATCGCATTGAAGATCAGATCGATTTCCAGACGGGCCAAGTTGGCGCCGATGCAGTAGTGCGCACCGGTGCCGCCGAATCCGAGGTGCGGATTGGGGTCACGCATGATGTCGAACTTCGTCGGGTTCTCGAAGACGTCCTCGTCGAAGTTGGCCGACGCGTACATCATCACGACGCGATCGCCCTTCTTTATCTTCTGTCCGCCGAGTTCGGTGTCTTCGAGCGCGGTGCGCTGGAAGGAAGTCACCGGGGTCGCCCAACGAACGATCTCGTCGGCCGCCGTCTTGGGGCGTTCCTTCTTGTACAGCTCCCACTGGTCGGGATTGTCGAGGAAGGCAACCATGCCGTGTGTGATGGCATTGCGAGTGGTCTCGTTACCCGCGACCGCAAGCAGGATCACGAAGAAGCCGAATTCCTCTGGGGAGAGCTCATTTCCGTCGATGTCAGCTTCGATGAGCTTGGTGACGATGTCATCGGCGGGACACTTCTTGCGCTGATCCGCCATCTGGTACGCGTATCCCAGAATCTCCATCGACGCTGCCTGCGGGTCGATGTCGAACTCGGGATCGTCGTACGACGTCATCTGGTTGGACCAGTCGAAGAGCTTCATTCGATCTTCCTGCGGCACACCGAGAAGCTCGGCGATTGCCTGCAGCGGAAGTTCGGACGCGACCTGAACCACGAAGTCACCGGCACCGCCGGCAGCCGCGGTCGTGACGATCTTTTCGGCACGCTCGGTCAGTTCCTCGCGCAGGCTGTTGATGGCGCGCGGGGTGAATCCACGAGATACCAGCTTGCGCAGCTTGGTGTGCTCCGGAGCGTCCTTGTTGATGAGAATGAATCGCTGCATCTCGACGTTCTCACGCGGGATGTCGTCGGCGAAGCGAGGAATCGCAGTGTTCTCGTGGGTCGAGAAGATGTCGCTTCGCTGCGAAACTTCCTTGACCTCTTCATGACGGGTGACCACCCAGAAGCCCTCGTCCTGGAATCCACCGATTTCCGGGGGCTGCGGATTCCACCACACGGGGGCCGTCTTCCGGAGTTCGGCGAACTCCTCGAACGGCATGCGTTCCGCGTAGATGTCGGGGTCCGTGAAGTCGATTCCCTCGGGGAATGCGGGCTGTGCCACTGATGTCTCCTGCCCTAAGCCTTTTCATCACAGGGGTGATGGGGATCCGTGATGTGTAACACGTTCTACTCTCATTGAAACACAAGCCTGCTTACTAGGAAAGGAAACGTCGGCAGGTCTTGCTTCCCGCAGAGAACCTGTTCTACTTTTTCATTACAAGGAAAGGAGCCCGCTGTGGGCACACCAGTAATCGTCGAGGCTGTCCGTACACCGATCGGCAAGCGCGGAGGTTGGCTCGCCGGTCTGCACGCCGCCGAGATCCTCGGAGCTGCACAAAAGGGAGTTCTCGACCGGTCGGGAATCGACCCGTTGCTGATCGAGCAGGTGATCGGCGGCTGCGTCACCCAGGCCGGCGCTCAGTCCAACAACATCACGCGCACGGCCTGGCTGCACGCCGGACTTCCGTGGCAGACCGGCGCAACCACCGTGGACTGCCAGTGCGGTTCGGCCCAGCAGGCGAACCATCTGATCGCCGGTCTGATCGCCACCGGCGCCATCGACGCCGGTATCGCCTGCGGCATCGAAGCCATGAGCCAGGTTCCCCTCGGCGCCAACGTCGGCGATCAGGCCGGACCGCGCCGACCCGCGACGTGGGACATCGACATGCCCAACCAATTCGAAGCTGCAGAACGCATCGCGCGTCGACGCGGACTGACCCGCGACGACGTCGAAGCCCTCGGCGTCCGCTCGCAGGCGCTGGCCAAGCAGGCTTGGGAGGAAGGACGTTTCGACCGCGAGGTTCTCGAACTCTCGGCACCCCAGGTCGACAAGGAAGGAAACCTCACGGGCGAGACCAAGGTCGTCAATCGCGATCAGGGCCTGCGCGATACGACGGCGGAGTCCCTTGCCCGACTGAAGCCCGTCCTCGAAGGCGGGATTCACACGGCCGGAACGTCTTCCCAGATCTCCGACGGAGCGGCCGCAGTCCTGCTCATGGACGAGGACAAGGCTCGCGCGCTCGGATTGAAGCCGCGAGCCCGCATCATCGCCCAGGCGCTGGTCGGCTCGGAACCGGAATTCCACCTCGACGGACCGGTGCAGGCAACCAGCCGTGTCCTGGAGAAGAGCGGAATGAAGATCGGCGATCTCGATCTGTTCGAGATCAACGAAGCATTCGCATCCGTCGCACTGTCCTGGGCTCAGGTTCACGAACCTGACTTCGACAACGTCAATGTCAACGGCGGCGCGCTCGCTCTCGGCCATCCGGTCGGCAGCACGGGATCTCGCCTGATCACCACCGCACTGCACGAACTCGAGCGTCGCAACGGCTCGACGGCTCTGATCACGATGTGCGCCGGCGGCGCACTGGCCACCGGAACCATCATCGAGCGTATCTGAGATGACTACTCCCCCAGCCAAACCCAAGGGACTCGACGCTCCGGCGACGGTCAAGATCATCAAGTGGATGTCGAAGGCGAACGTCGCGATGTATCGCGCCACCGACGGGCGGCTGGGTAGCAAGTGGCGGGTCGGCAGCGCGTTCCCTCGCGGGCTGCCGATCTGCCTGCTGACCACCACCGGTCGCAAATCCGGCGAGGAGCGGATCAGCCCGCTGCTGTTCCTCGAGGACGGCGAGAACGTGATTCTGGTGGCGTCGCAAGGCGGTCTTCCGAAGAACCCGATGTGGTACCTCAACATCAAGGCAGACCCGGTGGTGACGGTGCAGATCAAGTCTCGGATCCGCTCGATGAAAGCCCGCGTCGCGGCCGAGGACGAGCGCGCTCGGCTGTGGCCGATGTTGAGGGCGATGTATCCGGATTTCGACAACTATCAGGCCTGGACCGACCGGGTCATTCCCGTCATCGTGTGCGAGCCACTGGAGAGTTAAACGAACTGTTTACAACAAAACGTTTACATTGACCCGGGTTCGTGCCACCCTGGGTTCATGACCGATGACCAGTTCAGACCGATCGATTCCGGCCGCGAACGCGCACATCGCGAGTACGCCGGACTCTTTCGAATCAGCGAGCGCCACGGCGCGACCCCAAGCCAGCGCGCGCGGCAATCTCATCCGGAGATGCTCGAGCCCTACGGCGCGGTGCGCGTCGTGGCTCGTCTTGCGGGTGGCACCGACACACCGCAGCCGAACGAACCCGAGGTCGACGATGCCGACGTCATGGCCGCGTTGACTCTGATCCCCAAGGCCCGAGCCGAAATGGAACAGCTGGAAGCACTGTTCCTCGGGATTGCCCGCGAACGGGGCATGACCTGGCAGGACATCGCTTTCGGGCTGGGACTCGGAAGCACTCAAGCCGCCCGCCAGCGCTACGAACGGCTCGTTCGCCGCACCGGAGGCTGAACGCGTGCCATAACCGGCGAGTTGGAGCACTATTGACTCGTACGGTCCGCACGGCGTTTCGACAGAGCCTCGAACACAGCAAGGAGTCGCATATATGACGACGCATATTCAAGATCAAATCCTGGACCGACGCGAGATCACCTCAGCCCTCGTGCGTGCGCTGGAGCGTCGCCACGAGGTGCTGGACGCAGTGGTCGACAGCAAGGACCACCAGGAGGCACTGACCACCGTCGCGGAACTCCTCGGCACGTCGGAAGCAAATGCCGAAGCAGTTCTGAGCCTCAAGTTCAGCGCACTGACCAAGGCAGCGCGCGATCGCATCCAGGGCGAGCTGGAGAATCTCGACGCCACTCTCGAATGGACGACGCTCGATCGTCCCGCGAGCAGCGGGCAGAACTTCACCCTGCGTCCGTTCAGCGACAGCGCAGAAGACAAGGCACTGTTCACGATTCGCTCGGCCGAGCAGCTCGGCGAAGACGGCAAGCCGTGGAGCGAGGATCGGATCGAAGCCGAGCGCGTCGGCGGTCTCGGTCGGATCGACGACGAGAGCGCTGCCTGGTTCGTCGCCGAGGACGTCTCCGGTGACGGCCCGAAGAGCGTCGGCCTGGTATTCGGCGAACTCGACGGCCAAGAGGTGAACGTGGCGATCTGGATCGCGCCGGAATCTCGCAAGAAGGGCTACGGCACAGCCTGCGTGAAGCATTCGCGGCGCGAACTCGCAGCTGAGTTCCCCGGCACCGTGTTGGTGGTTCGGGCGCCCGCGTAGGCGGCACGCCGCCTGTGAGTGGTTGAGGAGTTCCTGCACTCCTTAACCACTCACGGGGCCGGAGGCCCTACGCCCCGTACACCGGCGTCGGAATCTCCGCCTTCTCCAACAGCGTTGCCACGACGGGCCCGATCTCCTTCGGGTCCCAGCGATCTCCCTTGTCCTCGCTCGGGCCGTGACGCCAGCCCTCCGCGACGGTGATCTTTCCGCCCTCTACCTCGAACACCCGGCCCGTGACGTCCTTGGACTCGGCGCTACCGAGCCAGACGACCAGCGGCGAGATGTTCTCGGGAGCCATGGCGTCGAAGCCCTCTTCCGGAGCTGCCATCGCTTCTGCCATCGCCCCGCCCGCGCCGACAGTCATGCGTGTGCGCGCAGCAGGCGCGATCGCGTTGACACTGACTCCGTAATTCTTGAGCTCGGCGGCGGCCTGGATGGTCATCTCGGCGATGCCGGCCTTGGCCGCGGCGTAGTTGCCCTGGCCGATCGAACCCTGCAGTCCTGCACCCGAACTGGTGTTGATGATGCGTGCGTCGACGGTCTTGCCTGCCTTGGCCTCGGCGCGCCAGTAGGCAGCTGCGTGACGGAGCGGCGCGAAGTGCCCCTTGAGGTGCACGCGGATCACCGCGTCCCACTCGCCCTCGCTCATACCGACCAGCATGCGGTCCCGCAGGAAGCCTGCGTTGTTCACGAGTACGTCCAGGCCACCGAAGGTGTCGATCGCGGTCTTGATCAGATTCTCGGCGCCCGCCCAGTCGGCGACGTCGTCTCCGTTGACCACTGCTTGGCCACCGGCGGCGATGATCTCCGCGACAACCTGCTCGGCCGGACTCTCACCGGTCGCGGAACCGTCGGCACCCGCACCGATGTCGTTGACGACAACCTTGGCGCCCTCGGCAGCAAATGCCAATGCATGCGCACGTCCGATACCGCGGCCAGCCCCGGTGATGATGACTACGCGTCCGTCGACCAATCCACTCATATTTGTCTCCTAATGCACTCTGCTCGGGCTTGTCGGCTCCGCTTGTGTGCTAACTTACCAAGCAATCGCTTGGTTTGGTACACAGACGTAAGGAATCCCGATATGGGCATCAGCACCTCCTCCGACGGAACCGGCATCACCACGGTCACCATCGACTACGCGCCGGTCAATGCAATCCCGTCCAAGGGATGGTTCGAGCTTGCCGACGCCATCCTCGACGCGGGCAAGGATCTCAACACTCACGTAGTGATCCTGCGAGCCGAGGGACGCGGATTCAACGCCGGCGTCGACATCAAGGAGATGCAGGCCACCGAGGGATTCGACGCGCTGGTCGCCGCCAACCGCGGTTGCGCCGCGGCCTTCGCGGCCGTCTACGACTGTGCTGTACCCGTCGTCGTGGCCGTCAACGGATTCTGTGTCGGCGGCGGCATCGGACTCGTCGGCAACGCGGACGTGATCGTCGCTTCCGACGACGCGATCTTCTCCCTCCCCGAGGTCGACCGCGGCGCACTCGGCGCTGCCACACACCTCTCGAGGCTGGTGCCACAGCACATGATGCGCACGCTCTACTACACCGCACAGAGCGTCGACGCGCACACACTCAAGCAGTTCGGCAGCGTCTACGACGTGGTCCCGCGCGAGAAGCTCGACGAGTGCGCTCGCGAGATCGCCGCGAAGATCGCCGCCAAGGACACCCGCATCATCCGGTGCGCCAAGGAAGCCATCAACGGCATCGACCCGGTGGACGTCAAGGGCAGCTACCGCCTCGAGCAGGGCTACACCTTCGAACTCAACCTCCTCGGCGTGTCCGACGAACACCGCGACGAGTTCGTCGCCACCGGCAAGCCGCGCGAGAACGCAACCCAGAAGGAAGGCTGAGACAAACATGGCTAGCAAGCGTGACAAGACGAAGTCGCTCGACGAGGTAGTCGGCGAACTCCGCAGCGGAATGACGATCGGCTTGGGCGGCTGGGGATCTCGCCGCAAGCCGATGGCCTTCGTTCGTGCGATTGTGCGTTCGGACGTCAAAGACCTGACCGTGGTCACCTACGGCGGACCGGATCTCGGACTGCTGTGCTCGGCAGGCAAGGTCAAGAAGGCGTACTACGGTTTCGTGTCCCTCGACTCCGCGCCGTTCTACGACCCGTGGTTTGCCAAGGCACGCACCGCCGGTGAGATCGAAGTCCGCGAGATGGACGAAGGCATGGTCAAATGTGGCCTCGAAGCAGCTGCCGCTCGCCTTCCCTTCCTCCCGATCCGCGCCGGCCTGGGTTCGGATGTCCGCAACTTCTGGGGCGACGAACTCAAGACCGTCACCTCCCCGTACCCCGAGGCCGACGGCCGCTCCGAGACCTTGATCGCGATGCCTGCGCTCAACCTCGATGCGTCGTTCGTTCATCTCAATCTCGGTGACAAGCACGGCAATGCCGCGTACAACGGCGTCGACCCGTACTTCGACGACCTGTACTGCATGGCCGCCGAAAAGCGATACGTCTCCGTCGAACGCATCGTCGAGACCGAGGAACTGGTCAAATCCGTTCCACTGCAGAACCTTCTGCTCAACCGCATGATGGTCGACGCCGTCGTCGAGGCACCCAATGGTGCGCACTTCACGTTGGCCGGCGAAAGCTACGGCCGCGACGAGAAGTTCCAGCGTCACTACGCCGAGTCCGCCAAGACCCCCGAGTCGTGGCAGGCGTTCGTCGACACCTTCCTCTCCGGCAGCGAAGAGGACTACCAAGCCGCAGTAAAGAAGTTTGCCGATTCATCAAAGGCAGGGGAGCAGGCAAAATGAGCGAATCCACCGTCACCCGCGCAGAGTACGTTGTTCTCGCTTGCGCTGAAATCTTCTCCGGTGCAGGCGAAATCATGGCCAGCCCGATGTCGACGTCGTCCACCATCGGCGCTCGCCTGGCTCGACTCACCACCGAACCCGACCTGCTGATCACCGATGGTGAAGCCCTCATTCTCGAGGACACTCCGGCCGTCGGAACAAAGGGCCCCGTCGAAGGATGGATGCCTTTCCGCAAGGTGTTCGACGTCGTCGCTTCCGGCCGCCGTCACGTAGTCATGGGCGCCAATCAGCTCGATCGCCACGGCAACCAGAACCTCTCCGCCTTCGGCCCGCTTCAGCAGCCGACGCGTCAGATGTTCGGTGTGCGCGGCGCCCCGGGTAACACCATCAACCACGCGACGAGCTACTTCGTCCCCAAGCACTCCAAGCGAGTGTTCGTCGACAAGGTCGACGTGGTGTGCGGTGTCGGCTACGACCAGATCGATCCCGAGAATCCGGCTTACAAGTACCTGAACATCCCCCGCGTTGTCACCAACCTCGGTGTCTTCGACTTCGGCGGACCGGGAAACACTTTCCGCGCGTTGAGCCTTCACCCCGGCGTCACCGCCGAAGAGGTAGCCGAGAACACCTCGTTCGAGGTTGCCGGACTCGCCGAGGCCGGTATCACCCGTGACCCCACCGCCGAAGAACTTCACCTCATCCGCGAAACCCTCGATCCGCGCAACCTCCGGGACCGTGAGGTCTCGGCATGACCCCCACCCTGAAGACCGCGCTGACCGAACTGGTCGGTGTCGAGTACCCGATCGTGCAGACGGGTATGGGCTGGGTTTCCGGTCCCGCTCTCACGTCGGCAACGGCCAACGCGGGCGGTCTCGGCATCCTGGCTTCGGCCACGATGACGTACGACGAGCTCGAGCACGCGATCAAGAAGACGAAGCAGCTCACGGACAAGCCGTTCGGCGTCAACATGCGTGCCGACGCCACTGACGCCCCGCAACGCGCGGATCTGCTGATCCGTGAAGGCGTCAAGGTCGCGTCGTTTGCGTTGGCTCCCAAGAAGGAACTGATCGCCAAGCTCAAGGACCACGGCATCGTCGTCGTGCCCTCGATCGGTGCCGCGAAGCACGCGGTCAAGGTTGCAACCTGGGGCGCGGACGCCGTCATCGTCCAGGGCGGCGAAGGTGGTGGCCATACCGGCGGTGTGGCCACGACATTGCTTCTCCCCTCGGTTCTCGACGCGGTCGATATTCCGGTCATCGCCGGTGGCGGATTCTTCGACGGCCGCGGGCTGGCTGCCGCACTGGCGTACGGCGCTGCCGGTGTCGCGATGGGAACGCGATTCCTTCTCACCAGCGACTCTTCGGTGCCCGATTCCGTCAAACAGGAGTATCTCAAGCGCGGACTGACGGATACGACTGTCTCCCGCAAGGTCGATGGCATGCCTCATCGTGTGCTCAACACCGACCTGGTCAACAGCCTCGAAGGTTCCAGCTATGCAACCGGTTTGATCGCCGCGGCCAAGAATGCCACAAAGTTCAAGGCCATGACGGGCATGAAGTGGTCGACCCTCGCCAAGGACGGTCTCGCGATGAAGCGGTCGGGTGACCGCACGCTGATGCAGATCATCATGGCAGCCAACACCCCGATGTTGCTCAAGGCCGGACTGGTCGAGGGCAATACGGAAGCCGGTGTTCTTGCTTCGGGTCAGGTTGTCGGCATGATCAACGATCTGCCCAGCTGCAAGGAACTGATCGAAAGCATCATGGAAGGTGCCGCGGGGCGTATCGACGCGCTTGCGGCTCTTCGCTGACACAGCTCTATCCGAGTGCGTCTCCCCCACTGCGCTTTACGCGTAGTGGGGGGAGGCGCACTCTTTGCGTTTGTCGGACTATCCCGTCTTCTCCTGCTCGAACCCGTCGATCATTCCGAAATACTGCGAGATCGCTGCTGCCGCCATCTGTACGGGAGCGGCGTTCCGCTTGTCTATCGTGCCGCGAATCAAGGGCCCACAAATCGAGAGACCTACTGGCATGTGGTCGAGCACCCCGATTCGCGCACCGATACAGCCCATCCCGGAATTGCAGATTCCGAACGCAACTGAGTGTTGGCGAACGCCATTGGCGTTGTGCGACGATGCCACCGATCTGTTGCCGGCGCTCAACAGTGACTTCCCGATGGTCGACGCTTGCGCTGGGATACGTGAGCCGACGCGAGTCTGAAGGTCGGGGACCATCAGGCTCCCGATCTTCTGGATGTAGCGCACATGGTTTCCTTCCAACACCCCGAGGTGCACGGCGTGTCCAGTCACGAAATGTAATTGCTGAAGTAGGGGCGTAACCACTCGATCCACTTTGTTTCGATACAGCGAGAGCGCGCCCAGATCTCCTAGCTTGTCGCCTATCTCGTACTCGAGTCCTTCGCGGCGTAGCCAGTTCATCCTCACGAGTTTCAGTAGCATCCGGTGCACGGACGATCGCGGAATCCCGGTTCGGCGCGCCACCTCCCCCAATGTCAGCCGAGGCGCGTCACGAAAGCAGTCCACCACCACCGACAGTCTGTCGAGAGTTGACATGGGGATGGACTCTTCGGTGATCGGTCCGACCAACATCGATGTCTCCGTTCCGGTGGCCCGCCGCTTCGGCAGCCAACATTCGTTCCGCCCATCTGAGCTTCCGTGGACACACGACGCCAGTACGTTTCCCACGCAGCGGGAGATGCATCTGCATGGGCTCTCACCAGCACCTATACCGATGATCGGTCATGTTCGTTGAGCCCGAATCCATCCCTCGTCACAGTGATGACCGGAGCCCATCAGATCATGCGGCGCCGAGCAGAACGCTTCAAAATCAGGAGGACACATGAATGCTTCATCCCCGTCGACAGGCGTGATCATCACCGGCGGCGCATCCGGAATCGGATTGGCCTCCGCCCGCGCGCTCGCGGCGATCCGACGACCAGTCGCTCTCTGGGATATCGACGAGGCAAAAGCGGTCGATCAGGCAGCAGTGATCTCCTCCGAATTCGGCATCGACGCCATCGGAGTGGGAATCGATCTCACGAGAGCGGACGACTACGCGGCCGCATTGGCCACAACCCGTTCCTCACTTCCCTCCATCGGCGGACTTGTTCACTCCGCCGGGGTCGTCGATATCGGATCCCTCGAAGGAGTGACGCTCGACGTGTGGGAGACGGGTATCAACACCCATCTACGTCCGCTCATCCTGTTGGTTCAACAGTTGATGCCTGATTTCACGGCCAATCCCGGTTCGGCAATAGTCGGAATCGCTTCGATCAACGCAACTTTGGGCAATGCAATCAACCCTGTCTACTCCGCTGCAAAGGGTGGGATGTTGTCGATGGTCCGATCGCTGGCGGACCGACTGGGCCCGGACGGCATTCGGATCAACTGCGTCTCTCCCGGACAGATTCTGACCCCTCTGCTTCAGCCGACCGTAGACGCATTGGGTGACGGGGCATTCGAACGACGCATCCTCCTCGGCAGGCTCGGTCGCCCGGAGGAAATCGCACACGCTGTCCGCTTCCTGCTGTCCGACGAAGCAAGTTACATCACCGCAACGGAATTGGTTGTCGACGGCGGCAACATCTCGTCGCAACGTATGTGACTTGCCCAGAGATTCACACCCCTTCGACTGTCGTACAACGTCGCTCGGTCCAGCCCACCGGGTGCACTCACGAAAGGAAGAACATGACAATTGCGGATGTCAATGAATCGGAAGAGGTTCGCATCATCGACCAGGGAGAACCTCCCACTCGATTTGCCCGCGGATGGCACTGCCTCGGCCTCGCCAAGGACTACAGCGACGGGAACCCGCATTCCGTCGAAGCTTTCGGTACCAAACTGGTCGTCTTCTCCGACTCGCATGGCGAACTGAAGATCCTCGACGCGTACTGCCGTCACATGGGCGGCGACCTGAGTCAGGGCACGGTCAAGGGCGATTCGATCGCGTGCCCCTTCCACGACTGGAGGTGGGGAGGCAACGGTAAGTGCACCGCGATTCCCTATGCTCGACGTGTCCCCCCGCTTGCCAAGACCCGCGCTTGGACTGCGCTCGAACAAGACGGGCTGCTCTTCGTCTGGCACGACCCCGAAGGCAATCCGCCACTTGCCGAAGTCGCTATACCGATCATCAAGTCTGCGGAGCACGAGTGGACCGATTGGGTCTGGAAGTCGATAGTCATCGATACGAACTGCCGAGAAATCGTCGACAACGTCGTTGACATGGCGCACTTCTTCTACGTGCACTTCTCGTTCCCCACCTATTTCAAGAACGTCTTCGAAGGACACGTCGCCATCCAGGAGCAGAGCGGCATCAACCGCGACGACATCGTGACCTGGACCGACCCCGACGTACCGAAGTTGGTGTCGAATCTTTCGACAGCGGCCTACCACGGACCGTCGTTCATGATCGACGACTTGCGCTACGTCTACGAGAACTTCACGACCGATTCGGTGCTGATCAACTGCCACTACCCGGTGAGCCCGAACAAATTCGTACTCATGTACGGCATTACCGTCCAGAAGTCCGCAGAGATGCCCGCCGAGTTCGCCGATCAACTTGTCAACGCGATGATCGGGTACATCGGCGTCGGATTCGAACAGGACATCGAGATCTGGAAGAACAAGACCCGTATCGACAATCCACTGCTCTGCACCGAGGACGGCCCGGTCTACCAACTACGCCGTTGGTACGAACAGTTCTACGTGGACGTCGCCGACATCACCCCGGACATGGTCGACCGTTTCGAATTCGAGATGGACACAAGCAAACCCATCGAAGTGTGGAAGCAGGAAGTCGCTGACAACATCGCACGCAGGGCCGCCGCAGGAGTAGGGCAATGACCATGGAACCGCTGGACTGCGAGCGGTGCGGAACATACGTCCTCGTGGAGAAGAACAGCTGGCATCACACGTCGACCCAGTGGCGATCAGATTCGCGCACGGCATGTTTGGAGTACCGCGACGATGCTGAACCGCCGAGAATTCGATCCGGAAGTTGTTCCGCATTGAGAAATTCCATCAATCAGGCAGCGACCGACGGACGCATAACAGTTCCCGAATGACAATCGTCCTCGCGACCTGAAGGCTCACGTCATAGCGGCGGCCAACTGCTGAGACAACGTACCTTTGTTCTCCACCTCGACGGTGTCGCAGCCCTGCCAACGCGCAGTTCTCCGAAGGAGTTCCGCCAACCGCGGCGCAGTGTCGGCGTCCGCGGTGGGTTCGGCCCACGCCGCGCGGACAAGCAGTCGACGGTTCTGACGGTCGTTCTTCAGATCGACTCGGGCGCAGATCGTGTCGTCGATCAACACCGGGAGCACGTAGTATCCGTGAACTCGCTTGTGCGCCGGAGTGTAGATCTCGATCCGGTAGTGAAAGTCGAAGAGCCGCAACGCTCGATCGCGTGCCCACACTACCGGGTCGAAGGGTGACAACAGCGCATCCGCACGGATGGACCTGGGACGCTTCGCTCGCGGATCGATCCACACCTCCCTTGCCTTGCCTCGACGCTCCCAGCCGTCGACGGACACCCGGCGCACGCTGCCGGCGTCTTCGAGTTCCTGCAAGGCCGTTCGTGCTTCTGCGCTGGGCAGACGAAAGTAGTCGGCGATGTCGTCGAGGGTGCCGAGACCGTGTGCCGTCACACCCCGCAGCACCAGTTCGCGTATCGCCTCCGACCGCTCGACGTGTGCGTCGAGTATCTCGGGTGCAAGCATCTGCTCGGCCAGGCCGTAACGACGCTCGAAACCGGCGCGCCCCGCCGAGACCACCTCGCCCCAACGGAACAGCGTCTCGAGCCCGACCTTCACGTCGGACCACCCCCACCACGGACCGCGCCGCGTGTTCGCCTCGTGTTCGATCTCGCTCGCCGCCATCGGACCGTTGTCGCGCAACTCCTGCCGCAACCAATCGAGGAAGACGCGCCGATCGGAAGCCCACCCGTCCTTGTCACTCAACGCTTTGGCGCGAAACTGGTCCATCCGCCAGCGGAACAACGGCCACATGTCCACCGGCAAGAACGTTGCTTCGTGACCCCAGTATTCGAGGTATCCCGAACCGGGGGTGAAGGCAAGCTGATCGAGTCTGGATTTGTCGTATGCGCCCAATCGCGCATAAACGGGTAGGTAGTGGCTGCGTTCGAAGACATTGACCGAGTCGATCTGCAGCACCTGCAGCCGGTCCATCACGCCGACCAGATTGCGACGCGTCACCGTCGTGGGATGCGATTTGCCGAATCCCTGAGCGGCAAGCGCTATGCGACGGGCAGCTGCCAGTGACACGACTTCGCTCATAGTGGGCCAGACTACGCACACCCACCGACACGCTTCAGGCGGCCGAAGCCCGACGGCCGAACAGTACTGCCGACATGAACACCTGCAACATGGCCGCGTTCTCTGCGGCAGCGTCGAATTTCATCATGCGGCCGACATCCGGGACCAGGTTGAGCGCAGCGTGAACTACGAACTTCGCCTCTACTGCCGACAGCTCAGGACGAATCTCGCCGAGCACTCGCGCCCATTCGACCACGTAAAGCTTCTGGCGATTCTTCAGATCGCTTCGATGACTCGGCAGAAGGTTGTTCATCTCGGAGAAGTAGACCGACATCAATTCGTGCTGTGCAAACGACAACTCCACGTACATCGCCGACAGTGACCGGAGCACTTGTTCGTGCGAAGTCGCGGAGTCGAAGACCGCTGCCGTCGCCAAGTCCAAGCGATCTGCAGCTCGATAGAACACGGCGCCGAGAAGCTCTGCCTTGCTGGGAAAGTAGCGGTACATACCGGACGCGTTCAAGCCGGCGGCCGCGGCGATCTCTTCGATGCTGACGTCGTGATACCCGCGAGAGTCGAAAAGGCGCACGGCTTCCTGCAAGAGACGTTCACGTTTGTTCGTGGTCACGGTTCGAGGTAACGAGGACTGCTCCAAGCGGCTAGCGGTGATTGCACCCTCACCTTGATCTATCGCCAGACACGCGTCGAGCAGAACCTTCTCCATCGCTCGCTGGGGCAGCAACAGGTTATGGACGGTGATACTGCCGATGACGCTGAACATCGCTGCCACGACAAGGGTCTCGTCCCTCGCCGTCATCGCGGGTTCGGAGCGCGAAAGATACCGGGCTACTCGGCGATTGACCGTACTGGCTTGCGCTCGAACGGATTTCCGATCATCGGTGTCGAGAAACCGGCTCTCCCAACGATAGATTCCAGCCGTACGCCGATTGCGGATCGTCGTTCGTATCACTGCAATCAGATCTTCGCGCAACCGCTGCGCATCGGTTGCCGCAGGCGCAACCGAAACGGCATCGAGGGCACTGGCGAGCGCTCCGGTCAACTCCAGTGCCGCGTGGCGGAACATCGCGTACTTGTTCGGAAAGTGCCGATAGAGCGCCGAACCCGAAATACCGACCGCCGACGCGATGTCGTCGACACTGACAGCAGGATATCCGCGCTCACTGAACGCGATTGCCGCTGCAGCCGCGATCTGCGCCTTGCGGTCCTTCGGTCGCCTCTTGACGGAGTCGGACCTCGGCTGCCGAACAATCCCATTCGACGTCTGCGCGTCGACGAACTGATCGTTCAGGCTCACCGTGTACCCCACTCTCCAGCCCTCACGCACGAAGCACTTCGATCCGCCTGCTCATCAGACGAGAATCAGCATAAGCATGATTTTGAAAACTCGTACACCGATTTCAGCACATCGCGCGTCTAGAGTTTCATACATGCAGGTAACGCTGCCTTTGATCAGAACACACCACTCGCCCTTCGCCGCCTCCCCCGTTGCTTCCATCGAGAATCTTCGTTAACAAAACGTTGCCTGTGGCCACCAGCAGTGGGTAGGGTCACCGCTCGAAGCATCCAGCCCGCATCCACGAAGCAATCCGACTGACAGATTCGGAATATTCGTAAACATACACAGGATGTCGATATGAACAGTTCCGATATCTCCACGTCAATGAAGGAAACTCGGTCAACAGGGCTGACAGTTCGACGAGAATTTCGGTTCACATAATGCTTGCTTGGACACATATATGTGTGAGATGCTTCACAGGCAGTTCGCTCGACCGCCAGCGCTCGAACAGTTCGAACTCCGTGCCGAACACTGTTGATCTGCAAAGGAATTCAATTAGATGACGTACGAGCTGCCAGCCGCGAAGGGCCCGGTGCGAGACGTAGCGTTACAGGGGGGCTATCTGATCGGATTCTCGGTTCAGGCACTCTTCGGTCTGTTCACGGCAATCCTGCGCAGACGACTCTCGTTGCACGAGACGGTTACTCAGACCCTGTTCATCGGTCGCGTCAGCACCGGCCCGTCGCTGCTTCTCATGATTCCGATCGGTGTATTCATCGCCGTCTCGGTCGGTGAACTGGCCGGCCGGATCGGAGCCGGTGGATATTCCGGAGCTGTCGTAGCTTTCATCATCGTCGGTCAGGCCGCGGCGCTGGTGTGCGCGTTGATGATGGCCGGTGTCGCAGGATCGGCGATCTGCACGGATTTGGGTTCACGAAAGATCCGGGAAGAGATCGACGCGATGGAAGTGATGGGCATCGACGTGATCGAGCGCCTCGTCGCACCGAGATTGGTTGCGGCAGTGATCGTCTCCCTTGCACTGTGTTCGATGGTCACCTTCGGCGGTGTGATCGCGTGCTACCTGTACCACATCTACGTCCAGCATCTTCCGGCCGGAACGTTCATGGCAACGTTCAGTCAGTACGGGCGATCTTCCGACTTCGTCATGGCTTTGGTGAAGGCTGCGGTCTTCGGCATCGCTTCGACTTTGGTCGCCACCTTCAAAGGTCTACATGCAAAAGGTGGCCCACGCGGCGTTGCCGACGCAGTCAACGAAGCCGTGGTCATCGCGTTCGCGCTCGTCTTCATCGTGAACACAGTGTTGTCCGCGCTCCACACCGTAATCGTCCCGGCAGTCGGTGAATTCTGATGTCGCTCGTCGATCTCCGTGTTCGAGCACGTCAAGCGAGCAGACCCCTGCGAACCGCGGGCGACGGCCTCGTCTCCCTCGGTCAGCACGTCACTTTCTACGTCCGCACTATCGCATCGATCCCCTTTGCGCTCACCAAGTACCGCAAGCATGTACTCGGTCAGATCAGCGAGGTCAGCTTCGGCACGAATTCCTTGTTGTCCGGCGGCGGCACCATCGGGATCGTCTTCGCGATGTCGCTGGCCGCGGCGATGATGTTGGGCGTCGAGACCCACCGGGGCCTCGAGCTTGTCGGGATGACCTCGCTCTCCGGCATGCTGTCCGCGGTTGCCAACACCCGTGAACTGGCCCCTGTTGTCGTAGCGATCGCGTTGGCCGCCAAGGTCGGAACGGGTTTCACCGCCCAGATCGGGGCCATGCGTATCTCCGACGAAATCGACGCGCTGGACTCGATGGCGATCCGATCGATCCCCTTCCTCGCGGGTACCCGGGTGATCGCTGCCATGATCTGTGTCATCCCGATCTACATGATCGGACTCCTGGCCAGTTACCTCTCGACCCGACTGGTCGTCGTGTTCTTCAACGGCGCATCGGCAGGTACTTACGACTACTTCTTCCATCTGGCGATCTCTCCGCAGGACCTCCTGTACTCGGGTCTCAAGGCCGTGGTGTTCGCCGCTGTTGTCGCGCTGGTTCATTGCGCTTACGGCTACTACGCATCGGGCGGTCCGGCCGGCGTCGGGCAAGCGGCCGGGCGCGCGCTCCGAACTGCGATCCTCGCGATCGGAATCCTCGACGTACTGATGACTTTCGCGCTGTGGGGCCTCGTGCCCCAGATCCCGGGAATGGGGGTCTGAGCCGTGGACAGACTCACTACACGCACGAAGATCGTGTACGCCCTTCGCGGCGCGATCGCCATAGTCGTAGCCGTCGCCGCCGCCGCCGCCGTGACAATGGTTCTACGCGGTTCGGGAAATCTCGAGCAGAGCACCGACATCTTCGTCGCTGTTCCAGCCACAGCCGGTCTCATCAGCGGTGAAGCTCCGGTTCGGTACCACGGCGTCAACGTCGGCCGAATCGGCGAAATCGAATCAGGAACCGCCGAATCCGTTGTGCAGTTGCAGATTCAGACCGATGACGCGTCGAAGATTCCCGCTGACGTGGTGGCTCGCGTTGTTCCACGCACGTTCTTCGGCGACATCTACATGCAGCTCGTGGACAGTCCGAATGAGCAGGGCCAGACGACTCTGGCGGACGGAGACGAGATCCACATGGACGACGGTCCCGAAGCCGTTGCGCTCTACGACGTGTACACCAAGTTGGTGGGCGTCCTCACTGCGATGCAGCCCGAGAAGTTGCAGACAGCCCTGACTGCGCTGGGCCAGGCGCTCGACGGAAACGGAGCCGAGATCGGTACCACGATAGACAATCTCAGTGCCGCGTCCGGCGTACTGACACCCGCCGCACACCAATTCCTCGAATCGACACCCGAATTCAAGTCGGTCGTCGACGCGTTGGACCGTGCGACCCCCGACATTCTCGATACCTTGGCAGCCGCCACAACTGTCTCGAACGACATGGTCGCCAACAGAGCGAATCTCGAGTCCTCGATCGGCGCGGCCGCAGTCTTCGCCGCTACCGTCGACGATTTTGTCGGGGCGAACAACCGAAACATCATCACTGTGATCGATTCCGCCGGAAAGATACTCGCAACCACCGCGGCCAATCCCGGAGGACTGCGTTCCACCCTCGCGAATGCCAGTACGTTCGGCGCCGCGGGCGCTCGGGTCTTCGCCACCGGAAAGTTCGACATCACAGCAGTTGCCACGTTCGCCGAACCGCTCCCATACACGGGTGATGATTGCCCGCAGTACGGTGACTCGCGCGGAGCACAGTGTTCGGGCTCCAACCTGACGCCTGAACAACCCGTCAGTGCCCCGGTCGTGGGCGGCGTAGCCGAAGCGGCCCCCCTGCGGTACCTCGAAGATCAACTACTGGGCGGATCGCCGGAACCCTCGGATACCCCCAACCCGGCAACAACACTGATGTTGGGGCCGATGGTCAGAGGTAACGAGGTGACCGTCCCGTGAAGGTCCGTCCTGGCCAGGTAATTCAGTTGTCACTCTTCTGTCTCACCGGCGTCGCCTGCGCGTCGTTCGTGGCGAACACGTTGTCGGTCCCGGTTCGCGGAAGCACCGATTCGTATTCGTTCGAGTTCACCGACGTCGAAGGACTCAACCCGGGCAACCCGGTCACCATGTCGGGTGTGCGTATCGGCCGCGTGGACTCGGTTGCGTTCGCCGACAACGGAGGCGGGACGAGCAAGGCGATCGTCGACGTCGAGATCGAGTCGCGATATTCCCTCGAGTCGGATGTCCGTGCCGCCGTGCGCTACGGCGACATGCTCGGTGCTCGATATCTGGCACTGACGCAGGACGACAGCGCAACAACGGTATCCGCACGACAGCTCGAACCAGGTGACACGATACCGCTGGCGCAGACAACACCGCCGATCAACTTGACGGCCCTGATGAACGGGTTCAAACCGTTGTTCGCCGCGCTGCAGCCCGAGCAGGTCAACACGCTCACGCGAAGTTTTGTCGAAACCTTCAACGGCCAGGGCCAGGCAATGACCACCCTGCTCGACCAGATCGCGACCATGAGTTCCGGCCTGGTCGACCGTCAGGACGTCTTCGCGCAACTACTCACGAACATGAACACTCTTCTCACCTCCGTCGACGAGCGTCAACCCGAATTGGTCGGCCTGTTGGACGGTTTGAACGATCTGAGTACTTCCGTCGTCGGGCAGAACGATCAACTGGTCTCGCTCTTGGATCAGGGAAACCGCACTGTCTCGTCGTTGGCTCAGATCATGGCCGGGTCGAACGGTGCATTCGGTCAGACCGTGCAACAACTCGAAAGTGTCACCGGGAGTTGGATTGCGAGCACCGACGAGTTCAACAGACTTCTCGTCAACCTTCCCCAGTTCGCCGACGCCGCCAACCGGATCGGAAGTTACGGAAGTTTCATCAGCCTGTATCTGTGCAATTTCACTCTGAAGGCAGGCGACATGGAAGCCAACATCTTCGGTCCGACACACTCGCCGGTGTGCTCATGATGTTCCTGGTCAAGCTGATCGACGTGTTCGTCGGCATCATGCTCTTCCTGTTCAAAGGGGATCGCCGTCGCAGCGGTAGCGGCACCGCTCTCGCCCTGGGCAGTCTCGGAATCTTCGTTCTGGTGGTGGGACTCGGCGCCGCCTTGGGCATTCCGAAGCTCTGGTACAACGTACGCACGTCGGCATACACAGCCGAGTTAGCCAATGCCAGCGGGCTTTCCGACACCGATCCGGTTTACGTGGCCGGGGTTCCCGCGGGCCGAGTGGATTCGATCGACCTTGCCGGCGACCACGTCGTCGTCAACTTCCGCTTGGACAAGGACCAGCCTTTGGGAAACCAGAGCACGGCGACGGTCAGGCTCAAGACGGTCCTCGGCAAGCGCTACCTGGAGATCGTGCCGGCCGGAGTGGTCGACGACTCCGAGGCGCGGGTCATCCCGCTCTCCCGCACAACCGTGCCGTACAGCCTCGACGACGTCAGCAGTGATGCCACCACTGCGGCAACAGGCGTCGACCTACAGGCGATGGAGTCCATGATGAACACCCTTTCGCAGGTGATTCCCACTGATTCCGATCAGGTGGGCCGGGCTCTGGCCGGAATCAGCGGCGCCTCGGCGGCTTTCGCGCAGAACAGTGAACAGATCGACCAGATTCTCATCATGTCTCGTGAGCTGTCGGACATGGCTGCGGCACAAACCGATTCGATCGTCGGTACTGCGGCCAATGCTCAGACGATCGTTCGAACTCTTGCGATGCGCAAGGACGCACTGACTCAGCTGGTCGACAACCTGACAATCATCATCTCGAAGCTCTCCACCACTTTCGTCGATCGTCAGGACGAGTTCGGAGCCATGACCGACAACCTCGTCGCGGTCACCACCACGCTGAAGAACAACGCAGATCAGATCGACCTGCTGTTGACTCGTCTTCCTTCCGCGCTGCGTTCGGTCACCGATTCAACCGGCACCGGCAATTGGACCGACGTCAACGCGCCGGCGGCCGTGATCCCGGACAATCTGCTCTGCGCGCTCGGCATCATGGAGGGCTGCAAGTGAATATACGAAAAGCCGTCACGGCCATGCTGGTAGTGACCTTGGCGATCGCCCTGCCCGGTTGGTACATATTCGGACGAACAGATCAGTCCAAGACCGTCTACGCCGATTTCAGCTACGTCGGCGGAATCTACGAGGGAAGCAAGGTCACCGTCCTCGGAGTCGGCGTCGGGACGGTCACGTCGGTGGAACCTCGCGGCACTTCTGTTCGAGTAGCGATGTCGATGCCCGACTCCGTGGACCTGCCCGCCGACGCCTCGGCCTATGTCCTCAATCCATCGCTGATCAGCGATCGACACATCGAACTCGGCCCGGCGTACACCGGCGGAGAGACACTGAAAGACGGCGACCAGATTCCGATCGAACGTGCCCACTCCCCCATAGATTTCGACGGCTTGATGGGAAGCGTCAGCACTTTGGCCGACGCATTTGCCGGGGATGGGGGCAATCTCGGCGATCTCGTGAGCCGCGGCGCCGCCGGGTGGCAGGGCCAGGGCGATCAATTCAACACCGCAATTCGCAACCTCAGCACGGCAACCGGAGTTGTCGGCGCTCGGTCGGAAGACATCGGTGCCCTTGTCGACAATCTCAACACTTTGATGAATGCTCTGGACGCACGGCAGGTCAGCCTCGACGAACTTGTCGGCGACCTCGGCGTCCTGGGTGATCAATGGGCGAGCCAGAACATGGACATCTCACAGCCTCTGCAGGATCTGCAGGTGGTCTTCGACCAGTTGAACAGTTTCATGACAACTCACGGCGATGATGTCGGTGCCATAGCCGACAACGTGCGAGTTCTCGGTGACACTCTGGCTGCCAAAGAACCCGGCCTCGCCGAGTTCATGGACCTGGTGCCGTTGATGATGCAGAACCTCTCCCAGACAATCGGTCCTGATCAGCGCGGGCGCATTCGGCTCAACGTCTCGACTGCATTGACTCAGTTCGCGGTGGCGAAACCGCTGTGCGACACCTACAAGTTGCCGATCTGCACCGGAGCCGGGTTCACGAATCCGATTTCCTTCCCCCTCAGCACTTCTGATCCGCTCGGCATCGCCTCCGCGATTTCCGGCGGAGCCGTCCCCGGAGGTGGCAATTGACGCGGCAATCGATTCGAATAATCGCCGGTATCGTGATCATCGGTGTGGGTTCTGCGGCCGTGTTCGCCTTCGGCGGCTGTAGCGCAGGCATTCAAGACCTACCCCTGGGTCGTTCGGCCGACGGTGACGCGTACAACGTGGCGCTGCAGCTGGCCGGCGCCGACGGCCTGGTGTTGGGAGCAGACGTCCGCAGCGGCCAGAAAGTCATCGGTCGAGTATCCGCGCTGTCAGCCGATGTCGTCGGAGCCGATGTGACTCTGAGTCTGGACGCCGCGACGCCATTGCCCGACAACGTCGAAGCTTCCGTCGAACTCCCGTCCGCACTTGGCAATCCGTTCATCAGACTCTTGGTGCCGGAAGTTCCGTCCGGCTCCACGCTCAGCGACGGAGACACAATTCCGGAGTCTCGCACCGAGATCGGTCCGCAGGTCGAAAGTGCGCTTGCCACCCTCGGCACGGTTCTGACCGGAAGCGGCATCGACCAACTCGATACCGTGGTGCGCGAGCTGAACACCGCGTTTTCCGGGCGCTCCGGTGAAGTTCGTTCTCTGACCGAGACCCTCACCTCGCTCATGGCAGAGGCAAGCAGTCACCGCAGCGAGTTCGACGAGGCCGTCGACCTCGCTGCCCGGGTCTCCTCCCAACTGGCCGGCCAACGCGTAGTTGTCGACAACTACCTCGATTCCGTTCCACAGGTGGTGTCGATTCTCGTGGGACAGAAGGATCAGATTGCGAGCCTGTTGAACTCGACCGTTCAGCTCGCCACCAACGCAAACACCATTCTCGACTCGTCTCCCAACGGCCTCGACGCGATGCTGCACGATGCGTCGACCGTTGTCGGGACTCTGGATTCGTTCAACTCGGAGATCGGCCAGACGCTGACGAACATGAACGGGTTGCTCGAAAACTTCACCGGTGCAGTGCAGGGTGACTACCTCGTTTTCGACGGCGCCCTGGATATTCCGGGAACGATCGACAAGCTCTGGAGCGGCGGTATGGCCGGTCAATCGATCGCACCAGCGGGAACTCTCACCGATCTACTTCAGGGAGGTCCGCGTTGAGTCGCCTTGCGCTTGTTCAACTTGTCCTGTTCGCTCTGATCGCTGCTGTGGTCATCCCTTTCGGGATCGTCTACGTGGTCGGCCCTCAGGGTTTCGGGGGTCAAATCCGGCTGCACGCCAACATGTCCGACGCCTTCGGACTGACCAAGGGCACGGTCGTCACGTATCGCGGCGTACAGGTGGGGAAAGTGAGTGAAGTCGAACTCGACGCAGGCACCCGCACGGCTCGGGTGGAACTCTCACTCAACGACAACACCGAGATACCTACCGACAGCGTCGCCAAGGTGACGATGGGGACCGCAGCCGGAATTCAGAATGTCGACATCTACCCCAACACAGACCACGGCCCGTATCTAAGGGACGGCGACGAGATCGCCATGCCCGCGGATCAGCAACCGGTCCAGATGAGCCAGTTGATGCTTCAGGCGTCCGGTGTCTTGGAAGGGATTGATCCACAAGCGATCAGCGACATCGGGACCGAGCTGGGGAATTCGTTCAACGGGCTCGGCCCGAGCTTGGCGACGATGATCGACAACGGTGGGACCATGTCGGCGCAGTTGAACGACCAGTCGGCCGAACTCGCTGCGCTGCTGTCGCGAACCTCCACGTTGGTGGACTCCATGGCGACACAATCGGATTCGTTCGTCCGGGGAATGGCAGCTGCCAAGAACTTCACCGAACAACTCGAATCCAACGCGCCGGTGCTGATCTACCTCACCGATCATTCGCCCGCCGCCCTGAACAGCGCTCAACAGTTGTTCGACAAGTACCACAACACTTTCGGAGCGGTCCTGGCCAATCTCGTCACTGTCGCACCGATCATCTCCGACCGCACAGAGGCCCTGGAAACCGGACTTGTCACGATTCCTGAAGGTCTCGCCAAACTGGCATCCATCGTCAAAGGCGATCGCGCCGACTTTGCCTTGGTTGCGACCCAGGGGCCGGTCTGCAACTACGACACCCCTCGGCGTGAGGTCGGCGATCTGTCTCCCACCAGTCCGAGTCTGGCGATGTACTGTCCCCCCGCCGACGACCTCGTCCAACGCGGAGCACAGAATGCTCCGCGTCCGAACGACCTCGGTTTGCAGAACTCGATCGTCCCGGGCACTCCGATCGGACCGCCCGTCGTCGCAGATCCGATTCTCGTCCCGACCGGAGTCGACGCCCTGAACTACTGGAGATTGATGTTGGAAGGACTGGGAAATGGCACACGGTGACAACGCACTACTCGACGAGACAGAAGCCGAGGTGGCCGAACACCCGACTTCTCCGTCGCTACTTCACCGCCTGAAGGAGCCACGCAACGCACTGATCTCACTAATGGCGGTAGCGCTGGTCGCAGCATTGGCGGTGCTCGGATTCCAGATGTACTCGGCGAATCAGGAAGACACGCTGCGGCAGGAGGCTTTGGACACCGCGCGGGATTACTCGACCATCATGTCCTCCTTCGACTATCAGAACCTCGATGCCAACAAAGACAGCATTGCCTCGATGTCGACCGACGAGTTTGCCGGCACCTACCGAACAATGGTCGATTCACTTCGCGAAGTCGTTGCCGGGGGCCAAGGCCAGGCGAGCGCGACGGCGACAGACGTCGGTATCGAATCGCTGGACAATTCGTCGGCCAAGTTGCTCGTGTTCGTCGACCAACAAGCCAAGAATGTCGCAGCGCCAGAGGGAAACACACAGAAGTACCGCATGGTCGTGTCCCTGGTCCGCTCGGACGACCGGTGGCTCGTGAGCAACGTCGAGACCAAGTAACTCACCACACGCGGAGGAAGATCCATGCCCACTCACTACCTGGATTCGGAAAAGTCCGAGTCGTCGCTTCGCACCGATCAGACACGCATCACCATCACGGCCGAGCGTAGACGGTGGGCACGTAAGCCCGCACACATCACCGACGCGCTCGATTTCTGGTCGTTCGCCGGAGCCGCTGCCAACGTCATCCTGCAACTCGGTTGGCCCGAGGTGGCGTACGGCGTCATGGAGAGCAAGGTCGAATCGGGTGCTCTGACAGCGCATCCGTGGAAGCGTGCACGAACCACGACGCAGTACCTGACGGTCGCGATCCTGGGTGACGAGGAAGAGCGAAAGGCTTACCGCGAGGCCGTGAACTCGGTGCACCGACATGTGAAGTCGGATTCAAACAGCCCGGTCAAGTACAACGCCTTCAATCGCGAACTCCAATTATGGGTTGCTGCATGCCTGTTCATCGGTTTCGAAGACAGTCATCAGTTGCTGCACGGCAAGATGTCCGAAGAACAGGCGGAGTCGTTCTACAAGTCCGCGTCAACTTTGGGAACGACGCTGCAGGTCACCGAAGAGATGTGGCCGGCCACACGTGCCGACTTCGAGCGCTACTGGAACCTCGGTTGCGAACGCGTCGTCATCGACGAACGCACCAAGCAGTACCTGATCGACTTGGTCAACCTACAGATGATCGCGTGGCCGATACGCCTGGTGTTCCGAAACTTGTTGCGGTTCCTGACGGTCGGATTCCTTCCACCGATCTACCGCGACCAACTCGATCTCGAGTGGACCGAAGACGACCGCCGCCGGTTCGAACACCTCTTCATTTTCGTGTCGTTCGTCAACAGGTTCATCCCACGCTCCGTTCGTCAGGCCGGCAACACCATTCAGATGCGCGACATTCGCCGCCGGATCAAGGCGAGCAAGAATCTCGTCTGAGCCAGCGGCGCGTTATTCGTTGTCAATTCTGCTGCCCTACAGGTAAATCGGGCCGGTCGGTCGACAACAGATCACGGCTGGACATGGGTTCCAGCACGACTGAAAACCGGGTCGAAAAGCCGACAAACCGGGCTGATCGAGTGTCACATTCGCCGCATATCGACGCCGCCGAGGCACGTTTCAGGTGACTTGCATCACATTTCATCTCGTTTATGTAACGCCGGGAGAGGTGGCATATCGCCATGCGACCTGGGAAAACACTCTTTGATGCATTTCTGTTGCACAAACATGTGTCGACACGCCGACCCGTGACCAATCCGTAATCATCTCTTATGGTTGGTGACAGCCCGATCAACCGGGCATTACCGAATCGCCACCGCCCGTCCCACCCCGCGGTTCGGACTCGACAACATTCCTAGTGGTGGGAGCGGAGCTGAGACGGTCACCGTCCTCCGTCGGCGGGACTCGAGAGGATTTACCAAAAATGACCAAGACCACCGTTACCCGTGCACTTGCCTCTGTCGCCGCAGCCGGAGCCCTCGCAGCCGGAGCCCTCGGATTGAGCGCAGGCACCGCATCCGCAGCCACCCACGACTGGTCGGGTGTCGCAGAATGCGAATCTTCGGGCAACTGGGCCGCGAACACCGGAAACGGCTACTACGGCGGACTCCAGTTCAGCCAGAGCACGTGGGAGGCCTACGGCGGAGCGGGCAGCGCCGCCAACGCCAGCCAGGCAGAACAGGTCCGCGTTGCTGAAAACGTCCTTGCCGGTCAGGGCGCCGGCGCGTGGCCGGTGTGCGGACAGTACCTCCGCTGACCCCAGTTCGAGTAGTGCGTCACTGCCCGGTGTTCGTCGAGAATTCGACGAACACCGGGCAGTGTTGTATACCGATACCTATTTCCCACCACCACTACTGTTGAAAGATGTTACAGCGGTGCGTGATCCGTCGGGATGCCGCGGAGCGAGCGAGGTATATCGACTCGCCTTCCGATCCCCCATCATCCCTCGAAGAGCCATCCACAATTTTTGGGCCGTCCTTGCCAACCGGTTGTGAGAACTGACCGGCGCAGCCGTAGAAGCGTACGGGATGGGGTCCTTACGCACGTAGTGCTCCATAACCCCAGCGTAGCCGTGTTTCGATGCCGAAATGTTCGTTTTCAATCGCTACCTCGCATCCCTCACGGCGACCGAACAAATCGATCCGGCGCACTCGATGGCCCATCCTTGACCAGGCGTGCAAACCGGTCGGGTAAATCGCGTGGCCCGAACACTTCTCGACCACTGTGTGACAAGAGGCGGTCAACACTCCACCACTCGAAGTGCTCGACCAGCTCGGCGGCCAGCGCTTCGCGCCCCAACGACCCACAGGGCTCGAATGCGGTCGCCACCGGCACGAGGAAGTAGTCGTTGATCGCACCGCCCCAACCCGGCAATATCGCCGGGTCACGGATCTCCTCATGCCACACATGGGTGGCTGCGCCGTAGTCGCGCAAGCCGATCTCCTCGTCCAATTCGCGCGCGAGCGCCTCGGACGGGGTTTCGTCTCCTTCCAAGCCTCCGCCCGGAGGACACCAGACCGTCAGCCCTCCCCCGGGCGCGATGAATCGGTAAAGCAGAAGACGGGACTGGTCGTCAACGACCAACCCCCTGGCCGAATGCCTCAGACGCATGAGTGCCACTGTAAGCCAGCAGGTCAGGCCATAACGGCCAACTCCGGCAGTCCGGCAACCACAACCGCGAGGTTGTATCCCGACATCCGCAGTTCTCCGTTGTCTCCGGTCCTCGCGTACTCCGCATGCCCGAACGCCCGCTCGTGTTTCACTCCATCCGGGGTGATCCCCTCGGCCGTGGACAACCGATGGAACTCGGTGCGCGTCGGATCGCCACCGAAACGGCCGAACCCCGCGATACTGTCGCCTTCCGCTTTCATGACGTAGACGTGCCGGTCGGCGATACCGAGGTCCGACTCCACCTTGGCTCGCACCCCGGGTGAACCGTAGAACACCACGTCGTCGA
Organism: Rhodococcus sp. MEB032; assembly: GCF_030208925.1. Classification (NCBI taxonomy): domain Bacteria; kingdom Bacillati; phylum Actinomycetota; class Actinomycetes; order Mycobacteriales; family Nocardiaceae; genus Rhodococcus; species Rhodococcus sp. MEB032. The sequence continues at coordinate 360,747 of NZ_JARVSY010000001.1, forward strand.
CCGCTGCGCTTGCCCCGCGTTGCAGCGCAAGAGAAGTCGCGAGGGATCCGTAGGAGTGGCCCAACGCGGTGATATGGACTCCGTCGTTGACCGACGCGGCACGAAGACCGTGAAAGAAGCTACCCAATGCGTCGGCGGCTATGCCTGCTTTGGACGATCGACTGACGTCGAAGCTGGCCCGACCGATGTCGAACTTTCCCGGCCCGATCACCTGTGGCGCGTCGTATCCGATCCAGGCGATGGTGGCCACGCTTTCCTTTCGGCCGGCCAGTTCGAGTTGCCGCATCGCCTCGGCTCGTAATCGCGTTGCCTCTCCGACCATTCCGCGCATCGAGTCCTTGACGTTGGTGTTCAGTCCGGGAATCGTCACGGAGACGTGATCCGCTGTGTCCGGATCCCCGATCGCAATTGCAGCGAAGCCTCGTTCGCCCGAGCGCATGTCCATGAGCAGTAACCGTCGATCAGGTTCGGCGCGAAACAACTCGTCGAGCGCGTCCAGATCCTCGAGTTTGCGTTCGGCGTACCACTGGCCCGCCCCGGTGTTACTCAGTCTGCCGCCGAAGAACTCGCGGTGAAGTTCTTGCGATATTCGGACTGAATCATCTTGCAGCCGTGCTCGTTCCGATTGAATTCGATCGAGGTTGGCCGGGCTGCGAATCGCAGCAGGAATGCCGTCGAGGTTGGCGATCAGGCCTGGTGCATGACGCAACATCTGACGCTGCCGATCAGGGCTGAACGCTCGCCACTCCTCCCCCACACGCACAGCTTTGTCACGGAGGTCGGTGCCGACCTGAGACCGCAGAGACAACGCATGATGAAGATCCGCGCTGACCAGCAGTGCCTCACCGATCAGTTCTCGAACTGCGACCTCGAGCAACTGGGCGTGCACGTGGAGCGGGTGACCGTCGGCGATGGGCGCAACGGCAGAGACGGTTCCATCCTGACGAATATGCAAGTCGTCGGCGACGGCCTCTTTGCGCAGCGTATCCAGCCGTCGACGGATGTCGCGAACGCGGTGAGCGACCAGAACGCCTTCCAACCCAGCAGACAGTTGATCCAAGGCTTCGACGTCCCATACGTCGATATCTGTGAGATCCACTCGGGTCAGGACGAACGAGCAGCGATCCGGGCCTGTACTTCCGGGCGACGCAACGGAGGGACGGTCTGAGGTGGCTGTCTGCGAGGCGGCAACGCACTGAGCAGGCGCGTCGTCGTTTCGGTCACCTCACGCACCGCCTGTTCGAAGGCGTCTCGGTTCGCGTCGGACACCTTGGCTATTCCGCTCACCTTACGTACGTATTGGCGAGAGGCCGCTTCGATCTCCTCCGGCGTAGCAGCGGGCTCGAGTCCACGAAGTTCAGTGATGTTTCGGCACATAATTCGACGATAACCCTGCTCACCGACGCCGTCACGGTTCGATACATCAATGTATCCAAACTGCCACGCAGATCCGGGCATCACGGTAGTTTCAGTGAAATTCCCCCAGTGACTGGAAGTAGCCACTAACTCATGGACTCTGCACTCACCTCCGTCGGCCTACCCGCCGCACTCGCCATCATCATGTTCGGCCTCGGGCTTTCCTTGACGGTCGGAGATTTTGCCCGCGTGGCAAAAGCGCCGAAAGCCGTCTCGATTGCCCTGATCTGTCAGTTGTTGTTGCTCCCGGCCGCGGCCTTCGGTCTGGTCACGTTGTTCGACCTCGACCCACTGCTCGCTGTCGGCATGATGCTCCTCGCCGCATCACCGGGCGGCACCACGGCAAACCTGTTCAGCCATCTGTTCCGCGGCGATGTCGCTCTCAATGTGACACTCACTGCGGTCAATTCGGTGATAGCGGTGGTCACCCTTCCGCTCATCACCAACTTCGCGTTGGGCTACTTCGAACCCGAGGACGCGGACGGCACCCTCGGACTGCAGTTCACGAAGGTACTTCAGGTCTTTGCCGTCGTACTGATTCCTGTCGCCCTCGGAATGTGGGTTCGATTGCGCTCGAGCGCCTTTGCCGAGCGCATGGACAAGCCCGTCCGCATCGGATCCGCGGTGGTTCTGGCACTGGTGATCGTCGGAACGGTTGTTTCCGAGCGCGAGAACATCGCGGACTATCTCGTCGACATCGGCGTCGTCGCTGCCTTGTTCTGCCTACTGAGCCTCTCGATCGGTTACGTCGTTCCCCGGATATTCGGCATCGAGGATCGTCAGGCCATCGCCAGTTCCATGGAAATCGGCATCCACAACAGCACGTTGGCGATCACCATCGCCGTCAGTCTCCTCGACAACGTGCAATTGGCAGTGCCGGCCGCGGTGTACGGCGTTCTGATGTTCCCGCTCGCTGCAGCCTTCGGCGCCGCCATCACCCGAAAGTCACGGACCATGGCCGAAATCGACTAATATCAGGCGGTTTTCGATATAGGTGATCTGGTATCGCCAACCCTACGATCGATACGGACTCAGACCGAAGGGTATCGAAAAAATGCTGACCAACACACCTACCGTGCCGGACGAACGCGTCTGGCAAGAGCTAGTCGACGCACTTACCCGTCGCCAATTCGGCATCGGAGCCGGGATGGCAGCAGTCGCAACTATTCTGTCGTCCTGCAGTTCCAGCGACGGTTCAGGGGCCGATGATGACGCTCAAATGCGCACCGTCACCACGCCGTTGGGGACCTACGACATACCTACCAACCCCAAGCGGGTCTTGGCCGTCGACGCCCGAACCGACCTCGAGCTCGCCATTGCCCTGGAACTACCGGTGTTCGGATACAACATCTCGCCCGTCACCAAGTGGGATCCCGCCGACGGCTCGGCCGAATACCTCAGCGACAAGCCCAATCTGGAGCAGATCCTCGGACTCGCACCCGATCTCATCATCTGCGTCAACGCCGACAACGAGTACTGGCCCGCTGCAAAGCTCCAAGCCATCGCTCCTGTCCTGACGACCGAATCGAAGCAGACGTGGCGGGAGAACCTGACCCGGCTCTCCGATTGGCTGGGCCGAACACCCACCATGGATCGCCTGATCACCGACTATGACGCTCTGATCACCGACATTCGCACTCGACACGCTTCCGCGATCGCGGGCAAAACCGTCGCAAGCTTGTCCTACAGTCCGGACAAGGCCACGATCTACATCGACAGCTGCCCGTGTCGGAGGAAACGGGAAAGAAGAATCGTCAACCCACCGACATGACGCTCGCCGATATCGGCGGAAGAACATTGAACACAACCGGTTTCGACAATCAGGGACGACTGAGCATCGAAGAGATGGATCGTCTGCAAGGCTGCGACGCGTTCATGGTTTCTGTCACAGACAGCAATGACACCACCTTCGAACAACTCTCGGACACCAAGTTGTGGCAAAGACTTCCGGCTGTGCAGGCCGGGAACGTCACCGTTCTGCAAGGAAGTACGTACTACGGGTCCATCTACACCAACATGTACGTCGCCAAGGGCTGGGACGATCTCTATTCGACGCTCGACTGATCAGACTTGTCCGTGGAAATGCCGGCCGCTCCCGCGCGGTCGGCATTTCACGTTTCGAGGTCGATGCCCAACGCTCCGGAGAGGGTCCGCAGACAGATCACTCTCAACTCTTCCTGCGGTATGGAAGGTTGATCGAGCCAGTCGAGGCAGACAGCTCGGACGAACGCGATCCATCCCCGAACTGCAACGGCAGCGAGCTGTCTTCTTTCGCCCTCGAATCCCAGTGCATCGAGGATTCGAATCTGCTGCTGTTCGAGTTCGCGCTCGACAATCGCCCGGATACCGGCCTCGGCCGAGAGCGTCCCGACGTTGATGGCGCGCACTCCCCTGCTGTGCGACTTCACGTACGCGAAGTAGGCGTCCAACCCGGCTGCCACCTGTTCGCGCACCGGTAGCGTCGCATCGGGTGCGGTCACCTCGAGCAGGTGCTGCGATTCGCGCTCGACGATTGCGGCGAAGAAGTCTCGCTTGGTCGGAAAATAGTGGTACATCAACCCGCGCGAGACGCCCGCAATCTCGGCGACCTCTTCGATCCACACATCCTCGTACGAGCGATCGGCAAAAAGTTGCGCGCCGATGTCGAGCAACTGCGTGCGCCGCTGCTCTCGGTCCAGGCGTTTTCGTGGTGCGACCATAGGCAAGTCAGATTACTACTTGACACCGATTCAGTAAGGCGTACTTTGCGTACTAGACATCAATTCAGTAAGCGATCTCACCCCGGGGGACACACAATGAGCGTCGACACCACTCCAGAGGCGACGACCGATGCTCGGATACCGCATCCGGCGTGGCGCCTGCCGGTCCTCGGGGACGTTCTCGGGATCAATATCCGGACACCGCTGCAGAACTCCGTGAGCATCGGCCGCGAACTCGGCCCGATCTTCGAGAGAAATGTCCTGGGAAATCGCTTCGTCTTCGCCTCGGGCGCGGACATGGTGGCAGAACTGTCCGACGAGTCCCGGTTCGCGAAGCACCTTGCACCTGGAGTCAAAGCACTCCGCGGAATCGGCGGCGACGGCCTGTTCACGGCGTACAACCACGAACCCAACTGGGGCAAGGCGCACAATCTCCTGGCACCGGCGTTCAGCCAGACTGCGATGCGCTCGTACCACCGCACCATGCTCGACGTGGCCGGCGAGTTGGTCGACCATTGGGACAGTCGTGAAAGTGACTCCCCCATCGACGTCTCCGCAGACATGACCAAGCTGACGCTGGAGACCATCGGACGCACTGGATTCAGCTACTCGTTCGACTCCTTCGAACGTGAAGAACAGCATCCGTTCGTCAAGGCAATGGTCGGCGCACTCTCCCATTCGCAGCGCACGACGTTCCTGAAGTCGACCGCCCTCGGGCGAGTGCTCGCACGTCGCGCCGATCAACGTGACGAGGTCCGCAAGGCGTACATGGCCGAGGTTGTGGACGAAGTTATCCGTGCCCGGCGGACAAGTACCGAACCGGGGCCCGAAGATCTTCTCGAACTGATGCTGCGGGCGGCACGCGAGAACGATCCCAACCGTATCGACGAACTGAACATCCGCCATCAGGTCGTGACCTTCCTCGTCGCCGGACACGAAACGACTTCCGGCGCATTGTCGTTCGCGCTGTACTACCTGTCACGAAACCCTGACGTGCTGGCCAAGGCGCAAGCCGAGGTCGACAAGGTATGGGAGGGCGAGGAGCCCGCCTTCGAGAAGATCGCGAAACTTCGATACGTACGACGCGTCCTCGACGAATCATTGCGTCTGTGGCCGACCGCTCCCGCCTACGGGCGCGCGGCGCTCGAAGACACGACGCTCGTCGGCAAGTATCCGATGAAGAAGGGCGATTGGATGCTCGTGCTCATCCCGTCACTTCATCGTGATCCGGTGTGGGGCAACGATCCCGAGGCGTTCGATCCGGATCGCTTCCTGCCTGCCAACATCAAAGCCAGGCCGGCGCACGTGTACAAGCCATTCGGAACGGGTGAACGCGCCTGCATCGGAAGACAATTCGCCATTCACGAAGCGGTCCTCGTGTTGGGCACCATCTTGCAGAAATACACGATCGAGGCCGATCCGGACTACGAGTTGAAGGTAGCCGAACGGCTCACCCTGATGCCCGAAGGCTTCAACTTGACGGTCCGCCGACGCTGACCTCGCAAAACTGCGTCGCGCAACTCGGTTGAACAGTCCCGAATGCGGTAATCCCTGAGGTGGCAGCAGCGAGCACCGGCGCACCCTGGGAGTTCACATGACAAAGAGGCCTGCAGTGGGAATCGTCTTACTCTCGGCGGCATTGGCCACGGGAGCTTGCTCGGCAAGCGTCGGGACGCCGCAAGTGGACAAGTCCGAAGTCGCAAGTCAGATCTCCACTCAACTAGCCGAGAAGATCGGCGAGCCACCCGACGACGTGACGTGTCCGGAGAACCTCGACGCCGAAGTCGGCGCATCGATCACGTGCATCCTGACCGAGCAGGGCACCGAATACGACGTCACAGCTACCGTGACCAGCGTTGACGGTGAAAGTGCGAACTTCGACATCAAGGTCGCGGATGTGCCGAACAACTAACTGCTGTGCGCCTTTATTAACCGCCGGCGGTTAATAAAGGCGCACAGCAAGGCGTCAGAGACGCTCGATAATCGTCGCGTTCGCGGTGCCGCCACCTTCACAGATGGTCAGCAGGCCGTAACGACCGCCGGTGCGCTCGAGTTCGTTGAGCAGGGTTGCCATCAGCTTGGTGCCGGTCGCGCCGAGCGGGTGACCGAGTGCGATCGCGCCGCCGTTGACGTTGACCTTGGCCGGATCTGCGCCGATCTCCTTGATCCAGGCCAGGACGACCGGGGCAAAAGCTTCGTTGATCTCGACGATGTCGATGTCCTCGATGCTCAGGCCGGCCTTCGCGAGAGCATGCTTCGTGGCCGGGATCGGCGCACTGAGCATGAAGATCGGGTCGTCGCCGCGTGCGCTGAGGTGATGAATCCGGGCGCGGGGCTTGAGGTTGTACTTCTCCACCGCTTCCGCCGACGCCAGCAGCAGCGCACTCGCACCGTCGGAGATCTGGCTGGCCACTGCCGCGGTCATGCGTCCGTCTTCGACGAGAACCTTGAGCGTCGCCATCTTCTCGAGGCTGGTCTCGCGGGGTCCTTCGTCGACGGTCGCGTCGCCCATGGCGACGATCTCGTTGTCGAAGCGACCCGCGGCGATTGCAGCCTTGGCGCGCTCATGGCTCTGCAGGGCCCACTTCTCGAGCTCTTCGCGGCTGATGTCCCACTTCTCGGCGATCATTTCGGCGCCCTTGAACTGCGAGACTTCCTGGTCACCGTAGCGCTCGGTCCAACCGACCGAACCCGAAGTCGGCGTGTCGAATCCGTACTGCTGACCGACGATCATCGCTGCCGAGATCGGAATCTGGCTCATGTTCTGAACGCCGCCGGCAACGATCAGATCCGCGGTGCCCGACAGGATGGCCTGAGCGCCGAAGTGCACTGCCTGCTGGCTCGAACCACACTGACGGTCGACGGTCACCCCGGGAACGTGCTCCGGGAATCCCGCTGCGAGCCAGGACATACGGGCGATGTTGCCGGCCTGGCCGCCGATGGCGTCGACGCAACCGAAGATCACGTCGTCGACGTCACTGGGGTCGATACCGGTGCGCTCGACCAGTGCCTTGACGACGTGCGCACCGAGATCGATGGGGTGCACGCCGGACAGCGCGCCGCCCCTCTTGCCGATCGGTGTGCGAATGGCGTCGACGATGTAAACCTCGGACATAGCGTTAGCTCCTAGTTTCGTTGTGCAGCAATAGTTCTTGAAGTTGATTCAGCAATAGCGTCTGAAGTTGTGGCCGGATCGGAGAGCCCGTCGAGCACGATCGCGAGATATTGAGCCGCGACGGCGTGAGCCGAGAGGGATCCACCCGGTCGGTACCAGCGAACCGCGACCCACACGGTGTCGCGCATGAAGCGGAAGACCAATTCGACGTCGATGTCGGAGCGGAAGGTCCCGTCCGCGACGCCGGCTTCGAGGACGCCGACCCACAGGTCCCGGAATTCGGTGTTGCGCTCGGCCAGGTAAGCGAAGCGCTCGTTCCCGACGAGGTGCTTGACCTCGTCCTGGTAGATCGCCACAGCCGAATGTGAGGCGTCGATGGCCTCGTACGACGTCACGACCAGTGCTTCGAGCGTCGCGCGACTGTCCAACCCCGCCGCGACGATCTCGCGGTATTTTCCGAAGAGTTCGTCGAGGAACTGGTGCAGGATTTCGTCGACCATCGACTCCTTGGAATCGAAATGGTGATACAGGCTGCCGGACAGGATCCCGGCGGCGTCGGCGATGTCGCGGACGGTCGTCGCGCGCACTCCGCGATCGGCGAAGAGCCCCGCCGCGATCTCGAGCAGCTCGTCGCGGCGCCCGGACTTGCCGTTTGATTCGTCGGAATTTCGAGGTGGCGTCATGTATTCAATCCTATCCAGGGCCTTCCCCTGTGCGCGGTCAGCGAGTCCAGGGGCTCCTTAACCGCGCACGGGGACGCTAGGCCCTCTGCGAAGAAACGGAGACGATCTCGCCGGTCATGTAGGTGGAGTAATCGCTGGCGAGCATCGCGATGACCGTTGCGATCTCCCAGACCTCCGCGGCGCGGCCGTAGGCCTCACCGGAAGCCAACTGGTCGAGCAGTTCCTCACTGGTGACCTTCGCCAGGAACGCGTGACGCGCAATGGAAGGCGAGACCGCGTTGATACGGACTCCGTACTCCGCTGCTTCGATGGCGCTGCACCGAGTCAGCGCCATGACGCCGGCCTTGGCTGCGGCGTAGTGCGCCTGGGAATGCTGCGCGCGCCAACCGAGAACGGACGCGTTGTTCACCAGAACACCGCCGTGGGGAACGCTCTTGAAGTACCGCAGGGCGGCGCGCGTCGAACGGAAAGTGCTGTTGAGTGTGATGTCGAGAACGCGATCCCACTGATCGTCCGTCATGTCGACGACGGGAGTTTCACCGCCAAGGCCCGCGTTGTTGACGACGATGTCGATACGTCCCAACTTCTCGGCGGCGCCGACGAACAACGCGTCGACCTGCTCGGTGCTCGATACATCGCAGATGATCGATTCGACCTGCTGACCGGGGAATTCGGCCTTCAGCTTCTCCACCGTCTCGCCGAGTCGACGCTCGTGGAAGTCGGAGACGAGAACGTCGCCGCCCTCGAGAAGCACCCTGCGCGCAGTGGAGAAACCGATGCCGGTTCCGGCTGCGGCGGTGATGATCGCCTTCTTGCCCGCGAGCAGTCCGTGGCCCGGGGTTTCCTCCGGCGCAACGGAAAGCGGGGACGCGGCTTTGGTGTCAGACATTAACGGGCCTCTCGGGGAAGACCGAGCACGCGCTCGGAAATGATGTTGCGCTGAATTTCGTTGGAGCCGCCGTAAATCGTGTCGGCGCGGGTGAAGAGGAAGAGGCGTTGCCATTCGTCGAGCTCGAGGTGCTCGGGATCGGTGATGTCCGAGGCATTGCCTTCGGAATCCGCCCACGGTGCAACCAACGACGACGCACCCTGCACGTCCATCGCCAGCTGTCCCAGATCACGATGCCAGTTGGCCCACAACAGTTTTGCGACGGACGCTTCTCCGCCACCGGTTCCGGCGTCGACCGCGTCGAGAGTGCGCATCGCGTGGGCGCGCATCACGCGCAGTCCGACCCACGCGCGGGCGATCTTTTCGCGAATGTGCGGATCCTGGTCACTGCCATTGGCTTTCGCCAGGTCGACGACGCCTTGGAGCTCGCGGGCAAATCCGATCTGCTGTCCGAGCGTCGATACACCGCGCTCGAAGGTGAGCAGCCCCATCGCGATCTTCCAGCCCTCGCCGGGTTCCCCGACCACCAGATCGGCATCGGTGACGGCGTCGTCGAAGAAGACCTCGTTGAACTCCGATGTGCCGGTGAGCTGCTGAATGGGCCGAACTGTCACACCGGGCTGATCCAACGGGACAAGCAGGAAGCTCAACCCCTGGTGACGCTTGGAGCCCACCTCGGTGCGGCAGACCACGAAGCACCACTGCGCGACGTGAGCCAGTGAGGTCCACACCTTCTGGCCGTTGATGATCCACTTGCCGTCTTCGAGGCGTGCGGTCGTGGAGACGTTCGCGAGATCGGAACCGGCGCCGGGCTCGGAGTAGCCCTGCGACCACAGTTCACTGACCGTGTTGATGCCAGGAAGGAATCGGCGCTTCTGCTCGTCGGTGCCATACGCGATCAGCGTCGGGCCGAGCAGCTCTTCACCGATGTGGCTGACGCGAGCGGGCGCACCGGCCTTCGCGTACTCCTGATGGAAGATGACCTGCTGGGAGATGCTTGCTCCCCGCCCGCCGAACTCCTTCGGCCACCCGAGGCACGTCCACCCCGACGCTGCGAGGTGCTTGTCCCACTCGAGTCGTTGCTCGAAGAACTCGTGCTCACTGCCGGGGCCGCCCTTACCCTTGAGCTGGGCGAATTTGCCCGTCAAGTTCTCGGCCAACCACTGCGCGACCGTGGCCGCAAACTCGTCGTCCGTCATCTGCCCGTCCGGGCTCTCGCTCTGGTCCACATATGTAAGATAACCTACCAAGCACTTGCTAGGTAGCGTGTCAGGTAGGAGTCCAGTGACCGAACAACCGAGAACCATCCCATCAGCCCTCATCCGGGCCGCCGAGGAGTTCGGTGAGCGCGCGGCTATCGCCGATGGCGACACCCGACTGACCTTCGCACAGCTACATCAGCGCGTCCGCGATTTCGCCGGCGCACTGATCAACCGTGGGGTGAAGGCAGGCGACCGCGTCGTCATCTGGGCGCCCAACACGTACCACTGGGTGATCGCCCTGCTCGGCGCTCAGTACGCCGGCGCAGCCATCATCCCGATCAACACGCGCTACACCGGCACCGAAGCACTCGACATCATCGAGCGCGTCGACGCAGCTGCCCTGGTGGTCGTCGGCACGTTCCTCAAGGCCGACCGGTACCAGCAGTTGCTCGACGCCAATCCGGACCTGAGGATCCCCACCGTCATCCAGGTACCGATCGACGGGGACGACGACCGTGACGGCGTCATCGAGTTCGAGGACTTCCTCGCGCTCGCCACCGACGCCGCCCGCACCGAAGCCGACGCGCGTGCTGCGAAGGTGCAGCCAGACGACGTCAGCGACATCCTCTTCACCTCCGGCACCACGGGGCGCAGCAAGGGTGCGATCACCGCGCATCGTCAGTCCATCGCTGTCGCCAAGTCGTGGGGTGAATGCGCCGAGGTCACCGCCGACGACAACTTCCTCATCATCAGCCCGTTCTTCCACACCTTCGGGTACAAGGCCGGAATCCTGGTCTGCCTGTTGAACGGTGCGACGATCGTGCCGGTGTCCGTCTTCAACATCGACGACACCCTCGCATTGGTCAGCAGCGAGAAGATCAGCATCCTGCCTGGCGCCCCGACGATCTACCAGACCATCCTCGATCATCCCCGCCGCAGCGAATACGACCTGTCCTCGCTCCGCATCGCGATCACGGGCGCAGCACCCGTGCCGGTTGCCCTCGTCGAGCGCATGCAAGCAGAGCTTTTCGACGCCGTCCTCACGGCATACGGTTTGACCGAGGCAGTGGTTGCGACCATGTGCCGCACCGACGACGACCCGGTCACCGTCTCCACCAGTTCCGGCCGCGCGACAGCCGATTTCGAGGTCAAGATCGGCGACCAAGGCGAGATCCTGCTTCGCGGACCGAACGTCATGCTCGGGTACCTCGACGACCCGGAATCCACCGCCAAGGCAATCGACGTCGACGGCTGGCTGCACACCGGAGACGTCGGAACCCTCGACGAGCGCGGATATCTCGACATCACCGACCGTCTGAAAGACATGTACGTCAGCGGCGGATTCAACGTCTACCCCGCCGAGATCGAGGGCATGTTGGCTCGCCTGCCCGGCGTCCACGAGTCTGCTGCCATCGGCATCCCCGATCACCGGATGGGAGAGGTGGGCCGCGTCTACATCGCCCAACTCGACGGTGCCGGCCTCACCGAAGAGTCGGTAATCGCCTTCCTCAAGGAGAAGATCGCAGGCTTCAAGGTGCCCCGCGAGGTGCGCTTCGTAGATCACCTGCCCCGTAACCCTTCGGGCAAGGTCCTCAAAACGGTTCTGCGCGAGGAACAATCATGACCGTTCCCTTCGAAGCCGACGTCGTGACCTACGAGGTTCGTGACTCGGTCGCCGTCGTGACCTTGAATCGACCCGACTACCGCAACGCCCAGAACTCGGTGGTCACGTACGCCCTCGACGCGGCATTCCAGCGCGCCGTCGAAGACGACGAGGTGAAGGTGATCGTCCTGGCAGGCAACGGACCTCACTTCAGTGCCGGTCACGACCTGGGAACTCCGGGACGCGACCATCACGTCGAGTACGAGAACAAGGCCACCATGTGGTGGGATCACGTCGACAAGCCAGGCGGTGACCAGCGTTTCGCCCGCGAGATGGAGGTCTACCTGGGCATGTGCCGCCGTTGGCGGGAGATCCCCAAGCCCACCATCGCGATGGTGCAAGGCGCCTGCATTGCCGGCGGGCTCATGCTCGCCTGGGTCTGCGACATGATCGTCGCGGCCGACGACGCCTTCTTCTCCGATCCCGTTGTCCGCATGGGCATCCCCGGCGTCGAATACTTCGCGCACCCGTGGATGGTCGGTTCACGATTCGCCAAGGAAATGCTCTTCACCGGCGATAGGTTCACCGCGCAACGTGCATACGAAATCGGCATGGTGAACCGCGTCGTCGCCCGCAAGCATCTCGAGAAGGAGACGTTCGAGCTCGCCGGACGTATCGCCGAGATGCCGCGCTTCGGACTGGCTTTGACCAAGAAGGCCGTCAATCAGTGCGAGGATCAGATGGGGATGCGCAACGGCATCGACTCCGTCTTCGGTCTGCATCACTTCGCTCACGCTCACAACGCCGAAGTCGGCAAAGACTCGCTTGGTGGACTCGACGCCAAAGCTATGGCTGCCAGTGCTCGCGCACCGCAGGAAGGAACAAACTAGTGGATCTCGTATTCGACGACGCCACAACCGCATTCCGTGACGAGGTTCGCTCGTTCCTGGAAGCGAATGTGCCCGCAACTCCCCTGAAGTCGATGGATACCGCCGAAGGCTTCGAAGAGCACCGTCAGTGGGAGCACACTCTCGCCGACGCCGGCTACGCCGTCGTCTCCTGGCCCAAGGAACTCGGCGGACGCGATGCATCCCTGCTCGAATGGGTCATCTTCGAGGAGGAGTACTACCGCTCGGGGGCGCCCGGCCGCGTCAGCCAGAACGGCATCTTCTTGTTGGCTCCCACACTGTTCGAGCATGCAAATGCCGAGCAGTTGGCTCGCATCATGCCACGCATGGCTCGTGCCGACGACATCTGGGCCCAGGCCTGGTCCGAGCCCGAATCCGGTTCCGACCTCGCTAGCCTGCGTTCGAGTGCGAAGAAGGTCGACGGCGGCTGGCTGCTCAACGGGCAGAAGACGTGGAGCTCGCGTGCCAGCTACGCCGACTGGGGCTTCGGCTTGTTCCGCTCCGATCTGGATGCGCAGCGCCACAAGGGCATCACGTATTTCATGTTCGACCTCCGGTCGAAGGGTGTCACCGTTCGCCCGATCGATCAGCTCGACGGTGAGCCCGGCTTCGCCGAGATCTTCCTCGAAGACGTCTTCGTTCCGGACGACCCGGCCAACCCAGGTGAGTCGGGTGTAATCGGAAACGTCAACGAAGGTTGGCGCGTCGCGATGAGCACCGCGAGCAACGAGCGTGGTCTCTCGCTGCGCAGCCCCGGCCGCTTCCTCGCCACCGTCGACCGCCTGCTCGAGCTGTACAAGTCCAGCGGACGCACCGACGACAGCGCTCTGCGCAACCAGGTCGCCGACGCCTGGATCGGCGCTCGCGCTTACCAACTCAACACATTCGGCACCGTCACCCGTCTGGCCGACGGTGGACAGCTCGGCGCCGAGTCCTCGATCAACAAGGTCTTCTGGTCCGAGTGGGATATCGCCACCCACGAGACTGCTCTCGAACTTCAGGGCCCTGAAGCCGAGTTGGCCGACAACTGGATGGACGGATACCTGTTCTCCCTGTCCGGCCCGATCTACGCAGGCACCAACGAGATTCAGAAAAACGTCATCGCTGAGCGTCTGCTCGGCCTACCGAAGGCGGACCGATGAGATTCGCGCTCGACTCCTCCCACCAGGACTTCGCTGCAAGCATCGATGCACTGCTGACCAAGTCCGACATGCCCGCCGTCATCCGTTCGTGGAACGACGGTGACACCGAGCCGGGCAAGAAGCTCTGGCAGCGCCTCGCCGAGACCGGCGTCAACGGTCTCGTCATCTCCGAAGAGCACGACGGACTCGGCGCCGACGCCGTCGACCTGGTCGTTGCGCTCGAACAGCTCGGTCGGCACGCAGTACCCGGACCGGTCGTCGAAACGATCGCCGTGGCGCCGACGCTCCTGGCTTCCGTTGCACCGGAACGTCTCTCTGCTCTCGCCGAGGGTTCGCTGGCAACCGTCGCAGCTCCCCCGCGCACACCGTTCGCGCTCGACGCCGATGCGGTGGATCTGGTTCTGCTAGCGCAGGACGGTGCCGTATCACTCGGCGTCCCTGGCGAAGCCAAGGCATCAGTGGATCTCTCCCGCAAGCTCTACGAGGTTTCAGCCGGCGAATCGCTGGGCTCCGCCGACTTCTCGGCCGCCTTCGACATGGGCGCTCTTGCCACTGCCGCGCAGTTGCAGGGCCTGGGCCAGACACTGCTCGAGGTCACCACCGAATACGCGAAGCAGCGCAAGCAGTTCGGCAAGGTCATCGGACAGTTCCAGGCCATGAAGCACCACCTGGCCGAGGTTGCCGTCTCCCTCGAGATGGCTCGCCCCCTGCTGCACGGCGCCGCACTGTCGGTTCGCGATCAGTCGGCCGACGCCTCGCGTGACATCTCTGCGGCCAAGGTCGCGTGCGGGGATGCTGCGTACAAGGCCGCTCGCGTCGGACTCCAGGTTCACGGCGCCATCGGCTACACGATGGAACACGATCTCTCCTTGTGGCTCACCAAGGTACGGGCGCTGCTCACCGCGTGGGGCACACCGTCCGAGCATCGCGCACGCGTCGTCGAAGCGCTGGTTGCATCATGAGCATCGACACCGAAGACCAGGCAGCATTGCGCGCATCGGTACGCGATCTCCTGAGCAAGCATTCCGACTCCGCTGCCGTCCGCGCCGCCATCACCACCGAGATCGGCTACGACGCCGCTTTGTGGAGCAAGCTGTGCGAGCAGATCGGCGTCGCCGCGTTGGCGATTCCGGAGGAGTTCGACGGCGTCGGAGCAGGTTTGGGCGAGGTACATGTGGTCCAGGAGGAATTGGGCCGCACGCTGACCCCGTCACCGATGCTGGGTTCGGCGATTCTTGCCGCACAGGCACTGCTGCTTTCCGGTGACAACGACGCATGCTCGCGACTGCTGCCCGGTGTCGCGTCCGGCGAGAGCACGCTCGCTCTGTGCTGGGCAGGTGCCGCGGGTTGGAGCACCTTCAGCGTCGAGGCAACCGAAGACGCGTTGACCGGCACGGCGTCGTACGTCCTCGACGGACACGTCGCAGACACCCTGCTCGTTCTGACGGCCGACGGGTTCTACGAAGTGGATCCAGCGGCCGAAGGCGTCTCCCGCCGACGCGTCCCCACCATGGATCCGACGCGAACGCTGGCGGAGGTCACGTTCTCCGGTGTTCGTGGTCGGCCACTGGAGTGGTCCGAAGATCTGGTCGATCGGATCCGAACCGTCGTTCTGATCGCCTTGTCTGCTGAACAGGTCGGAGCGGCAGCAGCGATCGTCGAACAGACCGTGGAATACACCAAGTCGCGCAAGCAGTTCGGTCGCGCGATCGGTTCTTTCCAGGCCCTCAAACATCGGATGGCCGATATGTACACGTTGGTCGAGACGGCGCGCTCGATGACGTACGCCGCCGTGGCGACGCAGTCGGCGGACGACGCGGCAGTGGCGAAGGTCTACTGCTCGGAAGCCTTGCAGCAGATCACCTCCGAAGCGGTTCAGTTGCACGGCGGAATCGCAATCACCTGGGAGCACGACGCTCAGCTGTACTTCAAGCGTGCACACGGCAGCGCTCAGCTCTTCGGTCAGCCGAGCACCTACCTGCCGAGCCTCGCGCAGGCAGCGGGCCTCTAGGAGACGTCGGTGCTTGTTCGCTCGGGATTGCGAGCGAACAAGCACCACTGGTGCCCAGTCAGTGGAATGCCCAGCAGATTAATAGCTCTGGATCGCGCAGAATCGGTCACCAGACAGCTGTCCATCCCACAGACCGGAGTTTTCTCGTGAATCGATTCGACGACAAGCGCGTCCTCATCAGCGGCGCAGGATCCGGAATCGGCCAGGCCACCGTTGCCCGCATCCTGGCAGAAGGTGGCACCGTCGTCGCCGCCGACATTTCCGAGACCGGCCTCGAACAGACGCTGAACACCGCGAAGGACGCAGGACACTCCGATCGCCTGACCACGGTGAAGGTCGACATCTCCAGCGAAGAGTCTGTTCGCGAACAGGTCGGCGCTGCGATCAAGGCTCTGGGCGGGCTCGACGTGCTGGTCAATGCGGCGGGCATTCTGCGCTCCGCGCACACCCACGAGATGACACTCGATTTCTGGAACACCGTCATCGGGGTCAACCTCACCGGAACATTCCTCATGACGAGGGAGTCCCTGCCGGCACTGCTCGAAAGCGGAGCAGGCGTCGTGGTCAACTTCAGTTCCACATCGGCGACCTTCGCCCACCCGTACATGACGGCATATGCGGCGTCGAAGGGTGGAATCCAATCCTTCACGCACGCACTTGCACTCGAGTACAGCAAGCAGGGTCTTCGCGCCGTGGCCGTCGCACCCGGCAGCATCGCGTCGGGCATGACGTCCGATCCCGGCTTCCCGGCCGACATCGACTTCACGCTGCTCGGCAAGCTGGCCCCGGCAATCGGTGAGGGTTTCGCTCCCCCGTCCGCGGTCGCCGGCGTGATCGCGATGCTCGCTTCCGAGGACGGCTCGTTTGTCACCGGAACGGAAATCCGCATCGACGGCGGCACGCATATGTGACCACTTGCTGTGCGCCTTTATTAACCCCCGGCGGTTAATAAAGGCGCACAGCAGCGAGGCGGCATACTTATCTCGTCGCCCGGAACCGGTCCGGCGGTACGACGTGCGGTGGGGAGCCAGCGGTGAGCGAGTCAACAGGCACTACGAACCTCGAGCCCGTGCTGATCAGTCCCGTCGTCGGCGGAAAGATCCGCACCTGGTCCGAGGACGAGACCCGCTTGTGGAGCGTCGACGATCCCGCGGCGCTCGGCGCACTGTTGGGACGCGGTCTCGTAGCCCGTACGACCCTGCCGGACAACAAGTTCCGAGAGGTTGCGTTTCTGGATACCCAGACCCAGGCCCTCACTGTGCAGCCGCGCTTCGCTTCCCCTGACAGCACTGCACTTGCCGCACCGTTCAAGCTCACCGAGGCGTCGACCCCGACGTCCGACGCTTGGGAAGATCTCGAATCGGTACTCGCGTCGGTCGCGATCTCCGCTGCTGGACGTGGCGAATTCTGGCTCGCGGAACTCGGCGGGTGGGATTCTCCGCACGAGCCGAACTGCCTCTTCACGACCGTCGACGAATCGGGACTGGCCAACGCGGTCATGGAGGCCACCCCCGCGCCCGCCGGAACCGGCGTCTGGCCGGAGGTTCCGAGCGGACAAACCGGCGTTTCCGTTTCGGCACCAGCCTCACAGGACACCATCGAGGCTGCCGGAATCTTCGCGGTATCAGCGATCGAGACGTGGGGCGTCACACCGTGGGACATCAACCTCACTTTCGGCAAACTGGTCGATTTCGCCTGATCAGCGGCGCCGACACGCGGCGGTGAGTTGTACGTCTCCCCTCAGCCGACGGCTCACGGTTCGTCACAACACGCCCGATGGCGACGACATCGGGCCCCTCGGTGGGCATACTGAGGGAACTGGGGTTACTCCCGGTCACAAATACCCGTGGATCCGCGTCGGGGCGGGTGCGGTCCGACAACACGCGAGCAGCCACAGACACTGGCGGCTCCGAAAGGTTCAATCATGGCAACCGACCAATTACAGACGGTTGTATTGCACGGCGACCAGCTCAAGTACGTCGACCAAGGCAGTGGCCCCGTTGTGGTGCTCATTCACGGCCTACTGGGCGCGCACTCCAATTGGGAGCCGCAGATCGAGACGCTCTCGCGTCATTACCGCGTGATCGCCCCTGATCTCTTCGGACATGGTGCGTCGGACAAGCCTGCCGGCGACTACTCACTCAGCGCTCACGCCGCCACTGTGCGTGACCTCCTCGAGGCCCTCGACATTCCGTCGGCCACCCTCGTCGGCCACTCCCTCGGTGGTGGGATCGCGATGCAGACACTGTATCTCTTCCCCGAGCGTGTGGAGCGGCTGTGCCTGGTAGCCAGCGGCGGACTCGGCCCCGAGGTGAGCCCACTCCTGCGTGCAGCAACTCTGCCCGGCAGCGAACTGGTACTTCCCGTCCTCGCGTCCCGGACCCTGACCGACGTGACAGACAAAGCGCTCGGACTTTTCAACAAGATCGGCCTGTTCAAGCTCGGTGCCAGCGCGAGTGAGGCCCGTAAGAGCTTTGCTTCGGTGTCGGACGCGTCGACGCGTCAGGCATTTCTGGCGACGGCACGATCGGTCATCAATTACAACGGTCAAACCGTCAATGCCACTCCGCATTTCGCCAACTTCAAGAATCTGCAGGCACTACTGGTGTGGGGCGAGGAAGACACCATCATCCCCAACGCCCACACCGAGAATGCTCGCGCCGAACTACCGCTGGGGCGGGTGGAGATATTCAAGCGCGCCGGGCATTTCCCGCACCTTGACTATCCGGATCGCTTCGACCGTGTCTTCTCCGAATTCATGACGGACTGCGGAGTCGGTATCGGCATCGGACCCAAGGCCGTCAGCAGCTGAACTAGCTCCCCGCAACCAGCTCTTCGAGGTAGCTCGCCACCCCGTCCTCGTCGTTCGTGGGCAAAATTCGGTCGGCGAGCTCGATGACCTCGGCTCTGGCGTTGGCGGGCGCCAGAGCCGTTCCGGCCCAGGTCAGCATCGCAACGTCGTTGAAGGCGTCACCGGCCGCGGCAACTTCCGACGCGTCGATGCCGTCGATCGCGCACAACTGCGCGAGAGCGCTGGCCTTCGAGACGCCCGCTGCAGCCATTTCCATGTACGGAGCCCCGGAGTGGGTCAACTCCACACCCTCGATGCCCGCAGCGACCGCAGTTCGGTACAGGTCGGCGCTGGGAACCTCGGCATGCCGGGCCACGATCTTGACCATCGGCTCCACGTCCAGCGGCAGCGTATCGGCGAGCACCATCTCGTGCAGGTGCCGGTGATGGTCCGCGAACTCGCACAGAGCGGCATACTCCGGCTCGGCAAAGAACTGCGTGGGTCCGACGTTCGCGAACACGACGCCAGGAATCAGAGCACGAACCTGCTCCATAGCTGTTGCAGCCAAAGATGTTTCGATCGAAACGGTGTCGACGATCTCCGGAGTCCCGTCCGCCAGGTCGAGAATGACAGCTCCGTTGGCACACACAGCTTTACCGCGAAATCCGCACGAGCTCGCCAACGTGTGTACCGAATGCCTGGCCCGGGCCGTCGCCCACACAACTTCGATCCCCGCGAGCCGCGCGTTCTCCATGGCCTGCGCGGTGCGCGCCGAAATCGTTCGGTCGGAGCGCAGCAGGGTGCCGTCGAGGTCGGTTGCGAACATACGAATACGGGTCACCAGACAATGATGGCAGTCCGTTCGCAGCCCTCACCAACTACATGACATGGGCCGTTGCTCTGTCAATTACTTGCTTGGGCCTCGAGAAGGTGCCGACGCATCTCACCGAAGACCACACCCAGCCGCTCGACATCTCGCGGGCTCAGCAGGTCGAACATGCTCTCCCGTACAGCGGCCACGTGCGCCGGGCTTGCCGACGCCAATTTCTCGGCACCCGAGTCGGTCAGCTCCGCATTAGCGCCCCTCTTGTCGTCGACACACTCGACCCGGCGCACCCACCCGGCACCGACCAGCCGATTGACGGCCCTGGTCACACCACTTCGGGTCGCCATCACAGCGTCGGCGAGCTCACTCATGCGCAGTTGCCGGCCGGGCGCTTCGGCGAGAGCGACCAGCAGTTCGAAATCGGTGAAGGAAATGTCGGAGTCTCGCACCAACTGCTGATCGAGAACACGCTGGAGCAGTCGGGTCGAGTCCAGGTAAGCCCGCCAGGCCGTTTGCTCCGAGTCGCTCAACCACCGCGTCGATTCCATGACACCAGCATATCCGAAGTAGTTGACAACGAAATCAAATGATCTATTCTCAACGTAGTTGATCAGTCAACTACCTGTTCGAAGAGAAGGTTCAACCGAGAGGCGGGCGCTATGAGCGACAACAACGCAGTGCAGTTCGAGGAACGCCGGGCCGAGATCAGGGATCGACATCTGCTCCCCGCCGACAAACGACCCGCATCGACCGCCCGCGGCCTGCACCATACGGCCCTGATCAGCAGTGACGTCGAACGAACCGTGAAGTTCTACCAGGATCTCCTCGGATTCCCACTCACCGAGTTGATCGAGAACCGTGACTATCCCGGGTCTTCGCACTTCTTCTTCGACATCGGCAATGGCAACCTTCTGGCGTTCTTCGACTTCCCGGGTCTCGACGTGGGCCCGTACCAAGAAGTACTCGGCGGCCTCCACCACATCGCGATCAGCGTCGAACCCGCCAAGTGGGCGAAGCTACGTACCAGACTGACCGAGGCCGGCGTCGAACTGATCGAGCACAGTGAGGTTTCGCTGTACTTCCGCGATCCCGACGGCGCTCGACTCGAACTGATCGCAGACCCACTCGGTGAGATGTACGGCAATCACGTCCTCTGAAAACTTGCTCTCCCCCATACCATTCGGAAGGCACACCATGACCTCCACTCTGTCGCAGCCGAACCTCGATATCCGTCGATCCGGGGATCGTTTCAAGTCCAATGCCGGCTGGCTGGACTCGAAGCACTCGTTCTCGTTCAGCAATCACTACGACCCGAAGAACACTCACCACGGTCTTCTTCTGGTGAACAACGACGACATCGTCACGCCGGGAATGGGATTCGACACCCATCCCCACCAGGACATGGAGATCGTCACCTGGGTACTGAGAGGTTCTCTCGTACATCAGGATTCGATGGGTCATTCGGGTGTCATCTACCCCGGTCTAGCCCAGCGGATGAGCGCCGGAACGGGCATCCTGCATTCGGAGAAGAACGATTCGTGGCGACTCGGTGACGTGGCCGGCAGCCATTCCGACAAGCACAGCGACCCGGTTCACTTCATCCAGATGTGGGTCATCCCCGACGAAGCCGGAATCACCCCCGGCTACGAGCAGTTGGAGATCGACGCCGAATTGCTTGCCGGTGGACTGGTTCCCGTCGCCTCCGGCATGGACGCGTACGCCGATCACTCGGCAATCCGGATCAAGAACAAGTACGCCGCGATGCACGTTGCGCGTCTGCAACCCGGACAGCCCGTGACCCTGCCCGACGCACCGTTCCTGCACGTTTTTGTCGCCGACGGTCAGGCCGCCATGGAAGGCGTCGGAGTGCTCGAACAAGGTGACGCGGTACGCGTGTCCGGCGGCGGAGGTCAGCAGCTCAGCTCCGATACCGGGGCAGAGGTCATCGTCTGGGAAATGCACGCCACCGTTTCGCAGGGATGACATGAAGCCCTTCTCGTACGACGCTTCACCGGCTCGAATTGTCTTCGGCCAAGGGATGATCGATACGATCGCCGAAGAAGTGCGGCGGCTCGGCCGTAGCCGAGTGATGGTGCTGGCAAGTCGTCGACTCGACGCGGTTGCCGCCGCCGTGACCGAATCTCTCGGCGACATGGCGGTGGCCCGCTTCGACGGCGCTGTGATGCATACTCCGATCGAAGTCACGACAGCCGCGCTGAGACTTGCCGAGAACCATCACGTCGACACGGTCGTCGCGATCGGCGGCGGTTCGGCAACCGGGTTGTCCAAGGCATTGGCACTACGAGCGGGGTTCGATCAGATCGTCGTTCCGACAACGTACGCGGGATCAGAAGTCACTCCGGTGTTGGGTGAAACAGAGGACGGACGCAAGACAACTCGCTCCTCTCCCCACATCAGACCGGAAACCGTCATCTACGACGTCGACCTCACTCTCGATCTGCCGCTGGATACCACCGTCACCAGCGCCGTCAACGCGATGGCGCATGCGGTTGAAGCGTTGTACTCCACCGAGTCCAACCCGATCACGGACTTGATGGCGATCGAGGCGATCTCCGGGATCGGCCGTGCGCTGCCGAGCATTGTCGATGATCCGAAAAATCTGGAAGGTAGGGCCGAACTACTGCAAGCAGCCTGGTTGGCCGGAACCTGCTTGGGCACGGTCGGTATGGGGCTTCATCACAAGTTGTGCCACACCCTCGGTGGCAGCTTCGGTTTGCCGCATGCTCCCACCCACACCGTTGTCCTCCCCCACGCGATGGCATTCAACGCGCCTGCCGTCCCGGATGTGATGTCGCGAATAGCGACTGCTCTGGGCGCATCCGACGCCGCCACCGGCGTTTTCGACCTCGTCACCTCGTGCGGCGGACCGACCACTCTGCGAGAACTGGGAATGAGTCACGATCAAATCGAAAATGCAGTCGAACTCGCCACCTCCGCCGCGTATCCGAATCCGCGTGAGATCACCCCGCCGGGCCTGAGCGAACTCCTCGAGAACGCCTGGTCCGGGCGTCGACCCGCCATCAGGTGAGAACGAATCAGGCAGTACCGCCTCGCGGCCTGACATGTTCGAAGATCAGAATCGTCTCGGTCGCAGCAACCGCCGGATGCGCCGAGAGATTGTTGACAACGAAGTCACGCAACTGCGCCGAATCTGTCGTTGCGACGTGCAGCATGTAGTCGTCGACACCGGCAACGAAGTACACGTTGAGCACCGAGTCCAGCTTGGCGAAATCGTCGCCGAGCCGGCTGAGGTGCGACCGTGCGTTGGCCTGCAGTCGAACTGCGATCATCGCCTGCAGATCCATTCCGAGAGCGGCGGGATCGATGTCCGCATGGAATCCCCTGATCACGCCGTTTTCCACCAATGCGCGCACACGTCCGAGGCATGTCGACGGCGCAATTCCCGCGATCGCGGCCAGCGCATTGTTCGGAATCCTCGCATCCTTCGCCAGCTCTTCGAGCAGAACCCGGTCGATCTCGTCCAACTTCATTGCTGCCCGAACATGCTTCGGCGAGGCAGCCGTCTGAATACCGATTTTTGAACTTTCACGCACCATACATACAGCGTAGAGAATTATCTTCACTTCTCTTCACTATCTGGCGACGAAACTTCATGCTTGGCACCTGCCATTCGAAGAAACAACAGACTCAGTTCGGAGCCGTGTCATGAAGGTCGGAATCCCCCGCGAGATCAAAAACCACGAGTACCGCGTGGCCATCAGCCCAGCAGGCGTCCACGAACTGGTCGGCCGAGGACACGAAGTCGTCATCGAAACGGGTGCAGGCGTCGGCTCCTCGTTCAGTGACGAGGATTTCAAGGCCGCGGGCGCGCAGATCCTCGGATCTGCCGATCAGGTCTGGACGGACGCAGATCTACTCCTGAAGGTCAAAGAACCTATTGCAGAAGAGTATTCGCGACTCCGTAAGGATCAGGTTCTCTTCACCTACCTGCACCTGGCGGCGTCGAAGGAATGCACCGACGCGCTCCTGACGTCGAAGACCACCTCCATCGCCTACGAAACAGTTGTCGGTTCCGACGGTTCACTGCCCCTCCTCGCCCCGATGAGTGAAGTAGCCGGACGCCTGGCACCGCAGGCGGGCGCCTATCACTTGATGCGTCACGGCGGCGGACGCGGAGTGCTGATGGGCGGCGTACCCGGAGTGCGCCCCGCCAAGGTCGTGGTGATCGGTGCGGGAGTCTCCGGTAAGAACGCCATCGCCGTGGCCTACGGCATGCAGGCCGACGTCACCGTTCTCGATCTGTCGATCGCTCGCCTGCGGGAAATCGACGAGCTGTACCACGGCCAGGTCAAGACCATCACGTCCAACAGCCTCGAACTCGAACAGGCTGTACTCGACGCCGACCTCGTCATCGGCGCGGTGCTGGTCCCCGGGGCGAAGGCGCCGACTCTCGTCTCCAACAGCCTGGTGGCGCGTATGAAGCCGGGTTCTGTCCTGGTCGACATCGCCATCGACCAGGGAGGCTGCTTCGAGGATTCACACGCGACCACGCACGCCGATCCGACGTACCAGGTTCACGGTTCGGTCTTCTACTGCGTTGCGAACATGCCCGGAGCCGTCCCCCGTACGTCCACCTACGCACTCACCAACGCGACGCTTCCGTACGTCGTCGCATTGGCAGACAAGGGGTGGAAGGACGCGGTCGCGACAGTTCCCGGCCTGGGGTCAGGTCTGAGCACACACGACGGCCTGCTCCTGTCCGACAGTGTTGCAGCGGCGCATGGGTACTCGGCTACCACTCTCTGACCCAGGCAGCTCTGACCCACGCAGCTCTGACCCAGGCAAGGACAGCTCGAGATCGCTAGCCTTGATCCATGAGCATTCCTGACATCACGCTGAATTCCGGAACCACGATCCCGCAACTCGGCCTCGGAGTCTGGCAGGCCACCAACGACGAAACCGAGCATGCAGTACGGTTCGCACTCGACGAGGCCGGCTACCGGCACATCGACACCGCTGCCGCCTACGGAAACGAAGAGGGCGTCGGACGAGGTATCGCCAACTCGTCCGTCGCGCGAGAGGACATCTTCCTCACCACGAAGCTGTGGAATGCGGATCAGGGCTACGAGCCGGCGTTGAAGGCTTTCGACACCAGCATCGACAAGCTGGGCGTCGACTACGTCGATCTCTACCTCATCCACTGGCCTCTGCAGGACAACGACCGACTCCTCCGCACGTGGGACGCACTCGAAAAGATCGCGGAATCGGGCCGCGCCAAGGCAATCGGGGTGTGCAACTTCGAGCCGCATCATCTGCAGCTTCTCGTCGAACGCGGTGGATTGTTGCCCGCAGTCGATCAGGTGGAACTGCACCCGCACCTCACGCAGCACGCCATTCGCGACAAGGCCGCCGAGCACGGGATCAAGGTCGAATCGTGGAGCCCACTCGGCGGTACCAGTAACGCAGGTTGGGGTAAGGCGTCCAAGCCCAACACCCTGCTCACCGACCCGATCATCACTCGAATCGGTGACCGCCACAGCAAGACTGCCGCGCAGGTCCTGATCCGTTGGCACCTTCAGAACGGCCTGATCGTCATCCCGAAATCCGTACACGATGCTCGAATCGCTCAGAACATCGACGTATTCGACTTCGAACTCACCGATCTCGACCTGAGCGAAATCGATACGCTCGACGACGGTACCCGCGTCGGCGCGCATCCCGATGAACTCAACATCGGTGCACCGAACTGATCAAGCCGCTCGTTTGGTGGGGCGAAGCGCATCGAATCCGTTTCGCCTCACCATCGTTCCGAGGGTCTTCCACCACGGCCGAGCCGGATCCGGCTCGCTTCCGTCGCCCATCCGGTGCAGCTGATCGGTATGCCACTGCAGGTCGAGTGCACCGTCGAGCATCGAGATGTCGGCAACCTTCCCCAACAACTTCCGCGCTCCGAACTCAACAGTCGGCACGGTCAATCGTTCCCGATCCGATTCCAGGAGAACGGTTGCCGCGTCGGGGATCGTGATCGTCGGCCGGCCGAGGCCGATCACGTCGCACGCGCCGGAAGCCAGTGCCTCGACCATCGCCGATCGCGAGCGGAAGCCGCCGGTGACCGCCAAGGGAATGTCGCCGGCAATCGCTCGGACTGTCTCGGCGTACTCGAGGAAATATGCCTCTCGATCGCGAGTGCTCTGCTTCTGCGCTTTACCCATCATGGCCGGCGATTCATAACTGCCACCGCTGATCTCGATGAGATCCACCGACTCTTCGGTCAACGCGCGCACTACTTCTCGCGACTCGTCTTCCGAGAATCCACCTCGTTGGAAATCAGCCGAGTTGAGCTTGACCGAGACCGCGAATCCCGGAGCAACGGCAGAGCGTATGCGCCGAACGATCTCGATCAGAAAGCGTCGTCGACGCTCAGGATCTCCACCCCACTCGTCCGTCCGCTGATTGGACAAGGGCGAAAGGAACTGCGCAACAAGATAACCGTGCGCTGCGTGTATCTGCACGCCCCCGAAGCCGGAGGACTCGGCGACGCGAGCGGTTTCCGCGAACTTGTCGATGATCTCGTCGATCTCAGCGGTCGAGAGTTCTCGCGGCGTCGCCATTCCCGGAATCTTCAGCGCGATCGCGCTCGGGGCGACCGGTCTACCTCTGCTGGCAATCGGGTTGGATTGCCGCCCTGGGTGGTTCAGCTGCATCCAGATCTCGGCGCCGCCGTTCTTGGCGGTCTTGGCCCAGGCAGTCAGTGCTTCGGCATCACGATCGTCGTCGACGACGACATTGCCCGGTTCGGCGATCTGCGATCGATCGACCATGACATTGCCGGTGATCAGCAAACCGAACCCGCCACTGCCCCAACGACCGTACAGCGTTTCCAAGCGAGTGGACGGTCCATGAGTGCGGTCACCCAGAGCCTCGCTGAGCGCAGCTTTCATCGTGCGATTCCGCAGGATCTGCCCGCAGGGCAAAGTCAACGATTCTCCGAGCGTGGTCATGGATGCCTCTCGTATGAAGGGAAGAAAGTCAATGGCGTGGCGCAGAACCGAAGTGCCGCTTGGTATCGCGCACGAAGCTCGAGAAGATCAGCGAGTTGACCGGTAGCCCGCCGCGCACCGCGAGCGACAGCTTCGGACGCGGCGAGAATGCAAAATTCCACTGCAGTCTCGAACCCACTGCGAGCTCGTCGACGCGGTAGTCCTCCGCGAAGGATTGGAACAGCGGAACATTGGACTGTTCGACGTAAAACGAGTGCCGACGCGTTTCGTCGTCCCAGGTGATGAACTTTTCGCGCATCTGCATCGCACCGCCGCCCACCTCCGCGATTCGGCGCGTGCCGACGCCGTAGGGGCGCGGCGAGGTGTAGTGCACTTTTGTGAGCAGTCGGCACCACGACAAAGGCTCGTCGGCGGTCAGACCGGCCCAGACGGCGTCAGGTTCGGCGGCGAGATCGATCGAGTACGTGAAGATATGCGGTGCCGTGTCGAAGAAATCGACACCGACCGGTTCGAGGTCGAACCAATGTGTCATCGCCTACTCCTGCCCAATTAGCCGTTACATGAAGTTACGGATACTTGACGACCGAAGTCAACCCCCGAAGGCTCAGCGGGACCAAGCCTCAGAACGAGAGAGCCCCTGCAGTGAAGCGATGACCTGTTCGAGCGGCTCGATACTTCGAGTCGTCTGGCACACCGCCACTGCACCTTCGACCGACGTGATCGTCAGGTTTGCCATCGATTTTGCCTGCACTGCAGGATAACCCGCAGTTTCGAGTTGCGATTCGATCAACTTCTGCCATCCCAGCATGACCTCAGCCGACACTTCCGCGACTTCTGGCTCACTGGCACGCGCCAACCCGCCGGCAATCACCGGGCAGCCGATCGCGAAGTCCGAGCGTGTGAGATTGAGTCGCCAGATGTCTCCGACCGCTTCGATCACGTCGGCCGTGGAACCGGTAGCCGCAGCCGAGCTGATTCGTCTGGTGATGATCGCACCGGCCGCGCGCACAGCTTCGACCATCAACTCCGTCTTGCCGCCTGGAAAGTGATGGTAGATCGACCCACGGGGCGCGCCGCTGTGCTTGATGACGTCGCTGAAGGATGTCGCATCGACGCCGTTGCGGCTGATCAGTTCGACCGCACTACGAATCATGCGATCACGTGAGCTCAGCTCTGCCATGTCACAGATCCTTCGGCCGTCGGTACACCTGTCGACTCATACGCTACGTTATGTATGACGACCTACATAGTGATGGGATGAAACAATGAGTGACGAGACAACCGCGACCGTCGATCCGGCGCAGATGACAGGCCTCGAACTTCTCCGCTGGATGGGAACGCAGGTCAACGACCGGCCCAGCATCGGACGCCTCCTCGGCATGGAGATGCGCGAGGTCAACGAAGGATCCGTGAGCTTCGCCCTGACCCCGCGCGCCGATTTCAGCAACCCGCTCGGCACTGTGCACGGCGGCATCTGCGCAACGCTGCTCGACTCGGTCATGGGCTGCGCGGTACACACGATGCTTCCGGCCGGCGTCGGCTACACGACCCTCGAACTCAAGCTCAACTACATCCGCACGGTGCCTCTCGACGGTGACGAACTGACAGCCCACGGCAGCGTCATTCACGTGGGCGGGCGTACCGCGACGGCAGAGGGCAAGGTCCTCGACAAAAACGGCAAGTTGGTGGCGCATGGAACCACGACGTGCATGATTTTTCGCTAAGCCGACGAAGGATGGCGAGAATGTAGCTGCGCCCGACGTGAGCAGGGTGCGAGTGCCGATGTACGATCGGCTCGTGACCCTGCTCACTGCGCACCTCTGGTGGCCCGACCGCTGACGGTCAGCCGCAACTGCGTGCTGCCCGGACCGATATCGGGTGGTCCAGCAGGCTCCTCTCAGGATCCCCGATCCGGCAAATGCCGTACGCGTCGTCGCTACGACCGCCAAGATCAGGTACCGAATCCACGAAGGAGAGTTAGTTGACCACCACCCCACTCAACCGTTCGCTCGAGCCTTTGGGCGTCTCCATCCCGTCGAAAGTGCCGACGCACTGGTACAACCTGGCGGCTGACCTCCCCGAGCCTGTTCCCCCGCACCTGCATCCGGGCACTCGTGAGCCGCTCGGCCCCGAGGACTTGGCGCCGCTGTTCCCGATGAACCTCATCGCGCAGGAAGTCGCAACCGAGCGCTACATCGAGATCCCGGAGACGGTTCGCGAGATCTACGGCATGTGGAGGCCCTCTCCCCTGTTCCGCGCGCATCGACTCGAGCGCGCTCTCGGCACACCTGCCCGCATCTACTACAAGTACGAAGGCGTGAGCCCGGTCGGTTCACACAAGCCGAATACTGCTGTCGCGCAGGCTTACTACAACGCAATCGAGGGAACCACCAAGCTCACCACCGAAACCGGTGCGGGACAGTGGGGTGCGTCGCTGTCGTTCGCGGGCGCGCTGCTCGGACTCGACGTCGAGGTATGGCAGGTTCGCTCGTCCTTCGATTCGAAGCCGTACCGACGCATCCAGATGGAGGCGTACGGCGGAATCTGTCACCCGTCGCCTTCGGACCTGACGGAAGCCGGACGCGCACTGTTGAAGTCGCATCCCGACACCACCGGCTCGCTCGGTATGGCCATCAGTGAGGCCGTCGAGGTCGCTGCGCAGGATCCGAACACGCACTACTCACTCGGTAGCGTGCTGAACCACGTCATGCTGCACCAGACCGTGATCGGTCAGGAAGCAATGGTCCAGCTCGAAGAAGCCGGCGACGCCGTCCCCGACACCGTGTTCGGTTGCGCCGGTGGCGGTTCCAACCTCGCCGGACTCACCTTCCCGTTCCTGGGACGAAACCTTCGCGAAGGCACCAAGACTCGTCTGGTCGCCTGCGAGCCGTCGGCATGCCCGTCCCTCACCCAGGGCGAGTACCGCTACGACTTCGGTGATGTCGCCGGCCTGACGCCGCTGCTCAAGATGCACACTCTGGGTAAGGATTTCGTACCGCCGGCCATCCATGCCGGTGGCCTCCGCTACCACGGCATGTCGCCGATGGTCTCGCACGCGGTCAACCTCGGACTCATGGATGCAATTGCCGTCGATCAGGACGACGCACTCCAGGCAGGTCTGATTTTCGCCCGCGCCGAAGGAATCATCCCGGCTCCGGAATCCACCCACGCGGTTGCCGGCGCTATCGCTCACGCCCGTGCCGTCACCGAACCCGAGGTGATCGTGATCGGGCTGTCCGGCAACGGTCAGTTGGATCTTCCGGCGTACTCGCCTTACGTCTGACGCCGTCGGTGTGGTGGTCTCGTGCGTACGAGGCCACCACACTTCGTCACACCGAGCACGTGGGCTCGATCTCGCGATCGACATCGTGCCGGCCGTCCGCGAAACGAACCGATCAGTTTGATCGATCGGTTACGGTCTTTCGATGCAGCTTCGGTTGAAGGAACATTGGAAACTGGTCGCACTCGGACTGGCATTGCTCGTGGCGATCGCGTTCATCGTCGTATCGGTAATCTCCGACTCCAGTGATGCGGCATGGCCGAAGCAGAAGACAGGCGGTCCGATCGTCGAGCAAGGCGTTGTCGACGTAGACCTCTCCGATCCTCCGCAACAAGCCTGGGAACTCGATGTCCGAGCGCTCACGGACAACCCCGGGGACGTGCTGCTGTCGATGCCTTCCACGCTCGATAGCTACTACGGCTACGGCAACACGTACCAAGTCGGTGACGTGCTGGTGGCCGCGACTGCTTATCCGCTTCCCAAGACCGACGAGTCTTCGTCGAGTCAGGGAGTCGGTGCCGTCACACTCGTCGGGATGAATCCCGACGACGGAAGTCCGCTGTGGAAAACGCAAATCGGCGGAGTCATCGGCCAGTGCAGTCAGCAGAACGAATCCACGATCATCGCGTGCTGGGGCGATCGACGGATGATCTTTGTCGATACCGCGACCGGAACTCTGATGTCCGACCTCGGAACCGACTTCGATCTCAATGGCGCCACCATCGCCGGAGACACCGTGTACACGTCCGGCGAAAGGATGGACGGAACGGTTCGAACACGAATTCTTGCCAGCGGCACCACAACCAATTTGACGGCCAACTTCGTGCGTACCTTCGAACCAAGTGAGAAGTTCGGGGCCGTCTACACGGTCCCTCACACCGACACTGTCATTGCGATGGAACAGGGCGATGGCGGGGACCCACAGTACCGCTATCGAATCTACGATCTGGATTCCGGCGCCGAACGATTCCGATTCGAGGGTGATTCGCTTGTCCCGGCCGGGAATGGATTGTTCCTCACCAGTGTCGGCGGCCGGTCAGGTTATGTAGGAACCCAAAACCTCTTGGCTTCAAATGGATCCACGATTCGTGCGATACCGATTCCCTCGTACTCATCGTCGTCCTACCCAAGTAAGTCCTCGACGGGCCTGCCGATGTTTCTCGGCGACGGCGCCTACGACCCGAATTCCGGTGACGAACTTTGGCGCAGTTCACAAATCGTCAACACCGCGATGGCCGGGACAGGAAGCGCCATCGCCGCGGTGGTAGGAAAAACAATCCTGGTCACGTCTCCCGAGACGCGCACAATCTCGGGTCTCGACATCGAGAGTGGCCGACAGTTGTGGCAAACGCCCTGGCAAGACGCGTACTGGGTTCGAAGCGGTGCGACCGATGGCGACCACTTCGTCTTCAGCGACTACACCGGCATGCACGCGATCCGGGCTCGCGACGGAAAGATGATGTGGTCGGTTCCCCTTCCCCCAGAAGTTGATCCACGCGGAGTCGTCGTCTCGAATGCCGGCAAAAACGTGTCGTTCTCCTGGCAAAACCACTTCACCGTTTGGCGATAGGCCGGCAACATCACCGGTTCAGTGTCGTACTGACCAGCCGGCTCAGCAACCAGCAAATGGATAGACGTACAGCCTCGATGGCCACAATCCAGTCTGGCGCGTTTGTTCAATTTCGGGGGAACGATCTCGAACAACTGCATGTATCTCCGCGACTCCGACTTCGGAAAGATCAGACCAGACCTGCGGTGAAGGGGTGCATACGAATCGCACCGACTCAGGTATCTGATCCAATCCAACCATAAAGGGAGCCAACGGTAATGGACGCTAGATCCCCTGTTTGCAGTCGGCAACAAATAGTCCAGTTCGCGCGCGAACATCTGCGTACCGGGGGACCGAACTCAGACCAAATTCGTCGTCATTTCGGTTTGCAAAAACGCGCCTTCTTCACACAGCTCGACACCCATCTCGACGATTCTGCACTTTCAATGCCCGAAAAAGTTGCGCTCCGCCGCATCTGCCGACAAGAAAATAGAAGATGCCCGATCAAACGTATGAACATCTCAGCAGGTCAACCCGACCCAGCCCGGCCGATGTACGACGCGCTTCCTTTCCCACCCCGGAATCATCCCGCTTGACGATCGAAAGCCGCCAACTACGTTGAGCCGCTTGATTCTTCCGCAGTCCCCTCTTCTCGGATCGGGATCATCGGAGATCCAACAGCCGCGCGACTTTCAGGCTCAAATGCAAGGCCAACCGGTCGTCGCCGTTTGCCAAGTCTGCTCGTGTTATCTCCTGAATTCGCCGCAAGCGATAGTACAAGCTCCCTCGATGCACACAGAGCGCCTCTGACGTTCGCTTTACGTCACCGGCATTGTCCAAAAAACTCTCCAGCGTCGCGAGAAGAGCCTCACTTTTCGAGTCCTCATGGCTGAGCAAGGACTGCAAACCTGAGTGAATACTGTTCTCGAGTCGATCCTCCGACAGTTCGGCCAGAAGTCCGTAGACGCCGAGATCCCGATAACGCACAACATTTCCGAGCACCTTGACGACCTGGGCCACATCTGCGGAACGTCTGGACTCTTCGTAGGATTCGCGCACGTGTGCAACCGAGGTTCGCGGTTCACCGATACCGACCCAACATTCGATGTTCTGGCGCCCACTTTCAGACAAGACTCGCTCCCGGGCTGCCACGATCAGCGAGACCAGATGGGTTTGAGTCGAGCGTTCGGCCACCGATACGATCAACAGACTGTGGTCGGGGCGGTCGAGTTGGATTGCACTGTTCCGCGGGAGCCTCCGACGAAGCTGATCGACGCCGACGGCAACACTCAGACGATCTCTTTCGGTCAATGTCGACTGGTCGCCAGGACGGAGCAACACAGTGACCACGACTGCTGGACCCGCAGCCAACAAGCCCTCCTCGGCCAACCTGTTTGCCGCGTCCTCGCGCAGCGACCGCTCGCCCGACAGGACGTCTCGAGTAAGTTCCCGCTCCCGACTTCGGGACAACTCGTCCAGCAACTGTTCGCGGTGGAGGATCATCGCTGCCGCATCAGCCGTGCGCCTCAAGACCTCGGCTTGATCCTCGTCAACTTCGCCCTCCGAAGTCAACAGCCAGACGAAGCCCAGCAGCGCATTGCGGTATCGGATCGGCATCCCGACCCGGCCAAGGGTCAGCCCTAGTTCTTCGTTGACGGGAACAGTGAAGAGATCGAGGGCTTCACGGCCTCCACTCGCGTAGATGAAGTCTACGATCTCGCGTGAAACATTCCGCTGTAGAACGGAATTCATTCTGACTGAATCGACGGCACTGTCATGCGAGTTGTACGCGAGCAGACGAATCTGTACATCATCGATCGCAACGGAACGGTCCAGTCGGCGCCCGGTAGTGTCCACCAAATGCTGCAGTTCTCCGACCATGGTCGAACTGTACGAGCCCCCTCTCCGGTTTGCAACATATGCCCAAATTTCTACGTAGAAAATTGAACACATGACAGTGATGCAACTAACTTTTGCACCATAGGCTCGCTTCATGCCAAGCACCCGAGACCCGTGACGTCTTCACTCGGTCCGCAAACCGGCAGAAGTGGCAGCGACGAGATCTGTTGCAGCCGTAGGATTTGCGTAATGGGGAGCGAGGCCGGCCGGCACGATCTCCCTCAGACGAAGTCGCCTCCGACCCGAAATCGACAAACGACCTTCGGTCGCCAGTTCAACATCGAATCCCACCGACCTCTTTCAATGTCGAATACCTCGAATGACATCGGTGACCGTGATATCGCAAAGCCGTTGCCATTCAGCATATCCCGAGAGGAATCATCATGACCGGCACAGCAAATGCTCCTGTAGAGCATCAAACCGAGACGTCACCCGGACGTCGATCGGCACGCCGTAGGGCCCTGATTGCCGGCGCGACAGGCAACATCGTCGAATGGTTCGATTTCACGATCTACGGTTTCACTGCCGCAGTTCTCGCGACAGTGTTCTTCCCTCCGGAGTTCGGCAGTGGCGCACTGCTTGCCACCTTCGCTCTTTACGGAGTCGCATTCTTGGCCAGACCTGCCGGCGGCATATTCTTCGGAAGACTGGGTGACCGCCTCGGCCGACGGAGGTCACTGTCCCTGGCAATTACGCTCATGGGCTGCTCGACGGCGGCAATCGGTCTCCTACCGACGTACGCTTCGATCGGTGTTGCCGCACCGCTGTTGCTGCTGCTGTGCCGATTGGTTCAAGGATTCTCGGCCGGGGGCGAATACACCGGAGCTGCCACCTTCGTCGTCGAGCATGCGCCGTCCCACCGCCGAGGCTTGTACGCAGGGATAATCAGCTCTTCGTCATTTGTCGGCAGCATCTTGGCCACGGTCACAGTCTTGTCATTCAGCTCGGTCGGCGCTGAGCACTTCGCCGACGGAGGATGGCGTTGGCCGTTCATCATCGGAGGCGTTGTCGCCATGGTGGGCCTGTTCATGAGGCTTGCCGTCGAGGAGACTCCGGCGTTCAAGGAAATGCAAGAAAACGATTCCCTTCCAACCCGCCCACTCGCAGATCTGTTCCGCAATCACTGGCGGACTCTGCTCACGTCCTTCGTGTACTTCGCCTCGCTCGGTGTCGTTACTCATATGCTGCTCGGCTACATGCCGACATTTCTGATTCTTTCAGCCGACGTTTCGAGCACGGTGGCACTGCTGATGACAACCGGCGCTTTGGTTCTCGCAGTCCCGCTGTTCATCTTCTTCGGCGCCACGGTCGACCGAATCGGCCGGAGACCTCTCGTCAGAATCGGCATGGTGATGTCAGTTTTCGTTTCGGTGCCCAGCTACATGCTCATCGGCACCGGAAACATTTTCGCGATTGCCGTTGCACTGGCTGCTCTGGTCATCGCGCTTTCCCTACTCGCGTCCGCTTTGCTCGTAATCCTCGAAATGATGCCGACGCATGCTCGATTCACCGGCACGGCAATCCCCTACAACATCGCATATGCACTTTTTGCAGGGACCGCTCCTCTGGTGTGCGCAGCACTGGTCAACGCCACTGGAAGCGATCTGTCGCCTGCCTTCTATGCGACCGCCATCGCTTTGATCGCGCTTCCCATTCTGTGGCGAGGGATTCCGGAAACGAAAAACTGGTCTGCCACGCAGGGCAGCCCGACGAAACATTTCTGACAACGGACGCGCCACGGCTGTAATTTTTTGCGCAGCTGTCGATAGCGTTCCGATGGCCGCCACGAGAGAGTTGAGGACGACGAACACCTCTGGACTTTCAGGTGCCAAATTCATTAAGGCAGAGCCGAATCCGAGAAGTCGGGATGAAGCTCTCCAGAGGAAGTCGACGGCGTCGGAATTACCAGAACCCAAGCTTGCCGGATCGAACAGCTGTGCTTTCGATCCGGCGAAGCCATCAGTAGAAAGAGAGGCCGAAAGTGCCTACCGACAAGACCGATGCAGTTGTGGTCGGAGCTGGAGTGATCGGCAGCTCCATCGCCTACGAACTGGCCGCTCGAGGCTACGAAGTCCTGGTCATCGACAAGTCTGGTGGTCCGGGCTACGGCTCGACCAGTGCATCCAGTGCGGTTATCCGGTTCAACTACTCCACATTCGACGGTATGGCTGCGGCTTGGGAGTCGCTGCATTGCTGGCAAAACTGGAGCGAGCATCTCAACGCGACAGTCGACGGCGCGCTTGCGAAGTTTCGGCAATGCGGGATGGCACTGCTCGATGTCGACGTCGCGCCCCACGCGCGCACGATCGGATTATTCGAGAAGATAGGAATCGATTACCAGCTTTGGGACGCAACGACACTCGTCGAGAAGATTCCCGGTATCGACGCCGGCAAATACTATCCTCCGAAGCCAGTCGACTCGGAGTCCTTCTTCGCAGATGCCGAAACCACGCTCGGCGCGCTGTACACACCTCAGGCGGGGTTCGTCGACGACCCGCAACTGGCTGCCGCGAATCTTGCTGCGGCAGCACGTTCGCACGGTGCGGTTTTCGCATACAACACGCGTGTAGTGGCAGTCGAGCAGTTGCCTGACGGCATCTGGCAGCTAGGGCTCGACGACGGGGAAAGTGTGAAATCCAAGATTGTCGTCAATGCCGCCGGCCCCTGGTCAGGAGCGTTCAACAAGCTGTCGAACGTCGGGGCCGACTTCAAGGTTTCGGTTCGGCCCTTGCGCCAGGAAGTTCATCACGTCACCGCACCCACTGGCTACAACGACGACGAGATCCTCGGCCCGATGATCGCCGATTTGGATCTCGGAACCTACATGCGAGCCGAACCTGGAAACGGTTTCCTTGTCGGCGGAACCGAACCGGATTGCGATCCGCTCGAGTGGATCGACGATCCTGATACCGCCAACCCGAATCGCACTGTTGCCCGGTTCGAAGCGCAGGTTTTCCGCGCCGCCAGGCGTTTCCCCACCCTGGAGGTCCCGTCACAACCGAAAGGTATTGCCGGCGTGTACGACGCAGCATCCGACTGGACCCCGATCTATGACAAGACAGACAGGCAAGGTTTCTACGTCGCCATGGGCACCAGCGGGAACCAATTCAAAAATGCGCCCATCGCTGGGCGCCTCATGTCCAGGATCATCGACCAGGTGGAAGCTGGACACGATCACGACGCTGATCCCCTGACCTATGTCGGGATGCACACCGGGCTCGAAATCGACCTCGGCGCATTCTCCCGCCTTCGGGCACCCAATGCCGAGTCGACCGGGACCGTCATGGGTTAGAAGTGTTGTCCGGCTTGGAGAATCGATAGCCGCGACAACTGAATAGACACGGCTGTGGGTGTCCACCACGTGGTGGACACCCACAGCCGACTTCTCCTTCAACGGCGTCTACGGAAAATCGCCCGTCGAACGTGTCAGCGTGCACATCGTCGCCGGGACGAACAGCTACCGTGCATGGCATTTTTTCAAGTAGCTCAGGAACGATGCCTGCAGCCCGGTGACGTGCGTCTCGTGCAACAACGCGGTCGAAACATCCTGCGACCACCCATTGCCGTGCAACTGCTCCACGACAGCAAGAACGTTACGTGCCAGTCCGCGATAGATCGGAATGGGCCCTGTCAGTTCGGCTTCGTTCAGCGTGACGTGCAATTGCGGCACGACTGAGCCCACGCCACGCTCGGGCAGTGCCTCGACCAGTGTGTGGATCTGGCTGTCGGCGTTCACAACTCCGGGACTACCCGCACCGAAGGTCGCGAATGGGGGCGCGTCGCGCAGCCATGCGTAGAGGGCGAAAAGGCCTCCGTACGAGTACCCGAAGAGTCCGTGCCCGGACTCGCTGACACGTAGCTCCGACGAGTACAGGCGAGGGTGGAGTTCGTTGGTCAGGAAGTCGAGGAAGACGTCCCCGTGGGTGTCTGCCAGCTCCTCGAGGTAGGCGTCCACGTACTCCTGGGTCATTGCACCCGAGTCGCGAGCAGCGGCAAGAGTAGCCATCATTTCTTCGCCTACCGGTTCCCCAGGCGGCACGAGATCGCGGTTGCGGAGCCGTGCCCAGTTGGCGGCTTCCTCACCGGCATATCCGACGCTGACCTGGATGTACGGGGCGACCGTCAGGTACGGGTCTGCCTGCGTGACGATGAGCGGGGCGGTAAGACCTACAGCCCAGTTGCCGTCCATCACGTAGATCAGCGGTAAGGGATCCATGGAGTCCGCGTAGCCGGGGGGTGTGGTCACCCAGACGCCGTAGCTGTGTCCCGACTTCGCCGTGATTTCGAAGTACTCCGTGTCTGCAAAGCATCCGTGCAGCATTGCGCTCATCGAACGTCTCCCTTGACGATATTTCCGGACTTCACGACGAGAACAGCCATGTCCGGATCGGCGAACACCTTTGCGTCTCGGAGTGGGTCTTGCTGCCAGGCAACCATGTCCGCCTGCATACCGACGCGGATCGTCCCGACGCTTTCCCCGATACCGAGAATGTCGGCATTGACGCTGGTGGCCGAAACGAGTGCATGCATCGGCGACTCCAACTCCGCGCGCAAGTGCAACTCCTCACCTCGGCGCTTTTGGTGCGGCCCGATGAGGTCCGAGCCCAGGCCGATCCTCAGGCCTGCTGCGCGAGAGGCCTCGAGCGCTCTGGCCATGCGTTGACGCACTCCGGCTGCACGCTCTCGTATTGCCGGGTCCAGGTCCATGCTTTCGGTGTCCGCCAACTGCTCGACCACGGCGAAGGTGGGGACAAGTGCCACGTCATGTTCCCGCATCAGCTGGGCCGTCTCCGCATCGATGTCGGTGCCGTGTTCCACGCACCGGACACCGGCTCGCACCGCGTTGCGAATGCCCGCATTGTTGTGCGCGTGGACCGTGACGTAGGTGCCGCGCGACGCTGCTTCTTCCACTGCCACGGAGATTTCCTCGACGGTGAACTGTGTGTCGGTGAGGCTGTCATGGCCTCCGACGACACCGCCGGTGACGCACAGTTTCAGAAATGTTGCGCCTCGGCGGAACGATTCGCGCACGTTGCGTCGTAGCTCGTCGGCATTACCCGACATCAAGGACAAGGCGCAGAGCCCGGGAATGTGGTGCATGTTCCACAGCTCGGTCGGCTCCCATGCGGCCCCGTAGTAGCCGTGTCCACCGGTCTGGCACTGCACAGGACCGCACGAGAGGACACGCGGACCACGCACCTTGCCGCTCGCAATAACGTCGACGACTCCGCCGTCGATGCCA
The DNA here is from genome assembly GCF_030208925.1 of Rhodococcus sp. MEB032. Lineage (NCBI taxonomy): Bacteria > Bacillati > Actinomycetota > Actinomycetes > Mycobacteriales > Nocardiaceae > Rhodococcus > Rhodococcus sp. MEB032. The sequence goes on from NZ_JARVSY010000001.1 coordinate 398,985, forward strand.
CCGACGTCTCGCACCGTGGTGAAGCCCGCGTCGAGGGCATCGCCCGCGGTGGCGAAGATGCCCGCAGCCAGTTCGGCTGCCGAGAGCTCAAACCCGAATTGCCTTCGGATCGGACTCGAAATACCCAGGTGCACATGAGCATCGATCAGCCCCGGAGTCAGAAGCATGCCGTCCAAGTCAACTGTCGTCGAACCCGACGGCGCCTGTCCGATCGCGGTGACAATGCCGCCACTCACGCACACGTCGACTTCGACCGGGTCGGTGCCCGATCCATTCGCGACCATGCCGCCGGCAAACCATACGTCAGTCAAAGGGACCTCCCGAGCATTGGAAACCACTCTCCTAAACACTGGTGAATTCGATATGCGGTACCGTACTCAACAGTGGTGAACCCGTCAATGGAGGTAGCGTGAGATCGCCGGTTGGGGAGGGTCGAGAGCGACTGTTGCAGGCACTGTTCGACGAGTTCGGTGAAACCGGCCCAAGCCCGAAGCTGTCGATGCGCCAAGTAGCGGAGCGACTCGGAGTGCACCACACGCTGCTGACCTATCACTTCGGATCACGACCGGGACTCCTCAGCGCCGTGCTGTCGGAAGCTCGCCGCCGTGACAACCTCGTCATCGCCGCGATGGGCAAGGATCTCGGGTTCGCGGCCCTGTGCAGGGCGATCTGGACCTTCTACTCGAACGCCGAGCACGAAGATCGAAGCCGCACCTTTTTTCACCTGGCCGGACTTGCGGTTTACGAGCACAGAGCATTTCAAGATTTCGCCGCCGACCTCGACGATTTGGCGCACCTCCTCGAAGCGGCGGCCCTCCGCGAAGGGTTCACAATGGTGGACGCAAAGCAGCAGAGCATCATCGCAACCGCATGTCTGCGAGGACTGTTGCTACAGAGGTTGCTCACCCCCGACGCCGAGGTCGACGCGGCAGCCGAGCGCTTCATCACCTCGTTGACAGCGTCCACCACGTAAACCCCTCATACACAACCGATCACCCCCGTTCGAGATCACCGGCGCGGGGGCGTTTTCCCTGGGCTCGGGCATGTTTCGGCGTGAGACGGTTCCCTGAGCCCCGGTTGAATGATGGTCGATCACCCTTTCGACATCTGTACGAGCGAAACGCCGAAAGATGCGACAAGTGAATGTATCCCGGCTCAGCAGACACACGACATCATCGACAAGTCCGATGATTCACATGAGTTTCGAAAGTCAGGATTGAATTGTGACCATTACCTTCCGTGCCGCAGAGTTGAACAGCGCAAGTGGGATCTTCCAGCAAGCACTGCTCGGCCAACCCAGTGCAGAGCCACTCGGCGGAGACATCATCACTCGTGCAGATGTCGAGTTCACCAGTGACGACGGCCGCATTCAATCCGGAGTCTGGGAGAGCGAACCGGGAAAGTCGCGGTGGGAGTTCCTCACCCGCGGCGAGATCATCACCATCGTCTCCGGCGCCATGACCGTGGAGGAGGACGACGGCGATCCCGTACATCTCGTTGCCGGTACGAGTGCAATCTTCCCAATCGGATGGAAGGGTACGTGGACGGTCACCGAGACCGTACGCAAGGTGTTCGTCGTATACAACGAATGACCAAGAGAATCCGCAACATCCGACTTTCACGGCCCGTCGTACGGACGGATCTCCCGACGCAGCCCACTTGCCCTGAGTACCTGTCGCTGCACTCCCGCCCTCACGGAATCCTCGGTGCCGATTACTCTCACATGGTTTCTGGCGCGAGTGATCGCCGTGTACAACAACTCCCGAGTCAGCAGTGACGACGCCTCGGCCGGCAACATCACCGATACGGTGTCGTACTGGCTGCCCTGGCTCCGGTGAATCGTCATCGCGTAAACCGTCTGCACCGACGAGAGTTGGCTCGGGTGAATCAGAAACGCATCACTGCCCCGCTGGAATGCGGCAATAGGCACGCCATCCTCACGCTGCACGATCACCCCGGCGTCCCCGTTGTAGATCTTCGACTCGTAGTCGTTGGCCGTCACGAGCAGCGGTTGGCCCGGATACCACCGCGTCGGGTCAAGAAACTGCCCTGATGCCGTGCCGACCCACTCCATCGCCTGCTGCGCCCACCTCCCGACACCGTACGGTCCGTCACGGTGGGCGCACAGAAGGCGGTGCGATTCCAAGCCTTTCAGCGCGCCGATCGCATCACCCACCTCGGCCGACGCCGTCACCACCTCTGAACTCGCAACGATGTCGGCGCGCAATGCGTCAACATCCTCGGGCGAATGGAAGGAGACGGCTGGATCACCGCTGCGCAGGATACGCAGAACCTCAGCGGAATCTCCCGCTCGAACTGCCCTGGCCAACGACGCGATGGTTCCGTCGAAGCGGCGCCCGCGTGAGAGTTGAATGATCCCGCTCCGCAGACGATCCTGTTCATCCGCACTCAATGCCTCTTCGGAACCAGTGGCCGTGAGATCGTCACCCACCAACTGTGTCAGCGTCGGATTTCCACTGACCTTTACCGGGCGGGCGACAAGATCAGCAAGAACAGCGCCCGCGTCGACTGAGGTCAACTGATCGGGATCGCCGACGAGCAGTAGCCGGGCATCGGGGCGAACGGCTTCGAGCAGGCGCGCCATCAACGTGAGGGAGACCATCGACGTCTCGTCGACGACGACCACATCGTAGGGAAGTCTGTTGGTCGCATTGTATTTGAAACGACTCGAACTCCCCCGCTGCCAACCGAGTAGGCGGTGCAGGGTCATCGCCGCGAGTTCTTCGGGAAGGCCAAGGCTCGCGGTCTGCTCACGTACGGACTCCTGCAGCCGCGCTGCGGCTTTACCCGTCGGTGCGGCCAGACCGATGCGAGCATTCGAACCCAATTCCTCCGACAGGAGAGCGAGAATACGTGCGACCGTATGGGTTTTGCCGGTTCCGGGCCCACCGGCGATGACGGTGGTCCACTGTGTCGCGGCGAGAGCAGCTGCTATCCGTTGACGATCCGGCGCGATGGTCGGCCCGTTCTCGTCGACGAACAGCGAATCCAGCCGCGTTCGGACCGCTTTCAGGTCGGCGGGCGGCCACGTGGACGCCCGCTCGTCGAGCACTCGCCGAATCGTCTGCTCCTGCAGAAAATATCGATCGAGGTAGAGGAGTTCACCGTCGTCCGTGTCGACCAACCGGAGCGGTCTGAGAGGTCCGGCGTTTCCGCCGATCACCAGAGGGCTCAGCCGAAGGGCGGCAACGATCTCCGACGGTTCGGGCCACGGCAACGACGTGAGTTCCTCCTCCGTCGCATTGTCGACGCTCACATCACGCATCCGTCGTAGATCGAGGCACACCGAACCTGATCGCACGGCCCGAACTGCCAACGCCGCGGCCAGCATCACTTCTTCGGAAGTTTCACCGCCCAGGCTGCACACTCTCGTCGCGACATGAACATCGGCGGCAACCAGAACCCCGGCTTCGTTGAAGATTCGCACGATCCCTTTGGCGCGCTGCGCCAATTGTGCCTCGGTCATCGAATCTTCTCCCCTACTGTGTGGGACGCATCAAGACCGGCCAGCAGATCCGATAGTTCAACCGTCAGCTGAGCAGGCGGTTTCCATTCGAAGACACCGCATTCCGGCGGGCTGTCCGGGCCGAGCATCCCACGCACGAATTGATACTGCGCGCCCCCGAGATGACGGTGCGGATCGTAGTCGGGCAGGCGCCACCGCAGATACCGATGCAGCGCAACCGAATACAGCAGTGCCTGCAGCGGATAGTGCGAGCGCATCATCTCCGTCGCCATGAGTTCACGCGTGTAGTTGGCAGCCGTCAGATCGCCGCGACCGATCCGGTTGGTCTTGTAATCGACGATCACGAACGACGGGCCCGGGATCCGCAAGACTGCGTCGATACTGCCCGTCAGGAATCCGCGCATCGGTGACGTCTCGACACGGTCCAGATAGTCGGCGTACGACGCCAGAATGTCGTCGGAGGAAAGGTGGCGCCTCAACAGTTCCGACACTCCGCGGAGTGTGACACTCATCGACACCGGATCGTCGCCACCGGCCAGTGGGAGTTCGAAATCGAGTTCGGGAAGACGATCTTTCGGCGCGATCGTGGCCAAGGTTCCGAATCCCAAGGGAGTCTGCATCACCAGATACAGCGCATCCGCGAGTGCTTCGGAGTCGACCTCGGCCGCCCGTACCGAGACCGCCTCGGCGCAACGCATCCCGAGTTCCGCTCTCAGATCTGCCACAGCCGTGTCCACCACCTCGAGCACCTCATGCACCAGCGTGCCGAATGCGGCGCCCGCGGGAAGTCCGTTCATGGGTGAAGGGAACGCCTCCAGGGGCGAGGGGGTAATGCTCCCGAGGTCTACGGAATCCTCTGGCTCGTCGTCTTTTTCGGGATCCTCGACCTCACTGCCCGTGGTCGTGACCGCGTGGTGCGCTCCGGCGGTGAGTGCCGAGTACGACGTACGACGCCACAGAGTGTCCAGGTCTCGATCGAAACGCGCCGCGGCCAGTTCGGTCACGTCCGCAGCCGCTCTGGACCAGTGGACGGGCGAGGGCGGATGGGGACCAACAGGTTCCACCGAGATCACGTCGGACGCTGCTGCCGGCCAGGTTGCGAGCCGTGCTGCGGTTGTACCGTCGTCGAGCACCTTCACTACCCGAGCAGGTTCGGCGATGCCGGGTGTACGTCCGAGCATCAACCGGTGCAGCGGCGAGCGGGAGGTCCCGTAGCTGGGTGCCCACCAGAGCACGAGTTGGCACTGCGCCCGGGTCAGCGCCACGTACAGCAGCCGCAGTTCTTCGCCCGCTTCTTCGGCCTCCGCAACAGTCTTTCTGGCGTTGTACCCCGGGCCTTCCTGCCCGCCGACGTCGAGGATGCGGCGTCCCTCCGGGTCGTGCAACAGCTGCGTCGGCGAGTTGAAGCCGCCAACGCTCTCCCAACTGAACGGGACGTAGACGATCGGGAACTCGAGCCCTTTGGTGGCATGCACCGTAGCGATTTGCACTGCGGCAGCGTCACTGTCGAGGCGGCGGCTTCGATCGGTGGCGCTCCCGGACGTCGGTTCCTTGATCCGATCGGAAAGCCAGCGAACCAGTGCGCTCAACCCGAACGCTTCCTCGGTCGCGACGCGACCGAGGAGTTGTGCGACGTGCCGCAGATCGGTGAAATCTCGTTCGCCGGACGGGGCCGCGAGTACACGCTTCTCCAGATTTGTTTCGGCAGAGATTCTTTCGAACACAGCCGCAAACCCGACGCGTGCGAACAGCCCGGAATAGGAGCGCAGTTGACCTGCAAGTTCTGCAACGACGTTGTCGCCGTCCTTGTCCAGTTCTTCGGAGGTGCGCCCGAAAATCGGCGAGAGGGCCGTCAACCGGACACGATCGGAGCGATGGGGCTGCTCGATCGCCTGCAACAGCCACAGCCACTGGGTCGCACTGGGTGTCGCGAAAACACTGGACCCTCCGGTCAATACGGAAGGTACACCGACGGCATCGAGAGCATCGCGGATCATCGCCACGTGCTTGTGGGTGCGCACCAACACCGCGACGTCTCCTGGTTCGACCGGGCGTGGATCACCGTCGACTGCCAAGCGGGCATCGCCGCCCAGGAGCGCGACCACGTCTGCTGCGACGTCGTCCGCGACGCGACTGCGAAGTCTGCCTACGGCCGGAAATCCCGAACGATTGAGCGGTCCGGCTCCGGTACGGGGCAGATGGCGTACACGCATCGGCACCGGGCCGAACAACCGAGACTTCTTGTGCGAAGCCTCCACCGGATGCGCGACGATGCCTTCGTTGCCGAGTGCGGCACCACCGTAGAGGTGTTCGAGTGCCGCCAACAACCCTGGGTCGCTACGCCAATTGGTGGTCAACTCCTGGTGCGCATCCGCCTGATCGACCGCATCGAGATAACTCAGGACTTCTGCCCCGCGGAACGCATAGATGGCTTGTTTGGGATCACCGACCAGGACCAGGGTGGTGTGACCGTGGAAGGCCAACCGCAGAATGTCCCACTGCAACGGATCGGTGTCCTGGAACTCGTCGATCAACACAACCTTGAACTTTTCGCGCACCCGACGACACGCGACGGGACCGTATTCCGGATCCGTCAATACACCGTGCAACAGCGTCAGCAGATCGTTGAAGTCGCGAATTCCTTTGGTCCGCTTACGTCGTTCGACCTCGACACGAGCAGCAGCCGCGAAGAGGACGCGCTGACCGGGTGCGGTCTCCTCCTCGCCGTCGGGTTCGAGAATTGCCTGACCATCGCCGACGGCGCTTCGGGCGATGGCCAGCGCGTCCTTCGTGGAGAACGGTGGAGACGAGTCCGTCCGGTTGTAGCGGCTGAGGTACAAATCCGAGACGACCTCACTGATCAGGTCGTCGACCGACTCCACAAAAGTTGTGTCCGGTTCGCGTTCCCCGGCGATGCCGAGTCCGTCGAGCATCCTCTGACAGAAACTGTGGGTGGTCGTGATGGTGCCGGCGTCGAACTCCGCGAGAGCGCGCAGGAGTCGACGACGCCGCACGCCGATCTCCTCGTCGTCAGCTGTGGCGAGGTACGCCACCAGATCATCATCCGACCGCCTCGCCGCCTCCGGGTCGACCAGAGCGGCGGACACTCCCGCGAACCTCTCCCTGGCACGCTCACGAAGTTCCTGAGTGGCGGCCCTACTGAATGTCACCAGCAGAACTTGCGATATGTCGGCGAGACCTTCGGCAACACAACGGGTCGCGAGTCCGACGATCGCGTAGGTCTTGCCAGTTCCGGCGCTCGCTTCCAACACCGTAGTGCCGGTAGGCAGTGGCCCCAATAGATCGAAGTCCACGGGTTACTCCGCTCTTTCGTTGGTCAGCAACGGATCCCACAGTCGTCGGGCGAGAACTCCGAATCGAGTCGGTTCCTCGGCCCAGACGAATTCGTCGTCCGACGGCGGATCCGCAGCCAACTCCGCCAGTGTTCGAGCTTCTCCGAAAACGTAAGCGTTGCTTGGATCGTTCATCTCGCCGTACTGCCCGGTCCACTGGGTGTCCGCACCGTTTGTCGCATCGTCGACCGACTCGCCACCAAAGCGTCGGCGCGCATATTCGGCTGAAGTAGCGGCCCACATCGGCAACGGACGCTGCAGCCCCCGCTCGCGTAGGTCCACCAGTTGCTGCAGGATCTCGACCGCATTGCCTGGCGCATCGAGCACCGACCGTGCCGCTGCGATCTTTCCCCGACCCCGTCCGATCGAGACTGCATCGAGCGCACCGGGTCGTCCGTGCGCTTTCAAGGCGAGCAGGTTTATCCAGGCCGTCATCCGATGTTTAGGCGCCAGTGAGGAATACGACGCTCCCACCACTGAATTGCCGTGCACACCGGTTACCGTTCCGGTGAGACGACGCCCGTCACCGAGGTCGATGTCGACGTCGACAGCCTCGGAGTCGCCCTCGAGGTGTGGCAATGCAAGACCGGCAAGTTGGTCTACCACCCACTCGACGTTGCCCAGAACCGTAGCGCCCAGGTTGTAGGGCGGCAGAGTGCCGCGGCGCCACTCGGCTGCACGGAAATCCGCCGAGCTGCGTCCAGCCAAGCGCGAGAGAAGCATTCGGTCACCCAGAGCCCAGGTGGACAGTGGATCGAGCTCGGTTGCCAGCGAATCCGCGATGTCGTCGTCGAGTTCCGGTACCCGGACGCCGAGGCGTTGGCGCAGAAAACCACGCGCGGGATGTACCAGGAAGTTCACCAAGTCGGCGAGGTTCACTTCCTTCGGATGCACCTCGGGTAGCTCGGCCGACAAGACTGTCGGCAATTCGACCGGTGTTCCGGAGGCAGCCCTCGCACCGGCCAGCGCTGCCGTGTCGAAGCTGAACGGCTTGTTCGGCGCGAAGTTTCGATTGTCGAACGATTGCAACGGATGCCGTGTCAGCACCCCGTTCACAGCGTCCGGACCCACCGTCGCACTGAGTACGTCGAGAAGGCCACTGAGGGGGATCGCCGGTGGTCTGACGACACCGGTGACCGGATCGGCACCGGTATACAACAGAATCAGATGTTCGCCCGCAGACATCACGGCATCGAGAAGCAGTTGCCGGTCTTCACTGCGCAGATCGCGCTCCCCCACAACGGGATCACGTGACAAGATGTCGTCGCCGTCGACTCCACCGGTTCGAGGGAACACCTCGTCGTCGAGTCCGATCAGCACGACCACGCGATGCGGTACCGAACGCATCGGAACCATCGTGCACACCGTCAGTTCGCCGGTTCGGAAGTTGGCACGCGTCGGTCTGCCCGCGAGGCTGCGCGAGAGCATCGCGCGAACATCGGCCAGACGTAACACCGTCTCTCCGCCGAATTCCACAGCAGCTACCAGTTCGCGGTGGGCCCCCGCGCTCTGCCAGGAATCTGCGGGCGCTGTGTCGGTCAGCAGATCCAGGGCCCGCATCAGCACACGAAGCCATTCGGCCGGTGAATGTGGGCCGGCAAGATCGCGAAGCGAGACGGCCAGGCGATCGACGAACTCTGCGAAACGTCCAGTCAGGTCGATGTCTGTGCCGTCCACGTCATCGAGTGGTAGCGCGAGATCCAACCAGGCATTTTCCGATTCGTCCGCGCTGACCCCCAACAAGATTCGGTCCATGGCGGTGTTGAAGGTGTTCTGCGGAAATGCATCGAGGCCGAACGTGGCACGCTGCCGACTACCGATTCCCCAGCGAGCACCCGCTTCCGTCGTCCATTCCCGCAGTCTTTCCAACTCGTCGTCGCCCCACGAAAAACGTGTGCGGACAGGCTCGGTCGCGGCCAGGTCGAGAACCTCACTGGCTGTGGCCCGGCCGTCGGCCAATTCGAGGAGAGAGCCGAGAACGGCCAGGACTGGATTGGTCTGACGTAATCCGCGGTCTGCCAGCCTTACTCGAAGAAGATGCCCGGGGTGGCCATGGACGCCTTGCCCGAATGCAGCACGAACCAAGGGTGCGTACGTTTCGACGTCCGGGCACATCACGAGTACGTCGCGTGGCTGCAATGTCGGGTCGTCCTCGAACAATCGGAGCAGACATTCGCGGAGCACCTCGACCTGCCGTGCCGGCCCGTGGCAAGCGTGGACCTGAACTGTCCCATCCGGTTCCGCTGCAACGCTGGGAGCACGATCTGCGATGACGTCGGCTTTGACCGTCGCCAGGAGGGATTTCGGGCCGGCTGGTTCGGGAAGATGCACCGACTCGAACTCGGCGGCACCGAGGCTGATCTGAAGTTCACGAACGTCGCGAGCAAGACTCGACAGCAACGGATTGGCGGATATCAGCGCTGACCCGTCTTCCGAACGTCGGATCGTGCTCTCACTTCGAGGCGGTATGCGCGAGCTCATCTTGGTCCACAGCGCGGGGCTGGGATGCGGGAGCCAGATGTGCACGTCCCGATTCGCACTGAGTGCGCTCAAGATCATTCGCTGATCGACCGGCAGCCGTGTCGGCCCGAAGACCGACAGGCGTTCCGGTAGGTCGACCAAGGCCGGGTCCTCGACCAGTGCGCGGCTCACTTGCCCCAGTCGCTCTGCGGGCCCCGGAACGTCGATCTTGTCCGCGACGATGCACCACAGACGTGCCTGCCATTCGAAATCCTCCGACAGCGCCAATCCGTGTCCGTCGGTCAACCGCCCGGCGGCCCAGTCGATCAGCATCTGCGGGCGTTGCGCGGCATAACTGCGGAAGAGTTCGGTGACATGTGTGGCGGAGGCAAACCGTCGACCTTCACGATGGCCTTCGAGATGTTTCGCCAGGACTCCGCACCAGGGCTCGCCGAGGGACTCGTCGATCACATCGAGAACCGTCCACACCAATCGCGTCGGCGACCATGGGTCGTCGTCAGCCGTGATTCCACTGACCGCGGCCACGGACTCCGCGACCAGCCGCGCGGGTGAAGGAAACGCGATGTTCGCAGAAATTCCGTCCACTGCTGACGGTCCGGACGTGCCTAGCTGGGAGGACAGCCGCTGATTGAGCCAACGCTCGACGCCCTTGGCCGGCACCGCAACAGTTTCCCGGGCGAATGGATCCGACAGCGGGGTACGGAGGAGCGTGGCCAACGCCGAGACCAAGGTGTCCGAACGCTCGGCCCGGTACAACTTCAGCAATCTTCGCTCCCCTCACTCCGTCCAGACGTCCATCTCACCACGGCGCTGTGACAGGAGACGCCGAACCAGCCTCACGCAGCGGTGACGCGCAGGCAACATGACCGCAACCGGACGTTCGTACTGTGCGGGAATGACCAGTCCCGTCACCACACCTCGCCCCGCTGGAACCGGTCTCGACATCTCCGGCCTCGGCAAGACCTTCGAGATGGGTCGTCGGTCGGTGACCGCGCTGACCGACGTGTCCCTTCAAACCAGCGAAGGCTCTTTCCTGTCTCTGCTCGGGCCGTCCGGATGCGGGAAGTCCACCGTTCTCCGTATCCTTGCGGGCCTCGATAGTCCGACGTCGGGAACGGCCCTTGTCAACGGGCAGTCGCCCGCCGAGTTACGCAAGCGCCGCGAACTCGGAATCGCCTTCCAGGATTCGGCTTTGCTGCCGTGGCGAACAGTGGCCTCCAACATCAAACTGCCCCTTCAGGTTGCCGGCATCGATCCCGACCCCGACCTGATAGCCGACCTGATCGCGCTCGTCGGCCTCGAAGGATTCGAGAAGGCCAAGCCCGCCCAATTGTCCGGCGGTATGCGTCAGCGTGTGTCGATCGCACGATCGCTCGTGGTCAAGCCGAGTGTCCTCCTACTCGACGAACCCTTCGGCGCGCTGGACGACATGACCCGTCAACGGCTCAACATCGAATTGCTCAGGATCTGGACCGAGAAACCGGCGACCACGTTGATGGTGACTCACGGAATCGCCGAAGCCGTGTTCCTCTCCGACGTCGTCGCCGTCATGACGCCGCGGCCCGGACGCGTCCTCGAAGTCGTGCCGATCGACCTGCCGCGCCCGCGTACACCCGAGATGATGCGTACACCCGAGTTCCACGAGATCCACGACTACCTCTCCGGACTGCTCTTCGGAAAAGCAGGCGTCGCATGACAATTACCGATATCGAGAACGTCGCGACCGCGGCGGCGCAGCCATCTGTGCCGCGCCGGATCCGATTGAAGCGTCCAACGTGGTTCGGCGGTGCAGTCGGCATCTGCGGACTGATCGCTCTCTGGTGGATTCTGGCGGCGGCCGGTGTTGCGGGAGGCACGATTCCGACGCCGTGGGTGGTTGTCTCGACGATGTTCGACGACGGTTGGTCGCTGTACGGACCCAATTTCACCGTCACGGCTTCCGGTGCGCTGCAGGGCTTTCTCTGGGGAAACCTGCTGGCGATCACGCTTGCCGTGCTTGTCGTTCTCATTCCGCCCATCGAGGGATTGGCCACACAACTGGCGATCCTGAGCTACTGCACACCGCTGTTGGCGCTTGGCCCAATCATCCTGGTCGTCTTCGGCGGCCGGACCCCCACAATCTTTCTCGCCGCAATGTACTGCTTCTTCACCACGATGGTCGGCACACTCGCCGGCCTGAGATCGGCCGACAAGACGAGCCTCGATCTCGTCGCCGCCTACGGCGGTGGGCGTTGGCAGAAGTTCACCAAAGTTCAACTTGTGAGCGCACTTCCGAGCACCTTTGCTGCCCTCAAGATTGCTGCACCTTCGGCCGTACTGGGTGCAATTCTCGGTGAGTATCTCGGCGGGGTGGACAGCGGGATCGGCGTCGCACTCACAGCCGCTCAGACGTCGTACAACGTCCCGCGAACGTGGGGAATGGCTATCGCCGCCGCCTTGCTCGCCGGTCTGGGGTACGCCGTCGTCGCAGCGATCGCCCGGCTCGTCACGCCGTGGACCAGCGCTCCGGGAGCACAGAAATGACCTCGGTACGAGGAACATTGAGATTCCTCGCCCCGATTGCCATCGCCTCGGCGCTGTTGCTTGTCATCTGGGTGGTCTTCCTCAACGCCTTCCCCCAGGTCGGCCCGCGTGTGGGAAAGACGCCGGCCGACGTCTGGGAGTACCTGTTCTCCGGCCCAAAATCCGCCGACGCTCGTTCGGGCATCATCGACAACCTGTTCATCACTCTGCGCGACGCCGGTGTCGGCTTTGCCGTCGGAATGACTGCCGCGCTCGTGGTGGCATCGATCTTCGTCGTTTCCCGCACTGTCGAACAGACTTTCATGCCCGTTGCAATGCTTCTACGATCTGTTCCTCTCGTTGCGATGACCCCGATCATCGTCCTGATATTCGGCCGCGGAATCGTGGGTGTGACAGTCATGGTTGCGATAGTGGTGTTCTTCCCAGCCCTCGTCATGATCATGGTCGGTCTACGTGCCGCTCCGGCTCAGGCACAAGACCTCATCGCTGCCTACGGCGGGAGTCGTTGGACCGCATTGCGAATGGTGTCCGTGCCGTCCGCACTTCCGGCTGTGTTCGCCGCTGCACGAGTATCCGTACCCGGCGCCTTGATCGGAGCACTGATCGGCGAATGGCTCGGTAGCGGCCAAGGCTTGGGTTCGAGCATGATCAAAGCCATTCCGCGCTACCAGTACAACGAATTGTGGGCATCTATCGTGGTGATCACCGTGGTGTCGATCGTCCTCTACGCCGTGGTCGGGATCTTCGAAAGCATCGCTCTGTCTCGTTTCGGTCCTTCGGCGGGCAAGTCGTGACATCTGTTAACACGACCTCAACAAACTCTCTCTCCCAAGCAAACTGAACGAAACCGACTGGCCCTAGTGTTCCGATTCATGACGCCATTCAAGCCCGTCCGCCAGCTGGACCGCAGGGCCTTCTTCCGCTACTCCGCGCTGACCGGCATCGCAGTCGCCGGTAGTGCGTCATTGCTCGCGTGTAGCAGTGACTCCAGCAGTTCGAGTGGCGGAACCACGGACGACGGTTCCGAATTCGGAACAGTTGCAGTGCAGTTGTCCTGGATCAAGAACATCGAGTTCGCCGGTGAGTACTTCGCTCTCGACAAGGGGTACTACAAGGATGCAGGGTTCGGGAGTGTAGACCTGGTGGCAGGTGGCGCAGCCGGCACCGGCGTCGAAGCCGGCCTGGACACCGGCAAGGTGTGGATCGGAATGTCCGCACCGCAGCTCACAGCCCCCGCCGTACTCGACGGACTGGAGGCAAAGATCGTCGGTGCGACATTCCAGAAGAATCCGTTTGCGATTGTCAGTTCCGCTGCGGCACCGATCAACTCACCACAGGACATGATCGGCAAGAAGATCGGCGTCCAGGATTCCAATCAGCTCGTCTTCGGAGCTCTCCTGGCAGCAAACGGCCTGACCGAAAGCCAGATGACGATCGTGCCCGCGCAGTTCGATCCGAGCCCCTTGGCGAACGGCGAGGTGGACGGCTGGGTCTCCTACGTGACCAACGAGCCGATCACACTGGCCGCCAAAGGTTTCCCCAACGCCCACTTCCTCTTCGCGGACTACAACCTGCCGTTGGTCGCCGAATCGTTCACGGTTCTCCAGTCCACCATCGACAACGAGAGGGACAAACTCAAGGCATTCCTGAAGGCCGAGATCCAAGGATGGAAGGATGCGGTCGCCGATCCGGCAGAGTCGGCACGGCTTGCCGTCGAGGTCTACGGCAAGGACCAGAACCTCGAACTCGAAGAGCAGATCAAGGAAGCCACCGCACAGAACGATCTGGTGGTGTCGGCAGATACCAAAGCCAACGGGTTGTTCACGATGACACCACAACTGATCGAACAGAACATCGCGGCACTGTCGAAAGCTGGGCTGGAGATTACAGCGGACCAACTGTTCGACATGTCGATCCTCGAAGAGGTGTACGCGGAGAATCCGGAGCTGATCTGACTGCCGAGCGTCAGCGAACCTCCCGCGCGAGTACGCCCGAGATGAATAGCTGTACAAGGACCTCGGCCTTGTACCGGTCATCGGACCCAGCACCGATACAAAGGTTCCCGATGCCTTTGAGCACGTTGTACGCATCGACCCGCGAAGCAGTGCCAACGGACTCGAGCGCTGCCGCGAGGAGGGAATCACATACCGGAACGAGGCGGTCGACGAAGTAGATATGCAGAGCGTCGGACCCGGCGCTGTCTCCTTGCAGTGCACCGGCGAGCCCATGCTTGGTTACCAGGAACTCCACGAACAAAGCCACCCATGCCCGCAAAGCCGCCTCGGGCGTTGCACTCTCCGCGAGCATCTGTGGGCCCGCGTCCGCACACGCCTCGACTTGGTGTCGGTATACGGCGACCACCAACTCGGGACGCGTCGGGAAGTGGCGGTAGATCGTCCCCATGCCGACGCCGGCCTTCGCCGCAATCTCCCGCACCGGAGCGTCGACTCCGGACTCCACGAACACTGCTGCCGCCGCGTCGAGCAGCGCCTGCTCGCTTCGACGTGGGCGACCGACTTGCTTGGGAGAGGCGACGCGCGACTGCTCGTCCTGGGCATCAGCCATGTGCACTCCTCGCTGACTCACAACATATGTTTGCATTACGGAACAACGCTCCGTAATGTTGCGGAGCGACGCTCCGATAAACAGTATCGCAGGGTGCAGCCTCAGCAAGGAACTTGCCATGACCTCATCAATGATCGACACTCTGAACGGCATCATCGGCGCCGGCGCCCCGGTCGTCTCCGTTGCCCCCGTCGAGTTGTTCGCCCCCGATCGACCTGTCCCGCTGGAAGTACGTGTGTCTGCTCCGGCAGCAGGCACGAACCTCCCCGTTGTGGTGTTCTCCCACGGCAACGGCTGGAACCTCGATGGATACTCGCCACTCACGGCATTCTGGGCATCCCACGGATTCGTGGTGATCCAGCCGACACATCTGGACTCGCGCCGGAACGGTTTCGGGTTCGACCACCCGGTTTTCCCGACGATCTGGACCGAGAGGATCGCGGATCTCACACGCATCCTTGATCAGCTCGACACCATCGAATTTGCCGTGCCCGGGCTTGCCGGCCGCATCGACCGCAGTCGAGTTGCCGCCACTGGTCACTCCTGGGGCGGGCAAACCGCTCAGTCGCTCCTCGGAGCAAGGATCTTCGACGAGGCCGGCCAGGTCGGCCAGGACATGTCCGACAGTCGCGTCACCGCGGGAATCCTGTTCGCGGCAACCGGTCTCGGCGGCGAGAACCTGCATCCGTTCGCGCAGGCGAACTTCCCGTTCATGCGCCCCTCGTTCCAGGAACTGACGACGCCGACACTCGTCGTCGCGGGCGACCACGACCAGTCCAAGATGTCCAGCCGCGGACCCGACTGGTTCACCGACGCCTACACGCACAGCCCCGGAGCCACCGACCTCCTGACCTTCTACGGTGCCGAGCACGCACTCGGTGGAATCGTCGGATACGAAGTCGCCGAGACCACTGACGAGAACCCAGAGCGGGTCGCCGCCATCCAACGGATGAGTACTGCCTACCTTCGGACCGCGTTGCGCATCGATGAGACCAGCTGGCCAGCGGCCCGGGCCGCATTCAGCGACAACGCCGACCCGATCGGCCGAGTCGACACCAAGTAATGCGGCAGTGATCCAACTTATTGGCCGAAGTTGAACCTGAGATTCGCATTTATCAAGGTGTTGAGCCGCTTTCGCATGCTGACAACCTCTGCCTCGGGCGGTATCGGATCGTCCAAGAAGAGCGTCCAACGCAGCATCGTGCTGTTTCCGACCGCCTCGATGTCGAATCGGATGACGGCGTCGGGTCGGTCCGGCCAGATCGACGACCAGATCACCAACTCCGGTTCTTCAGCCCTGACGATCTCCGGTGCGATCTCGCTCTCGAGAAGTTCCAGCCAGTGCCGGGCGGGCTGGCGGTACGGATCGATCAATGCCTCGAACATGAAGCGCGCAGGCGGCGGCTGGCTCCGGCGCCTCGTCGCGACTTGCTGCATGACACGAGCGTAACCGCCTCTCAAGGGCATACCTCTGCCGTCACCCTGCAAGATCCACGAAAATCGGGATAAATCGGACACTGTCGGAGGACACTCAGGAGTACATCCGTCTGGGAGGGCCGCTCATGCGTAAACGCCATCAGGTTCTGCTTGCAGTGTCCGCAGCGATCGGACTGTCGCTGACGCCGATCAATGCGTCGGCAACACCGAGCACGGGAGTACACGGAGAAATCCTCGGGCAGGTGACTTTCGACGGCAAGGACTACATCCTGCGCCAGATCACCATCGACCCCGGCGGTTCCACCGGTTGGCACTTCCACGACGGGACGCTCTACGCGCTGATCGCGCAGGGCACGTTGAGCCACTACCGATCCGATTGCTCCGTCGACGGGATCTACAGCGCCGGAAATACTTTGATCGAACCGAGCGGTTCAGATCATGTGCACATCGGAAACAACTCGCAGACAACACCATTGGTGCTCGAGGTCGTCTACGTCAATCCGGCGGGCAGCCCCCTCTCCGAAGATGCTGCGCCTCCTAACTGCCAACTACCCGGCTGACGGGGCAGAAGAGTTAAACCGCACCGGCATCGATTCGAGCCCGGACACGAAGTTGGCCGCACGCCGCTGCAACGGCGCGTCGGTGGCAAGTTCCATGTCCGGCAGCCTGGCGAAGAGTTGCTCGAACATGATCCGTCCCTCCAACCTGGCCAGCTGATTGCCCAGACAGAAATGAGTTCCGAAGCCGAAGGCCACGTGCGGATTCGGTGTGCGGCCGACATCGAACCGTTCGGCGTTCAGGAACACGGACTCGTCGAAATTTGCCGATTCGAAGAGCAGCAGCATCTTCTCACCTGCCTTCAGCTGCGCGCCGAAGAAATCGGTGTCACGGGTCAGGGTTCGAGCCATGTTCTTGATCGGCGAGGACCACCGCAGCATCTCCTCCATTGCCAAGGGAATGGCATCGGGATCGTCGACTAGCTCCCGGCGCTGGTCCGGATGGCGCAGTAGCTGTTCCATGCCGCCGCTGAGCACGTGCCGTGTGGTCTCGTCACCGCCGATCAGGATCAGCAGGGATTCGTTGACGATTTCCTGATCGGAGAGGGCTTCGCCGTCGACCGCACTGTGAATCAACGTGCTCACCAAATCGTCGGCCGGGTCGCTCCTCCGCTCGGCGATGGTTCGCATCATGTACGCGGTGAAATCGACGTACGCAACCATCATGGCCTGCAGTTGATCCTGGGAAGCGTTGCTTCCCAATGCCTTCACCAGATCATCCGACCACCGCAGAAACAACGCGCGTTCCTCGGGACGGACACCCAACATGTCGCCGATGACGGCCATGGGAAGTGGTGCCGCCAGGTCTGCGACGAAGTCGGCTTCTCCTTTCTCACAGACGGCGTCGATCAGTTGATCGCAGATCTCCCGGATACGGCCGGCCTTGGCTTCGACCTTCTTACGTGTGAAACCCGCGTTGACCAAGCGTCGACGCGTGAGGTGCTGCGGGTCGTCCATGTCGATCATCTGCGGCAATGGACCCGTTTCGGGACGGATGCCGCCGGCGTTGGAGAACAGTTCGGGATCCCGCTCGGCTGCGACGACGGCGTCGTAGCTCGCGGCCGCGGTGATTCCGTTGGCGTCGTCTCGGTACACGGGCTCGTGATCACGCATCCAGGCGTACGCGTCGCGCACATTCCCGAGGTCTCCGCTGTAGAAGCGTCCGTCGATCAAATCGAAGGTCGGTCTGGTAGCCATCACTCCACCTCTCGCACAACCCTTGCCTCAATAAGTAGAACCTGTTCCTATATAGCGTGGGGCGTTTTCACCGAAGCCGAACCGGAAAACCTCCAGAATCAGCACGCGAGCCCGCCGGAGCAACGACCAGGAGACACGCATGGACGACGACACCGCCTCAGCGGGCATACCCACTTTCGCCGGCACATCGATACTGGTGACCGGCGGCGGTAGTGGCATCGGCCTGGGCATCGCTCGTTCGCTGGTTGGGTCCGGCGCTCACGTCACGATCTGCGGACGCAACAAGGAGAAACTCGATGCTGCCGCCGAATCGATCCGGCAGTCGAGTCCGGAAGGATCGGTCAGCGCCTCTCCTGCCGACGTCACGATCGAGGCAGACGTCGTCGCTGCTGTCGCCGCGGCGGTCTCCGTCACCGGAAAGCTCGACGGAGTGGTGGCCTGCGCGGGCGGGAACGAAACCATCGCCCCGGTCACGCAACTCGACGTCGACGCGTGGCGCCGCACCGTCGACCTCAACGTCACGGGGACCATGCTGACGATCAAGCACGGCGCGCGGGCACTGGTGGCAGGAGGCGGTGGATCCATCGTCGCGATCTCGTCGATCGCCAGCAGCAACACACATCGCTGGTTCGGCGCGTACGGAGTCTCGAAGTCCGGCGTCGACCACCTGGTGCGGTTGACGGCAGACGAACTGGGCGCCAGCAACATTCGTGTCAACGCGATTCGGCCGGGGTTGACCCGAACGGATCTGGTCGCGCTCATCACCGACGGTGGCCCCATCCTCGACGACTACCTGGCCAACACTCCACTCGAACGCGTCGGTGAAGTCGAGGACGTCGCCGGCCTCGCTTCCTTCCTCCTCGGACCGCAATCCACCTGGATCACCGGGCAGATCATCAACGTCGACGGAGGCCAAATGCTGCGCCGCGGACCGGATTTCCGCTCGATGCTCGAACCCGTCTACGGCTCCGACGGACTCCGCGGGGTGGTCGCGCCATGAGCTACACGATTCTGGGCAAGAAGGTCGAGATGCCGGTCGAGGTTCGCACCGCGTCGGCCTTCATGGCGCTGTATTCGGTACCCAGCGCAACCGCGCAGTCGATCATCGACTACACCGGCTTGACGGTGCTCCAGTACCGTCCCGGTCGGGCGCTGTGCGGCCTGGTTTTTGTCGACTACATCGACGGGGATCTGGGGCCGTACAACGAATTCGGAGTGACGTACATGGTGCGCAGCCACACTGCGCCTCCCGAAACCTCGGTGCTGGGAGATCTACGTTCGCTCGCTGCCGGAACTGCAGGGGCACTCATTCACGAGTTGCCGGTGGACGGCGAGTTCACCAAGGCCGCCGGCCGGGAAATCTGGGGATTCCCGAAGGTGCTCGCCGAGTTCGACACCGAGCACGTCGGCTCGGTCAAGCGCGGATCGGTCTCTCGCGACGGCAAACTCATCACACAGTTGAGTGTGAAATCCGGCGTCAGCGTGCCGGGCGGCGGAGCCAACATGTCGTTGGCCGCGTACTCACATCTCGACGGCGCCACCAGGTGCACGTCGTGGGACATGGCACCGACCGGCGTCAAATCGCGCCCTGGTGGAGCCGAGGTTCAACTGGGCAGTCACCCGATGGCGGCGGAGCTTCGGAAACTGGGACTCCCCCGCCGGGCCCTGATGACCACGACCATCAAGAACCTGGCGATGACGTTCGGGGAGGCCACAACAATCTGAGTGTCGGCCGACGGCACCCCTTTCGGTCACGTGTGACTCGGGCTACACTCCTGGACGGTTGACCAACTCGCGTCAGACCGCCCGAAAGGACACTCGTGCAGATCACCCGACGCACCGTACTGGCAGGCGCTGCCGCCGCACCTGCGCTCGCCGCTCTGTCGACGAACCAGGCCGTCGCAGCTTCGCCGGCACGCACCGTTTCACCCGCACGCACCGACAAGTCGTCGGCGTCACTGCAGGTGGGCGTCGGAATTTCCGACGTGACCGGACCGGTCGCCGAAGTCGGCATGATGGGCTACTCGAGCTTCGATCAACGCGCCGAAGGCCTGCACCAGCGAATGCGCGCACGCGCCTTCATCTTCGAGTCCGGCGGGTCGCGGGTCGCCTACGTGTGCGTCGACAACTGCATGATCTTCCAGTCCGTTCATGACGAGGTCCTGCGCCGACTGGCCGGGAGGTTCGGTGACATCTACACCGAACGCAACGTCATGTTGACGGCCATCCATTCACACGCGGCATGTGGTGGGGCCTCGCACAACTACGCGTACAACCTCGCAGTTCTCGGCTTCGAACTGCAGGTGTTCGAAGCCGAGGTCAACGGCATGGTCGAGGCGATCAGCGCTGCGCACGAGAACCTGGCGCCAGGCACGGTCCGTTTCGGGCGGTCCGATCTCACCGATGCCAGCGTCAACCGATCGCGAGTGGCGTTCGACCTCAATCCCGAAGAGGACAAGGCCTACTACCCCGGTGGCAACGACCACCACATGCGTGTCATGCGGATCAGTCGGGGCAGCAAGGACATCGGAGCGATCAACTGGTTCGCCACCCACTGCGCCTCGCTCACGAACGAGAACCATCTCATCTCCGGGGACAACAAGGGCGCCGCGGCGTACTTCTGGGAGCACGACGACCAGGGCGTGCGCTACCTCGACGGCGACACCAGCTTCATTGCTGCGTTTCCGCAGACCAACAGCGGCGACATGTCACCCAACCTCTTCCTCGAGCCCGGACGCGGACCGACCGAAGACGAATTCGAGAACGCACGCATCATCGGGCTGCGCCAGGTTGCGGCGGCTCGAACTGCCTTCGACGCGGCGTCCGACACCGTCACCGGTGGCGTCGACAGTCGGATCATGTACCTGGACATGGCAAATCAGGTGGTGAGCGGAAGATTCACCCCCGACGGACGCGAGCACCGCACCGCTCCGGCCGCGATCGGCGCGGCAATGAGCGCCGGAAGCGTCGAGGACGGACCGGCAATCCCGATCTTCCCCGAGGGCACCCGAAACCCCATGATCGACGCCTTGGGTGGTATGGATGCTCCTGTGCCTCAATGGCTTCAGGATGCACAGGCGCCCAAACTCGTAGTCGTTCCGGTCGGCCTGCTGCCACCGGGCGGATGGGTGCCGAACGTACTCAAGATCCAGATCCTGCGGATCGGTCAGTTCTACATCGTCGGTGGCCCTGCGGAATTCACCATCGTCTCCGGTTTACGAGTGCGTCGAACCGTCGCAGAGGAGCTTGGGGCTCCCCTCGAGAACGTCATCTTCCAGGGATACGCGAACTCGTACTCGAGCTACTGCACCACACCACAGGAATACGATTCGCAGCAGTACGAGGGCGGTTCGACGATGTTCGGCCGTTACACACTGCCGGCCTATCAGCAGGGGTATGCCGCCCTTGCAGCCGCGATGCGCGACGGCACCGAACCTCCTCGCGGCCCCGCTCCGGCCGACCTGTCCGGGTTCCAACCCAGCTTCGGACCTGGCGTCGACTTCGACGAGCCCTTGCCGGGAACACAATTCGGCGATGCGACCGTCCAGCCCGGCGACAGCTCACCGGGTGCGCAGGTTGCCGTCGAGTTCGTCACCGGCCACCCCAAGAACGACACTCACCGAAACGGGACCTTCTACGAGATCCAGCGCAATACCGGCGGATCCTGGACACGGGTCGCCGACGACAACGACTGGTCCACCAAACTGCACTGGCGCCGGGTCGGGAGCAACGGTTCCGTCGTGCGCATCACGTGGGATGTTCCGGCCGATACTCCGGCGGGTACGTATCGAGTCCAACACTTCGGTGCGTCGAAGGCTCGGGGTAGCGGCGCGATTTCGCCGTTCTCCGGGGTGACCGCCGAATTCCGCCTCACCTGACCCGCGTGAACGTATCGCTCCCCTTGTTGGACAAGGGGAGCGATACGTTCACGCGATGGGGTCAGAGCGCAGTGGACAGGTTCAGGCGGCGGTCGGGTGCAGCGAGGTGCTCGGCGTCGACGGCTCTGACGCTGCCGGGCGGTCGATCTTCGCCGCGACGAGCAAGACCAGCAGACCGGCGACAGTGACTGCCGCTCCCATCCAGATCGGGGAGGTGAAGCCGAGTCCCGCGGCGATGGTGATTCCGCCCAGCCATGCCCCGAGTGCGTTGCCGACGTTGAAGGCGGCGATGTTGGCACCCGATGCCATGGTCGGTGCTGCCGACGCGTAGTTCATGATCCGCATCTGCAACCCGGGTACCGTCGCAAAACCGAAGGCGCCCATGAAGAACAGTGAGATCACTGTCATGACCTTGCTCTCCGCGGTGGCGGCGAACACGATCAGAACGACGGTCAGGATCGCGAGAATCCAGACCAGCGCCTTCGTGAGCGAACGGTCGGCCGCCTTGGCGCCGAGGAAGTTACCGACGAACAGGCCCGAGCCGAAGAGGATGAGCAGCCACGGAACGCTGGACGTCGCGAAGCCGGTGACCTCGGTGAGGGTGAAGGCGATGTAGGTGAAGGCTCCGAACATTCCGCCGTAGCCGAGGATGGTGATGGCGATCGAGAGCCATACCTGCTTGTTGCGGAATGCCCCCAACTCTCCGCGCAATCCGCCACCGGTCGTGCTGGCGGGCGTCGTCGGGACGAGTGCTGCAATTCCGATCAGGGCGATGACGCCGATGACGGTGATGGCCCAGAACGTCGAGCGCCATCCGAGTTGCTGGCCCAGCAGCGTGCCGAACGGAACGCCGAGAACGTTGGCGATGGTCAGGCCCGCGAACATCATCGCGATGGCGCCGGCGCGCTTGTTGGGCGCGACCATGTCGGCGGCAACCACCGAGCCGATTCCGAAGAACGCACCGTGGCACAGCGCCGCGACGATGCGTCCGCCCATCATGACCTCGTAGGAGGGAGCGAGCGCGGACATCAGGTTGCCGATGATGAACAGCACCATGAGCGAGAGAAGGACCTTCTTGCGCTCGAAGCGGGTGACGGCAGCGGTCAGGAGGATCGCGCCGATCGCCACCGACAGTGCGTAGCCCGAGATCAGGTAGCCCGCGACGGACTCGGTGACCTCGAAATCAGCCGAGACCTCGGGCAGGAGGCCCATGATGACAAATTCGGTGAGGCCGATCCCGAACCCGCCCATAGCGAGGGCAATGAGACCCAATGGCATCTCGATGTTCCTTTCACAGATTTACGCGTAAGCCGTTAGCGGGCGTGTGCATTAGTTGCAGGCGCGCTATAAATAGTTGCACGCGCACGCTACATGCGCAAGCTGGTAACCTGGAGTCGCAGGAAACGGACAAGGAGAATCACATGGGGATCGCCGACGACGCCGTCGAAATCCGTTCGCAAGGGTGGCGCACGCTCGCAGCACTGCACGGCGCTCTCGACACCGAACTGGAACGCGCGCTCCAGCGTGAGCACAAACTGTCCGTCGTCGAATACACCGTGCTCGACGCACTGAGCCGCCAGGATGGCTGGCACATGCGGATGGCTCAGTTGGCTCGCGCTGCCGCACTGAGCAGCAGCGCCACGACGCGCTTGGTCAATCGACTCGAAGATCGAGGACTATTGACGCGCATCCTGTGCGCCGACGACCGTCGAGGCATCTACACCGAACTGACGCCGGCCGGCCGCGAGCTTCTCGAAAGCGCACGGCCGACGCACGACGCCACCCTCGAGGCGGCGCTCGACGAGGCATGCAAGACACCCGAACTCGCGCCACTGGTGCGCGCCCTCCACGAGCTTCCCGTCGGCTAGAAGTCTGCCGGAAGCAGGGCACGCTCTTTGATGCCCGAGACCACCTGAGCGACAAACACACTCGCATCGACGACCACCCGCCCACCACGCGCGGGGACCAGAACGTCGACGGTGCCGCCGTGCACCTCGTTGTCCCCGATCACCGCGATGTACGGGTCACGGTGAGTGCGTGCCTCGCGGATGCGACGTCCCAACGATCCGTCAGGCGCGATCGCCACTCGAACATCGCGAGCCTCGAGATCGGCCCGCAAACGCTCGGCCTCAACCTGATGCCGGTCGCCGACGGGCAGAATCGAGACTTGGTTGGGTGCCAGCCACGGCGGCATCCGCCCTTCGAACCTTTCGATCAAAAGCGCAGTCATGCGTTCCATCGACCCGAGCAAGCCCCGATGGATCATGACGGGGCGAGCCTTGGATCCGTCCTCAGCGGTGTACTCGAGGTCGAACCGCTCCGGTTGATTGAAGTCGAGTTGCACGGTCGAGAGTGTTTCCTCGCGGCCGTGCGCGTCTCGCACCTGGACGTCGATCTTGGGACCGTAGAACGCTGACTCCCCCTTCGCTTCCACGTACTCGATCGAGCGTGCATTCAGCGCCCCGCGAAGGTGATCCTCGGCGTCCGCCCACTGCTCGTCGGTGCCGAGGTACTGCCCCTCTCCCCCTCTGATCGAGAGGCGGTACTTCCGTTCGGCAATCCCCAGAGTCGAGTAACAGCGCTCGATCGCGTCGAGCGCGACGATCACTTCTGCTTGCACTTGTTCGCGACTACAGAAGACATGTGCGTCGTCGAGATTGATCTGTCTGACTCGACTCAATCCGCTGAGAACACCGGAGAGTTCGCTACGGAACATCGAGCCGAGTTCACGAACGCGGAAAGGTAGCTCGCGATAACTACGACCGCGAGCGGCGAATACCTGAGCGTGATGGGGACAGTTAGCCGGACGAAGGAGAAATGACTCTCCGCCTATCTTCATTTCGGGAAACATGTCGTCCGAGAACTTGGACCAATGCCCAGATCTCTCGTACAACTCTTTCTTCGCCATAACGGGGGTATAGACACCCCGGCATCCGGATCGCGCTGCTTGTTCGGCGGCGAACTTTTCGAGTTCGTTCCTGATGATCGCGCCGTCCGGTAACCAGAGTGGGAGGCCCGCCCCGGCGATGGGGGTGGTGGCGAAAAACTCCAGGTCGCGCCCGAGTTCGCGGTGGTCAACGCTCATGAGAGGTCTCCAAATCGTTCAAGGGGAGATGCACACGGAGCGACGAAACAGGAAAGCCCCGGGGCGATAACTCCCGGGGCTGAAAGGGTTCGGTCAGCAGTTGCTAAACGATGCGCCGGAAGAGAACCGGCGTCGTCGTGTTGTGCGCAATACTGACCATGTACGTGAGGTTACATCAACTTCCTACCCACCTACAGCCCGAATTGTCGGGCCTCTATGCTGACGCAACTGGGAAGGCGCAGCAGTAGCCAACGAAACACCCACGAAGAGCGAAGTTTCGGCAATCATGTCCGAACGTGAGGTTCTCGGATATGAGGAGGATGTGCGACGGTGCCGGACCACTTGCTCGAACAGTTGATCACCATTCCTTTGTTCACCGGAATCATCGGGTACATCACCAATTGGTCGGGCGTCCTGATGCTGTTTGCGCCGATCAACTTCCACGGGATCAAAGTGCCCGGCCTCAAATTGCTCTTCCCGTTCCTCCCCCGGCGCGTTCAGGTGATCCCCGCGATCACCAGCGACGGCAGATTCGGTTGGCAAGGCATCGTCCCCTCGCGGGCGGAGAAGATGGCGTCGATCGCCGTCGACAAATCCCTCGCGAAAGTCGGCAGCATCGCCGATTTCTATCGCGTCCTGGACCCGGACAGCATCGCCGAGCACTTGGTGAACATTTCTCGCAGTGAAGTGCGCGGCGTGGTCACCAGAATCATGACGGCCGAGAATCCTCAGCTCTGGCACAACCTTCCGACGTCGGTGAAGGAAGCCGTCTTCCGCAAAGTGGAGGACGATCTGCCGGCCAGCGTGCGCATGATCACCGACCGCATCGAAGAGGACATCGACGAGTTCATCGACGCGAAGCTGATGGTGATCCGCTACCTCTCTTCGCACCCCAAACTGCTCAACGACATCTTCCGCACGATGGGCAACAAAGAGCTCAGGTTCATGCAGAACTTCGGCTTCTACTTCGGATTCCCGATGGGCTTCGTGCTCGTCGGAATCCTCCATCTGGTTCCGCAGTGGTGGGTGCTTCCCATCGGCGGTGTGATCATCGGATACATCGTGAACTACCTCGGCATCACGATGATCTTCGAGCCGATCACCCCCAATCGTTGGGTGCCGTGGAGGCAGGGGCTCTTCCTGAAACGCCGCACCGAGATCATCGCCGGGTACGCAAAAACCCTCGCCGATCACGTCGTGACGCTCGAGAACATCGGCACCGAACTCCTCGAAGGTCCCCGCTCGGACCGAACGCGGCGGATGCTCGATCAGGTACTGCGCGAATCCGTCGACGACGCAGCCGGCTGGGCAAAGTCGGTGGTCAAGATGACCGTTGGTTCGCAGAGCTACAAGCGTCTGCCCGGCCTGGCCACCACCGAAGTGCTCGACCTGTACCCAAGGGTCTTCGAGGACGCGGAGTTCGCCGAGAACCAGTCGGAGAAGATTCGTGTCTTCGTCACCGAACGCATGAGCATCCTTTCACCGGAAGATTTCAGCGAACTACTACGCTCAGCCGTCAAACAGGACGAGTGGCTGTTGTTCGTACACGGGGCCGTGCTGGGCTCGTTTGCCGGTTTCCTACACCTCGCAATATTCGGAGTATGAGCATGAGTGAGCACGACCATCGCATGATCGTCGAAGCGGAATCGTACGACTGGGCTGCGGACATCGCGCCGGTCGAATCCGTCGAAAAGCGTCTGATCCGTAGCCTTGTCGGGCTTACCGCCACGACGACGCTCACGTCGATCAAGCTGACGGGTTGGGCTTTCGGAACGGCGAAGGAGGCGACGCGGCAGATCGTTCAGGCTGCGGCCGAAGCCGCGGCAGAGGCCGCTGAATCGGCCAATGTTCAATCCGAACGTCGGGCCGAGAACTCCAACGGAGACGGCTCGCGGACCGAGAACCTACGGGCAGCAATGGCAACTCGAACCAATCGCAAGCAGAGCGTCGAGGCCACTCTCGCGGCGCTGCGGGCACGTGGCGACAGATTGCTGGACCGTTCCGCGGACGTGACCGATCGCGACGATCTGCACCCGGCTTACGACCGGATCCTCGACGAGATCGCACCAGACGAAGCTCGAATTCTTCGGTTGCTGGCCACCTCCGGCGCACAACCGAGCGTCGACGTGCGCACGGCGCGGCCGTTCGGAGTCGGCTCGGAGATGATCGACGAGGGTCTGTCGATGATCGGAGAACTGGCAGGCTGTCGACATCTGGACCGCATCAGCGCGTACCTGAACAACCTGCATCGGCTCGGTTTGGTGGCGTTCTCACGCGAGCCCGTCGAGGCCGACCGGTACCAGGTGGTCGAGGTACAGCCGTCGGTGATCGAGGCGGTCAAGCGAGCCGGACGATCCAACAAGATAGTGCGTCGTAGCATCCTGCTGACGCCGTTCGGTGACGACTTCTGTCATACCTGTTTTTCGCTGTAGGGCCTCCGGCCCTGTGCGCCTTTTTGGTAGTTACCACTACCAAAAAGGCGCACAGGGGGCTTGCCCCCTACAGCCAGGTATCTTCTGTCGTGGTCGTCAGGAACGCTTCCAGATCGTCACGCCAGGTAGCCGGAACAGTCTTGTCCGGCTCGATGCCCGTGTACTGCCCGCGATAGAAGAGCAGCGGGCGTTCGGTCTTGATCTCACTCATCGACGAAACCCGACCGAAGACGACGTAGTGATCGCCACCGTCGTGGACGGTTTCCACCGTGCAGTCGATGTGTGCAAGGGACTTGTCGATGATCGGCGAGCCCAGAGGCGATGGCGTCCAATCGATGCCGGCGAACTTGTCCGGCTCACGTGACCCGAAACGAGCACACACCGCCTGCTGTTCCTCCGCCAACACGTTGACGGCGAACTTACCGGTCCGCTCGATTGCCGCCCACGACCGAGAACCCTTGGTGGGGCAGAACAACACCAAAGGCGGGTCGAGTGACAGGGCCGCGAAAGACTGACATGCGAACCCGACAGGCTCACCGTCGTCGACTGTCGTGATGATGGTGATACCCGTGCAGAATTGCCCGAGAACCGTGCGGAACTGGCGTGGATCGATCGCCTGCTCCGCACTCACCGACGCGTCGGGCGAACTCACGGCTTCATTCCCACCGTGAAGTCGTGACCCCACAGGCTCACGGCCGTGCTTTCCCTCGCGATCCAGTTTTCGTCCTCGACCTCTAGCCCCTCACAACCGAATTCGATGTCGAACCCGCCTGGAGTCTTCATGTAGAACGAGAGCATCTCGTCGTTGACGTGGCGACCGAGAGTCGCCGACATCTTGACCTTCTTGCGCAGTGCCCGGTCGAGGCACAGTCCGACGTCGTCGGAGTTCTCCACTTCGAGCATCAGGTGCACGATGCCCGTCGGGTTGGGCAACGGCAGGAACGCCAAGCTGTGGTGACGCGGGTTGCAGCCGAGGAACCTCAGCCACGCCGGGTCGCCGTCCGCGGGCCGGCCGACCATCTGCGGAGGCAGACGCATCGAGTCGCGAAGCTTGAATCCGAGTACGTCGCGGTAGAACCGCAGCGAAGCATCGTCGTCATCGGTGGTGAGCACGACGTGGCCGAGGCCCTGCTCGCCCGTCACGAACCTGTGCCCGTACGGGCTCACGATCCGGCGGTGTTCGAGAGCAGCTCCGTGGAACACCTCGAGGGAGTTGCCCGAGGTGTCCTCGAACGCGATCATCTCGACGACGCGACGGTCCTTGAGCTGCTCCGCCGTGCCTTCCTTGAACGGAACACCGGCTGCCGACAACCTGTCACGGATATCCTGCAGCTCAGCGGCATTCGCGGTTTCCCAACCCGAGACGAGCAGACGGTCCGTGTCGTTCGGAACGATGACAAGACGCGCCGGGAAGTCGTCCATACGCAGATACAGCGATTCCGCGTCGACGCCCTTGCCCTCGATCATTCCGAGGATCTTGAGTCCGTATTCGCGCCACGCAGCCATGTCGGTGGCCCCGATGCGCATGTACGCCAGAGATCGAATACCCATCATTTACCTCCGTCGAGCAGGAAGTCGGTTGCGAGCCGGTTGAATTCGTCGAACTTCTCGAGCTGCGCCCAGTGACCGCAACCGCCGAAGACGTGGAGCTGCGCGCGCGGGATCATCTTGAGCGCGACCAGTGCGCCGTCGAGAGGGTTGACCCGATCCTCACGGCCCCAGATCAGCAACACACGCTGACGAAGCTTGTACGCCTCGCGCCAGAGCATGCCGAGCTCGAAGTCACCGCTGGAGAAGGACTTACCCATCGCCTTGGCCGCAGCCAGCGACTCGGGAGTGCTGGCGGCAGCAAAACGTTCGTCGACGAGTTCCGGCGTGATCAGCTTCTGATCGAAGACCATGATCCGCAGGAATGCTTCGAGGTTTTCTCGGGTGGGCTGGTAGCTGAACTTTCCGAGGTTCTTGACGCCCTCGGTGGGGTCCGGCGCAAACAGGTTGACACTCAGACCGCCGGGGCCCATCAGAACGAGGCGACCCGCACGGTCCGGGTAGTCGAGCGCAAAGCGAACAGCAGCGCCACCACCGAGCGAATTGCCCAGCAGATCAACGCGACCGGTGATCTCGAGCGTGTCCAGGAGATCGTTGAGCGCCGACGCACTGTGCACGAAGTACTGCGGATGCTCCGTCGGCTTGTCGGACTGCCCGTAACCGGGCTGATCGACCGCGATGACGTGAAAGCTCTTCGCCAACACCGGAATGTTGCGGGCGAAGTTAGACCACGACGACGCGCCTGGGCCACCGCCGTGCAGCAGCACGATGGTCTTGTCGTTTCCGACGCCCGCCTCGTGGAAGTGCAGTTTCAGATCGGGGCGCACTTGCGCGAACCGTGAAGTGGACTCGTAGGTGAGGGCTTCTTCGGTGGTTGTCACTGAGCCTCCTCTAGACCATCGTGTCGGTGATCGGCAGACCGAATTCGCCGGTTCCGAACATGACGTAGGCGCGTTCGGGATCGTTGGCGGCGTGGACGCGACCAGCGTGAGCATCGCGCCAGAAACGCTGGATAGGAGTGCCGTTCTGCAGCGCCGTGGCGCCGGAGTTCTCGAAGAGCTTGTCGATCGAGGCGATCGCGCGGCCCGTGGCGCGCACCTGGTCACGTCGAGCGCGCAGCCGCAGTTCCATCGGAACCTCTTCGCCCGCAAGGATCAACGCGTACTCGTCGGCGACGTTGCCGGAGAGCTGACGCCACGCGGCGTCGATGTCGCTGGACGCCTCGGCGATGCGCACCTTGGCAAACGGATCGTCCTTCGACTTCTCGCCGGCGAAGGCAGCGCGCACACGCTTGCCCTGGTGCTCGACGTGCGCTTCGTAAGCTCCGTAAGCCATTCCGACGATCGGTGCCGAGATCGTCGTGGGGTGAATGGTTCCCCACGGCATCTTGTAGACCGGCGCGGTGTTGTTCTCGAGGCCCGGGGCGGTCAGTTCGCTCATCGCCCGGAAGCTCAGAACGCGATGCTTGGGAACGAAAACATCCTTGACCACAACGGTATTGGAGCCGGTTCCACGCAGACCGACCACATTCCACACGTCGTCGATCTGGTAGTCCTCGCGAGGAATCAGGTAGCTCACGAAATCGACTGCGCGGCCGTCCTTGAACACCGGACCACCGAGAACGGCCCAGCTGGCGTGGTCACAACCCGAAGACCACGCCCACGCACCGTTGACCTTGTATCCGCCCTCGACTACTTCACCCATACCCATCGGGGCGTAAGAGGACGAGATGCGAACGTCAGTGTCGTTGCCCCACACGTCTTCCTGCGCCTGCTGAGAGAAGAGGGCGAGGTGCCAGTTGTGAACCCCGATGATCGAGGAGACCCACCCTGTGGAACCACACGCGCTGGCGATCTTCTTGACCGCGGAGTAGAACAGCACCGGATCGGCTTCGTATCCGCCCCACTGCTTCGGCTGCAGCAAGCGGAAGAAGCCTGTTTCCTGAAGAGCCTTGATGGACTCGTCGGGGATACGGCGCAGATCCTCGGTCTCCTGTGCGCGCTCGCGCAGTGCCGGCAGTAGTGCGTCGAGCCTCTGCATCACCTCGTGGCTGTCATGGTTACCCACTTCGACGCTCCCGTCTTCCTCGATCGGTTGGTTCACTTACACTTGAGACTAGAACACGTTCTCTTTTCTGTCGAGACGCTGACAAAGGTCCCGTTTGTGGCCGCAATGCTGTAACAAGTGCCCCCAAAATCTGGCGGAACCGGATCGAGTTCTATAACGTGTTCTACTAACAGCTAGAAGGGATGTGAGGTCACAATGGCGCAGATTCGCGAGATCGACGTCGGAACGGTGCAAACTCGTTTCGCCCGCGGTTGGCACTGCCTGGGTCTACTGAAGACCTTCAAGGACGGCAAACCGCACGCGATCGAGGCTTTCGGTACGAAGCTCGTGGTGTTCGCCGACAGCAAGGGCGACATCAAAGTTCTCGACGGATACTGCCGTCATATGGGTGGTGACCTCACACAAGGCGAGGTCAAGGGCGATTCCATCGCCTGCCCCTTCCACGACTGGCGCTGGGGCGGCAACGGCAAGTGCACCGGCATTCCTTATGCCCGCCGCGTGCCTCCGCTCGCACGCACCCGCGCGTGGACGACGCTCGAGCAGAACGGTCAGCTCTTCGTCTGGAACGACCCCGAGGGCAATCCGCCGCCCGAAGAGATCGTGATTCCTCGTATCGAGGGCGCGTACAGCGACGAATGGACCGACTGGACCTGGAACTCCATGGTCATCGAGGGGTCCAACTGCCGCGAGATCATCGACAACGTGGTCGACATGGCGCACTTCTACTACATCCACTACGCCTTCCCGACGTACTTCAAGAACGTCTTCGAAGGTGAGATCGCCACTCAGTACCTCAACACCACGGGCCGTCCCGACATCGGAATGGCCTCCCAGTACGGCGGCGACACGCTGCTTCGCTCCGAAGCTGCGTATTACGGACCGTCGTACATGGTCAATCCCCTGTGGAACAGCTACAGCGGATACGAGGTCGAGAGTGTTCTGATCAACTGCCACTACCCGATCAGCCCGGACTCGTTCGTGCTGCAGTGGGGCGTGACGGTGAAGAAGCCGACGGGTGTCTCCGACGAGATGGCCGACAAGTTGGCCGGCAAGTTCACCGAGGGCATCAGCGAGGGATTCCTGCAGGACGTCGCGATCTGGAAGAACAAGACCAAGATCGAGAATCCCCTTCTCTGCGAAGAAGACGGCCCCGTCTACCAGCTACGACGCTGGTACGAGCAGTTCTACGTGGACAAGGCCGACGTCACCGAGAAGATGACACAGCGCTTCGAGTTCGAGGTGGACACCACCAAGGCAAACGAAGCCTGGCACGCCGAGGTCGAGGAAAACCTCGCACGCCAGAAGGCCGAGAAGGAAGCTGCAGCAGAAGCGGCAAAGAAGGAAGCAGAGGTCTAGTCGTGAGCGCCTCGATCGGAACCGACGCACGGTGGGCTCGTTGGGCCAAGGCACCGGACTTTGCCGGGCAAACGGAACGGCTCGAGGCGATCGCGGCCCAGACGATCGAGGACAAGCACGAATACCTCGACTCGGGTCTGCAGGAAGTCGACTGCAAGGCATGCGGCGCGTGCGTACTGGTTCGCAAGAACACGTACAAACACACCAGCGTTCAGTGGACTTCCGACCCGGCGCTGCGTTGCCACACCTTCAAAGAGGCAATTGCTTCCGGGCAGTCGTCGGCATTGAAAGACGGATGCCCGAAACTGCACGACAGCATCGCCGACGCGGTTAGGGACGGCACCATCACGGTGCGTGATCCCGAGGTCAGCTGACCTGATTGTGTAGAACGAGGGCCGACCCACGGGTCGGCCCTCGTTTTACGTTCCAGCGCCCGCGCGTCCGTCAGGCAGGCGGTCGCACCTTTCGTGCAGCCACCGCGTAGACGTCGCTCGACGTGGTGAGAGAGTTCTTTCCGCTGGCCGCCGGCACTCCCCCGCGTAGATTCACGGCCCAGTTGAGCGCACCCAGCGGTCCACACCCGCTGGCTCCCGGCGCCGCAAACACCGCATCCGAATGTGGGACTGCCGGGAACACTGCACCGGGGAACTCACCGATAGGTTCCGACGGAGGGTTTCCGGTTGTGGTCAGGTGAAGGTTGATCGGATTCGAAACCGAACCGATGTAGCAATCGTCACCGAGCAAGGGATTAGACAGTTTCAATCGAACAGGCATGGTGAGTTCCTGCTCGAGAACCTTCAGATCCGGGACTCCCACCGATTCCACCGTCGCGCTGATCTGAGTCAGTCCCAGCGGAGTATCGATCCCGAGAGCACCTCCGGGTACCGAAATCGGATTGGAATAGACCCCGTTGGACCCGTCCTGCTTGGCGACGAACGTCTCGATGAAACTGTTGTCCGGCTGGGTCGCGTATTTCACTCCGCCCGCAACCTTGAGGCTTCCGTCCGGGATCGGCACCGAAAGTGCGCCCAATTTCATGGTCCCTCCGCGAACTACGACGCTGGCGCACGTCGTCACCTCGAGATCCTCGATCGGGCACGTGCCCCAACCGTCGAAGGTCAACGGATCAACCGCTGCCGCACCGGAGGAACCGAGCGATCCGCTGCCGGAAGACCCTGACGATGATTCGTCGGCAATTGCCACACCTGCACCGGCCATGACAAATGTTGCAACTAGCGCGACTGTCGACATCACTCGAGATTTGTTGCGGCTCTTCATCTTCGAATTCCTCCACCGTTGACGGAAATTCACGAGAGCCACCCCCTGTGGATCGCACCTCGATCTACGCCCGGCACGCTACCGAGAAGTGAGACGCGGATTCACACATAACGACGATTTTTCCCACCAAAGAACTACGGCGATCACGCTCGATCGAACTTCCGTCCTAGCCCGGAAACCGTATCGATCCTGTCGGCTCAGTTCGGTTCGACTGTGCCCGAACCGATGACCTGATCGAGGAACGGCCCGAACATCTCCCCCAGGTTCTCGGCGATCTGATCGGGGGTACCGAAAGACAACGTCACGTGACTGATCGCCAGACGCACTATCGTGCTGCCGAACATCTCGGCATGGATGCGGTCGACGTTCGCCCAACTGGTCATGAAGATCTCGGCCAACCTCGCGCTCGCATGTTCGAGCAGCGGAGTCCCGTCGGTGGTGACCAAACTCAGCAGGTCGTGCTGCGGCCGGGGACCGACAATGCTGACCACCATCGGATCCCGGGCACCGGCGTCGAAGAAGGCACGGAAGGCAGCCGAGACCGCGCCACGCGGATCCGAATGATGCAGCG
The DNA here is from genome assembly GCF_030208925.1 of Rhodococcus sp. MEB032. Lineage (NCBI taxonomy): Bacteria > Bacillati > Actinomycetota > Actinomycetes > Mycobacteriales > Nocardiaceae > Rhodococcus > Rhodococcus sp. MEB032. The sequence goes on from NZ_JARVSY010000001.1 coordinate 432,800, forward strand.
TTACTTCGCGTTCCACTTCTTCGAGAAACTCGTCGACAAACCGGATGAGGTATCCGGACGCCAATCCCTGGCGAGACGTGAACTCCTTGTACAACGTCTGCCGGCTCATACCCGCAGCTTCCGCGATATGCGCCATCGTGATGTCGTTCCACGATTTCTCGGTCAAGAGTTCGCGTGTGGCGTCGAGCGCTGACGCACGGAGGAGTTGACGAGCTGCCTCGTGGTACGGGACACGGGCACGAGCGGTGGACATATCGGGAAGATTTCCATCGCCCGTGCTCGGTGTCAAAACGGTGGACACGCAAGCCACAGAAGTCACGAGTGCACTCAGAGCACCGGTGAGGCGACAAGACCCGCCGCAAGTTCGGTCAGATCCCTGTTTGTATCGGCGAGTACGTCGGCGCTGATGTCCGGGGAGCGTTCGATAAGGGTTCGGACGGCACGAATGTCCTTCGGCCGGCCCACGCTCACAGCACCGACGATATTTCCGTCGCGCATGCAGATCGCAGTGAAGTCATAGGAGTCCAAGTCTCCTCGAACAATCACGGTGTCGTCCGCGCCTGGCCAACCCGCTACTTGAATGTTGCGGCCGAATTGGTTCGACCAACTCCAAGGGACGGATTCGAAGGGTTCTTCCTTCCCGACGATGGTCTTGGCAACTGCAACTGCGTGGTCCTGCGCAGTGTTCCAGTGCTCACCACGGTGCATGCCGCCGAGAAAACCGTTGGGCACGTTGGCCACATCGCCGATCGCGTACACATTGTCGACGGAGGTCCGGAGGTATCGGTCTACCGAAATCCCGTTGTCCACCGCAATACCCGCAGCAGCAGCCACATCGGTATCGGGCAAGGATCCGATTGCGACGACGGCCAACTCCGCTGTCCACTCGCGTCCGTCACGCGCACGTGCGGTGACGCCGTCGGCACCCGTCGTGAGCGTCTCGAGGTCGACTCCCGTCTGCAAGGCGACGCCCGCCGAGACGTGCAGCGCGGCGATCTTCTCCGCTATCGACGGTGGAAGCAGCCTGGACAGGGGCACCGGTTGCGCTTCGAGAACCTGCACACTGCAACCCAAGTCGCGTGCCGTTGACGCCACCTCCGATCCGATCAAGCCACCGCCGACCACCAATAGCGAGGATCCTTCGATCAGCTGGGATTGCAAGCGTCGCATGTCTGCGATATCCCGAAGATAGTGAACGCGCTCGGAATCTTCCGCGGCCAACCGTCGGGACCGTCCACCCGTGGCAAGAATCAGAACGTCGTAGTCGATGCTGTCACCGTCGGCTAAAAGTACTGTGCGGGAATCTGTGTCGATACTCGTGACAGTTGCGCCGATCCGAAGATCGATACCCTGCTCGTTCCAGAAAGTCGACGGCCGCAACCGAACCCGATCGAACGACGCTTTCCCGGACAGTAGCTCCTTCGACAGCGCTGGGCGGCGGTACGGCTCCTCAGGTTCGCTTCCGATCAGGATGATGCTGCCGCCGAACCCTTCCTTGCGCAGGGCCTGCGCGGCACCGGAACCGGCGATGCCCGTGCCCACGATCACGACGGTGCGTGTGTCGGGCTCGCTGACCGCTGTCATCAGCGGTCCACCTCCACCATTTCGAAATCGACTTTGGCGGCACCACAATCAGGGCAGGACCAGTCTTCGGGAATCTCGTCCCAGCGAGTACCCGGCTCGATACCGTCGTCGGGCCAGCCGATCGCTTCGTCGTATTCGAACCCGCACTGGAGGCAGCGGAACAATTTGTAAGCAGTGGCAGTCTCGGACATCGGTTTTCCTTTCACCGGTGGGTATTTCGATCAGGATTGCGTGACGAGGGTGAAGTCGACCTTCTCGCGGACGCCGCAGTCGGGGCAGCACCAGTCGTCCGGAATACTCGACCACGGCGTGCCGGGCGGAAAGCCTTCTCGCGCAGCGCCTGTCGATTCGGTGTACGTGTAGTCGCAGATCGGGCAGATGTAGGCGTTCATGCGTTCACCCCGTAGGCTGCGAGGATCTTGGCCCGCTTCTTCGGCGCGATGTTGACCTGGGTGATGTCACCTCGGTAGTGCTCGAGAACGCGGTGGTCCATCACCTTGCGCCACAGGGGCGGGACTGTTGCGAGCATGATCATGCTGGCGTAGCCGCTCGGGAGCTGAGGGGCCTCTTCCATACTGCGAAGCGCTTGGTAGCGCCGTGTCGGATTCGCATGATGATCGCTGTGCCGCTGCAAGTGATAAAGGAAGACGTTGGTGCAGATGCGATCACTGTTCCAGCTGTGCGCCGGCGTGCATCGCTCGTACCGTCCGCTTGCGGTTTTCTGACGTAGGAGTCCGTAGTGCTCGAGGTAGTTGATCGCTTCGAGCAGCGAAAACCCGATGAACGCCTGGATCACGAGGTACGGCGCGATGCCGATCCCGAACACTGCAAGCGCGACACCGAACAGAACAACCGACATGAGCCAGGCGTTGAGCACGTCGTTCTTGATGCTCCAGTGCGTGGTGCCCAAACGCTCGAAGCGGGTCTTCTCGAGATGCCACGCCGACTTCAATCCTCCGCCGACGCTGCGCGGCCAGAAACCGTAGAGGGTCTCACCGAAGCGCGAGGTCGCCGGATCTTCCGGAGTCGACACTCGCACATGGTGGCCACGGTTGTGCTCGAGGTAGAAGTGACCGTAAGCACTTTGTGCGAGAACGATTTTGGACAACCAGCGCTCGACGCTCTCCTTCTTGTGCCCGAGTTCGTGGGCTGTGTTGATGCCGATTCCGGCCGTCACACCGATCGTCACTGCGAGTCCGATATTGGAGAGAACGCTCAAATCCCAACGTGCCCAGATGTAGCAGGACAGGAAGAAGGCCGTGTACTGCAGCGGCAGATAGGCGTAGGTGCACCACCGGTAGAAGCGGTCGTTCTCGAGTTCGTCGATCACCTCGTCGGGCGGATTCTTCCCGTCCTCACCCGCCAGGATGTCGATGACGGGAATGAGAGCAAACGCGATCAGTGGGCCGGTCCACCAGAAGACATTCCATCCGGTGGCGGTAACAAGCCCCACGGCGATGAAAGTTGCCGATGACGGAATCAGCGCCAGCAGCCACAAGTAGCGTTTCCGGTCTCTCCAAGTTGCGAGCCGACCATCTGGCTCGGTGTACACCAACGCCGCCATCGAATTCTCCAGTTCTCGTTCGGATCAGTGAGTGCGTCCTGCGCGGTAATCCGCGACACGAACAACATCTATGTATAGAGAGTGGACAAATGATGGCGTTTTGTCAACGATTTTTGAGGTAAAAGTTTTACAAACACGCAGATTTGTACATCACTAGGATGTGGCGGCAGATCAGCGTTCAAGGAATCGAGGGCGCAAAAGTGCGCCGAAAGGCGCTCGCGCCTCAGGCGGAACGTAGGCCGCCTCGCCATGCCGGGAATACAGGTGGTCGTCCTCGTATCGCGGAAATACGTGGACGTGGTGGTGCCAGACGTCCTGGTTGCCCGCCGGTTCGTTGTGCTGCCGGGTCGAGACGCCGTCGCAGCCGTAGGCTTCACGAATTGCAACAGCCACGGCCTGAACCAGGTCGAAAACCGAGTGCCCGACGCTCGTGGGCAAAGTGTAGAGATTCTCGAAGTGCTCGATCGGCGACACAACTACGTGGCCGGGGTTGCCCGGCCACCACTTCGGGGAAATCCGAGCGATTGCGTGGTCGGTTCGAGCAACCAGGTCGGTCGACGCGTTGTGCTCGTCGAACTCGCCCAGCGCGAAGCGACAGAACGGGCACCGGTACCCCGGCGGCTCATGATGCAACTCGCCTGCCTTCACGTCGCGATCTTCCCACGACCTCAACGTCTGCGACCCGTGTGGAAAGCCCCAAAATGCCCGATCTGCGCGAATTTCCCCAAAACAAAAGTTCGCGTACCCATACTGAAATGACCGACTGTCCCCGACGTGAGTGGGTCCTCATGGATACCGACGTATTGGTAGCGGGCGCCGGCCCGATCGGATTGACCACCGCGATCGAGCTGCGCAGACGCGGTATCTCCTGTCGAATAGTCGACCCCCTCGACGAACCGCGGCAATACGCGAAAGCAGTCGGGATTCAGCCACGCACTCTCGAACTCTTCGAGAACATGGGGGTGCTCCGCCAGGCACTCGACGCCTCGACATTGATGCGCGGTCAGATCATGTACACGAACGGCGTCGAGGTCGGCCGCGTCGACCTCACCCTCCCCGACGACATTCCTTACTGGTTTCTCTGCCTGCCTCAGTACTCGACGGAGCGCATCCTCACCGAGCGCCTCACCGAGTTGGGAACAACCGTCGAACGCGGAGTCGGCCTCACCGCATTCGAACAGTCCGACGACGCCGTCACCTGCACCCTCAGCGACGGCAGCACTGTGACAGCCCGGTACCTGGTGGGTTCCGACGGCGCGCACAGCGTGGTCCGCAAAGGGCTGGGCCTGAGCTTCGAGGGCGGCGCGTTTGCCGAGAGCTACATGCTCGGCGACGTCGAAGTCGACTGGTCGATACCCAGCGGCTACTCCGTCCGCGCCAACCACACCGCCGACGACGGAACCACCGACGACCTACTCGTCTGCATCCCACTTCCCGGACACAAGCGGTACCGCATGTCGATGCTCGTTCCGGACGAGTTGATGCCGGACGAATCGTCGAACAAAGCCGCTGTACAACACGGTTTTTCAACCGGCAAGACACCTGAACTCCATCACATCCAGGCCGTGCTCGACAGACTGTCCCCAGAACCGACAACCGCCTCGATGCTGCGATGGTCCTCGGTCTTCCGCATCAGCCACCGCATCGTCGACGCTTACAGCCGCGGACGGGTTTTTGTCGCCGGCGACGCCGCGCACATCCATCCCCCGACTGGCGCGCAGGGCATGAACACCGGGATCCAGGACGCCCACAATCTTGCGTGGAAGATAGCGCTCGCCGTCAAAGGTGTTGCGAAAGCGGATCTTCTCGAGACCTACGACGCCGAAAGGCGGCCGGTCGGTGAAGAAGTCGTCGGGATGACGGTCCGAAATGCTCGAGAAGGAATCGGTTCGGGAGAGTCCTCCATCGACACGGCAATGCGGCGCCAGGCTCAATTGTTGATCGACTACTCGGAGAGTCCGCTGAACACCGGGCGTAATTCTTCGAGTCCACACGTTCAACCGGGCGAGCGTGCACCCGATGCACGCGGAATGCGCCGAGACGGTGTGCAGTATCCAATTCGGTTGTTCGACTTGCTGTCCGGAGTCGACCACACGTTGCTGCTGACTTCGGACGGATCCGCGGAGAGCATCAACAGCTTGGAGAAGGTCGCCGACGCCGCAATTCGATCAGCGCACGGCTTGCTGGACGTCTACGCGATAGTGCCACCGGGAACCGTGACCGTCGACTCGCTGGTGCCGATCATCGAGGACAACGCCTCGCAACTGTGCGCCGCGTATGGGGTCGAAGGTACGGCGGCGCTGGTCATTCGCCCCGACGGCTACCTCGGATTCCGTGGTCACCCGGAGAACGTTTCCGATTACTTCACGAAAGTGTTTGCCGTCAATCAGGAATGAGCGAAGCGAACATCAACCGAATCTCGGGCGAGAGCTTCATCAACTCGACGTATCCACCCAACGGCCCGGCATCGAGGTAGGAGAACTCCATGCCGGCGCCCTCTACCCGACCTTGTTGCACCACCGACATTCCGCGACGCTCGGCCTCGAGCAACGTCGCCTCGTAATCGTCGGGAACCCAAGCCATGTGATGAACTCCGACGCCGTGAGTCTCCAGGAACTCCGTGTACAGGTTGCGTCCGGACACTGGTTGGATCAACTCGAGCTGTTGGCTGCCCGCATATCCGATCGACACGTGCACGACATAGTCCGCGGGCTCACCTCGATACGTTGTGGTCTCGGGACCAAAGGCGATGTCTGGCATACGTAGCCATCGCTCCACTCCCCACTGCCGAGTGAACTCCTGTTCGGCGGCCTCGATGTCCTCGACCACCCAGCAGATCTGGAAGATCGGTCCCGAGACCAACGGGGTCATGCCATTTTTCCGTTGTCCACCGAGTAGACGGCCCCGTGTATCGCCGCGGCGTCGTCGGAGGCAACGAAAGCCACCATCTTCGCAACGTCCTCGGCTTCCATCAAGCCACGCGGCGAGGCAACCTTCATGACGAGGTCGAAGTCGACTCCGTCGGGGAAGGTGAATCCGGTGACTTGAGGAGTCATCATGCCGCCGGGGCAGATTGCGTTGACACGCAGAGACTTTCCGGTGAACTCCATCGCCATCGCTCGGGTCAGTCCGATGAGTCCGTGCTTGGCAGCACAGTATCCAGCCGAGTACGCCTGCCCTTCCAGCCCCGCGATCGAGGAGACGTTGACGATGTTGCCGCCCCGTTCCAGCAAGTGCGGCAGTGCTGCTCGGGAAAGGAAGAACGGTCCGTTCAGATTGACCGCAAGGTCATGTGCCCATTCGGAATCCGCAATATCCGCCGTATGACGAAGCGAGTGCGATCCCGCCACGTTGACGAGGATGTCGATACCACCGAGTTCGTCGACGCACGCCTGCACGGCCGCATCACACTGAGCGGAATCCGAGACGTCCGTCGCCGCGAAACGACGCTCTCCATCCGCGCCGACCACCTCGACCATCGACTGTCGCAGCTTTTCCTTGTCGCGGGCGATACCGAAAACCTGTGCGCCCCTGCGGTGGAGAATCTCGGTGACGGCGCGCCCCAACCCTGAGGACGCGCCGGTCACCAAGGCCACTTTTCCGGCCAGTACGTCTGCCATGACCTAGGAAGCCGCTGCTTCGCGCTGGAGTTCCAGCGCGATGTCGATCAACTGATCTTCCTGTCCGCCGACCAACTTGCGCTTACCTGCGCGCACCAACAGCTCCGCGGACGACACTCCGTACCGCTCGGCCTGACGCTCGGCATGCTTGAGGAAGCTCGAGTACACGCCGGCGTAGCCCATCATCAGTGCTTGACGATCGAGCAGGCATTCCTGCGGCATTGCCGGGCGCACAACATCTTCGGCTGCATCGGCGATGGCGAAGAAGTCGATACCGGTCTTGACGCCGATCTTGTCGCAAACACCGACAAACGCCTCGACCGGGGCGTTGCCGGCGCCGGCACCGAACCGACGGGTACTACCGTCGATCTGCTTGGCTCCCGCACGAACTGCCGCAATGGAATTGGCGACGCCCAGGCCCAGGTTCTCGTGGCCGTGGAAGCCGACCTGAGCGTCGTTGCCGAGTTCCTGAACCAGCGCCTCGACGCGATCGGATACCTGCTCGAGTACCAGCGCGCCGGCCGAGTCGACCACGTACACACACTGGCAACCCGCGTCGGCCATGATGCGAGCCTGCTTGGCCAGCTTCTCCGGCGGAATCGAGTGAGCCATCATGAGGAATCCGACTGTTTCGAGTCCACGCTCACGCGCGAGGCCGAAGTGCTGGATGGATACGTCTGCCTCGGTGCAGTGAGTTGCAATGCGGCAGATGGACGCACCGTTGTCCTGTGCGATGACGATGTCGTCCTTGATGCCCAACCCGGGCAGCATCAGGAAGGCGATCTTCGCGTTGGTCGCCGTTTCGACGGCAGCTTTGATCAGTTCCTGCTCGGGAGTCTTCGAGAAGCCGTAGTTGAAGGAGGATCCGCCGAGACCGTCGCCGTGAGTGACCTCGATGACCGGCACTCCGGCTCCGTCGAGGGCACCGACGATGGCTCGTACTTCGTCGACGGTGAACTGATGACGCTTGTGGTGGGAGCCGTCGCGCAGCGACGTGTCGGTGACGCGGATGTCCCAGCTCGAATCGAAATGAATCATGTCGCTCATGCCTTCACACTCAGAAGCTTCTGGGCGATTTCCTCGCCCACCTTGGTGGCTGCTGCCGTCATGATGTCGAGGTTGCCCGCGTACGGCGGTAGGAAATCGCCTGCGCCTTCGACCTCGACGAACGTGGTGACCGTTGCATAGCCACCGGAAACGACGCTCGGTTTGTCGAACTGCGGTTCGTTGAGCAACCGGTAGCCGGGCACGTACTGCTGGATGTCCTTGACGACGCGGTGAATGGAGTCGGTGATCGCGGCCTGATCGGCGTCTTCGGGGATAGCGCAGAAGATTGTGTCGCGCATGATCATCGGCGGGTCCGCGGGATTGAGGATGATGATCGCCTTGCCGCGCTGTGCGCCGCCGATGGTCTCGATACCGCGGCTGGTGGTCTTGGTGAACTCATCGATGTTCGCGCGAGTTCCCGGGCCGGCGGACAATGATGCAACGGAGGCGACGATCTCGGCGTACGCCACGTCGACGACACGCGACACCGCGTAGACGATCGGAATGGTTGCCTGCCCACCGCAAGTGATCATGTTGACGTTGGGTGCGTCCAGGTGCTCACGCAGGTTCGCGGGCGGAACCACAGCCGGGCCGACCGCGGCCGGAGTCAGGTCGACGGCACGGATACCGGCGGCCTCGTAGCGTGGTGCTGCCTCGCGGTGCACGTATGCCGACGTCGCCTCGAAGACCAGGTCCGGTTTCTCCGCCTGGCTGAGCAACCAGTCGACGCCCTCGGCGGAGGTCTCGAGTCCCATCTTGCGGGCGCGCGCCAATCCTTCACTCTCGGGATCGATTCCGATCATCCATCGCGGTTCGAGCCACTCGGAACGCTGCAGTTTGTACAACAGATCGGTACTGATGTTTCCCGATCCGACGATCGCCACACTTGCCTTGGTCATGACTACTCCTACGTGAACTGAAGAGAGACGGAACCGAGGCCGCTGAACTCGGCTCGGAAGTTGTCGCCTGGATGAGCGTCGATCGCTCGCGTGCACGAACCCGGCAGAACGATGTCGCCGGCCTTGAGCCGAACTCCGAACGTGTCGACCTTCTGCGCCAACCACGCGACAGCGGTGACCGGGTTACCGAGAACCGCATCGCTGCGCCCCTCCGCAATCCGCTCCCCGTTGCAGGTCAGCACCGCGTCGATCGCCTTGATGTCGATGTCCGACGGGCGAACTCGTTCCTTGCCGAGAATGAACCCGGCGGAGGACGCGTTGTCCGCGATGGTGTCCGAGAGGCCGATCTTCCAGTCCTTGATCCGGCTGTCGATCAACTCGATGGACGGCGCATAGGCGACAGTGGCGTCGATGACGTCTTGTTCGGTGCACCCGGCGCCCGGCAGATCTGCTCCCAGAATGAAGGCGACCTCCACCTCGACGCGGGGGAAGCAGAAGCGCGACGTGTCGACCGGACGGTTCTCGAACTCTTCCATCTCGGCGAGCAGGTGACCGTAATCTGGCTCGTCGACGCCCATCATCTGCTGCATCGCCAGTGACGAGAGTCCGACCTTGTGTCCGACTACCTTTGCGCCACCGGCAACACGACGCCTGATGTTGATGAGCTGGATCTCGTAGGCGTCGACGACGTCGATGTCCGGATACGTGGCGATCAGCGGGCTGATCGGAGCGCGATCCCGTTCCGCCGAATCAAGATGGTCGGCAAGTTCGCCACGGATCTGCGTCGAGAGCATCGTTCAGGCCTTTCCGACTGTGGAGAATGCGGCTGCGTGCTGACCGGCTCGTCGTCCGGAGAATACGCAGTCGGCGAGCGACAAGCCGCTCACATACGAGTTGGAACAGATACCGACCGCGGTACGGCCGGCGGCGTACAGACCAGGGATACCCTCCCCGGCCTCGTTTTTCACCATGCCGGACGATTCGTCGACCACCAATCCACCGAGCGTGAGCATCGGGCACGGATTCATCATGTTGGGCTTGATCGAGACGTCGTACATCGTGAACGGCGCAGACAGTATCGGCCTGACGAAGTCCGACGGTTTACCCATCGGATCAGGTTGTCCGGCAGCGGCAGCGGAGTTGTGCGCGTCGACGGTGGCTTGAAGGCCGGCGACGTCTATCCCCGCTTTGCGGGCGACCTCGGCAATGGTGTTGCCACGCAATGCAGTACGCATCATTCCGGTGGTCTGTACCCGCTGGAACCACATCGACTGGTCACTTATCTGCGATTTCGCTTCGCGAACGAGTTCGGAATCTGCCAGCAGCCAACCGATTCCGCTGCTCTTCTCCGCCATCGCCTGACCGAGAGCGGCACCGTAACGGGACTCGTCGACGATTCGCGCACCGGATTCACCCACCAAAATGGAACCGAGAAAAGCACTCGGCGGGACGATGAATCGCCAGGCGGACACATTGCCGAGCTTGTCGGTGGCTCCCCCGGCTTCGACACCGAGGTTGATGCCTTTGCCGTCGTCCCCGGAGGTGCCGAGCGGGATACCGCCCTTGTAGGCGGGAGCATGGGTACGCATCATCTCGCGATTGGACACGAAGCCGCCGGCGCTGAGGATCACGCCGCCGCGTGCCTGGATACGAATCCGCTTGGCGTGCTTCTTCTCGATCTTCGCGATCAGTGCGTCGAGAATCGTGCGCAACTGCGGTGCGTAGACGCCGGGCTTGGAGGACAAGGACCCGAGCGTCGCGTGACGGCGACGAACTCCGGCGGGTGCGTCACGCAGCGTCAGTGCTTCGACGCCGATCACCCGGCCGTCCTCGATGATCAGCCGGTCCGCTCGCGTCTGGCCGAGCAACTGGACGCCCTTCGCCTCCGCGGACTTCGCGAGCGGGCCGTACAGCATCTTTCCCGACGTGCCACGCCCCTTGGCGCGATGACCACGCGGAGCAGGTTTTGCGATGTCACGGAACCCGCCGGCCGATTCGCTACCCGAGAAGTAGAGGTAGTGCTTGTTGCTCGGGTACGACGTCTTGTACGGACAGAGTGAGGCCTCGAACGGCACGCCGTGACTGCGCAGCCAGTCGATCGACGCCGGGCTCTCGTCGACGAACCGGCGCAGAGTCTGCGGCGTCACCGCGTCACCGACCTCGCGGTTCAGGTAGGCGAGCATGGCTTCGGGACTGTCCTCGACACCGGCTTCCTTTTGAATCACGGTGCCGCCGCCGGCGTAGTAGATTCCTCCGGAAATCGTGCTGGCACCACCACCGAGTGCTCGGTCGATTGCCAAAACCGACGAACCGGCCGCTACAGCTTCGAGCGCCGCACTGGCGCCCGCCACACCGAACCCGACCACAAGGACGTCAACCGAAGTATCCCAGGTCACACCGCACCATCCTCAATCTCACTGCAACGTGTTTCGTTATCAATGACAACGTCCGGAAATACTTCCTGGCAGAAAGCATGGACTGACACCCCCATCATTCTATAACGTGTTCTACATGAGCAAGCAGGAATACGACATCGTCGTCGTCGGCAGTGGTGCCGCAGGTATGACAGCGGCCTTGACCGCAGCCCACCAGGGCTTGAGTGTGGTCATCGTGGAGAAAGCCGCCCACTACGGCGGATCGACCGCCCGTTCCGGTGGTGGGGTCTGGATCCCCAACAACGAGGCACTTCAAGCGGACGGTGTCACCGATACACCGGAGGCCGCACGTTCCTACCTGCACAGCATCATCGGCGACGTTGTCGCTCCCGAACGCATCGACACCTATCTCGAGCGCGGTCCCGAGATGCTCTCGTTCGTGTTGAAGAACAGCCCGCTCGAGCTGCAGTGGGTTCCCGGCTACTCCGACTACTACCCGGAAGCACCCGGCGGACGCCTCGGTGGCCGCAGTGTCGAGCCCACCCCGTTCGACGGCAACAAGTTGGGCGCCGACCGCAAGAACCTCGAGCCCGACTACGTCAAGGCCCCCAAGAACTTCGTCATCACCCAGGCCGACTACAAGTGGCTCAACCTGCTGATGCGCAATCCTCGCGGACCCCTGCGCGCCATGAAGGTCGGCATGCGATTCCTCGCAGCGAAGGCCACCAAGAAGGATCTGCTGGTTCGCGGCCAGGCACTGGTCGCCGGTATTCGACTCGGACTTCAGTCCGCCGGAGTACCCATCCTGCTGAACACCCCGCTGACCTCCCTGTACACCGAAGACGGCGCAGTTCGCGGCGTCAACGTCATCGTCGACGGCGAGGAGCAGGTCATCCGCGCTCGCCACGGAGTCGTGTTGGGATCCGGCGGATTCGAGCACAACAAGGAAATGCGTGAGAAGTACCAGCGCGCACCTATCGGCACCGAATGGACCGTCGGCGCGAAGGCAAACACCGGCGACGGTATCCGCGCAGGCCAAGAAGTGGGCGCTGCAGTCGATTTCATGGACGACGCCTGGTGGGGCCCGTCCATTCCGCTGACCGGCGGACCGTGGTTCGCTCTCTCCGAGCGCACCCTCCCGGGCTGCATGATGGTCAACATGTCGGGCAAGCGCTTCGGCAACGAGGCTGCTCCGTACGTCGAGGCGACCCATGCGATGTACGGCGGTGAGTACGGTCAGGGCGAGGGCCCCGGCGAGAACATCCCGACGTGGATGATTCTCGATCAGCGCTACCGCAACCGCTACACGTTTGCCGGTATCACTCCCCGCTCCCCCTTCCCCGGCCGCTGGCTCAAGGCCGGCATCGTGGTCAAGGCGGGAACCATCGCCGAATTGGCAGAGAAGACAGGGCTTCCCGTCGCATCGCTGACCGAAACCGTCGATCGGTTCAACGGCTTCGCGCGCAACGGCAAGGACGAGGACTTCGGACGCGGTGACAGTGGTTACGACGCGTACTACGGCGATCCCCGACTGAAGAACCCCAGCCTCGCCGAAATCAGCAAGGCTCCGTTCTACGCCATCAAGATGGTTCCGGGTGACCTCGGCACCAAGGGTGGTATCTGCACCGACGTCAACGGCCGAGCACTACGCGAAGACGGAAGCGTCATCGACGGCCTCTACGCGGCTGGCAACGCGAGCGCTCCGGTCATGGGCCACACCTACGCCGGACCAGGCGCGACCATCGGTCCCGCAATGACTTTCGGTTACTTGGCCGTACTCGACATCGTCGAGCGTGCGAAGAAGGCCGAGACAACCGAAGCACCTGCAGCTGAAAAGACGGCGGTCGACCATGCCAATTGATCCGAAGATCGCACTCGGCGCCGAGCTTGCGCCACAAGAGTTCTCGTGGACCCCGTCGGACGTGCAGCACTACCACTTGGCACTGGGGGCAGGTGCTCGTCCGCTCGATCCGAACGAGCTTCGATACCTCGACGACGAAAAGCCTCAGGTACTACCCACCTTTGCCACCGTCGCCGCCAACTTCCACGCCACCGAAGCACCGAAGGTGTCGTTCCCCGGCGTCGAAATCGATCTGGCGAAGGTGGTGCACGGAAGCCAGGAAGTGACTGTCCATCAGCCGATCCCGGCAAGTGGAAGTGGCCGCACCACAACTCGAATCGCCGAGATCTGGGACAAGGGCAAGGCCGCGGTGATCGTGCAGGAATCCGTCACGGTCGACGCCGAGGGCAACCCGCTGTGGACAGCTCGCTCGTCCATTTTCGCCCGCGGCGAGGGTGGTTTCGGGGGTGAACGTGGTCCGTCGGAGTCGATTACGCTTCCGGATCGCGAAGCAGATGAGACAGTGGTGACGCCTGTGCTTCCACAGCAGGCTTTGCTGTACCGGATGTGTGGTGATCGGAATCCGTTGCACTCGGATCCGCAATTCGCCTCCGCGGCAGGCTTTCCAGCGCCTATCCTGCATGGACTGTGTACTTACGGAATGGTCTGCAAGACCGCAGTGGATACCATGCTCGACGGCGACAGCAGTCGGGTAGCCGGATTTCGGGCCCGCTTTGCCGGGGTCGTATTTCCCGGCGAGAACTTGAGTATCCAGATCTGGAAAGACAATGGGCGACTCCTGATCTCAGCTTCTGTACTGGAGCGCGAAGCTCCTGCCCTGGCTGACGTAGTTCTCACTCTTGTCTGATACCAACCTGTCTGATACCAACCTGTCTGATACCCACCTGTTAGAACTCACCGTAGTTCTCGAACCCGATGGAGTAGCCCGAAGATGACGGCACAAGACGAAAAGTTCCGACTGTCCCGACGAGGTTTCATGGCCGCTGGAGCCGGCGCCGTGGCAGCGACCGCATTCGCCGGCTGGACGCCGGCCTACGCCGTCCCCGCCGGCTCTTCCGGCTCCGCGGGTGGTCCTGTCTCCACCCTCACGCCGCCGCCTGCCTTCCCCGAAGGCATCGCGCTGTACCAGCAGGCATATCAGAACTGGTCCAAGGAGATCATGCTCGACGCGATCTGGACCTGTTCGCCCAAGACACCCGAAGACGTAGTCCGCCTCGCGAACTGGGGCCATGCCAACGGCTACACCATTCGTCCCCGCGGTGCCATGCACGGCTGGACGCCGCTGACCATCGTCAACGGTGCGCCGGTCGACAAGGTCATCCTCGCCGACACCACGGTCCACCTCACCGGAGTCTCCGTCAACGCCGGTGGCAGCCCAGCCACCGTCACCGCAGGACCCGGCGCGACCCTCGACGCCATCACGACCGCACTGCAGGCACAGGGCCTCGGGTTCGCGAACCTGCCGGCGCCGGGTGTGTTGACCATTGCCGGCTGCCTCGCCGTCGACGCTCACGGCGCAGCGCTCCCCGCCGAAGGCGAAGCACACGTTCCCGGACAGACTTTCGGCTCACTCTCCAACCTCGTCACGTCCCTGACCGCAGTGGTCTGGAACGGCAGCGAGTACGCGCTGAAGACGTATGCACGTAGCGACGCGGCGATCAAGCCGCTGCTGACTCACCTCGGACGCACCTTCCTCACCTCCGTCACCTTGCAGGCCGCCCCCAATTACCGCATGCGCTGCGTCAGCCACACCGACATCGGTTGGCAGGAACTCTTCGGCGCCCGCGGAGCGTCCGGACGCACCTTCGAGAAGTTCGTCCGCGAAAACGGTCGCGCAGAAGCAATCTGGTACCCCTTCACCGAACGCCCGTGGATGAAGGTGTGGTCACTTGCCCCCACCAAGCCGCCGTTCTCGCGTGAGGTGACCGGACCGTACAACTACATCTTCTCCGACAACCTCCCGGAGCCGGTCACCGACATGATCGGCCAGATCAACTCCGGAAACCCGGGCATCGCACCGGCATTCGGGCAGATCATGTACGCCACCACCGTTGCCGGACTCGCCGCGACGTTCTCCAACGACCTGTGGGGATGGTCCAAGGACGTCCAGTTCTACATCCGGGCCACCACCCTTCGTCTGACCGAGGGCGGCGGAGCCGTCATCACCTCGCGCGCCAACATCGGCCAGGTCATCCACGACTTCACCCAGTGGTTCAACGGTCGCATGGAGTACTACCGCTCCATCGGACAGTTCCCCCTCAACGGCCCCGTCGAAATCCGTTGCTGCGGCCTCGATCAACCGTCGGATGTCGAGGTCGACTCGGCAGGCGCCCCCACCATCTCGGCCATGCGCCCGCGCCCCGACCATCCGGAATGGGACACCGCCATCTGGCTCAACGTCCTCGGCGTCCCCGGAACCCCCGGCATGTTCGCGTTCTACCGCGAAATGGAACAGTGGATGCGTAATCACTACAACAACAACGACGCCACCTTCCGCCCCGAGTGGTCCAAGGGCTGGGCGTTCGGCCCCGACAAGCCGTACACCGACACCCCGATCATCACCCAGGGCCTCCCCCAGACCTACCGCGACGGCGTCCCATCGAGCGACAACTGGGACACCGCCAACGCCGCATTCAACGCGTTGGATCCGCACAAGGTCTTCAGCAACACCTTCCTGGACCAGTTGCTGCCTTGAGGTTCAAGTACTGAGCGCACACTCTGACAACTCGACGGTCGTCGCCACTCCCCTTACTTTCGGGAGTGCGGCGGCCGTCGTGCGTTGCAGTGAGCGGGATGAAGGAGTCCCCCGCATCCCGACGAGGCAGCTGCCTCAATCGCGATCAGGATGGATCGCCTCGTGCATACTTTCCACTGCCCTGGCGTGAGTTGAGAGCTCGGACCGAGCCGACCGAATCGTGGCGCTGTCGCTGCGTGCCCCCGGCTCGGACGACGACGAGTCCTCTCCGGGGTTCGGCGCGCCACCAGCTGGATGCTCGGAGGAGCCGGTGCGCTCTTCCCTCTCCGCGCGGGCGCGCAACAACGACTCGGACTTCGGGGTATTTCGCATCGGAGCATTGTCCCAGATCCATCTCCTATGACTCACATTGAGCGCTCTCACCCCCGGCGACCAGGCCGTTCCTGAATATCAACACCTAGAATGTTCGCAACAAAATATCTACAGCGGTCAGGGTAGACATTCTCGCGAGGCTGTTGTATCTTTTTTCTCGTAGCAAGGAACGAGTCAAGAGATGCGGGAGAGATGAACTACCCGCAAGCAGTACCGCAGGGCAGGGACGTGCCGGGGCCGAATTCGTGTGTGAGTGTGTAGTCGGACCCGGCACCCCCCTTCAAAGCGGCTACCGGATGTCTTGTGCGAGTCCGGAAGTTCGAAAGAATGCAGTTATGTAAGTAAGTTCAACCCCATCCGGCCCCCGGCGCTCCTCGCGCCGGGGGCCCCGTCCGTTCAGCGAAAGAAGCGAGCCATTCCGGCAGATACACCACCGGGGGACCCCTCCGGCAGATTCGACGACGAGAACTATCCTGCGTACAGCATGGGACATGCGGCCGAGATCCTCGGTGTCAGGCAAGCTTTCCTTCGTAGCCTCGATGCCGCGAAACTACTTACCCCGCAACGCTCTGAGGGCGGACATCGCCGCTACTCCCGCTACCAGCTGCGCATCGCAGCCCGCGCGCACGAACTCGTAGCCAACGGCACGGCGCTCGACGCGGCTTGCCGCATCATCATCCTCGAAGACCAACTCACCGAAGCCCGTCGCATCAACGCCGAGCTTCAGCAAGCGCAGGACCTGCGAGAGGAACCGGACGCGGCACCCGAATGAGGACTGCACTGGAACAGCAGTTGCGCCTATACGGTCGATCTGACCCCTCCTCCTTCCAACTGCGGTAAATTCGGCCAATTGGGACATTGCTCGGCGTCGGTTGCTCGATTTCCACATCGAAGGGATCGCAGGCATGACTTCCTCCCACCACCGCGCTCGGGTGCGGCTGTCTGCTCTGTCGATCGCCTTGACCGTTGCCATTGCAACCGCTGCGTGCAGTTCCGACGATGACTCCGCAACAAACACGGGCAGCGCCTCTCCCAGCACCTCGAGCAGTCGGGAATCCACCGAGATCACGGACATCGTCCGCCGCCAAGTGGCCGACTTGGGCCTCAGTGCCGCTGTGTTCGGGGTGTGGCGAGGCGACGACGAAGTTGCTCTCGGCGCCGTCGGAGAGTCCCCTGTCGGAGTTCCGGCGACAACCGACATGCAGTTGCGCGTCGGCCAACCGATGGAACCGATGCTCTCGACAGTCCTGCTGCAACTCGACGAAGAGGGAACGCTTCCCCTCGATCAACCGATCGCGAAGTGGGAACCGAACTTTCCACGCGCAGACACCATCACTCCGCGAATGCTGGCCAACAGCACGTCGGGCATCTCCGACTACGTGACCGATCCACAGTTCCTCAAACTCTTCACGGACAACCCGATGAAGGGCTGGACTTCTCGAGAGATCCTGGATCTTGCCAACTCCCGCCCGCCGTTGTTCGAACCCGGCACCAGTTGGGCGTACGCGCACAGCGACCTGACGCTGCTCGGCGACGTCATGGAGAAAGCGACTGGAAAACCGCTGGGCGAACTACTTCAGCAGCGCGTCTTCGATCCACTCGGGATGGATCACAGCAGCGTTGTACTCACGTCGCAGATGGACGAACCGATCCTGCACGGTTACACCAATGAACGTGGAGTATTCGAAGACTCCACTTTCTGGAATCCGACGGCGTTCCTGCACAGCGGAAACATGAACGCGCCTGTCGCCGACGTCGGAAAGTGGGTGCGCGCGCTGGGAACGGGAGAGTTACTCTCCGACAAGGCTTTCGAGCAGCAGATGGCGCCGACGACTGCGGGCTTGGGAAGTATGACGGCGGACAAGTTCTTTTCCTTCGGGACCGGGCACCTCGACGGCTGGCTGGTGATGAACCCGTCGTACGGCGGTTACAACGGTCTCGCGCTCTACTACCCCGATTCGAAGACGACGATCGTCGTCTACGCCACACTCGGGCCGACAACCAACGCGGACCTCAACAACGCCGTGTCGATGGGGAAGGAGATCGGAACCCTCCTCGAGCCGGATCACCCGCCGCAGGTACCGACGCCGTGACGCCCCACACACGCTGGTCGTAAACAGCGCCGGTCGGCAACTTCCTGTTTACGCACGGATTACCTCCAGGACTTATCGCCCCATCACCATTCTCTTCAGTACCGAACGAAACGCGTCGGACCGCGGGTTGTCTCGCCAGTGAACGAGAACGTAGATAGATGGGGACAGGCCCGATGAGGAAATACGCGATGTCAGTGGCATGCACGGTTGCAGTCACAGCGGGGGTGACTCTTGTGATGTCGGTACCTGCCGGAGCGGACCCGTATGACGGTGGGTCGTGCCCGGCCGGTGCGGTATTCGCGGTCGGCGGAACGTGGGATCCGACGGGACAAACGACGCAACCCGTCACCGACCGCTACGTCGCCCAGGGTTACGCCTCCAAGCCGGTGACCTACCCCGCCAGCTTCTGGCCGCTCGGCGAACAGACGTACGACCAGAGCGTTGCCGCCGGCGCCCAGACGCTTCGCACCGAAGTCAACGCTTTCCACGCTCAGTGCCCGGGCAGCGAGATCGTCGTCACCGGATACTCACAGGGAGCACGGATTGCCGGCGACGTTCTCGGTGACATCGCACGTGACGGATCCATTCCCCAATCGCAAGTCGAAGGCGTCCTCTACGCCGACCCTCGCAACTCGGCCGGGGGCATCGAAACCGTAGTGCCCAATGTCGTTCCGGGAGCGACGATGTCCGGAGCACGCGGCGGATTCGGAGACATCGCAGTGCAGGAAGTCTGCATCGAGGGTGACGGCATCTGCAACATGCCCAAGCCGCGTGATGCGCCCGAGGTGTTCGTGGATTCGGTCTTCGGCTACTTCACGAAGCACAACACCTACACGCCGATGATGTCCGAGCCCGCTCCGCCTGCTCCCCCGGCGCTGCCGCAGACACCGTCGGTGCCACTGCAACCGGCTGACGTCGCCACTGCGATCGTGACACGGGTCGTCGAGAACATCACTCCGTATCTGAGCGCTGCACTCGCCACCGTGCTGACGAAGTAACGCGACACCGCTTGTTCGGCTGACTGAAAGTCGACCGATTCGTACAAGTCGAGAGCAACCGCTATCAAGCACCATCGATCACATGCTCACCTTCATCGTCAGATACGGGTACGTCCCGTTCATGCTCTTGGGAATCAACGGAGCCGCAATCGCGCTCGCGGCATCCGGCGCGCCGAAATGGTCACTGGTGGCATTGATTCTCTTCGCAGTGGCCTGCTCTTTCGCGGCCGAACGGGCGCTTCCCTACGAATCTTCGTGGAATGCCCCGGGACCGGACAGGTTTCGCGACGCTGTCCATGCGTTTGTCAACGAATCCCTCATCTTGGTCAGCGTCGCGGTAATCCCGTTGATGGCCGCGGTGATTCCGTTCGACGGGCTGTGGCCGAGCGGTCTTCCGTTTGTCCTTCAGGTCGTCTTCGCAGTGTTGGTTGCCGATTTCGGCATCACCGTGGTGCATTTGATCAGCCACAAGGTTGGATGGTTGTGGCGTTTCCACGCGGTTCATCACAGCCTCGAACGGTTCTACGGTATGAACGGACTGATGAAGCACCCCGTGCATCAGACTTTCGAAACCGCCGGTGGCGTCCTGCCACTGATCCTCCTCGGGATGCCCGTTCCAGTTGCCTCGGCGCTCGCGGTTTGTGTCGCTGTCCAACTCCTGCTTCAGCATTCGAATGCCGACTACCGCATCGGCCCCCTGCGTCCGATACTCGCCCTCAACGCCGGCCACCGATTCCATCACCTGAAGTGGGCGGGAATCGGTGACGTCAATTTCGGTTTGTTCACTCTGATCTGGGATCACATGTTCCGCACTTATTCTTTCGATCCGGAAAAGCGCTTCAGCAGTGACGATCTCGGAATGGCGGCCAAGCCCGACTACCCGGACGACTACCTCGGCCAGTTGGCCGAACCGTTCCGGAGACAGAACTGACGGACGAGGGGCGGAGATTCAGCCCGCGAGTACCCGTCGCATGACGGGCTTGGCTGCAAACGCACTGGCCAACACCAACGCGATCCCCACAGCCAGGGTGACGCCCAACTGAACCAGCGCCATCGGAGTGGTCAATACGGCTGCCCCTGCCAGTGGGAAGAGGAACAGCAGTGCAGCGCCGGCACCGGCCAGTGCCATCACCACCACGGGAGTGCGAACGTGCCTCATGCGGGCGCTGTCCATCACCTCGACAGGTGTGCCGGCCAAAGTCAGACTCCGATACAGCTCACGGTTGTCGAGGATCCCGGATACCTGGGTGAGCGCAGACGAGATGGCCGCCAACGTGAATGTTGCTCCGAGAGTGAACAACACCCCGGTTCTCATGTCCGCGAACAGGAACTCCTGCCCTGGCTGCAAATCCTGTCCCTCCCCGTTGCCGATCGCGGCGAGGAGAGATGTGCCTGCGGCAACAAAGCTGGCCATCGTCACACCGCTGACCGTGCGCCACACAGCCTTCGGATTGTCCAAGACCCGACGCGCCGCAATCAGCGAAGCACCGTCTTTGGCGCATTTGAGCATGATCCGTCCAAGCAGCGAAATGACGAACGGACCGACCAACGCAACAACGCCGAAGCAGAGACCAAGGCCCACCAGGATTGCCGCGATGCTTGCCGCGGAGCCCCCGAATGCACTCCATCCCACAAGAACCCCCACCCCAGCCACCGCGACGATCATCTTCGGTGCGGCGCTGGGATTGCCCGCCGTGACGCCCAACGGGCTCACGAACACCTGGCGCATCCCGAGCATCGACGTCAAAGCAGCCAGGATGGTCATTCCGAATACGATGCCCACCAGCGGAAGTGCGCCTAACCAAAGCTCACTCCACTCGAATGTCCGACCTTGAAATCTCAAGAGAGCTAAGAGCGGCAACGCGAGGAGGTATCCCACCACACCGATCAACGCACCGGCCAAGCCCTGGATACCCGATTCCGCAGCGCACAGCGCAACGATCTGGCGAGGGGTGGATCCGATGAGTCGCAGCGAGGCAAGTCGTTCGTCGCGACGGCGCGCGCCCAAGCGGGCCGCCGCCAGGCCGAGAGTGACGGCTGGAACGATCATCAACACCGAAGCAACCCCTGCGAGCGCTAGGTACGCCTCGGCTTCGGGTTCGCTCGATCTGCCCGCAAATGCACCGTAGCCGCCGAGCACCGTCAGCAACAACGTCGTCGAGGCGGCAAATGCGGACACTGGGAGCGCGAAGGTACTCAAGGCCTTTCGGCCTTCACCTCGCACCGTCATCAATGCAACGCGCGCTGTGGCCTTCATGCCGCCACCTGTGTCCCGACGAGCGAACCGGCCTGCATCATCATCGTGCGATCACACCACCGAGCGACTTCGGCATCGTGAGTGACGACGACCAACGCAGAACCGATCTGTTGAGCCGAATCACGCAACACCCTCATCACTTCCCAACTCGTCTGCGCGTCGAGTGCACCGGTCGGCTCGTCTGCGAAGAGAACGGCGGGTTTGGTCACCAACGCTCGCGCAATCGCCACACGTTGCGACTGACCACCCGACATCTGACCCGGGCGACGGTCCTGCAGACCGTCCAGTCCCAATGGCGCGAAGAAGCCGTGCGCCGTCCGCTTGGCTTCGGCGATGGACAACCCGTTGAGCACCAAGGGCAAAGCGACGTTCTCGATCGCCGGAAGCTCCGGTAACAGTTGGCCCGATTGAAAAACGAACCCGTACGACTCCCGTCGGAGCCGGCTGCGGTCGTTCTCACCGAGGTTCTCGATATGCCTGCCGCTCAGCAGGATTGCTCCCGAGTCGGGCTTGACGATTCCTGACATGCAATGCAGCAGTGTCGACTTCCCCGATCCTGAAGGACCCATGATGGCCGTGGCAGTACCGGCGCGCACTTCCAGCGATACACCTCGGAGCACCGGAACGTCGCCGTACGACTTGCCCAGCGCGTGGACCGACAGGACTGCGGGTGCTTGTGCGTTGTTCATGATTCCACCTTCTCGTGAACCCTTCGCGAACACATCGGCCCAGCGCACGATCTTCGGACTGAGCTCGGTCCTACCGGAGGATGACCGGACCCCGAGCTCTGTCAGGGTCGTCACTATGATTTCCGACATGACCTGGTCCGGCGCCGTCCACATGCAGCCCGGAATTCTCATGTTCACCGGCGCAGTGGGATCCGCGCACATGCATTCGCACGCCGCTGTTCAGATCATGATCATCGACGACGGGGACGTCACGGTCACGGACGGGGACGGCCACAGTGAAGTCGTGCGGTCCGTGGTCATTCCATCCGGGGCGGTCCACGCGTTGTCCGCCTCCGAGGGCGCGCGGGGACGAGCGATTTACGTGGACTCCACCACGGGAATGGGCCGGCGCATCAGGCCGCCTGTATCCGAGCACGGTGGTGTGGCCGACTGGTCGGACCGTGGGCGGACCGCAGTAGCGATGACGGACCGTGGCGCTGATTCGGATCTGGAATACGCAGCGAGGCTGATCGATTCACTGTCCGAAAGCAAGCAGCCGTCGAACGTACGCGCTCTTCACCCTGCACTCGAGCATGCTCTGACGATACTGCCCGAGCGACTTTCGGGGCCGATAACGGTGACGGACACCGCCGCGCTGGTCTCCATCTCGCCCGGCCGATTGGGAAGAATCTTCAACGATCAACTGCAGATGAGTTTTTCGACCTACATTCGTTGGTTGCGGCTACGACGCGCCATGGAAGTGATGAGCGGTGGCGCAAGCCTGACAACCAGTGCACACGAGGCCGGTTTCACCGACAGCGCCCATCTCAACCGGATCTGCCACAGCATGTTCGGACTCACGCCCAGCGCCGCGACCGGCGATCTCACCTGGAATTGACGCTGCTCCTCAACTGATGCTGCCCACCGCCGACCTCGCCAGTAGCGACAGACGACTGTAGAGGCGCGCCAACCCCGGCACGTCCCGGAGGCTGCCTGCCACTTCTTCGACGTAAGCGTCGGCGTAGATCGTCAGCCGCGCATCGACGTCATAGAGAACATCGACGACATTCGCGAAACGGCGAAGGGCAAATTCCGACGCCTCGGCGAGCACCGGCACTCCGAAGATCACCCAGTCGTCGAAGCGGGCGGCGAGCGTGAGGTAATCGGCAGCCGAGGTCGAACCAGTGCACAGCACCTCGAAGTCGAACCAGACGACACCGTCTCGAATCGCCGAGCACTCCAATGTGCGTGTGCCTATCGTCAATTCGACACTTTCGCCCGAAGGCCGCGTAATTCCCGAGCCGACGAGGAATTCCCCTGTCGCAAATCGGTAGTCCCCGGCACCTGGCTGTCCCACCGTCCGATAGTCGACGGAGCCACCCAACTCGATCACCTCGAGAGTCCGCTCCATCAACTCGATCGACGGAACGAACTGCTCGTGAAAAAGCGGATTGGGAAGAAGATCGGTCGGCGGAACATTGGACGTGACGACAACAGTCACGCCTTTCGCGACGATTGTGTCGAGAACCCTTGCCATGAACATGGCGTCGGCGACGTCGTCGAGGTGGAACTCGTCGAAACAGAGCACACGGATTCCATCGACGACGTGATCCAGTGCCACGCCCATCGAGCCGAGTTCATGCGCCCGAGAGTGCAGATCTGCAAAGAACCGATGAAAGTGAATGCGCCGCTTGCCGACCGGGAGCCTGTCGTAGAACTCGTCCATGAGCATCGTCTTCCCGCGGCCGACGCTACCCCAGAGATAGATCCCACCCCCGACCTCACCGCCCGAGATCCGGGCCTGCAGTGCGTCGAGGGCTTCGCGTGCCGCCAACTGCTCTTTGTCCAGTAGCATAAGACTCCTCTACGTCTGTAGAGTCGAGGCTAGTGATCGAAGGCAAATCGAGTCAATGTGACCCTCACGACGCACCATCAGCAACATTCAACTCCGGCAGCATGCAACATCGACAGCAAGGAACGGCATGAAGCCCGATCGCAGAGCCCTCATCGCGGCATCCGCCGTCACGATCATCGCCGAGCAGGGCCCGCGTGCACTCACCCATCGGGCGGTTGATCAGTCCCTGGAACTTCCTGCCGGTTCGACGTCGTACTATTTCCGCACTCGCGAGGCACTACTCGAAGCAACCGCATTGCACATCGTGCACCGGTCACGTTCGATATTCGACGAACTCCGCGAGAGGCCCAGCGATCCTGCTGCCCTGACGGCCGAGTATCTCGATGATCTTCTTTCGCACCGCAGACACGAATTGATCGCGAGATATGCACTACTCCTGGAAACTCCCCGAGATTCGGCACTGCACCAACTCCTCGAAGACAGCCTGTTTTCACGGGAGAAGGCAAGGCCTGTCTTCGACATCGTTGGCGTTGACGATCCTGACGTCGCCGCCGCAAATTTTCTGAGCCTTCTGGAGGGCTTGATCTTCGACTACTGCCTCGGAGCGCGTAGCCGAGATCCCCGCTCCTCCGAAACCGTTCGGCAACTTCGGATCCCGATCGACATCTATCTGCGCGGAGTTGGTGCCACCTGAAAGATGTTGGTCAGCAGAGGCTTCCGGTGCAGGGTCGTTGACCAGAGAACAGTGCCGCGACAAACGGGGTGCTGTCTGGAACCGAAGCCGGAACGGTTCCCAGATGATCAGTGGGATAGGTATGGAATGCAAAGTCGACACCGTTGGCAGTAAGGTCGGCCGCGAACTTCAGTGTCAGCGGTGCCGGAACATCGATGTCCGACAACCCCTGACCGATGAAGAACGGGCGGTCGTATCCTGCGGTCGGCACAGTGAGCAAGTCACGCGCAGCCTCCATGAATACTGGATTGTCCAGCGACTTCGTCAGCACCTGCCCGAGTGTGACGGTTCCGTACTTCGTGCGCGCCTCGGTGTAGCACATGTTGTTCTCGACGTCGTCGAGGATGGTCTTGCCGAGCGGGGTCAGATACGAGTCGATGTCGATATCCGGCCGCGAAGCACGCAGTCCGTCAAGAACGTTCGCGATGTAGACCGTCGTACCTTTGAGCGGTAGCGCCGGGAAAGCCGGACCACCGAGCGGTAGAAGATTCTCGATGTTCGAGGGGACACCAGTGGCGACAGCGCCGCGGTAGTCCAGCTCCGGCGCGTAATCAGTGGCAAGCGAAGCGGTGAACATAGTCGCCTGCCCACCCTGCGACTGCCCCATCGCAACCCATGCGCTCGACAGGTCGTCGTCGACCGCACGAGCGGCACGCACCATATCCACAACGCTGTGTGCAGCGGAACGCCCGTCGAGATACGGGTGAACACCGGGTGTTCCGAGCCCCACGTAGTCGGTGGTCACGACCGCGTATCCCTGCTCCAGCCAGTGACCCAGATGCGTCGCGGTCCGTTCGAGTGGAACACTGCTGCTCGGCGCACACTGATCCGCGACACCCACCGTCCCGTGCGCGTAGGAGATGACCGGCCAACCACCCTCGGGCGGAGCTCCCTCTGGGCGATACACCACACCGGTACTCGTCATCGGCGCATCCTTCGGGCCCGTCGACCAGTACGTTACCTTCGTTGCGCTCACGGCACCCGGGATCACCCGGTCGGGACCGAGCAACTCCTGACTCACGACAGCACCCGGAGCATCGTTCGGTTCCGCTCCGGCCGGCGCCGCAACTGTCAACGCCACCAACGCACTCGCACTCAGTCCGACGAGCGTCCTACACAGTCGCTTACTCACGTACTTCTCCTACCGATTGCGATGAGGGTGCATATGTGGTGATCGGCCCCACATCAGCTGATCGAGTTCAGACCATAGAACAGCCTTACCATTTGGTCAACCTAAATTTCCGCTCCGCATCGACCGTCGTGACACGCCTGCTCGGGTAGGGTGGCGGTGTTCGATACGTGCAGGTCCCCCGCGAGATCAGGAGGCCGAAAGGCTCTCTCATGTCAGCACCTGATCTCCCGACCTTCCCTGCTTCGCAGCAGAAGTCGGTGGCCGCGATCCTCCGAGCAGCAGGTTGCGTCTTCGCCGAAGACGAGGCTCGCCTACTTCTTCACACCGCACGCTCTCGCGATGAACTCGACGCGATGGTCGACCGACGAGTTGCCGGCGAACCACTCGAGCCCGTCCTCGGATGGGCCGAGTTCTGCGGCTTGCGCATTCACATCGACTCCGGAGTCTTCGTCCCACGCCGGCGCACCGAGTTCCTCGCCTGGCAGGCCTGCTCACTTGTCACCCCAGGAAGCGTCGTCGTCGACATGTGTTGCGGCTCAGGAGCTGTCGGTGCTGTCCTGCAGTCGACGCTCGACGCCGTCGATTTGTACGCGGTAGACGTGGAACCGGCCGCAGTGCGGTGCGCTCGCCGAAACATCACACCGCCCGAGCGTGTACTCGAAGGCGATTTATTCGAACCACTGCCGACGAAATTACTCGGTCGCGTGGATGTCGTCGTCGCCAATGCACCTTACGTCCCCACCGAATCGATCAGGCTGATGCCGCCCGAAGCCCGTCTTCACGAACCGCTGGTCTCGTTGGACGGCGGTACCGACGGACTGGACCTGCAGCGTCGCATCATCGCGGACGCCGCGCCGTGGCTACGACCGGGTGGCTGTCTTCTCGTCGAGACGAGTACGGAGCAGGTCGAAATGACTGTTGAAACATTCACTCGGGGAGGGTTTCTCACTCGGGTGGCAACCTACAGCGAGACCGCGTCGACCGTGGTGATCGGTCAGCGTTGAAGGCGATCGGATCCTGGCGTGGACCACTCCCGAGCGCGGGCGGCAAAGCCGTCGACAAAAAGCCCGAACGCGCGATCGACGCGGGCCCGGTCCCCGGTGGCCAGAAGATCCATCGACAGACCCCGCATTTGCGAGAGCAACAGAGTAGCGACAGAGGCAACATCGTCCTCGGGGCAACCCGCTTGTCGTAGACCGGCTTCCAGTGCCTCGATCCAATCGCCCACAAAACGGTCCAGGAACCGTCCGTAGCGGTCGCGGTCGCCGAGCGCGAGGGCGTAGATCTCGACCATCACCCGGAACCGCGGCAGGACCTCCGGCGTCGTACGTTCGGTCCACCACGCAGTCAGCACTGTCGCCGGATCGACCCCCGGTTTCATCGGCACCGCAATCGGAATGGACTCACCACGCATGTTCTCGATGACCTCGGAGAGCAGATTCTCCTTGCTCTCGAAATGGTTGAGCAACGACGCATGCGACACACCCACGGCCTTGGCGAGCTGCCTCACCGTCAATTCCCCGACACCGTTGTCGATGACGTAGCGGGTCAGCGCGTCGAGCAACTCCTCACGTCGCCCGGCGTATCTCAGGCTGCGTTTGTCGATGCGTTCGGGCTCCGGCACATATCCACCCTACCGGCCGGAATCACCAGGTCAGCGGCTGACTGCCTTCTGATACCGACGAATAGCGAACGGCACGAAGACGATCAGCAAACCGAAAGTCCACAACAACGACGCGATGACCGGATTCTGCAATGGCCACGCATCCGGAACCGTCATCGCAGGATTGGTATTGCCGAACAATTCACGCACCGCCTGGGTAACCGCCGACACCGGATTCCATTCGGCGATCACTTTGAGCGGGCCGGGAAGATTGGTGGTCTCGACAAAAGTGTTCGCGATGAACGACAGCGGAAAGATGACGATGAAGCTCGCGTTGTTGAATACCTCCGGTGTCCGGATCCAAAGCCCGACAACAGCCATGACCCACGACAACGCGTACGCGAAGAACAGAAGCAGCGCATAACCCGCCACCGCTTCGAGGAAACTGGAGTGAATCCGCCACCCGACCAGAAGACCGGTCAACGACATGACCACCAAACTGATGACGTTGATCAACACGTCACTCGATGTTCGGCCTGTCAGCACGGCAGACGGAGCCATGGGCAGCGATCGAAATCTGTCGATGATTCCTTTCTGAATGTCTTCGACCATCCCCAAACCAGTCCAGGTAGCACCGAATATGACCGTCTGCGTGAAGATTCCGGCGATCAGGAATTCTCGATACGACGTGCCCGGGACGGAGATCGCACTGCCGAACACATACGCGAACAAGAGCACGAACATGATCGGCGACAAAGTGGTGAACACCAGCAGATCCGGAACGCGCTTGATCTTGATCAAGTTTCGCCTGGCGATGGTCAAACCGTCTTCGAGCGCCATCTGCACGGTCATTTCTGATCCTCCAGTTCAGCCTGGTGCCCGGTCAGTGTGAGGAAGACATCGTCGAGAGTGGGTCTGCGCAGGCCGACGTCGAATACGCGGATACCTCGTGCCGACAGAAGATTCAGCGCCGCGACCAACGCGTCGGTGCCGTCGTCGACAGGAACGGTGACGCGACGGACATTCTCTTGAACCTGAATGTCCCCCACGGCAAGCGAGCGCAATTCCTCGCGGACGATGTCGAGATGCTCGACCTCGTGCACACTCAGTTCAATGCGCTCACCCCCGACCCGCGCCTTCAACTGGTCTGCAGTACCGCGCGCGATGACCGAGCCGCGGTCGATGACGGCGATCTGGTCGGCCAACCTCTCGGCTTCCTCCATGTATTGCGTCGTGAGCAACAGCGTGGTCCCCTGAGCCACCAACCCTTCGATGACGTCCCAGAGACCGAGTCGCGCCCGAGGATCGAGGCCGGTGGTCGGCTCGTCGAGAAACAACACCTGCGGCCGAGCAACCAATGCGCCGGCGAGATCGAGACGTCGCCGCATTCCGCCGGAATAGCCCTTGACCGGCCGATCTCCAGCCTCGACGAGATCGAACTGCTCGAGCAATTCACGCGCTCGGGCCTTACTGCTTCGGGCGCCGAGGTGATACAGCCTCCCGACCATGTCCAAGTTCTCATAGCCCGTCAGGTACTCGTCGACCGCGGCGTACTGACCCGAAGCACCGATCTTGGACCGCAACGCCCGCGCATCCTCGACCACGTCCAGCCCGGCAACCTTGGCGCGTCCACCGTCCGGAATGAGCAGCGTCGTGAATATCCTTACCGCAGTGGTTTTTCCGGCGCCGTTGGGGCCCAACAGAGCCATCACCGAACCCTCGCGCACTTCCAGGTCGATGCCGTCCAATGCCGTGACGTCGCCGTACTTCTTGACCAGCCCCTCGGCCACAATCGCTTCGGTCATGAGCCCTCCCGCATCGGTAATCCGTCGGTAGTCCGTTCCCCAGTGTGACCCAGGAGGCCGACACATTCCAGGAAATTTCGTCAGTTGCCCGGCTGCAATCACCTCCCTGGTTTCGCCGGTGCCTTTCGGCCACGAGGTACGGAACAGACCACACGTCCCAGTCCTGTCCAATACAGCCGATAAATTTCACCGACCTTTCGACGGATATATACCGGAAAGAAAAACCCGAAATTCTTGAACAAAGACCGCTTTCAGGTATTCATGATGAACGCGGCAGCGTTACACTCGTACAGCAAGTGACACTCGGGCCGGTGACGGTTGACTTATGGTGTCGAATCTCGAATTACAAATCAGACAGAGGCCGAAAAGAATTGAATCACCGATTCAGTGCACGCGGGGAAGACTCACACTTCGGGGGATCGAGAAAGGCTGACTGTGCCATGAGTATCAGAACTCGATACATCCGAACTCCGTGGATCCGAAAAACGGCGAAATATTCCTTCGAGACCATCTGCTTTACCCTGGCCGTGATTGTCGCGGCCGCACTGATCGCCGCGTACAACACACAACCGCGCTCCGCGCCGACGTACACGCCGGCCTCGTTCTCGGCGAATCCTGAATCTGCAGCGCTGCCCTTCGACATTCCACCCAAGTCGGCACTGAACGGAAAGTTGGTTTTCGCTCACTACTTCCCGCCCTATCCGGTTTCGATCGACAATGCGAATCCGTCTGGCGATTACTATGCGACACAATATCTTACGGTCAACGGCGAGAACAACAAACACGTTCGCTACGGAGGATTCCTCCGCGATCGGCCGACACCGCGGCAACCCATCGCCGATACGCAGTGGCGCCAACGCGACCTCGAATACGAAGTTCGTTCGGCAATCGCCGCGGGCATCGACGGATTCTCCGTCGACATCATCGCCAAGGCAACCGACACCAGTTGGTGGGGTTCCACCGTGCCCACAGCCCTGATCAAAGCAGCCGCAGCAGTCGATCCGAATTTCAAGATCATGCTCATGCCTGATATGAACGGCGCGTTCAAAAACATGACCGCAGTTCAAATGGCAGCAGAGATGAAACCGTATTCGACCATGGCATCATCATTCAAATTGAGCGACGGACGACTAGTGATCTCGCCATTTCTTGCCGAAAACAAGACTGCGGGCTGGTGGTCGGAGTTCATCACTATTATGAAAAATTCTTACGGAATAAATGTGGCATTTGTTCCGGTTTTCCTCGACGCAGCAGCTAACCGGAATTCTTTTGCATCGATCAGCTACGGGATGTCGAATTGGGGTAACCGAAATCCGGCAGGAAATCCGCTCTCGGGATCGAACCCGAACTCTCCGATGGGGCTTGCTGCTGCCGCTCACTCCTTGGGAAAGATATGGATGCAGCCAGTCGCCTTCCAAGATGTTCGTCCGAGTCAGTCGATCTACGACGAGGCACAGAATTCACAGAATCTGCAGAACATGTGGCAGATTGCGATTGCGTCCAACAGTGAATGGGTACAGCTCGTCACTTGGAACGACTACAGCGAGGGAACGTCGTTCGCACCCAGCGCCGGTCATGGGCGCGCGTTACTCGACATGAGTTCCTACGGGCTGTACAGCTTCCGCTCCGGCGCCTCACCCGCGATTGTTCGCGACACCGCGTATCTCGTCTATCGCAATCAGTCGGTCTCCGCGGTCCCCGTCAATCGCTCTGCTGCCCCTATGACACTGCGCCAATGGTCATCCCCCGCTCGCGATACCGTCGAGGTTCTCACCTTCTTGACCGCTCCCGCAGTCGTCAAAGTGACGGTGGGAACCACGATTACCACCTGCAATGCCCCGGCCGGGATGAGCAGCTGCATCGCCCCGTTGAAAGTAGGTTCCATCAAGGCCTCTGTCGTTCGCGGCACTACCGAGGTGTCTCGGGTGAGTTCGCACGCGGCGGTGACGGCCACACCGTACAACCAGAATCTCGAGTACCTGGTCGATTCCAGTCGGAGATAACGGTGACGAAGATCGGGTGAGTCCGTCGACTCACCCGATCTTCGTTGCGCCATCGGTTTCGGCTGCAATTGGTAACTCGGGCCGCGATACCGCCCCCGTCCGCTCCACCCTCACTGCCAAGGTCACCGCGGCCGCCAGTGCCGATACGCCCGCTCCGATCCAGTACAAAACCGCGAACGAATGCAGGGTCGGCACAGTGCTCGCACCGATCACCACCGTCGAACCGGCCAATACCGCTGCCGCAACGGCGCTTCCGGTGGAGGTACCGACCGAACGGAGCAGGCTGTTGAATCCGTTGGCCGAGGCGGTCTGATGGATCGGCGCAGATTCGGTGATCAGAGTCGGCATGGCTGCCAGGGAAAATGCCACACCGGCCGATACCACGGCAGCGCCGATCACGATATTGACCAGCGTCGGCGTCAACAGCACACGCAAGACGTATCCGATTGCGATGACGATCGCTCCTGAGGCCAACGTGGCCTTCGCTCCCCATCGCCTCGTCACCTTCGACGACACCGGCGCCAATCCGATCATCAGGACTCCGCCCGGCATCATCGCCAGTCCGGCTTCGGCAGCCGAGAGTCCGAGACCGTCCGCCGACGCCAGGGGCAACTGAAGTTCCTGCGTTGCCGCCAACGCGCTGATGAACATGGCAAAACCGAGTAATACTGCGCAGACGTTCGAAACCAGAATCGGAGCGCGAAGGGAAGTCCGCAGATCGACCAGCGGTGCCGGCGTGTGCAGTTCCCACGGAATCCATCCACAGAGCAAGACCACGCCGGACGCGATCAGAACCAGAACCTCGGGGCTTGCCCAGCCCCATTCTGTTCCTTTCGAAACGGCCAGCAGCAGTGCAGTCATAGCGAGCGTGAGGACTGTGGCTCCCAGAAAGTCGAAGCGTCCGCGACTCTTCACAGCCGATTCCGGCACCACCAGGGGCAAGACGACTATCAGTACGACCCCGAATCCACCGGTGACCCAGAAAAGCGCGGGTAGCCCCCAGTGCGCCGAGATCACCCCCGCCATCGGCATACCGAACATGCCGCCGATCCCCAACGTCGCACTCATGAGAGCTACTGCACCACTGAGCTTTTCCGGAGGAAGGACATCGCGCATGATGCTGATTCCGACGGGCAGAAGTGCCGTCGCGAACCCCTGCAACGAGCGTCCGAGGATCAGTAACCAGAAACTCTGGCTGAGCGCCGCAACCATGCAGCCGACGATCATCACGGCAAGACAGACGAGCATCATCGCGCGCTTTCCGAACATGTCGGCGAGTCTGCCGATGAGAGGGGTCGCGACGGCACCGGTCAGCAACGTCGAGGTCACCAGCCAGGAAGCGGTGGAGGACGATACTCCCGATGCCGTCGCGAACGCAGGCAGGACCGGCACCACCAAGGTCTGTTGCAGCGCGACCACCACACCGCTCAGACTCAGGACGCCGACGACCCACCCGGTCCGCGCTTTCGCGCGAACAGTCTTGTCCGTCAAGCGTTCGAGCGAGCGGCTACTCCGGCGTCGACAGGAACCACGATGCCACTCATGTGGGCACTCGCGTCGGCGGCGAGGAACAGGACTACTCGCGTGATCTCGAAGGGATCCAGCCAACCGACCGGCTGCGCATGCAGAGTCGCGTACACGGGTTCGACGTCGTCTGCCGTCGGCGATTCGAGGTCAGGCCGCATCATCGCGTACATCATGTCGTTGTGAATCATCGGCGTCGAGATGTTCCCCGGTGCAATAGCATTCACGGTCACACCCGAGTTTGCCAGTTCGAGCGACACACTCTTCGTCAAACCGATGACGCCCCACTTGGAGGCGCCGTACGCCGCCATCTGGGTGCCACCGGAGCGACCCATCATCGAGGAAATCGTGATGATGCGACCGTAACCACGTTCCGCCATTCCACCTGACACGGCCGCAACGGTGTTGAACACACCGGTCAGGTTCGACGAGATGACTTCGTTCCACTGCGCCGACGTCATCGACGTGATCGGAGCGGGCACGGACACACCGGCATTCGCGACGGCGATGTCGACACGGCCGAACTCGGCTTCAGCGCGGGCAACGAGCGCGTCCATTGCGTCGCGATCAGCAGTGTCTGCCTTGACGGCAATGCACCGACGACCGGTGGCTTCCACCAAACGAACGGTTTCCTTCAGATCCTCCTCGTTTGCGAGGGGGTAGGCGACGACATCACTGTTCTCGCACCGGTCGCAGATCACGATGTCCGCGCCACGCTCCGCGAATGCGACAGCGTGGGCGCGCCCCTGACCGCGTGCGGCACCGGTGATCAGTGCAACTTTTCCTTCGAAGCTGCCTTCGAGGCTGTTCATGCCGTCTCCTAGTTCGTCGTATGCAAGCGTGCGCTGTACTGCATGCGTACTCCGAACCCGCCCGAAAGAAACAGTCGATCCCGGACAGCGGGAATCCAGCCGGTTACTGGTAAACGGCGGTCTCGAATTCCAGGTATCCGTTGATGGATCCAGGGTCCGCGAACGGCAGAATCTGCGTTGCCCAGAACCCGCCGACGCCGGTCTGCCGGTCGATCCAGTAATAGAGGTTGGCAAGACCCGCCCAAGCCAGCGATCCGGCCGGCCTACCGGTGGGTGCCACCTCTTCATTTGTCATGAAGGAGTATGCCCATCCCTTGGGTACACCGGGGAAGAATTCCGCATCGTTGGACAGCGTCGGGAGAACTCCGGGCAACAACCCCACGTGCTGGCCTTCGAGCCCGTTCTGAACGGCTGCAGCTACCGTCTCCGGCGACAACACGCGACCGGATGTGCCCGCGCCGTCGTTGAGCCACATACGAATGAACTTCATGTAGTCGCCGACAGTGCCGTGCAAACCATGACCACCCATGTGCACCTCGGGTTCGGCCGGAAGCTCGAATCCGATGAGCGGAGTGAGGCTTCCGTCGCTCTCGCGCTGATGGATCGGTGCAAGTCGATCCTTCATCGACGGGCTCATCGTGAATGCCATATCCGTCATCTCGAGAGGTTCGAAGATGCGCTCGCGCATGACATCGCCGAGTCGCTGACCTCGAATCGACTCGACGACCTGTCCGGCCCAGTCGATGTTGGTGCCGTACTCCCACTTCTCACCCGGGTCGAAGAGCAGCGGTGTCGTGAGCGCCGCTTTGCTACACGTGATCACGCTGGGCTGCCCATGTTCCTGCGAGAGCCGGTTGTACGACTCGTTGAAGAAGTCGTAGCCGAACCCTGCAGTGTGAAGGAGCAGCATGCGAGTGGTGATGTCACGCTTGGGTTCCCGAAGAACGGGGTTTCCGCCGGCGTCGAAACCGTCCAGGACCTTCAGCTCACCGATGTCGGGAACATAGGTCGCTGCAGGTGCATCGAGATCGAGCAACCCCTCCTCCACACATTGCAGGACAGCGGTACCGGTAATCGCCTTGGTGGTGGAGAAGAGCGCAAAGGTTGTATCGAGGGTCATTGGAACGCCGGAACCGAGAGTCCGCTCGCCCGCAGCACCCTCGTAGATGTTGCCTTCTCGATCCGTGATCATCGCGACCACACCCGGGACGCGATCAGCCCCCTGAGTTGCTCGCGCCAGCACGTCGTCGAGGCGCTGCTTCGAAAGGGGCTTCCGCGCAATATCTTCGATCGTCACTGCATTTCTCCATCCGACTTGCAACTTGTCTTGTCGAACAGAATGTAACGGCGATCACACACCCGGCTCTGCCTCGAAACGGCAGGAAAACTGTCTCGTTTCGGCAGAACCGGGCAGAGATTGGAGTCAGCTCTGGGGCGCTCCGATATTCACCAGCCAGGAAATGCCGAATTTGTCTGTACAGGCGCCGAATTCGTCGCCCCACATCTGCTTCTCGAGTGGAACGCTCACCGTTCCCGTTCCCGACAACTGCTCCCAGTACCCGCGCAGCACATCGCCGTCGTCGCCGCTGAGGCTGACCGTGATGTTGTCGCCGGGGTTGTACGGCATGCCGGGCGGAGTGTCGGCACCCATCAGGGTGTATCCCTGATCGGTTTCGAGCATTCCGTGCATGATCTTGTCGCCGCCTTCACCGGGATTGCCGAACTCACCGAACGTGCTCAGCGCCAGCGTGCCACCAAAGATTTCTTTGTAGAACTCCAACGCCTCACGGGCATTGCCGTTGAAGCTGATGTACGGATTGAGTCGAGTTGCCATGACGTACTCCTAGCTCGTGGGATTGCTGTCACGTTCGATTTCAATCCTTGCAGAACGCTCCGACACGAAACAACGGATCACGGCAGTTCATCGAGTGCGTAAAACGATCGTCATGACCGTTCAAACAACTGTCCTCAGAGTCGATTCCGGGTCTCGGAAGGCAACTCTCCGAACCGTTTCCGGTAGGCGGCCGCAAACATGCCCAGATTGACGTAGCCCCACACGTTGGCGATTTCGGAGACGGTTCTCCCGTCGGAACGCAACAGTTCGCCGCGTACACCCTCCAACCGACGCGCGCGCAATCGTTGCCCCGGCGTGGTGTCTCGGTACCGTCGAAATCCCGCAGTGAGCGCCCGGACACTGACACCCACCGCAGCCGCGATCTCCGATGCCGTCGGCACCGAGCGAGCAAACGTATCGATGTACTCCTCTGCCGATCGCACGTAGGCAGGTTCGGCGGAGGCGACGTCGACGCCGAGTTGCAGCCCGGCCTGCGTCGCCCACTCGTCGAGAAGCTGAGCCGCGATGAGTTCTTGAACCCTGGCACCCAGCCTTTCGCTCGACATCGCCTCAGGCGACTCTGCAATTGCGCGAACGACGTAGTCCATCAATGCCAGCCAACTCGAGCCCCGCCCGCCAATGGTGCACTTGTGCCGCCACAGACGGTCGTCGGGAACCGACCCGAACCATTGCATGGCGTGATCGGCGACAAGCTGATGCGGCACAGTGAGATTCAGCTGCAGATGATCTTCGTCGAATTCGACGAAGTAGTCGGTCCGGCTACAGTCGGCGACAAAGGTCTCCCCCACGGCAGTATTCACCGCAGTTCCTCCGCCGAGGGCATGTCGACCGTTGCCTCTGATAGTCGTCAGAACCAGAATGTTTCCGGCCTCAGGCGAACATTCACCGACGGAGACCGGAATCCCGTAACAGAATCTGGTGACGTCGATCTTGCCGACTGCCGCGGAGTACATGTCCGAAGCCGGCTTCAACCGACTTCCGATCGGCGTGACCGTATACGGCATGTAGATGTTGTCGGACCACTCCTTGATGCGGTCCCAGTCCCGAGAAAAGGCCTGGTGATGCTGCATAGTGGGCTGGCCGGCCGCGTCGATGAGCAAGGCATCCTCGAACATGGTTCGAGTATCGCACCAGGGCCCGGGAAGGTCACGCGAAGTGAGCTGACGTGATCACTGGCTGTACGGCGGCGGGTCGTGTTGCAGCAAAAAGCAGCGAATCCACCGCGGTCCCCCGGATCACCATGTGTGCCCTCATTCGCCCCTCCTCCTCCATTCCGATTTTGGTGAGCACCGACGCCGACGCCGAATTCTCCGGACGACACGTTGCCTGCACTCGCTGCGCTCCGAAGCGAGCAAAGGCGAATTCCAGAACCGCGCGCGCCGCCTCCGACGCATAGCCTCGCCCTTGGAACTTCGGATTCACGACAAAACCGAGTTCCGCCCGCCGGTGCGCGGCGGATACTTCCCACACAGCTACCGAACCGATGACCGCTCCATCGGCCTTCGACGTGATGGTCAGGGTGAACGTGCGACGTTCGACGAGCGCAGCTTCGAGTGCCGCGTCAGCCAGGAATGCCCTGGTCACCGCGGGGGTGTTCGGCCCCCAATCAACATATCTACAGACGGCAGGGTCGGATGCGTACTGATGGACGGCACCTTCATCCGCGGCAGTGAAATCTCGAAGAACAAGGCGTTCCGTAGTCAACGTGAACATCCAGCGATCCTAGAGCGAGCCCAAAAGCACCTCTTGACTCGAACGTATGTTCGAGTATCCTTTGGGGAGGGGATCGGGGGATTCAATGAGCGTCTCGTTGTCGGATGTGGTGTCTGGTTCTGCGGTGGGGTTACGCGGACGTCTGTGGCGGTTGTCTGCTGCCGAGTTGCGTGCTGCTGCTGTCGAAGCGAGTGCGGAGATTCTGCGCCTCGAAGCCGTTCGAGTGGCGGTGGTGGACGAGTTGTCGTTGCACCCGGATGATCAGGTGATTGCCAGCCGCGGGGTGGGTGCGTGGTTGGCGGCCAACACCATGCTGCAGGTTCGGGACGGGAAGAAGATCGCCGCATTGGGTGCGGCTTTGCGGCCGTTTCCTGCGGTGGCGGCTCGGTTTGATGGCGGGGATTGCTCGTTCGATCATGCCGTGTTGATCGTGGCGTTCTGTGAGTCACCACCGAAGGGCATGCCGGAGGAAGCGCTCCCTCGCTGTATCGATTTGTTGTTGGCTGCCGCGTCCGGAGTGGAAGCGACAACCACGAAAGTGCGGAACGTGATCGCGACGTTAGAGCGCATTTTCGAATCGGATGAGATTCCGCCCGCCGAGGATGTGGATCGGAATGAGTTGCGGATCGCGTCGACGTTGAATGGTCGGGTGGTGGTGCGTGGTGATTTCGATGCCCTCACCGGAGAAATGCTGCTGTCGGCCCTGTCGAATTTGACGATGCCCACCCCGGCACCGGATGGAACCCCGGATTCTCGGTCGGCAGCGAAGCGGACGGCGGACGGGTTCGCCGAACTGATCCGCCGCTATCTCGATTGCGCCAAGACTGGTACCGATGGTGGTCAGCGTCCACACGTGAACGTGCACATCAATGCGCGTGATCTCGCTGAGCATCGGGATTGCGCCGCGTCGCCTTCTGATGTGGACGACGAAGGCTCACCCGATCTGGACTTGTCGGATCTTGATGTCGGCCACATGCCCTGGCTCGGGCCACTCTCGGTGTCGCAGACCCGACTTCTCGGATGCGACTGCTTCCTCTCCACCGTTCTGCTCGACGATCACGGCACGCCCTTGGATGCGCAACCAGGAAAGAGGTTGGTCACCGCCGAACAACGCGTCGCCCTCATCGCCCGAGACAAAGGCTGCGCCTTCCCGGGCTGCACGTGCGTGCCCGCCTGGACGGATGCGCACCATATCCGGCACTGGGCGAACGGTGGCCCGACGGTGATGAACAACCTGGTCCTGCTGTGCCGTTCACACCACCGGTTGATGCACCGGAAATCAGGGTTCGTCGGGAAGTGGGCGATCCGCATCGGCGCCGACAACAAACCGTGGTTCATCCCGCCACCCTCGATCGACCCCGGGCAGCAACCCAGGCCGGCGAACACCACCTTCAAAACCTGAGAGGTCAAACCTCTTTGGCGACAACAGAACACGAACCGAGCACCGCATCGAAGGAGACCTCGATGCGGTGCCAACCGGCCGTGACGCTTGATGAAGCTGTGCCCACGATAATCAGCGAGTCAGCACAAGCCCCGATGTCGGAACGCCCGTTCCCGCAGTCACCAGTACATTCTCGACGGAGTCGACCTGGTTGACCGAAGTACCGCGGATCTGCCGAACACCCTCGGCGATACCGTTCATCCCGTGAATGTATGCCTCGCCGAGCTGTCCACCATGGGTGTTGATCGGAAGCTTGCCGCCGAGTTCGATTGCGCCACCGGCGATGAAGTCCTTTGCCTCTCCCCTGCCACAGAAACCGAGTTCCTCGAGCTGCATCAGAACATAGGGCGTGAAGTGGTCGTAGAAGATCGCCGTCTGCATGTCCGACGGGCGCAGCCCACTTTGTGACCAGAGCTGATCGCCGACAAGGCCCATCTCCGGTAGGCCGGTCAAACCGTCGCGGTAATAGCTGGTCATGATGTATTGATCTGCCCCGCTGCCCTGTGCGGCGGCAGCGATAACGGCGGGGGTGTTCTTCAGATCTTTGGCTCGTTCTGGCGAGGTGACGACGATCGCGATGCCGCCGTCGGATTCCTGGCAGCAATCGAGGAGATGCAAAGGTTCAGCGATGAATCGCGAGTTCTGATGGTCCTCGAGGGTAATCGGTTTTCCGTAGAAGAACGCCTTCGGATTGGTGGCTGCATGCTTACGGTCGGCGACGGCGATTCGACCGAAGTCCTCGCTGGACGCTCCGTATACGTGCATGTATCGCTGCGCGACCATCGCGACAAAGGATGCGGGAGTACCCAATCCGTGAGGATAGGAAAAGGCGTTGTCCGTTCCCGACGAATTGACCTGCGCCACAAGGCCGGAGTTCACCTGCCCGAAACGCGCACCCGATCGCTCGTTGAACGCGCGGTAAGCGACGACGACGTCTGCGACGCCGGTGGCAACAGCCATGGCGGCCTGCTGAATCGTCGCCGCAGCGGCACCGCCTCCGTAGTGAATGCGGCTGAAGAACTTGAGGTTCGGAATCCCCACCGAACGAGCTACTGCCACTTCGGTGTTGGTGTCCATGGTGAACGAGGTAAGACCGTCGACGTCGGCGGGTGTCAGACCGGCGTCGTCCAACGCGGCTTGAACAGCCTCGGCGGCAAGTCGCAGTTCACTGCGACCGGAGTCCTTCGAGAAATCCGTGGCTCCGATTCCGACGATCGCTGCCTTGCCGGACAATGCGCTCATTCAATGTCTCCGTTTTCAATGTCTCCATTCGAGCCCGACGCCGGAAATGCCAGTGTGACCTGTGCGGTGATGTGATCTCCCAGGCTGTTCTTGCCGACCACCGCGAGCGACACGAGATCCTCGTCGTAGGAGGTCACCGTTCCGGAGAGCGTCAAGGTGTCGTAGGCGTACCAGGGGACTCCGAGGCGGAGTTTGATCGACGTGAGTACAGCCCGCGGTCCGGCCCAATCGGTCACGAATCGCTGCACCAAGCCGGTGTCGGTGAGGATGTTGACGAAGATGTCCTTCGAGCCGCGTTTCTGTGCGAGATCGCGGTCGTGGTGAACATCTTGAAAATCGCGGGTAGCGAGCGCCGCCGAGACCACAAACGTCGGGTCGCCGTAAATCGAGAGCTGCGGAAGAACCTCTCCCACAGTGATATCCGTCGTCAAAGTCATCGTCACTCCTTCACCGCAGAAACCGCAGACAC
The DNA here is from genome assembly GCF_030208925.1 of Rhodococcus sp. MEB032. Lineage (NCBI taxonomy): Bacteria > Bacillati > Actinomycetota > Actinomycetes > Mycobacteriales > Nocardiaceae > Rhodococcus > Rhodococcus sp. MEB032. The sequence goes on from NZ_JARVSY010000001.1 coordinate 473,020, forward strand.
AGAAACCGGCTGCCAGGCGTACAGAGTCCAGGGAGTTCCCCCGGTCTCGTCGTCTCCGGGGAAGTCGAGGTAGACCGCCTCCACCTCCATCCCGATCGACACACTCGACGGATCGATACCGCGCAATTCGCCGAGCATCCGCACACCCTCGGGCAGTTCGACCAGGGCCACGACGAACGGCAACGACCGACCAGGAACCTTGGGGGCGTGGTGAACGACAAAGCTGAAGACCGTTCCCCGACCTGACGCGACCACGTAGTCGGTCTGCTCCGACTTGTCTTTCCAGATCGCGGGCACCGGCGGGTGCTGTACCGAACCGTCCGCACGCAGTTGAATACGCAACTCGTGTGCGGCGACACCGTCCCAGAAGAACTGCGTGTCGAGGGATGCTGTCGGACGCAGCATTCGAGATGCGTCCAGGTCCGCAGGCACGTCAGTGGAGGAACTCTCGCTGACTGGCGGCGCGAACTTCAAGATCCGGAACATCATCTCCGAGACCAATTCTTCGCCGACCCGCCAGAAGCTGCGAGTAGTGAAGAACCATCCTTCACCAAGACCTGTTTTCTTGGGTCCCACAACGTCTTCCAACACCGAGGAGATGGTGACTTCTTCACCCGGCTTCAAGTAGCGGTGGTAGATCTGATCGCAGTTGGTCGCGACCACGGACGTGAATCCGGCCTCGTCGAGGATGTCCGTCATCCGGCCCAACGGATCGTCGGCTTCTCGAATTGCCCCCAGACCGCGCATCGTCCATACCTGCGCCATCGCCGGCGGCGCGACTATTCCGTCGTGTCCGGCGGCGCGGGCAGCCGATTCGTCGACGTAGATCGGGTTCTCGTCACCGATCGCCTCGACCCAGTTGCGGATCATCGGCAGGTTCACGGGGTCCCGGCCGGCGCGAGGAGCGCTTGGCCCGTCCTCTCGAACCCGCTCGGCAGCAGTGAGAATGGGATCTGACACGATTTGTTTCCTATCTCGGAACGCGAGGAAGCTTCAGGCCGGCGGTCGCAATCAATTCGCGCATCACCTCGTTGACTCCACCGCCGAAGGTGATCACCAGGTTGCGCTTGATCTGCATGTCCAGCCACTCCATGAGATCAGCAGTTTCGGGATCGATCGGATTTCCGTACCGCCCGACGATCTCTTCCGCCAGTCGACCGACCCGCTGGATACGCTCGGTCGCAAACACTTTGGTTGCCGAAGCGTCGGCGATATCCACCGACTCCGAATCACTCGACGCCACTTGCCAGTTGAGCAGTTCGTTGAGGCGGTACGTCGCATGAATTTCGCCGAGCGCGCGCCGTACGTCAACGTGATCAAGCAGGTTTTCACGCTTGGCCCAATCGAAGACGTGGTCGTAAATCCCTGCGACACGACCTGCCGGACCGAGCATGACGCGTTCGTGGTTGAGCTGCGTCGTGATCAAGCGCCAGCCCTGATTCTCCTCACCCACAAGCATGTTCGCCGGAACGCGAACGTCCTCGTAGTAGGTGGCGTTGACGTGATGCGCACCGTCGCAGGTGATGATCGGGGTCCAGGTGTAGCCGGGATCTTTGGTGTCCATGATCAGGATGGAGATGCCGCGGTGCCTTGAATCGGCAGACCCTGTCCGCACGGCGAGCCACACGTAATCGGCGTCATGCCCGCCGGTGGTGAAAATCTTCTGGCCGTTGACGACGTACTCGTCACCATTTCGTGCCGCCGAAGTGCGCAGTGCTGCAAGGTCGGTGCCGGCTTCCGGTTCGGTGTAGCCGATCGCGAAGTGCACTTCACCGGCGAGGATCGCGGGCAGGAATTTCTGCTTCTGCTCCTCGCTGCCGTACTTCTGCAGGGTCGGACCGACGGTCTGCAACGTCACCGAAGGCAGTGGGACATCCGCCCGCACAGCCTCGTTGACAAAAATCTGCTGCTCGACTTCACCGAACCCACGTCCGCCGAACTCCACCGGCCAGCCGACGCCGAGCCAGCCGTCCTTGCCCATACGACGGATGACCTCGCGATAGGTAGGGCCATGCCGCTCCACGCGCATGATCTTGGCCTCTTCGGGCGAGATCAGCGTCGAGAAGTAGCGTCGAAGTTCAGCTTGCAATGCGCGCTGACTGTCGGTCAGATCGATGAACACCGGGCCCCCACGAGGTCGAGTCGCTGCGAAGCACCGCCGAGCAGGCGTGCCAGGTCTTTTGCAGTCGAGTAGTAACGATGAAGTGGATACGTGACGTCGACGCCCAGACCGCCGTGCAGGTGGTGAAGCACCTGCATCGTGGCAGGCACTTCTTGGGCGATCCAGTACGCCATGACGTCGAGGTCCGACTGGGCGTCCAGGCCCTCCGACACGCGCCAGGACGCCGACAACGCCGCGACATGAAGGGTCCGGGAGGTGACGTACGCGTCGGCTATCTGTTGTGAGACTGCCTGGAACGTGGCGAGCGGCTTACCGAATTGCTCACGCGAGCCGACATGTGCCGCAGTGAGATCGACGGCGCCGGACACCAAACCGTCTGCAACGGCTCCGATGCTTGCCGTGGCGATCCGGTACAGCGTCTGGACGGCTTCCTCGCCGGCACCGAGAAGTTCACCGACTGCCTCGTCCATGGTGACTGCGAACTCCGGACTGCCGGACGCACTGGGAGTCGGCGTCAATGCGACGCCGGCGGCGGTCGGATCGACGAGAACGACTCCGGCGTCGGTGGGCACAAGAATTCTGTGTGCGCTCGCCGCGAAAGGCACGGCAAGCACCGTCCCGCTGACGCGATACCAGTCGCCCGACTGCTGCGCGGTGGTCGACGGCTGCGCCGGGAACTGCTGCCCCGGCTCACCGAGCGCCGCGGTGAACACCCGTCCGGCGCCGACTCCGGTGAGCAATTCGTCCTGTTGAGCGTCGGTCCCCAGAGCGACTATGGGGAGTACACCGAAGCCGAGGGTTGCGAGAGCCGGAATTGGAGCGGCGGCCCGGCCGACCTCGACGAGGAGGGAACCGACGTCGGCGACGGAGAGTCCCTCGCCGCCCAGACGCTCGGGCAGGGCCAACGTGAGCAGGTCGGCATCGGCGAATGCCGCCCAGAGCGCGTCCGGCTCCAGTTCGCGGGCAAGGAGCGCGGTAGCCACCTCGGCTACCGCTTCCTGGGTTTCATCGGGAGTGAAGTCCACGCTGGCAATCCTGTCTCTGATGTAGAACGTGTTCTAGTTGTATCACCAACGTGGACATTTCTAAAGGCCTCTACTCACGCCGTCTAATCACGGGGCAGGCCCAGAATTCTCTCCGCGGCGACGGTCAACAGAATCTGCGTGGTTCCGCCGGCAATCGACAGGCATCGCGTGTTGAGGAACTCACGCGAGAGCGGACCCTCCACCCATCCGGCCGGGCCACCCAATTCCATGGCGAACTCTGCGACATTCTGACGCTGGCGCACGCCCACCAGCTTGCGGACGCTCGACGCCGGACCCGGATCCTGACCGTCCAATTGCCGCAGTGTCGTGCGCAATTCCAGCAGTGAGCCCACCATGGCGGTTCCGATCAGCCCACCGAGCTTGTCTGCCACCACAGGATCGGGGTCGCCGGCCAGCTCGAGCAATTCCTCCATCGCACCGCCGAGCGAAGAGCCACCGCTCATCGCGACTCGCTCGTTGGCGAGGGTCGTTCGGGCCAGTTTCCAGCCTCCACCGAGCTGGCCGACGACGCACTCGTCCGGGACGAAGACGTCGTCGAGGAAGACTTCGTTGAACAGGGCATCTCCGGTGATCTCGCGCAGCGGCGAGATCCGAATCCCGGCCGTCTTCATGTCGAGAAGGAAGTACGTGATGCCCTTGTGCTTGGGAACCTCGCGATCGGTCCTGGCGAGGCAGATGGCCCAGTCAGCTTCACGCGCAAGCGAAGTCCAGACTTTCTGGCCGTTCAGCTTCCAACCGCCGTCGACCTTTTCCGCGGTCGTGCGCAGTGCGGCAAGATCGGAACCTGCGCCGGGTTCGCTGAAGAGCTGGCACCAGGTGATCTCGCCCTTGAGCGTCGGAGTCGCAAATCTTTCGATCTGCTCCGCACTGCCGTGCTCGAGGATGGTCGGCACTGCCCACCAGCCGATCACCAGATCAGGTCGGCCGATACCGACGGCCGCCAACTCTTCTTCGATCAAAATCTGTTGCGCAGCCTTGGCGCCCCGGCCGTACGGCTTGGGCCAGTGCGGTGCAAGGTAGCCCGATTCGGCCAACGCGTTGCGCTGCTCGGATTCGGGCAGCGCCACCAATTGCGCTACCTCTTCGCGAATTTCGGACCGGTCGGATTCGAGCTCGCTCAAGTCGATCTGAAGATGACGCCGTGCGCCGCCGATCGTCAATTCCGCGACGCGTGCGCGCCAATGAGACGATCCGCCCAGAATCTGCCGGAGCGACAGTGCTCGACGAAGGTAGAAGTGCGCCTCGTGCTCCCAGGTGAATCCGATGCCGCCGAGCACTTGAATGCAGTCCTTTGCCGTGTCGACAGCGGCATCCAGCGACACCGCGGCGGCCACTGCTGCGGCGATCGGAAGTTCGTCGCCCGACTCGGCAGCGACCGCACCATCCCAGGCGACGGCTCCGGCATTCTCTACGCGACACAGCATTTCGGCGCAGATGTGTTTGATCGCCTGGAACGAGCCGATGGGCTTTCCGAATTGTTCGCGAATCTTCGCGTACTCCACCGCAGTACGCAGGCTCCACGCCGCAATTCCGGCAGCTTCGGCAGCCCCAAGTACCGCCGCTAGGTCGGAAACCGATCCTGGCGCAATGTCATCGAGGATTCGGTCGGCATCGACCGTCACTCGATCGAAGGAGACTCGCGCCAGTGGTCGCGACTTGTCGATCGTGTCGACCGCTTCGTAGGTCACGCCTTCGCTGTCTCCGTCGACGAGAGCCCAGACGACACGCGAGCCTTCGTCTTCGGACACGACGCCCGCCGACACGAGTACCGATACGCCTGAATCGCCGCCCCAGGCGTAACCTCCTTCGCCATGAAGCTCGATGCCGCCGGACGCATTCGCCGTTGCCGCAACTGGACTTTCGTCCAATACGACGGCACACGGCAGCGCACCGTCGGCGAGCGTTTCGGACCATCGCTTGGCAGCGGGCGACGAACTACGCCCCACCACCAGAGCTGCGAGTGCAGTCGTGAGAACAGGACCCGGCACGAGTTCGATTGCCGCCTGCTCGAGCATTGCTGCGAGATCGACGATTTCGGCCCCGGCTCCGCCTACCGCTTCGGGAACGGCGACCGAAAATATCCCGAGAGACGCGAACTCGGACCATTTCTCCCGCCACGAAACTGCTGGTCCACGGCGTACCATGTCCATCGGCGTGGCCGAGCGAGCCCAGGCCTCTATCGATTCCTGGACCGCCCGCTGTTCATCGGTCGTGGCGATTGTCACAACTGGTTCCCGCCTCTCGATAAGTGACACAATTGTTTAGAACGTGTTCTAATATGACACCTGGCCAAGAGTCAAGGCGCGAAGGAATTTGTCGATGACCACAACATCCCGATCCCGCTCCAACGCGGTTGCTTCTGCAACGCTCGGGGACGACGATCTCAGCTCCAACGCGCAACGTGAACGCCGCAAGCGGATTCTCGACGCAACACTCGCCTTGGCGTCCAAGGGGGGCTACGAGGCTGTTCAGATGCGCGCCGTGGCCGAGCGTGCCGACGTCGCAGTCGGAACGCTCTATCGCTACTTCCCGTCCAAGGTTCACCTACTGGTGTCCGCCCTGGCACGCGAATTCGAGAAGATCGATTCCAAGGGCAAGATCCCGCCTGGAACCAGTCCGCTCGAGCGGATGCAGCTGATCCTCAGCCTCATCACCCGCGCGATGCAGCGCGATCCGCTCCTCACCGAAGCGATGACTCGCGCGTTCATGTTCGCCGACGCCTCCGCAGCGGCCGAGGTCGATCAGGTGGGCCAGTTGATGGACCGCCTCTTCGCACGAGCGATGACCGAAGAGGAGCCAACCGAAGAGCAGTTGGCGATCGCGCGCGTGATTTCCGATGTGTGGCTGTCCAATTTGGTGGCATGGCTCACGCGACGCTCTTCGGCTACCGATGTCGCCAATCGACTGGAATTGACGGTTGAACTGCTGCTCGGTGACGGAACTCGGAAACCCGAATAGACATCCTTTGTCGCATCTGTCATTTTTGCACTGATCGGCCGGAAACGTATCGAGCCAGGAGTCGCTGCATCACCTAGATTTGAAGAGGTGAGCGCACAAGATCTGTCCATCGAACTCCGCCGAGCGCTGTCAGGCGTGGCACGCACGCCGCGTCTGCTCGTAGCCTCCGACTACGACGGGACGATGGCACCCATCGTCGCCAACCCGGACAAGGCGTATCCCCGGGCGGAAACGGTGCGTGCGCTTCGCTCTCTCGCCAGCCTCGCGTCGACGACGGCTGCCGTGATCTCGGGCCGCGCCCTCAAGGATCTGGCTGCGCTGTCCCGACTTCCCGCCGAAGTGCAATTGGTCGGCAGCCACGGCTCCGAGTTCGACATCGGATTCGTTCACGCGATCGACGCCGACGCCAGGAAACTGCTCGACGAGATCGTCACCGAGTTGGGCCGAATCGCCGCCGACACCCCTGGGGCAACGGTGGAGAAGAAGCCCGCCAGCGTTGCACTGCACGTACGCAACACCAGTGCCGACGACGCCGAGAAGGCGCTCATCGCCGTCCGCACCGAATCGGCACTCTGGCCAGGCGTTCAGGTCACCGAGGGCAAATCGGTGGTCGAGTTGGCTGTCATCGCCACCGACAAGGGGCACGCACTCGACTTGATTCGCCATCAGGACGGCGCAACCGCTGCCGTCTTCATCGGCGACGACGTGACCGACGAAAAGGCGTTCAGCAGGCTTCAGGGGCCGGACATCGGAATCAAGGTCGGCAGCGGGGACACCGTCGCCGACTATCGCGTCGACAGCACCGAGGACGTCGCTGCCGCTCTGGCATTCCTGCTCGACGAGCGTCGTACGTGGCTTTCCGGCGCCGACGCTCCGCCCATCGAGCGACTCTCGATGCTCGCCAGTCCGCGCACCGTCGCTTTGGTGACCCCGGATGCGACGCTGACCTGGTTGTGTCACCCGGAACCGGATTCAGCGGCCGTCTTCGCACACCTTCTCGGCGGAACCGGGGCCGGCCACTTCTCGGTCGGGCCTCGACGCACAGCCTTGCCGCTGAGCCAGAAGTACATCGACAGCACGATGACAGTTCAGACCCGCTGGGCGAGCCTGTCCGTCACCGACTACCTCCCCCACGACGTCCCACAGGGACGAACCGACCTGACCCGCATCATTTCAGGTCAGGCCGACGCGATCGTCTCGTTTGCACCCCGTCCCGAGTTCGGCCAGGGTCAGGTCACGCTCGAGGTCGTCGACGAGGGCATTCGGGTCCTCGGCACCAACGAGCCGTACGTACTCCGCTCCCCCGGTGTGCTGTGGAACATCGCCACCGACGGAAACCAGCAGACCGCCCACGCCATCGTCGAGCCGTCCAAGGGTGACGTCGTCCTCGAATTGCGCTGCGGAACAGAAGAAATCGGCCCTTCCGACGTTCCGGAGCTCGAGCGTCGAGCGACCTCGGAGGCCTACTGGTCCGATTGGGCCAAGACGCTCGAACTCCCGAAGCTGAAGCCGGACTTGATGAAACGCTCTGCACTGACCTTGCGCGGGCTGGTCCACGCCGATTCCGGTTCCATCATGGCTGCCGCGACGACGTCCCTGCCGGAAGAGATCGGCGGAGTCCGCAACTGGGACTACCGCTATTGCTGGTTGCGCGACGCCGCCCTCACCGCAACAGCTCTCGTGAGCGTCGGATCCACCGACGAGGCCGAGAACTACCTGGACTGGGTCCACCGCGTGCTCGAAACACTGCCGGGACCCGAGCGCCTGCACCCCCTCTACACGCTCTACGGGACTTCGCTACCGCCAGAGGCCGTCATCGATTCACTCCCCGGATACGCCGGCTCCCGGCCGGTCCGCGTCGGAAACGCCGCGAATCAGCAGGTTCAACTGGACGTGTTCGGCCCGATCGTCGAGCTCATCGTCGAACTGGCGAATGCACGCGAAAAGGCCGGTGATCCCGATCCTTTGAGCGACCGCGACTGGGAACTGGTGTGCGCCATGGTCGAAGCAGTGCAGCGGCGCTGGTTCGAACCCGATCACGGCATCTGGGAAATTCGCGACAACCCGCGCCACCACGTCTATTCCAAGGTTATGGGCTGGGTCACCGTCGACCGCGCCGTCGATCTTGCGACCCGCTTTTCTCGCGAGGCTCTGCCGGAATGGGCGGAACTGCGTGACCAGATCGCCGACGAAGTACGACACAAAGGCTGGAAGGACGACGTCCAGTCGTACACCGCAGCCTACGACGGTACCGATCTCGACGCGGCGACTCTGCACATCGGACTGTCGGGGCTGATCGATCCGACGGATCCGCGCTTTGCTGCAACCGTCGTAGCCACCGAGGCCGAACTACGCAGCGGCTCAACGGTATACCGCTACCATCACGACGACGGCCTGCCCGGCATAGAAGGTGGATTCCATCTCTGTGCCGCCTGGCTCGTCGAGGCATACCTACTGATCGGGCAACGCCTGCAAGCAGAGGCGCTGTTCGACCAGTTGGTCGCGGCAGCGGGTCCCACCGGACTGCTCGCGGAGGAGTACGACCCCATCGCGGAACGCTCACTGGGCAACCACCCCCAGGCGTACAGCCATCTGGGATTGCTGCGCTGCGCCCAACTCCTGGCGTGAGCGCTACCCCTTGATCCGGCCTGAAGTTCGCCCGGCCAGTAGTTCGGTGTCGAGCATCTCGACTATCGGAACGCCGGATCCGGACGGCGACATCAGGAGCGCACCGGCACGCCGGCCCTTCTCTTCCTGGGGCTGGCGCACCGTTGTCAGTGATTCACGCAGCGCCTCGTCGACGCCATCGAATCCGGTGATCGACAGTTGGCCAGGTACATCTATGCCCTGCCAGCGCGCCCAGTCCAAGGCGCCGAGAGCCAGCACGTCGGTGGTGCAGACCAGTGCGGTGATCTCGGGGTTGGTCGCGAGAGCTTCCGCCGCCGCCGAGTGCCCGGACTGCGATGTGTGGACGTACCGCTCGATCACGGTGAGTGAGAGTGGGTCCATGTCGGCCGCCACCATCGCGTCGCGCACTCCTTCGATCCGCTCACGCTGGACGTGGAAGTGTGGGGACTTGAGTCGTTCCTGGCTGACGACGCCGTCCATCCGGTCGCGCCCCAGCCTCATGCAGAGCACGCCGATGTCACGGTGTCCGAGACCGATGAGGTAGTCGGCGACCTTGCGCATGGCAGCGCGGTCGTCGATGCCCACGAGGGATGCACCGGGAATCTCGCGGGGCTGGTCGCAGACGACGATCGGAATGTGACGCTCGAGCACGGCGGCAAGATACGGGTCGTCGTCGGCCACGGAGTAGACGACAAAGCCGTCGACGCCCGCCTGCTGGACCACGGCCGCAGCATCCACCTCGTCGCGCCCGGGCCCGGCCGGAATGAGCAGCAAGCCCTGGCCGGCGTCCTCACATGATTCCGAGAGACCGGCCAGGAAGCTCATGGCAGCCGGGTCACGGAACGAATAACTGAGTGCTTCGGTGAGCAGGAGACCGACGGCGCCGGCTTTGCGAGTTCGCAAGGAGCGGGCGACCGGATCAGGTCCGGGGTATCCGCGTCGCTTGGCCGCTTGGAGCACTCGATCCCGCAGCTCGACGGAGAGCTGATCGGGTCGGTTGTACGCGTTCGAGACTGTAGTTCTCGACACATTGAGCTCGGCGGCAAGCGACGCCAAAGTGGCTTGACGGCGTGGCTGACGGGACCGGGGCATAAACGGACGTTAGCCGTAGTGCCCGCAGACGGCGCGTTGGGGCTGAACCGAAGGTGAACTACCAGCGACTATGCGCTAATGTGTAACGGTAACGGTTTCCAATAGCATTTAGCCCAGCCTTTGTTCAGGAGAAAAGCACGTGCGTTCGTCGTCGAAATTCCGCACCGCCACCGCCCTCGCGGCCGTCTCGGTCGCCGCAGCATTCGCGCTCACCGCGTGCAGCTCAACCTCCTCGAAGGACGACGGCATCACCGTCGTCGCATCGACGAACGTGTGGGGCAACGTCGCGCAGGCCGTCGCCGGCGACAAGCTGACCGTGACGTCGATCATCAACGAGCCGTCCGCGGACCCGCACTCGTTCGAGGCGACTCCCGCCGATGCCGCCAAGATCACCGACGCATCGCTCGTCGTCTACAACGGTGGCGGCTACGACCAGTTCATCACCGACGTCCTCGACGCAGGCAAGGGCGAGCAGAAGACGGTCAACGCCTACAACCTGCTCGACGGCGGCATCCACGCCGGCGAAACCGCGGGCGAATCGCATGACGGTCACACCCACGGCGCAGTCAACGAACACGTCTGGTTCGACATCCCGACCGTCGACGCCGTCGCACATTCGGTGGCCGATCAGCTGAGCGCTCTCGATCCGGACAACGCGGCGACCTACGAGGACAACGCGAAGGCATACAGCCAGAAGCTCGCCGGCGTCACAGCGATCACCGATTCCATCGCCGCTGCCCACGCAGGCGCACCGGTGGCGCAGACCGAGCCGATCGCGCACTACCTCCTGGTCGCAGCTGAACTGAAGGACGCAACTCCCGAAGAGTTCACCAGTGCCATCGAAGACGGCAACGATCCTTCACCGGCCGCAATCGCCGCAACGCGCCAGCTCCTCTCGGAGAAGCAGGCCCGCGCACTGGTCTACAACATCCAGACGCAGGACAAAGTGACCCAGGACATGCGCACCACAGCCGAAACCGCCGGAGTGCCCGTCGTCGAGGTTACGGAGACTCTCCCCGAGGGCCTGGACTACATTCAGTGGCAGACGCAGACCGCGGAGTCGCTCGCAAACGCCCTCTCTGCCCAGTAATTATTTGCCCCACCATTTCCGAGAAGAACCGATCGGCTTGTGACAGAAACTTCCGCGAATACTCCTGTGCCCCCTGGTAACACCGTGCCTTCTGGTAACACCGTGCCTTCAGAGGCCTCCGTGCCCGCTGTGACGCTGAAGGACGCTCGATTGTCCTTCGGTGCACGCACATTGTGGGACGGGCTCGATCTCGAGGTACAGCCAGGTGAGTTCATCGCCGTACTCGGGCCGAACGGGTCGGGCAAGACCTCGCTCCTGAAGATTCTGCTGGGCCAACTACAACTCAGCGGCGGTAGTGCACAGATCGTCGGCACGCCGGCACGGGCCGGGAACTCACACGTCGGGTACATCCCGCAGCAGAAATCGATCGACGACGGCCTCCCGCTCCGCGGCCGCGACCTGGTCGGCCTCGGCGTCGACGGTCACCAATGGGGTACGGGCCTACTGCGTCGGGGTCGTCGCCGCAAGATCGTCGACGACGCCATCGCACAGGTCAGCGCCCAGTCGTTCGCCGACGCTCCCATCGGTTCCATGTCCGGCGGTGAGCAGCAGCGACTGCGGATCGCACAGGCTTTGGTCGGCGACCCGCGGATCCTGTTGTGCGACGAGCCGCTGCTCAGCCTCGACCTCGCCAACCAGCACCTGGTCTCGACGCTGATCGACAAGCGTCGGCGCAGCCATGACACCGCGGTGCTGTTCGTGACGCACGAGATCAATCCGATCCTGCCGTTGGTGGATCGAGTGCTCTATCTGGTGGACGGTAAATTCCGGATCGGGACGCCGGCCGAAGTGATGACGTCCGAGGTTCTCTCGGATCTGTACAACACCGACGTCGAAGTGTTGCAGGTTCGTGGCCGCCTCGTCGTGATCGGCACCGGAGACGCCATCGACGCGCTCGGCAGCGCAGGCGGACTACGCCCGGGAGAAGGCGTTCACCATTCTGATGAGGATCACCACCAATGAGTAACAAGTTCACCGACGCGATGTCGCGGATGTTCGACGTGTCCGCCACCGTCGACCTACTGCAGTACGACTTCGTCCAACAGGCGTTGATTGCCGGTGCCATCCTCGGATTGTTGGCCGGCATCATCGGGCCGCTGATCGTGAGCCGTCAGATGTCGTTCTCGGTGCACGGAACGAGTGAGCTGTCACTGACGGGCGCATCCGCCGCACTTCTCGTCGGTGTGGGCGTCGGCTTCGGTGCCATCGTCGGATCCGTGGTCGCGGCAGTGCTGTTCGGACTGCTCGGAGCCAAAGCGCGCGACCGAGATTCGGTGATCGGCGTGATCATGGCTTTCGGCCTCGGCCTGTCGGTGTTGTTCCTCTGGGCGTACGACGGTCGCACGGGAACCAGCTTCTCGTTGTTGGTCGGACAGATCGTGGCGCCGGGAAACAGTGGTCTCGAACTTCTGCTGCTGTGCGCGGTCATCGTGATCGGCACACTCGGATTCATCTACCGCCCTTTGCTGTTCGCAAGCACCGACCCCGAAGTTGCTGCAGCTCGCGGTGTTCCGGTCCGGGCACTGTCGATCGTGTTCGCAGTGTTGGTCGGCATCACCGCAGCACTCGGCGTACAGATCGTCGGTGCTCTGCTGGTGATGTCGCTGCTGATCACCCCCGCAGCGGCCGCCGCGTACGTCACGGCAAGCCCACTCAAGGCCACGATCCTCTCCGTCGTGTTCGCCGAACTGGCAGCCGTCGGCGGCATCCTTCTCTCGCTGGCCCCCGGCGTTCCCGTCTCGAGTTTCGTCACCTCGGTCTCGTTCGTGATCTACCTGATATGCCGACTCTTCGGATCCGCACGTCGCAAGAATGCCGGACGGATTCCGGCGCACGCCTGAACACCGAGAGCCCATACCTACCTAGAATCGAGGTATGGGCTACAGCGTTGATCTGAACAGCGACCTCGGCGAGGGCTTCGGAGCCTGGACCCTGGGCGACGACGACGCCATGCTCGAACTTGTCACCAGCGCGAACATCGCCTGCGGATTCCATGCCGGCGACCCGACAACGCTGTTGGCGACTTGCGAATCCGCCGCCGCCCGCGGCGTCCGGATCGGCGCGCAGGTGGGGTACCGAGACCTCGCCGGTTTCGGCAGACGCTTCATCGACGTGTCCCCGAAGGACCTCACCGCCGACGTCATTTATCAAATAGGGGCACTCGACGGTTTGGCTCGTGTCGCCGGATCGCGGGTCACGTACGTCAAACCCCACGGCGCGCTCTACAACGCAATAGTCCATCACCGACGGCAGGCGCGGGCCGTGGTCGCCGCCGTCGTTGCCTATGACAGTTCGCTACCTGTTCTCGGACTACCTGGTTCGGTGTTTCTGGAAGAGGCGCGCGAGGCCGGTCTCGACGCGGTCGCCGAGGCTTTTGCCGATCGTGCGTACACGGCGGAAGGCACCCTGGTCCCCCGCACCGAGTCGGGCGCCGTTCTGCACGACCCGACGCTTGTTGCAGAACGGGTTCGGCGAATGGTCGTCGACGGCGAGTTGGACGCAGTCGACGGGAGCACGTTGAAAGTCGCTGCCGCATCGGTGTGCGTGCACGGTGACAGTCCGGCAGCCGTCGACATGGCCGTGGCAATCCGTGCTCTCCTCGAATCTTCCGACGTCGAGATCACGCCGTTCACATGATCACGATCCTGCCCGCCGGTGAATCCGCAGTCCTCGTCGAGTACGACGAACTGCCGAGCGTGCTGGGCAACTTCAGGGCTCTCGACGCCAGTCGGATCCCCGGCGTGATCGACCTGATTCCCGCGGCGCGAACCATCTTGATCGAGTACGACAACACGATCACCGCGCACCAACTGGTGGAGAAATGGGTACGTGGGGCCGTACCGATCGAACTCACAGCAGACGAGAGCGGGTCTGCTGTCGAGATTCCGGTCCGCTACGACGGCCCCGATCTCGTAGAGGTGGGCAAGCTGACCGGCCTCGGGGTCGACGGTGTGATCGATGCTCACACGTCTGCGTCGTGGACCGTCGCGTTCATCGGTTTCGCCCCCGGCTTCGCGTATCTGACCAGCAACGAGAGAAAGCTCGAAGTTCCACGTCGATCGGACCCGCGCAGGCAGGTCCCGGCCGGTGCAGTCGGGTTGGCCGGACCGTTCTCGGGCGTCTACCCGCGTAGCTCCCCGGGCGGCTGGCAGTTGATCGGAACGACGGAACTGTCGATGTGGGATGCCGAGCGCCGCCCGCCGGCGCTGCTTCTACCCGGCACCACAGTCACCTTTGTCCGTGCATGATTTTGGTGCAAGCATGATTTTGGTGTCTTCACCGCGCTGTTGCGGGACAATGGATTCATGGCCTGGCTCGAGGTTGCGCGTACCGGCCCGCTCGCCACAGTTCAGGACCGCGGGCGGAGAGGCTACGGCGCCCTCGGGGTCGGAAGATCCGGCGCCGTCGACATGATCTCGCACGACAGCGCCAACAGACTCGTAGGCAACACTTTTCGAGCAGCAACCATCGAAGTCACCGCTGGGGGTTTCGCTATGCGGGCCGTCGGTTCGATGACGGTGGCAGCGACAGGCGCGCGGGTGCCGCTGGCCGTCGACGGACGGCCGGCACCTGACTACGCGAGCATCCATCTGGGTAGTGGCAGCATTCTCGAATTGGGTTACAGCACAACCGGGTTGAGAACGTATATCTCTGCACGCGGTGGCGTCGACGTCCCGCAGGTACTCGGAAGCAGATCCACCGACACGCTCTCCGGACTCGGGCCGCCGCCGCTCGCCGCCGGCGATCTAGTCCTCCTCGGGGCCGAGGAAGGGACGTGGCCCACCGAAGAGTTGATTCCACCGCCCGCACCTGCACTCGGCGCGGTTCCGATCGAGATCACGCTCGGCCCCCGAAATTCCTGGTTCACCGCCGCATCCGTTCACGCGCTCCTTCACACCACGTGGAAAGTCACCGAACACACCAACCGAGTCGGGGTCCGGCTACAGGGCCAAGGGCCTTTGCATCGCTCACGCACCGGGGAATTGCCGAGCGAAGGCGTCGTGACGGGATCCATCCAGGTGCCGCCAGGCGGCCAGCCCGTCGTGTTCCTCGCCGACCATCCCGTGACCGGCGGATACCCGGTCATCGCCGTCGTTTCCGACGCCGGGATTGCGTCGCTGGCACAGCTGCGGCCCGGCAGCACCATTACCTTCAAGGCCACTACTCGGCCGTCGTAGCGCTGATAGTCTCAGCCGCGCCAGCAATGCTGCCGGCGGCGCTCGGCCGTCGCCAAAACCTGAAGGACTGTCACACTATGAGCCCTAAGAGCAGCACACTTGCTCTCGGAATAGCGTCACTGATCACTGCTGCACTCGTCTTGTCCGGATGCAGCAGTTCGGAAAGCGGCGACGCCGTCTCCAGTGATACCAACACCAGTGAGACCACTGCTTCCGAAAGTTCTGCATCCTCGTCGTCTGCCGCTGCCGCGACGCCGACATTACGGGACGGAACACCGTTCATCGGTGAGCGGACGACGATCGAAACCGGCGACGACCCCGAAGCGCCGAGCATCAGCGTCAGCCTCCCGCCGAGCTGGACTCACGGCGAGAACATCCCTGCCGGCGTTACGGACGCATTGTCCAGCAACAGCCAGGAACCCAGCGGTTTCATGCCGAACACCACGGTGACGGTCGAAAATCAAGGCACCGCAACAAAAGACGAGGTTCTTGCCGCTGCGCGTGAAACGATCGCCACTCTCGACGGGTGGACCGAGGTGAAGTACACCGAGATCGACGTCGACGGACAGCAGGGTTTCCGCCTCTCCGGAACCTGGACCGCCCCAAACCTGGACGTTCCGCTCTACGCCGTCATGACGGTCGTCGCTTACCAAGCCGACGACAACTCGCCGGTCTACCTGGTCAGCTTTGCAAACCAGTTCACCGACACGACGAACATGCAGACCTCCAACCAGGTGGAAGAAATCAACACCTCGATCGAATTCGGCTGAGCACCTGATGGTTTGAATACCCGATCACCGAACAACCGCGGCGGGCCGAGACCACGACAGTCTCGGCCCGCCGTTTCACAACTCTCGCCTAGCTCGAACCGAACAGGCCGCTGAGGGAACCGAGGCCACCACTCAACGAGCCGAGCGATCCGATTCCGCCACCGGTTCCGGGGCCAGTGGGATCAACCGGATCAACCGGATCAACCGGGTCAACCGGATCGACCACATCCGCGGCGCGGACAGTGATGGACGGGCCCAAGTTGGCGAAATTCGCACTCGACTGGAATCCGTTGCCCATCACCGTGGCACCTACCGCCAATCCACTTCCGTACACGGTTCCCGGCGCACACGAAGCAGTAACCGTGTAGCTGGTCTTCATGGTCACCGGTTTGCTGCCGTTGTTGATCCAGCCGGCACTGGTCACCTCGAGCGTCGTGGCTGTCAGTTCCGGCGTTTCAGTGGTTTCGGTCATCGTCCCGCCAACGTGAAACTTCGTGACCTTCGCCGAGCCCGGGACAAAGGTCAAGCATGCGGCATGCGTCTCGGTGAACCTGCTGATATACCCGTCGATTCCGCTCTTCTTCGACACTGTCGTGTAGGTGATCGTGTCACCGATCTTCGGCGACGCATTGTCCACGGTGCGAGTAAATGTGTAGGCACCGGAAGTTGCTGTCTCGGCAGTCGCGACTCCCGCACCCAGCGCGCTTGCGCCCACAGCAAGAGCGATCACCCCCAAACCAGCTCCAACGGTGGACAGACTACGATTCCTGGATCCAAACTTTGCCACGAACAATCTCCACTCTGTGTGGTTCCAGGACAACCGAATTCATTGATTACTGGAACTTGTTGCAACCCGACTCTCGAAGTACGATACAGTCGACCTGGACATTCGCCCAACTTTTCGTCGAAATAGTCGACAATCAGTTAACGGCAGGCAATCGACACCGAAAAAGTCCTCTCAATTCGGACTTTTCCGTAAATTCTGCCGAACTGATACATAGGCAAGCGTCCGATAGGTTTCAATGGTTACCGCGGCGCAACCTTTGAAGAGTCATCCCATCGCCGTCAGCGTGAACCCCTCGAACGGAGAATTTCATGTCACGTTTTTCAATGCGCAAAACACTCACCGGAATCGCAATCGCTGCACTTGCCACCAGCGGACTCGTGATGACCGCAGGCACCGCGAGCGCCGATGCCACCCACCCGTCCGCGGCAACGGTCAACTCCTCCAACGTCCGGATCACCAAGAGCATCGTGGGCGACGGCGAAGTTGCACCCGGCGGCAAAGTCACCGTGCGCACGGTCATTTCCACAACAGGCCACCCCGAGCGTTACGTCGACCAGTTCGTCGACCGCTACCCCGCCACGTTCAAGTACATCCAGGGCACGGCGACGGTCAACGCGTGGCACTTGATCGGCGGTCAGAAGACCGAATCCGTCACGCCTTCGGTTGACACCGCCGCCCGAACCGTGAATGTACCCAGCACCGGCTGGCTGATCTCACCCACCGGAAGCAAGACCGTGACGATCGAGGCGCAGTACCTCGTCGCCGACGATGCACCGATCGGTTCGTACCAGGAAATGTCGAGCTCGATCGGTATCTCGACGTTCAATACCGAGCAGAACATCAGCGGCGTCTACGCCAAGATCCGCGCCAAGAACCCCGGTGAGGCTGCCGCATCAGGCTCTGCGGATCTGGGCTTCGGCTCTTCTGACGGCGAGGGCGGAACCGGTTCGGCCGGCTCCTCCATCCTGGACAACCCGGCCGGCTTCATCTCCGACATCATCAGCGGTGTCCTGGCCAACGGCAGCTGATTCACCCGCACCGCCTGCTCCACCTGTAAACACTCCGTCGGGGAATGTGTTCGAGGGTGGCATCGAGTCTTCGGACTCGGTGCCACCCTCGATCTTTTGTGGCGATCACACTTCCGTCGCGCCTGCATCAAGAATCAAATAGGAAAGCATTACCTAAGTCATTCGCGGTATGATCCACCGATGAGTTCCACAGGATTTCCGTACTGGGCTGTGCCGGCAGGCCGGTACGTTCCGCTCCCCTTCTCGATGACGACGTCCACCATCGGGCGTGATCAGAAGCGCTCGTGGCGTGAGATCCGCCATCCCGAACACGAACTCCTCTGGGGCGCTTCCGGCGAGATGAACGCGTACATCGACGACGTTCGTTGGCAGATACCACCGACGGTCGGCATGTGGATTCCGGCTGGAACTCCACGGCGCATCACGCTCGGCGCATCCACCGAGGCTCGCTTCACCTATTTCCGGCCCGAGTCGTTCCCCCACCCGTGGACAAAACCCGCGATCATCGGCATCGACGACGTCGTCAAGACGATGCTCATCCATCTGCACCAGCGAAACATGCCTACCGAGGCTCGCTTGCGGGCGGAATCCGTAGTCTTCGACACGCTCGCGCCCATCGAGGCGGCTGATGTCGCAGTACCGATGCCCGCCGATCCCCGGGCCCTCGCCGTTGCACGCCGCTTGATCGCCGACCCCGCCGATCAACGCGGGCTTGCCGATTGGGCCTATGTGGTAGGCGGAAGCCCCCGTACCCTGAGCCGTGTGTTCTCTCAAGGCACGGGGATGTCCTTCACCGAGTGGCGAATTCAAGTTCGCGTCCGCGCTGCGATGTCCTATCTCGCTGCGGGCGTTCCTGTTTCGACGGTAAGCCGTCGCGTCGGATACGAAACCCCCAGCGCCTTCACCAGCGTGTTCCGCAAGGTCACCGGACGCACACCGAAGAACTACTACTCGGACGCGTGCGAGTTGTCAGCCTAACTGGTCAGAACCCGTTCATCTTCGAGACCAGTTCCGCGAAAGCATATTTGACGCTCAGCGACGTGGGTGAAGCCAAGGCCATGACTCGTGCCAGACCGAGCTGCTGAATCAGCCTGCCGTCCTTGACTGCCGGCAGGTCGGCAAACAACTTGTCCCCCATCAATCCGGGGAGCCCCTGCCCACTCGCGTCGTTGAGCACGATCACGTCCGCGTCCAGTTCGTTGTACTGTTCGCGCGATGCAGTCACCGACCCCTGGGTGTCGCCGCACAGCTCTGCGCTTCCGGCCGACTGCTTCAGTCCGAGCTGGGACATCAGGATGACTCGGCCGTCGTCAGCGCAGTAATTGGTGAGGCCGTCGATGTTTCCCGAGAGGAAGGTCAAGGTTTTCCCGTTCAGATTCGGGGATCCGGCAGCCAGGTCGGCTATGGAATCGTCAGTTTCCTCGATCAGCTCGGCAGCCCGCTTCGGTTGGCCGAGTACTGATCCGATGGTCGACAACTGTTCCTGCCACGTGGTCGCCCATGCGGTCTCCTTGAACGGAATGGTGGGTGCGATCTGGGAAAGACGTGCGTAGTCGTCTTCGGTGATTCCCGAGACCACTGCGATGATCACGTCCGGCTCCAACGCCAGGATCTGCTCGAACGGCACACCGGACGTGCTGTCGAGCAACGTGGGTTCGACATCGCCCAACAATTCTTCGTCCCACGGCAGGATGCCGTTCTCCAAGCCTGCCCCACTGAACGACTCCATGGCGACGGGTGTCTTGCCCAGTGCGAGGACCGAATCCTGGCTGTTCCAGCCGATCGTCACGATCCGCTGAGGTTCGGTCTCGATGGTGGTCGACCCGTACGCGTGATCAACGGTGACCGGCAGCGCGCCGGCCTCGGCCAACTGCGTCGTGCCCTCCGACGCTGTTGACTCGGTGCTGCTCTGGCAGCCTGCGAGCAGGGCAATCGCGGCCAACGCAGCCACTATTCGGGTAGTGCTCTTCATCTTCTGTCAGCTCTCTTCGCAAACGTACTTTGTTTCGACCAGCCAGGTATATCGAGACCCGATCCCGGTAATGGGGTGTCGATACTCCATCTGTCCGCTGCCGCGTAGCCCTTGGCATCTGCGAGCACTTTCCGCACTCGCACCGGCTCTACCGTAGAACTGCACAACGAGTGTTCAGATCTGGGCGAGGAGTTTCACGAGTGTCAGCGCTGCCCGAAACTCGTTCCGGTCCGATGGAGATGATCCGAGTCGGATCATTCTCCTCCGGACGCGGCCCGCGACTGGTTGCAGCCGTCACCGGGCAGGCGTCGTATCAGGTAGCTCAAGCCCTCATCCCGGTGCTGATCGGCACCGTCGTCGACCGGGCAATCGGAAAGTCCGACAGCACAGCACTTCTCGTGTGGCTTGCGGTGCTGTGTGCTCTGTTCGTGGGACTCGCTCTGTCGTGGCGCATCGCAGTTCGCCTGAACACGCAGGTCTTCGTCTACGGCGAACACGACCTACGACTGAATGCTGCCAGACGAATACTCGATGCCAGGGGGATGAAAGCTCAGCGTTCGACGGGTGAAGTTCTCACCATCTCTACCTCGGATGCCTCACACGTCTCGGGCTTCTCCTGGGTTGTCGCCGAACAGGGCTCGGCATTTGCGGGGCTCGCCGCGGCAGTGATTTCGCTTGCCTTCGTCTCGTGGCCGCTCGCACTGATCGTCGTACTCATCACCGCTGCGCAGCTCATATTCATCCACAAGATCAGCGGTCCGTTGGACGAGCGCGTGTATGCAGAGCAGAAGAAGGCAGCCGAGGCGGGCATGCTTGCAACGGATTTCACGCTGGGCCTGCGGGTACTGAAGGGTTTCGGGGCTGAACCCACCGCCCTGTCGCGATACGTCAACGCGAGCCGGGAGTCGATGAAGGCAGCGATCCGGACGGTCAGAGCAATGTCCAGCCTGACCGCGCTCAATTCCGGGGTCTCCGCGTTGGTGCTGGCTTCGGTTGCGCTTGGAGCCGCGTGGATGGCGCATCAAGGCACGATCACCGTGGGCAACTTCGTCACCGTTGTCGGCTTGAGCAGAGTGATTGCCGGTCCGATGGAAACGCTGGGGTTCTTCGGTGCCGAACTCGCTGCCAAGCGAGGTTCCGCGCGCAGACTGTCCGAACTGTTGGCCGAGCCACACCTGATCGAATCGCTGGCCCCCACGGCCGCGACCGAACCTGCCAGAACTGAAGACGCCCTATTGATTTCGGCGGACAGCGGAACCGTCGTCTCAGCTCGCCGCGGAGAAGTGGTGGGCGTGCGCGCTGACGATTCCGCCGACCGACTGGCACGACAACTCGCCTATCAGACCCCGCTCGCCCCCGACTCTTACTTCGTATTCGGCACCGATGCAACCGACCTCGGCCCGGACGGAGTTCGTGATCAGGTGTTCGTCTCCGCTCATGAAGGAACCGTGTTCACCGGCACCGTCTTCGACAATCTGGCTGCACCGAACGTCGACTCGTCGGCAATGACGTCATCTGCGCTCGACGACGTGTTGACGCATCTGCCCGACGGCCACCTCTCCGAGGTAGGCGAGCAAGGAAAGAAACTCTCCGGAGGTCAGCGACAACGCCTTCTCCTCGCCCGCGCTCTCCATCAACCCCAGCCGATCCTGGTCCTCCACGAACCCACCACTTCCGTGGACTCTGTCACCGAGCATCGAATTGCACACTCCCTGAGAAACTTTCCCGACAAGGCCATTCTGGTGATCACCTCGAGCCCGACCCTGCTCCATTCGTGTGACCGTGTCGTCACGATCGACCACGGCGTTCGGGAGGGAGAGTCGCTGTGACCGATATCCTTCCGGATGCATCTGCTGTTCCGGTTGTATCTGCCCTGCCGATCGCGTCGACCAAACAGACCGTCCGCGCATTGATCGCACTGCTTCGGCCACGCAAGCGAGCGCTCGCACTCACGACCGTCGTGCTTCTCTCTGCTACGGCCTGCGGCCTGTCCACCCCGGCACTGCTCGGACTGATGGTCGATGCGGTCACGGAGGGCAAACCGTTTGCCTCACTCCTGCGTATCACCGCGTTCATGCTCGGCGCAGCGGCAGCAGGGGTTGCGCTGACCTGGTGGAGCACACAGCTTCTGGCGAATGTCGCGCAGAACGTGCTGGCCGATCTTCGTGAGGACGTGTTCGCCGCCACCCTCGCGCAGCCGTCGTCACTGGTCGAGGATGCCGGAACCGGTGATCTGATTTCCCGGGTCTCGGGCGACGTCGAAGCGGTAAACACCGTCATCGCGCGAGTACTACCCGCCACCGTGTCTGCCCTGTTCATGATTTCACTGACGCTTGTCGGTGTGGGAGTGATCGATTGGCGCTTCACCGTGGCAATCGTTGCCGTTGCGCCGATTCACTATTTCGCTCTTCGTCATTTCCTCCGACGCTCCGGACCCGTCTACCGACGCTCTCGCGCTGCGCAGGCCAGGCGGGGACAACAGCTCATCGAAACTCTCGGAGGCGCAGGCACTGTCACTGCCCTGCGGCGAACAGACGAGCACATCGGCCGAATCGCCGAGACCTCCGAGCACGCCATCAGCTTCGACATGCAGGCAGTTCGCCTGCGCACCAACTTCTTCGCCCAACTCAACGGCGCCGAACTGCTCGGACTGGCCGCCGTCCTGAGCGTCGGCTACTGGCTCGTGACCACAGGCTCGGTGTCCATCGGGGCCGCTACCGCCGCCGCCCTCTACTTCCACAGTCTGTTCAGCCCCATCGCGGTATTTCTCTCGAACATCGACGAATTGCAGGATGCGGGTGCCAGCCTGGCTCGCCTGATCGGAGTCACCGCGATGCCCGGGCGGCCCACGAGCATTCCTGCCTCGGCTCGGTCCGAACCCATCGGCGTCGAGGTGGACCGGGTTTCCTACTCGTACGACAACTCCACCCCGGTGATCGATTCGATCTCGATCTCGATCGCACCGGGAGAACGAATCGCCGTCGTCGGAAGCAGCGGCGCCGGAAAGACCACGCTCGCCAAACTGATTGCCGGCATCATTCCCGTCGGGGACGGGCGAATCACCGTCGACGGCACACTGATTGACGACCTGAGTGATGCCGAACTTCGGCACGAAGTCGTCCTCGTCAGCCAGGAAGTTCACGTGTTCGTCGGGACGATCGCCGACGATCTCCGGTTGTGTGCACCAGATTCGGACGATGCGAAGATCGCCGAAGCCGTCGACACGATGAAAGCTCAATGGATTCATGAGCTTCCGGACGGACTCGAGACCAGGGTCGGGGCCGGTGGGTACCAGTTGACGGCGGCGCAGGCACAGCACATAGCCCTCGTCCGACTGGCTCTGCTCGATCCTCCCGTCGTCATCCTCGACGAGGCGACTGCCGAAGCCGGAACCACCGCAGCCGGTCTACTCGATCAGGCAGCCGAGCTAGCAGTCACCGGCCGGACCGCCGTGGTGATCGCACACCGGCTGAGCCAAGCAGTCCGCGCCGATCGCATACTCGTCATGAGCGGTGGCCGCGTAGTCGAGAGCGGAACACATGACGAACTGATCGGCGCGGACGGTTCCTACGCTGCACTGTGGGAAGCCTGGTCGGTACGGAGCTAGAACCCCGCCAGACTCACCCGAAAGCCGTTACAACTCAGCTGCTACGACGCCTGCGGGCGATGTCCGCCAGGACGACTCCGGCGGCAACCGAGGCGTTGAGCGACTCGACCGGACCGGCCATCGGAATCGACAGGATCGCGTCGCAGTTCTCGCGGACGAGGCGCGAAAGACCCTTGCCCTCGGAACCGACCACGATCACAACGGGACCGCTGCCGTCGAAATCGTCGAGAGTGGTGTCGCCCTCGGCGTCGAGACCGACGACCTGAACACCCTTCGATGCCCAGTCCTTGAGCGTGCGGGTGAGGTTGGTTGCCCGAGCAATCGGCAAACGAGCGGCAGCGCCGGCGCTGGTACGCCAAGCGACAGCACTCACGCTCGCGCTACGACGCTCCGGAATCACGACGCCGTGTCCACCGAAAGCTGCGACCGAGCGCACGACGGCACCCAGGTTGCGGGGATCGGTGATGTTGTCCAGCGCGACGAGCAGCGGCGGCTCGGCATGCTTGCGTGCCTCCGAGAGAAGATCGTCCGGGTGCGCGTAGCGGTACGGCGGAACCTGCAGGGCGATGCCCTGGTGAAGACCGTTGGCGCTGAGGCGATCCAGATCGGTGCGGGGGACCTCGAGGATCGAGATGCCGGCATCCGCAGCGAGCTGAACGGATTCCTTCAGTCGATCGTCGCTCTCGGTGCCGACGGCGACCCACAGTGCAGTCGCCGGAACGCCGGCGCGTAGGCACTCGACCACCGGGTTGCGTCCGAGCACTGTCTCGGGACCGTCGAGAACCTTGCGGCCCGGACCCGGACGGCCACCGCGGCCCTGCTTCTCGTCGGCACGTGCGGCGCGCGCTGCACGCTTTGCCGCGGGATGCTTGGTGCGTGCCTCGGCGGGCGGCGTAGCGCCACGCCCTTCGAGACCGCGACGGTGCTTACCGCCGGAACCGGCAACCTGGCCCTTCTTGGTGCCGCCCTTACGGACTGCGCCGCGCCTGCTCGAGTTTCCAGCCATTGTTACTGCCCTGCCTTAAGGGACCATTCGGGTCCGTCGGGAGTATCGGTTACTTCGATACCCGCCTTGATGAGGCGATCGCGAACCTCGTCCGCCACCGCCCAGTTCTTTTCCGTACGTGCCTGCTGCCGACGATCGAGATCGGCCCGCACCAACACGTCCAAAGCTTCCATTGCCGTCTCGGTGTCGCCACCGGACTGCGTCCAATGCTCGTCGAGTGGGTCGACGCCCAGGATCGCGAGCATGGCCCGCACCTGGCCGGCAGCCACCCGAGCCGCGTCGAGATCACCGGCAGCGAGCGCGGAATTACCCTCGCTCGCCTTGCCGTGAATCTCGGCCAACGCGATCGGCACCGACAAGTCGTTGTCGAGAGCCGCCGCGAAACCTTCGGTCCACGTACCGAGTTCGACGCCGCCCGCACGCTTGTGTGTGCGCAGGACGAACGACTCGAGCCCCTGGTAGGACTTCGCACTTTCGTCCAACGCCTCGTCCGAGTACTCGAGATTGGAACGGTAGTGCGCACTACCGAGGTAGTACCGAAGTTCTTGCGGACGAACCTTCTTGAGCACGTTCGGCACCGAGAGAACGTTGCCCAACGACTTGGACATCTTCTCGCCACTCATCGTGACCCAGCCGTTGTGCAACCAGTACTGAGCGAAATCGTCGCCGGCGCACTTGGCCTGCGCAATTTCGTTCTCGTGGTGCGGAAAGACGAGATCGCGTCCACCACAATGGATGTCGAATGCCGCCCCGAGATAGAACTCCGCCATGGCCGAGCACTCGAGGTGCCAGCCCGGACGGCCGGGTCCCCACGGTGTCGGCCACGAGGGCTCACCGGGCTTGACGGCCTTCCAGAGGGTGAAGTCGCGAGGATCGCGCTTGCCCTCGGCCGCACTCTCGCCCTGATGAACGTCGTCGAGTTTGTGGCCGGACAGTGCGCCGTACTCGGGGTAGCTCTGCACGTCGAAGTAGACGTCGCCGCCCGCCGCGTACGCGTGGCCGTTCTCGATCAGGCGTTCCATCATCTCGACCATCTGCGTCACGTGACCGGTGGCCCGCGGCTCGATGGACGGCGGCAGCACACCCAGTTGGTCGTAGGCCCACGTGAACGACCGCTCGAACGTCGCCGCCCACTCCCACCAAGGTCGACCGGCGCCGGCGGCCTTGTTGAGAATCTTGTCGTCGATGTCCGTCACGTTGCGCACGAAGGCAACGTCGTTGCCGTGCGCCAACAGCCAGCGACGCAGCACGTCGAAAGCGACGCCGCTACGAACGTGTCCGATGTGAGGATCACCCTGAACTGTCGCCCCACACAGGTACACCGATGCATGTCCGGGGGCCAACGGAACAAAATCCCGAAGGGCCCGCGTACCGGTGTCGTATAGGCGCAGGGTCACGACCAGCGATCTTACCTGTCGTGTTCGGTTGTCATGACCAACGCGGTGGCCATGGCGGCGATCCCCTCGCCTCGACCGGTCAAGCCGAGGCCGTCCGTGGTGGTCGCGGACACAGAAACAGGCGCGCCCAGTATCTCGGAAAGCACCTTCTGCGCCTCGTCGCGACGCGGCCCGATCTTCGGACGGTTGCCGATGACCTGCACCGCGGCGTTGCCGACGGCGAACTGGTTCTCTTCGAGCAGTCGGCGAACCTCGGCAAGCATTCGAGCGCCGCTCACGCCGTCCCATTCGGGCCTGCCGGTGCCGAAAACCGAACCGAGGTCACCGAGGCCCGCCGCAGAGAGCAACGCGTCACACAGCGCGTGGACGGCGACGTCGCCGTCCGAATGGCCCGAGCACCCGTCTGCTTCCTCGAACAGCAACCCGGCCATCCAGCAAGGACGACCGACCTCGATGGGATGAACATCCGTGCCGAGACCGACGCGCATCTAATTTCCGTCCTGTGAATCCGCACTCAACGCTGTCTCCGAGCTCAGGAGCGCCCGTGCAAGGACCAGGTCGAGCGGAGTGGTGATCTTGAAGGCGAGAGCGTCGCCGGGAATCGTCTGCACCGAAACACCGAGACGCTCGACCAGAGCGGCGTCGTCGGTCGCGGCGACGTCACCGGCGTCGTACGCACTGCGCAGGACGTCGGTGGAGAATCCTTGGGGAGTTTGAACCGCACGCAACTCCGAACGCAGAGGCGTACCGGTGACTGCGCCGAGTACGTCGACCGACTTGATCGTGTCGGTAACCGGAAGTACCGGGATGACAGCGGAGCTGCCGGCTCGGAGAGTTCCGACGACGCGCGCGATCAACGCCGGCGGTGTCAATGCCCGTGCGGCATCGTGCACGAGTACAAAATCTGCGTCGCCGGCAGCGCTGAGGCCGGCTCGAACCGAATCGGTTCTTTCGGCACCACCGCCGACGACGTCGACGTCCGCTGCACGACCGAGGTCGGCTACGACGGATTCGACCAGTTCAGGCGGCACAATGACAACAACGCGGTCGATCGCTCCGGATTTCCGGAGTCCATCGACCGCGCGTGCAAGCATGGTGCACCCACCGAGTTCGACAAATGCCTTGGGCAATTTCTCGCCCAATCGCACTCCCCGACCTGCGGCAGGTACCAGGGCTACTACTGCCACTGTCAGCTTTGTTGTGTTGCAGTCAGGACGCGGCCGCGAGGACCTCGTCGAGAATGGTCTCTGCCTTCTCGGTGTCAGTGCCCTCGGCGAGCGCGAGCTCTCCGACGAGAATCTGACGAGCCTTGGCGAGCATGCGCTTCTCACCAGCGGAAAGTCCGCGGTCCTGCTCACGACGCCACAGGTCACGAACAACTTCTGCAACCTTGTTCACGTCACCTGAGGCAAGCTTCTCGAGATTTGCCTTGTATCGACGAGACCAGTTGGTGGGCTCTTCGGTGTGCGGTGCTCGCAGAACCTGGAAAACCTTGTCGAGGCCTTCTTGGCCGACCACGTCACGAACTCCGACGTACTCTGCGTTGTCTGCAGGAACCCGTACTGTGAGATCGCCTTGAGCGACCTTCAGAACCAGGTACTCCTTCTGCTCACCCTTGATGGTGCGGGTTTCGATAGCTTCGATCAGCGCCGCACCGTGATGGGGGTATACGACGGTGTCTCCGACCTTGAAAATCATGTGTCCCGTGCCCCTTTCGATTCCACTAGTTTAACACGTGAAAGAACCGACCACTCATCAACTGTGCAGGTCAGGGGCATCCTTGCTCGAGCGTAGGGGTTGACAGGGCTTGTTGTACGTGCATTCAACTGGTCTGGAGCACCCCTGCGTAACGGACTGAAAGCCCACGCAGACAACCGTTGTGGCGACCCGACGGCCAGCCCGCGGGACCTTATCTACTACTCTGCCTAGTGGAGTGCGAACCTGACGCCGTGGAGGACAAATCGTGACTGCTATCCGTAAGCCGACTCGTCGAGTCGCTACCGCCATTGCACTGGCTGCAGGCGCAGCCATCGCGCTGTCCGCTTGCGGTTCCGGACAGGTGAGCCAGACCGCCGTCCAGCAGGCCGCCGTGAACGGCAACAGCGCCGACCTCGGTGAGATCGCACTGCGCAACGTGCACATCGCTTACCCCTCGTCCGAGGAGTACAGCATCGAGCCGGGCGGCAACGCCGTGCTCGCGTTCACCGTCGTGAACGACAGCGCCGAGACCACGGACAAGCTCGTCAGCATCACCACCGATTACGCAGCACGCGTCATCGCAGGTGAAGAGGTAGGTGGCTTGACGATCAAGCCGCAGACGTCGCTGCAGGCCGGTCAGTTGCCCGCAGGCGAAGGCGCCGCGACCGAGGCCGAGACCCAGATCAAGAACAACGAAGAGAACGACGACGCACCCGCTGCGCTCTCTCTCGTCGTTCTGCAGGACATCAAGGCAGGCGTTCGCCCCGGCTTGACCGTCCCGATCACCTTCAAGTTCGAGAAGGCCGGATCGGTCACCGTCGACGTGCCTGTCGACGCGGGCCCGCAGCTCGAGCGCAACGAGTCGGACAAGTCACCCGACGTTGCAGAAGCTGGGCACTGAGCCTCGAATCACCAAGGCGCACAATGCGCCTCGCAGAACAACTTCAGAATCACACTAGAGGCGGGGTCCATGTCGGACCCCGCCTCTAGTCTGTCCCGGTGGCCAAAGTGAAATCGAACTACCGCTGCTCCGAATGCCAGTCGGTAGTGCCCAAGTGGGTCGGTAGATGTCCGGACTGCGATTCGTGGGGCTCGATGACCGAGGTCGCCGTAGTGGCACCCGTCGCCAGTCGCGCCGGCGCCTCACTCGCCAAAGCAGGATCAAGCGCCGTGCTGCCTACGACGCCGGCCACGCCGCTGACACAGATCGACAGCACCTCGACGCAGGCCAAACCCACGGGGATCGGCGAGTTGGACCGCGTCCTCGGCGGTGGCGTCGTACCGGGTTCGGTGGTGCTGCTCGCGGGCGAGCCCGGCGTCGGAAAATCGACGCTACTTCTCGAGGTCGTCTACCGCTGGGCGATGCGCAGCGCGGATGATCGAGCGTTGTACGTCACGGGCGAGGAGTCCGCCGGTCAGGTTCGGCTTCGGGCAGATCGCACCAACTCTGTCCACGAACGGATGTATCTGGCGGCCGAATCCGATCTCGCGACCATCCTCGGCCACATCGAGCAGGTCAAACCGACACTGGTCATCGTCGACTCGGTGCAGACCATGCTTGCTGCCGACGTCGACGGGGTCGTCGGCGGCGTGACTCAGGTCAAGGCCGTCACCAGCGCCCTGACCTCCCTGGCCAAGGCCAGTGGAATCCCGGTGCTTCTGATCGGCCACGTCACCAAGGACGGCGCCGTCGCCGGTCCGCGCTCGCTCGAGCATCTCGTGGACGTGGTTCTGCACTTCGAAGGTGACAAGCACTCCACCCTGCGCATGGTCCGCGGCGTGAAGAACAGATTCGGTGCGGCCGACGAGGTCGGATGCTTCGAGCTGAGCGAGCAGGGCATCAACGAGATCAGCGATCCGTCCGGCCTGTTCCTGCATCACCGTGAAGAAGCTGTGGAAGGCACTGCCGTCACCGTGATGATGGACGGTAAGCGACCTCTACTCGGTGAAGTTCAGGCGCTCGTCGCCGCCACGCCGCTACCGACACCTCGCCGAGCCGTCAGCGGGCTCGACACCGCCCGTGTGGCCATGGTTCTCGCCGTGTTGGAACGCCGCGTCGGAGTGTCGATCTCGAAGGCCGACGTCTACGCCGCGACCGTCGGCGGTATGCGGATGACCGAGCCGGGTGCCGATCTGGCTCTCGCCATTGCGGTCGCTTCCGCCGTGAAAGCCAAACCCGTCCCCAAGGGGCTCGTCATCCTCGGCGAGGTCGGACTCGCTGGGGAGGTTCGACGGGTTGCCGGGGTGAACCGACGGCTGATCGAAGCTGCCCGACTGGGATTCACCAGCGCCATCGTGCCGGTCGATTCCGGCCCGAACATTCCCGGCATGCGCGTCAACGAAGTAGCGAATCTGGCCGAGGCACTGGCCTACGCCGGATTGATGGGCGGCAAACAAGCCCCGTCTCGCCCCAAGCTCACGCCGGTGAAGTGATTGTCGTTCGGCCGACTACCTCGTCAGACCGACGAGGTGCCGAACGGGGACGTCGGTTCGCCGTCCACGAACTCCTTGGTCTTGGCGAAGTGTTCCGAGGTGATGGTCAGGAACAGTCCCCGGGAGGTTCCCACCACCGTGTCCGGATCCGCTGTCGGACCTTCGACGATCACCGCTTCTGCACTGGTGTAGACCTTGCGGCGTACAACGCCGTCGATGCGAGCCCGGAATTCGAGCACCGATCCCAACGGGATCGGCCGGGCGAAGTCGATCTCGAGGTGCCCGGTCACCACCGGCGAGCCGAGAGCCATACATGCCATACCTTGAGCCTCGTCGAATGCCGTCGACAGAATGCCGCCGTGAATGACACCTGGACCGCCCTGATACTTCTTGGCGACCTCCAGACGACCGGTCACTTCCAGTCCGTTACCAGCCCTGAAACTCATCGCCATTCCCGCAGGCTGGTCGTCGCCGCAGCCGAAGCATTTCGACCAGTGCTGAGGCAGCTTCTCGCCGGCGGCCGGAAAGAATTCGACCGGCTCCGGGACAGTCAGGTCATCAGGCAGGGTCCAGGTACTACTCATGGATAGGTAATCTAAACGGGGATCCGTCCGGCGCAGGCATCGGACCCGACCGAAGTGACATCGACCTCAGCAGGGAGTTTCTCAATGATCAGTGCGATGGCGGACACACAGTCGTCGTCGGCATTGCGAGAGACCATCGCCAGGTTGGCGCCGGGTACCGCTTTGCGAGACGGGCTCGAACGAATTCTGCGCGGCCGTACCGGCGCGCTGATCGTCCTCGGATACGACGAGGAAATGGAAGCGCTGTGTGACGGCGGATTCAACCTCGACGTGGAGTTCGCACCGACCCGATTGCGCGAGCTGTCGAAGATGGACGGCGCGGTTGTCCTCTCGACGGACGGCACACGCATCGTGCGTGCCAACGTCCAGCTGGTTCCCGATCACAAGATTCCCACCGTCGAATCCGGCACGAGGCACCGCGCTGCCGAGCGCACGGCAATTCAGACCGGCTATCCCGTGGTCTCGGTCAGTCAGTCGATGTCGATCGTCAGTGTGTACGTCGGCGGCATTCGGCACGTCATCGACGGCTCGGCCACCATACTTTCGCGCGCCAACCAGGCCGTCGCGACGCTCGAACGATACAAAGCGCGACTCGACGAAGTGACACGGCAACTGTCGGTCGTCGAGATCGAGGATTTCGTGACTCTGCGCGACGCGTTGACCGTCGTACAGCGCCTCGAAATGGTTCGCCGCGTGTCGATCGAAATCGAACAGGATGTCCTCGAACTCGGCACCGACGGTCGCCAGTTGGCACTGCAGCTCGAAGAACTGGTCGGCGACAACGACATTGCACGTCAACTCATCGTTCGGGACTATCTTGCCGGTCCCGAACCCATCGGCACCGCGGCGATGGACAACGTCCTCGTCGCACTCGATCGCGTCACCGACGCCGATCTACTCGATCTCACGACTCTTGCGCGTGTTCTCGGTTATCCGGGCACGATCGAAGCCCTCGACACTCCGATGACTCCTCGCGGATATCGCGTGCTGATGCGTGTACCTCGATTGCAGTTCCATCAGATCCACCGGTTGGTCGGATCCTTCGGCACTCTCCAGTCGCTGCTGGCCGCTACGGCTGCCGATCTGCAGTCGGTCGAGGGCATCGGCGGGCTGTGGGCCCGTCACATCCGTGAGGGACTTTCCCGGCTCGCGGAAACGTCGATCACCGGATCCTTCAACTAGCGGGCCTGTTCAGGCTCGCCCGCGCTCATGCGATGTTGAACGGCTCCGGGGAGCTTCGCAGTGCACCGAGCTGCCCGACAACCGTGTAAGCGCCTGCGCCCACCGGATTGCGCTCGGGGTTCTGCGCGGTCGCGCACTCGGGGGTCGACGTCGTGGCCGACCAGGCGACCTTGAACGCAGCTTGCTCGCCGGGCGCGAGATTGCGTACGTCGGCTGCGGGCTGCGGGTAGCAGTCGACGTTGGACCACAACCGGGTCTTGCCGTCGATGCTGTAGACGAGCACCTGCTGAAGGCCGCCGGCCAGATCTCGATCACAGGGTGCCGAACCGATGTTGGTGATGACGATCGTGAACGACGGCTCTTCGCCGGGAGCGAAGGTCGCCTTGTCTGCGGTGGCCTTGACTGCCAGCGACGAGTCGGCGCACTGACCGGCCGGGACCGGAGCCCCGGTGGTCGACGAAGAGGAAGAAGACGAAGACGAAGACGATCCCGAAGCCTGCGTGCCCGAGCCACCTGATCCACCGGCAGCGCCGCCACCCGAGCCACCGCCACCCTCCGGCGCGGTGGAGCCGGAAGGGTTGGGGGTGAAGGAGACGTCCGTCGTCAGCGAGGAACTCGCAGCGGCCGAATCGGCCTCCGGGGTATCACTTCCACCGCCGAAGAGGGCGGACGCCGCCCAGATGATCAACGCCAGTGCAATGACGGCGGCACCAATGGCCAGCGCCCGGCGACGCCAGTAGATCTCGGGGGGCAGTGGTCCATTAGGTTCCAACACGGACTCAACGGTAGTTGGCGCAGGGTCCACTAACCGTCAGCTGAGGCGGCGTGTCGGTACCCATTGTCTGCTGCCAGGTACCACTGCCCCGGAAGATCTAACCCTCGACGGTCTCGACGCTCTCGCCGATGTCGCCGACCGCGCCCTGAACTCGCATGTGACCGTCGGACAACGTGTACGTGACGCCGACGATCGCGCACGCACCCTTGTCCACCTTGTCGGCGATGATCCGCGACCTCTGCATGATCAGCGAGCCGGTCTCCACGACGTGACGGCCTTCGAGTTCGTCCACGGTGGACAAGCCCTCGTTGCGGCCCATCAGGATGGACGGAGCAACACGCTCGACCACACTGCGGATGAATCCGTCGGGAACTGCGCCCTCGTCCAGGGCGTCGAGCGTTGCCTTCACGGCACCGCAACCGTCGTGCCCGAGGACGACGATGAGCGGCACGTTGAGCACGTGAACCGCGTACTCGATGGAACCGAGCACCGAATCGTCGAGCACGTGACCTGCAGTGCGCACGACGAACATGTCGCCGAGACCCTGGTCGAAGATGATCTCGGCGGCTACGCGCGAATCACCGCAACCGAACAGCACCGCTGTGGGGTGCTGCCCATCGACGAGTTTCGCGCGGTCCGCGATTCCCTGGCTGGGGTGAATGGACGCGTCGTTGACAAATCGCTCGTTGCCTTCGCGAAGGGACTTCCAAGCGGAAATGGGGCTTGATCGTGGCATTCACTCATTGTGCACCCGCCGCATTTCGGGCTCTCGCCGGGAAGGTTGCGTGGACGCAAACGAAAGTTCCGCGTCGACATTCGCGCCCGGTGATGAAGTGGCCGAAATGGAACTTACTTCAGAGTCAGTTTCCTGATACCGTCTCCGAACGTGACCTGGAGCACTTCGAGCTCCCGAGTGTGATCGAAGAAACCCGACCAGAACGATTCGGCCGGAGAGGGGGATGGCGTGAGCACCGAAGCTACGACGACCGGGAATGGAACAACCGGGGAAACAACTGCTGTCTCCCCCGCCAAGACGAACATGTTCTCGAACTTGCTCTCCGAGATCGGACTGCTCTTCACCTTCACCGTTCGCGTGTGCGTTGCGGCGTTCACATCTCTTCGACACAAGCGCCTCGCCTGGCGTGAGGCGCTCGACCAGATGTGGTTTCTCGCCCACGTCACCTCGGTCGCGTCCGCTCTGGTGATGATTCCCCTCGGTGTCGGGGTAGCACTGCAGATCGGTGCGCTCGCAGATCAAATCGGCGCGGGTGCGTACAGCGGTGCCGTCGTCGCGTTCCTCATCATCGGACAGGCCGGCCCCCTGGTGTGCGCCCTGATCATCGCCGGTGTCGGCGGTTCCGCAATCTGCGCAGATTTGGGAGCGCGAACGATACGCGAGGAAATCGATGCACTCGAAGTGCTCGGTCTACCCGTGCTCGAACGCCTGGTCGTACCCCGGATGATCGCCATTGCCGTCGTCTGCCTCCTACTGAACTCGATAGTTCTCGTAATCGGTTTGGGCGCAAGCCTCTTCGTTCACGTCCTGATACTCGACGGCAGCGCACAGAGTTTCCTGCGCAATCTCGTTCAATTCAGTCAACCCAGCGACTTCGTCGTCTCCGGCATCAAAGCCGTTGCCTTTGCTCTCATCTCGGGAATCGTGGCCTGCTACAAGGGCCTGACCGTCAAGCGCGGAGCTCAAGGCGTCGGCGACGCAGTCAACGAGACCGTCGTGCTCTCGTTTGTCCTCGTGTTTGTCGCCAACCTCGCAATTACTCAGTTCTACCCACTGTTCGTCACGGTGAAAGGTGCCTATTGATGCACCTGCCCATCGCAATTCGTGCCAAGCGGGTCAGTTCGCGGACCGTCGACGGCCTGAGTCGACTCGGCGATCAGTTCACGTTCCACGCGCGTGTCATCACCTCGATTCCCGCAACCCTCAAGCGCTATTGGCGTGAAGTCGCCCGTCTCGTCGCCCAGGTGGCATTCGGTTCGGGCACCCTGCTCGCCGGAGGCGGCAGCGTCGTCGTGATCTTCGCGATCTCGTTCTTCGCCGGTTCCCAGATCGGACTCGAGGGCTACCGCGGACTCAACCTCGTCGGCCTCGCACCGCTGTCCGGCGTGATGTCCGCCATCGCGAATACTCGCGAGGTGGCACCACTCGTTGCCGCAATCACCCTGGCAGCCAAGGTCGGAACCGGATTCACCGCGCAGCTCGGAGCGATGCGGATCTCCGAGGAAATCGACGCGCTCGAAGTCATGGCGATTCCCTCGCTGCGGTACCTGGTCACCACCCGAATGATCGCGGCGCTCATCGCGGTGGTCCCGCTGTACCTGGTCGGCCTGTTTGCTTCGTACATGGCAACGGCGCTTGCGGTGATCCGGGTCAAAGGCCAGTCGGAGGGAACGTACGGCTACTACTTCAGTCTTTTCCTCTCTCCCAACGACATCTGGTTGTCCTTGATAAAAGTCATGGTGTTCGCGGTCGTCGTGACCCTCGTGCACTGCTACTACGGTTACACCGCGACGGGTGGACCCGAAGGCGTCGGACGAGCCGCCGGACGAGCGTTGCGCACCAGCATCGTCTTCCTTGCATTCACCGACGTCGCGATGACCATTGCGCTGTGGGGACTCAAACCTCACGTACCCGGGCTGACCGGATGATCGTCACGAATTCCAGCCGAATCACCCTGGCACTGCGGGGTTTACTCGCCGTGGTCATCCTGATCCTCGCCTACGTCTTCTTGTTCAGCAGAGGTACGGACTCCACCGGTTCCACACCGCAGGTCAGTGCTGTCGTCCCCGCCAGTGCCGGTGCGCTGCGAGTCGGATCGTCGGTTCAGTACCGCGGCGTCGTCGTCGGCGCGGTGGCCGAGATCGAGCTGGGCACCACCGCTTCGACCGTCTCACTCGCGATCGACGAGGGAGCGTTCGAGGACATACCGTCGACAAGTCAGGTGCGACTGATGCCCCGCAACATCTTCGGCGACTTCTTCGTAGACCTGATTCAACCTGACGGACTCTCGCGTGGTCCTGCTCTCGTGCCGGGTACCGAATTGGTATCCGATCAGTCCGAAGTCGCGGTCCAGCTCTACCAATCGATCTCACGGATCTACTCGCTCGTTTCTTCCCTCGACCCCGCCGACATCAACGTCGCACTCACGGCAGTCTCGGACGCGTTGAGCGGCAAGGGAAACCAGATCGGCGAATCGCTCGATTCAGTCCACCAAGCGTTGGTCGGTGCGCAGCCCGTCATCGACGGACTCGGTGACGACCTCGACGACATAGCCACCCTCGCCGACAGTCTCTCGACGAGTGCGCCGGACATGCTCGCCGCATTCGAGAACTCCATCACCACATCCAAGACCGTCGTCGAGAAATCCGACGGGTTGGCGGGGCTTCTGCGTGCCGGCACCAGCACGGGAGCTGCCGCCACGAGTCTGATCGGTGACAATCGCGACCGCATGATCACCTTGGTCGACGACGCCGATTCCCTCACCAGCGCAATCACTTCGCGGCCGGACCACATCACCACCTTCTACAACGGCCTGCGCAATCTCACGATCAAGCTCCCGCCCGCGTTGGCGCATGGTCCGTGGCTCAGCACCGATCTACGGCTGTCCGTCACAGATCTGTATCCGTACGGAAAGACCGACTGCCCACAGTACGACGGAACCCGCGGACCCAACTGTCCTGCCGCCGCGACCGCGTTCGGCGGAACCGTCGGCCCGGTCGGCAGCCCTGCCGAACAGTCCCTGATCTCGGCTCTCACCCAGGGCGGTACAGCTTTGGACACTCTCGTGGCGGGGCCGGTATTTCGCGGCACGACGGTGGTGGGCGGATGAGCGTGAAGAAATCTCTGATCAGGTTCGGACTGTTTGCTGCACTGTCGATTCTCGCCACCGTGGTTGTGGTGAGCACCCTGATCAACCCAGTCTCCGGGTCGAGTTCGCAGTACCGGGCCGTCTTCGTCAATGCCTCCGGCCTGGTCACCGGCAGCGATGTTCAGATCGCCGGGGTGCGAGTAGGGCGCGTCGACAGCGTCGAGCTGGTGAACAACCAAGCCGTCGTCGGCTTCGAACTCGAATCTGCACAACGTATTCCGTCCGACGGTCGCGCTGTGGTGAGGTACGCAGACCTGTTGGGAGCGCGAACAATTTCGATCGAACCCGGACAGGCCGAACGCGCAACAGGCAACTACCTCTCCCCCGGGGCCACAATTCCCGTGGAACAGACTCAGCCGGCGATCGACCTCACCGACATCCTCGGCGGATTCCGTCCCCTGTTCGACGCACTTGACCCCGCAGAAGTCAACGAGCTTGCCGCACAGGTCGTCCAGGTATTCCAAGGACAAGGTTCCACCATCGAAAGCCTGCTGGAGCGCACTGTTGCCGTCACCGAGAACTTGACGTCCCGGGACGCGATCTTGGACCAACTACTGAACAACCTCGACCGGGTCCTTACCGTGACCACGACGAATCGACCCAACTTCGTCGAGATGATCAACACGCTCGACACACTGGTCGGCGGTTTGGCACAGGACCGCCAACAGATCTCGGCCGCAGTGGATTCCGCAGGCGCACTGACTTCTTCACTTCAGGACTTGGTGACGGGCGTGGAACCGGACTTGGCTGGCGCGCTGACTTCGATCGATCAGTCGGCTCGCGTCGTCGTCGACAATCGTGAGTCGCTGGCGACCGGTATCACCGCTTTCGATCAACTGTTCACCCAGTTGGGGATCGCGATGAGCTACGGAAGCTGGGCGAACATCTACATCTGCAACTTCCGGCTCAGCGCGCTGGACCAATCGGTGACCCTCGGCGGCCCCGAGCGTTCGGCGGTGTGCCGATGAACTGGCTCACCGTCAAGAACCCGGTCCGCAACGGAATCATCTGCATCCTCGTCGGAGTCGGTGTGGTTCTGGCTGCACTCGTTGTCCCTCAACTGATCTTGAAGGTCAAGACCAACGAGTACCACGCCGTCTTTGCCAACGCCACCGGGTTGACGCAGGACGATCCGGTCAACGTCGCGGGAGTCCCGAGCGGGGTGGTCACCTCGTTGGCGGTCAGCGGCAACTCGGTTGAAGTCACCTTCCGACTCGACGACGGCGTCACTCTCGGCGAAGACTCCCGTGCGGACATCAAGATCTCGACTCTGCTCGGCCGACGCTCGCTCGACGTCACTCCGAACGGATCGCGCTCGTTACCCGCAGGTTCGACCATCCCCATCGAGAACACGAGCGTTCCGTTCACTCTCGACGATCTCGGTCGAGGAGCACAATCCACGTCGGAAAACCTTGATCTGCAACAACTGCGAAACATGCTGACCGTGGTGTCCGACAACTCACCGGACGATCCCGAACTCATTCGCCGCTCACTCGAGGGAATCGACGCACTCTCCGGAGTAGTCAACGACAACGACGTTGCGCTCCGTTCCCTTCTCACCGGAGCGCAGCAGACGACCGCAACACTGATCGAGCAGAAGGACACTCTGGAAACCCTTCTGGGGAATGCGGATCTGGTGATGTCCACGATCGCCGACCGGCGAGATGTGCTGAATGCGCTTGTACAAGACCTGAATCAGTTGAGCACCACACTTGCCCAGTTCCTGGGCGACAACCAGGCTTTGATCGACTCGGTCATGGGAGACATCCACGTGGTGACGGGAGTTCTGTCCGAGAACGAACAATCACTGACCACACTGCTCGACAACTTCGCCCCCAGCGTCCGCTACGTCACCAACGCGACCGGTAACGGCAACTGGCTCGACCTCAACTCGCCCTCCACCCTCATCCCGGACAACTGGTTGTGCGTCGTCGGGCTCGTTCAGGGGTGTCGATGACCACGACCGTCAAGAAACTCGCCGTGCTGGCAGCGATTGTGATCTGCGCGATCGGTGCCGTCCTGTTCGTCACGCGTGACGAACACAGACTCACTCTCACCGCCGAATTCACCTCGACCGACGCTATCTTCACCGGGAACACAGTGACGATTCTGGGAGTTCCCAGCGGGAGGGTCGAGAGCGTCACGCCGGAAGGGTCCCGGGTACGAGTGGCGCTGAGCCTGCCATCCGGAACACGTATACCCGCCGACGCGCAGGCCTGGGTCCTGTCTCCCTCGGTCATCAGTGACCGCACGATCGAACTCGGGCCCGGCTACGAGGACGGTGAGTTCCTCACCGACGGCGCGGTGATCCCTCTCGAACGCACTCACTCCCCGCTGACGTGGGACCAACTCACCGCATCGGTGAACGAATTGACGGTGGCGCTCGGCCCTGGCGCCGACGGCGGCGGGATCGGTGACCTCATCGGAGAAGGCGCCCACGCGTTGGACGGCAACGGGCAAGCATTCAACGATGCCGTTCGGTCCATCTCACAGGCCAGTTCGGTACTGGCGGGTGCAAGTCCCGACATCTCCGAACTGGTGAAGAACCTGAACACCCTCGTGCAGTTGATCGCGGACAACCAGACCAAGGTCGACTCCCTGTCGAACTCGGTGACAGTCACCGCCCGCACGTTCAGCGCCCAGCGAGAAGACATCAGCGGGGCGCTCGATTCCCTGACCACGTTGCTCGGACAGGTCTCAGCGCTACTCGCCGAACACGGCGAGGCGGTCACCGCCGATCTGGGTACGCTCGCACAGTTGGCCGGTGCAGTCGCGACCAAACAGGATCAACTGCGCGAGATCATCGAAACGGCACCAACGGGATTCGAGAACGTCGCCAACCTCGTCACCGAAGAAGGCCGAGCCAGAGCACGATTGAACGTCGCCACCGATCTCTCACAGTTCGACACGACGCGAGAACTGTGCGAGAAGATGCCGATACCGCTGTGCACAGGGCCGGGAATCGTCAATCCCATCGAATTTCCTTCGGCAGGCAGCTCCGACCTGGCACGCATCCTCGGTGGGGGCAACTGATGGCGTCGAACAAGTCCGTAGTGAGCGTTGTCGTGGCACTTGTCATCGCGGCGCCATTGACCGGCTGCAGTCTCAACTTCCAGCACCTCCCCCTCGGACGCGGTCTGCCAGGAGAGTCGTACCCGCTGAACATGGAATTCGTCGACGCGTCGTTACTTCCCGTCGGCGGTGAGGTGCGGATCGGCCAGGCAGTGGTCGGCAGAGTCATGTCGATGAGCGCGCAAACCTTTGCAGCCGTGGTACATACCGAAATCGCGTCGGACATCGAACTACCTGTCGGCACCCGCGCTCGGATCGAACTGTCGACCCCGATCGGCGATGCGTTCGTCAACCTCGAAGTTCCGGTCGATCCAGCGGGCCCCATTCTCGAACCAGGTTCCACCATCGAGCGATCGGAGACCGTGCGCGGACCCGATGTCGCACAACTGCTCGGCGCCGTCGGAACTCTGTTGAACGGCAGTGGGTTGGCGCAGGTCAAGAACATCGTCAGTGAGGCTGATCAGATTCTCGACGGCAGGGAGGAGACGATCCGCGATCTGCTTGCACGCCTTGACACTTTTCTCGGAACACTTGACGACCGAAAGGAATCGATCAATTCGGCACTGGATTCACTGAACCGGCTCAGCGCTCTGATCGGAGACGAGAGCGCCACCATCGACAAAGGCTTGCGCACACTCACACCCGCATTGGGCGTGATCGCCGACCAACGACAACCGCTCCTCGATCTACTCGACGAAACCGATCGGCTCAGTACCGCAACCAATTCCGTACTCGACCAGTCGGCCGACCAGATTTCCGAGATCACCGGACGACTGTCACCCATCCTCGACCAGTTCTCGGCAATGGGGCCGACACTGGGTGAGACGATGGCCAACCTGGACAACGCAAGAGTGCTCCTCGAGCGTGCCAGCCCAGGCGATTACGTGAACATCGACCTCGACGTCGATGTCGAGGGCACCGTGACCGGAGTGCTCAACGAGATAATCCCGGGCGCCGCACCGCCACTGCCACCTCTGCCCGCCTCCGATCGGGAACTGCCGATCACGACACCCCTGCAAGGAGGAACGCGATGAAGAACCGAACCGTCTATTTCGAGATCGCCGCCTTTCTCCTCATCGCGGTGGTCAGCACGACGTACGTACTCCGGCAAGTCGGTGCCGGAGATCCGTTCACCGGAACCTTCTCGGTCATCGTCGAATTGGAGAACGCGGCCGGAATCGCTCCCGGTTCGGAAGTGGCCTATCGCGGAGTCACCGTCGGCGACGTCGAGTCGGTGGAGGTGGACTCTGCCCAGGACCTCGTCGTGATGACGTTGAGCATCGCCGCCGACAAACAGATCCCCAACGATTCGCATGTGGCCATCAGCCAGGACACCGCCGTTCCGGTATTGAAAGTTCAGTTGTCCTCGCAGACCGACGGCGGCCCGTATCTGGTTGAAGGTTCCGTCGTTCCGACTGAGCGCACTTCGATCCCGGTCGCGTTGGGAACCGTGATTGCGAATTTCAACGCTGCTGCCGACACCGTCGATCCGGCAGACCTGCGAACCCTCTCGCACGAACTCGGCGAGGGATTGAACGGATTGGGTCCGGATCTGCAGGCGCTCGTCGACAACTTCGACGTGCTCGCGCGCACTGTCCAATCCGATCAACCGCGTGTCAACACACTCGTCGAGAACTCGCGCTCACTGTTCACTGCGAACGAGGAAAATGTTGACGCTCTTCCCGAAGTTGCACTCACACTTCGCCAATTGACAGATCAGGTACGAAACTCCGATCCGCAACTGCGCACACTCCTCGATCGAAGCCCGAGTGTTCTCGACAATCAGATACTGCCTCTCATCGAACAGAGTCGTGAGCCGTTCAGTCTGCTGTTGGCCAATTCTCTCGTCTCCACTCAGATCGTCACTGCACGGATGCCCGCCGTCGATGCCTTGTTGGTGGTGGTGCCCAAAGGATTCGAGAAGTTCGGAAGTATCGTCAAAGACGGACGGGCACAGCTTGATCTGATCACAGCACTCGGACCGGTCTGTATCTACGACACGCCCCGGCGATCGGTACAGGACACCTCACCGACCACGCTCGACAAGAACCAACACTGCGCGGACCAGTCGGGCCGGATTCAGAATCGCGGATCGCAGAACGTCCCCACCGGAACTGGAACGATCGACGGGGTTGCTGAATACGATCCTGCCCTCGGAACGGTCGCAGCCGGTGACGGAACGTCGATTCGTCTGGGCCTCAACGGTGGTCAGAACACCGTTCTCGGTGACAACTCGTTTGCCGCACTACTAGTACAAGGAACGCAATGACCGAGACAACCGAACCCCAGACGCCCACAATCGTCGACAAGCCCAAGCGGCTTCGCAAGCAGACCGTAGCGATCGTTGCCGGCGCCCTGGTCGTGGTCGCGGCGCTCGGATGGGGCGCATTCGCGACCTGGCAGAAATCGGTCGACGAAAACGCGCGTATCAGCGCCCTGGACAGCGGACGGCAATTCGCCACTGATCTTGCGACGTACAACTTCCAGAACCTCGATCAGAATCTCTCCGTGGTCCGTGACAATTCTGTCGGCGAATTCGCCGGTCAGTACGCCCAGGTGGCAGCCAACCTTCAGAATATGATCGTGCAGTATCAGGCGACCTCGTCCGCTCAGATCATTTCAGCCGGGCTGGCGAGCAGTGATCGCGACAACGCCGAGGTTCTCGTGTTCCTCGATCAGACGATCACGAACACCAACTCCCCCGATCCGAGAATCGACCGCAACCGGATGCAACTTTCGCTGGTCCGCGAGGACGGCGAGTGGAAACTGAGTAACGTGCAGTTGTTGTGACCCGGCGGTCGGGCGTCAAAGACAGCCGTGTCGGCGACTGCCGATAAAGTGGCCCCCACAAGTCGACGTCTCCTTCG
Source organism: Rhodococcus sp. MEB032 (assembly GCF_030208925.1). NCBI lineage: Bacteria > Bacillati > Actinomycetota > Actinomycetes > Mycobacteriales > Nocardiaceae > Rhodococcus > Rhodococcus sp. MEB032. Next base: position 515,196 of record NZ_JARVSY010000001.1, read on the forward strand.
TCGACCGGGAGCGCAAGGTTCGAGGAGTGTGTCGGTAGCAGTGGCAGTGGAATCTTCGGTGCTGCTGAAGTGGTACTCCGAGACGGCTCGCGACCTGCCGTGGCGACGCGAGGGCGTCAGTGCCTGGCAGATCCTGATGAGCGAGATCATGCTCCAGCAGACGCCGGTGGTGCGCGTTGCGCCAATCTGGGAAGAGTGGGTCGAGCGCTGGCCGGTGCCGTCGGCGATGGCAGCGTCGAGCCAGGCAGAGGTGCTTCGCGCGTGGGGCAAACTCGGTTATCCACGACGCGCGCTGCGGTTACACGAATGCGCGGGCGTCCTGGCTGCCGAGCACGGTGACGTGGTCCCGGAAGACGTCGATACCTTGCTCTCGCTACCGGGAATCGGTTCGTACACCGCCCGCGCCGTCGCGTGTTTCGCCTACGGACAGCGAGTGCCTGTGGTGGACACCAACGTACGACGCGTAGTTGCGCGAGCCGTCCACGGCAATGCGGAACCCGGGAACCCGTCCAACACGCGAGACCTCGCCGACGTGGCGGCGCTGCTGCCGAGGACGCGTGCGCGCGCCGCCACCTACAGCGCAGCTCTCATGGAACTCGGTGCACTGATCTGCACGGCGCGGAACCCGAACTGCGAGAACTGCCCTTTGCCGAACTGCGCGTGGGTCGCTTCGGGCAAACCGGCACACACCGGACCACCCAAGAAGGTGCAGAAGTTCGCGGGCACAGATCGCCAGGTTCGTGGAAAATTGATGGCCGTTCTTCGCGAGAGTCACCGTCCGGTCGAGCGCGCGCAACTCGACATCGTCTGGCCGGCCGATCCGGGTCAGCGTGACCGTGCGTTGCATTCACTGCTGGTCGACGGACTGGTCGAGCAGACCGACGACGGCCTGTTTGCGCTGGCCGGAGAGGGTACGGCTTAGCCGACTCGCAGCGGGGTGCATTCTTCGGCTGAGGGTTCGTCGGTCTGGAGCGGTGCGACTTCCGGATCAGAACGCCGAAGTACAGCAGGAACGGCAGGCACCACTGGATCGCAAGGCGCAAGCGTCGGAATCTGTAGGGCAGCGCCGGGCGGGGGCCCGCTGGTGGAGGTCGCCGACTCGGCGCCGATGTTCGGGCTATCCGTGGACACCGCGCGCGACCCGTCCGGCGACAGAGCGATCAGCAACCCCGTCAACATGAGTAGAAGCGGCAGTACTATTGCCGCCGCCCACCGGACCCTGTTGACGGGCCGGGCAGCCATGCCGCCACCGGACCGAACTTCGCTTCCGCGATCGGCCGCTACCAGCGCAGCCCCTATCGCCAGTTGGGTCCGCTCGCCGAGAAACAGGAAGCCGAGACCTGCCAGTTCAGCGGCTTCCGCGGACGGCTGCCGAGAGTCTTCCTTCACGAGCATGGCGACGAGCATCTTGGGCACAGGGTCTCGTTCGGCGACGAGGAGGTCCAATGTCGCAGCAAACGTCGAGCTGTCCGCAAGCAACTCGGCCGTGTCGTAACGATGCGCCGAGTCCACGACGCCTGCTCTCGGGTCGACGGCCGCGATCACGGTCTCACTGCCGTCCGGCCAGAACGCGAGAATCGGCGAAACACCAATGAGAGCGTCGACCGTCCGAAGGTAGGCAAGCCGTGCGTCGAGACCGTTGACCAACTCGATGTTCTCGAAAGGACTGGAGGACAACGAATCCGAGACAAGTTCGCGCACGTCCGCACGCTCGCACATCACTCCGACGACGGTGGGGCACAGATTCGAGCGCAGGGCTCGACCGGTGGCGACCTCGGCCGCGGAGGCGAGTGCGCGCGCCGACGCTTGCGGAGAGGGAACAGTCCCGTCTGCACCCCAGGGGTGACGGAACTCGTCGATCGAGCCAAGAAGGGGTGTGTCCGCATCTACGAGAGCTGTTGAAATTGACTGATTTTCGAATACAACGCCCAGGCTTTCACGCACTGGATCCTCCATTGACTGCTACTGACTGTTACGAGTGTTGCCATTCCTGCGAAGCTGTATCAGAACGTCAGGCCACCGACCGCCATTGCACCTGGTTCCAGCACCACATCCACCGGCGCTCGGCCGTCGACCGTGACGCGATACGTCCCCGGTAGCAGTCCGACAAACGAGAAGTGACCCTCGAACGGTTTCACCGTCCGCGCTGTCGCGTGCCCGCATTGATCGACGCCGTCGATCACCACCGCCTCCGAGATGCCCGATGTCACCAGACCTGAGATTCGTCCATCTGCCGAGACAGCAGCCCACTGGCTTCTCTGACCACCAACAGAAATCCCGTACGGATCACACACTCCCGGGGTGGTCGCCACCCGCACCGTGACATCGCCCGACCGCACGCGAACCGCCCCCCGATCTGCGGTGACCAGTGCAGCGATCGGTAGACCGTCGGCGTCTTCCCGCTTTCCCGCAGTCATCGTCGCCGTTCGGGTGAAGTACCGGTCCGCTTCCAGATTGCCTATCAGGCAATGTAATCCGACCTCGTCGACACCCGAGCCGTCTCCGCAGTAATCAGGCACGGACGGCAGAACGAAACCTCGAGGCACCGGAAGTTGCACGACCACGTCGGAGAGCGGGTTGCCCCGGACACCGATGTCGATGACATACGTCACCGGATCACCCTCTCGGACAATGCCGTTGGACGGTCCCGAATCGAGCCCTGGACCGTCAGCGGGATCGAAGGGCGGTGCACCGTCAATCGCCGTCAACTCGACGGTGAAGGGAGGCACGAACTCTCCCTCGGCCGCCAATCGAACATCCGACTGCATCGGCAGCAAGCCGAGCGCAGCAGCGCCGACCACCAGAGCTCCGGTCACGACAACTATGCCGATACCTCGCACTCCTCGGCGCCACGCTCTCGGCCGGAGTCCGACGACAACGGCCTTCGACCGCACCTCTGACAGACGAGTTCTCACGACGCTCCTTTCGATGTCTGACTCTCTCGGGCCTCCGACAGGCGCTCGCGGCCACATTTGGCGAATCCCGAGCTACGTTCAATAGAAGTCGCTCGAGGGACTCGAAAGCCAATGGTGACGGCGTGATTGTGTGGGTGAACTTCTCTCAGCCGGGGTGAATTCCCGGGTGAATTGCCCGGGATGGCACGCTCTGGATTCGCACCAGCTACGCTCCTCCCTGTAGATAGATGGATCGAGACAATCCGCCCAAACTCTTCAATCATTGCGGGGCGCGAAAGCAGAAAGGGTCCGCGCTGATGTTCGGGATGGACGGCCACGACTGGGCAGCTATTCCCGAAAGGCGCACCCTCGCGACGTCGATTCCCCGGCAAGCGCTCTTCGACAAACTTGACCGACGTGCCGCGCTGACCATCGTCCGTGCACCGAACGGCCACGGGAAATCGTCGTTGATCGCATCGTGGCTGCGCGCCCATTTGGCATCCGAACGAATACTCGTCTGGGTCTCGGCCCCACGGCCCTCGTCGACACTCGAAGATTTCTGGGCCGTTGTCCTCGATCGAATCCACGCTGCCGGAATCGCACTGCCCGACGTCGACGATCTCGCCGATCCTTTCACCGCTGTCGCCAAATCCCTGAACGCCCTCAGCCGCCCCGTGCTGCTCGTGCTGATCAGGCCGGATCTGATATCGGAACCAGAGTTGGACGATCAGTTGATCGAACTCCTCGCCCTCTGTCACAACCTGGACCTCGTGGTCACGCTCTCGGGCTTCGGCATGTTCTCCGAGCCGTACCTGCTCGACACGGACCACGAGGTGATAGGCGCGAGTGAGCTGTTGTTCACGAGAGCCGATACCGCCCATTTGCTCGCACAAGCTGACGTAAACACGACTGACGGTGATGCCGAACAAATCACATCCCTGACAGGTGGGCTGCCAGCGCTGGTTCGTGTCGCCGTTCCCGCCGTCCAGACATCGGGTAGCCGCAACCGCGAGCAGATGATCAGGAAGAACATCGCGCAGGCGATCGACGACTACGTGAACAAATCCGTTCTCATGACCGCTGATCATGTGGAACAACTCGAGTTCCTGCTCGCGACGGCCTTTGCGCGATCGATCACCGTCGACATCGCCGCCATGCTGTTCGAGTCCCAACACCCTGAGGATGGCGAGACCGTTCATCAGATTCGCGTGCGCCTGGCGATACTGGAGACAGCCGGGTTGTTGTCACGGGTCGAGACCGAAGCCGAAGAAACCTGGGAGCTGCCTCCCGCCATTCGTCGATCGATACTCGCGCACCAAAAGCGCGCTGGAGTCGATCCGGCGCAACGTCTTTCGTTCCTCGCACACAACCGACTCGACCACGGTCATCACGCGTCGGCGCTGGACTACGCGGTCGAGGCACAGAACTGGACCCTGGCAGTAGACATCGTCGAGCAACACTGGGTGACGATGATCGTCCACAATCTGGACTCGGTTCGCTCTGCTCTCCAACGGATTCCGGCGGAAGCAGCGGACAAACACTCTGCCGTGGAGGCAGGGCGCGCACTGTTCATGCATCCGAGCGAGCGCTCGACGGTAGTCGACTTGCTACCCGAATCGCCGGCAGAACTGTGGGCTCTCGGCGCTGAAGCCGGCGCGAAGGACGCCTTGAGCATTGCCTGCGTTCAATCGATCATGCTCAGGATGGCAGGCGAGTACGGGCTCGCAGCAGAAACCACCAGGCGCCTGTCTCATCTCAGTCGCAGTGCGCTGGAGAACAACCCGGAAGCGGTCAGCGCACAGCTCCCTCTCATGCGACTTCAATGGGCGATCAATTTTCAATTGAGCGGCAGGTTCACAGAATCCACGATCAAGGCACGAATGGCGTACCACGGCGCCCTGTCTCATGGAGTCGACTTCATCGCTCGTAACTCTGCGGGAAGTGCCGCCCTGAATTGGGCGCTGGCTGGTGAGCCGCGGCAGGCCACACACTGGTCCGAACTCGAACAGAAGCATCCGGACCCCGGCGGTTGGCTCGAACCTGTGGTCAAGATCGCCGGCCTGACAGCACGGGCGCTCACTGCTCTCGACACACTCGACTTCGCCGACGCACGTCTCGCATTGACCGAACTCGGTCTTCCGTCCGACACCGAGGAACTGTGGGCATTCGTCGTCTATGCGCATTGCCAATTCGCCTTGACCTCCGGCGACCACACTGCGGCACTACTGTTGCTCCACAATGCGATCGAAGCACATTCCAAGCAGTACACGGCTACATCCTTCGCGCTTCCTCTGTTGCAATCCGCAGAGATCGATCTCTTGCTCGCTCTCGGACAGGGGAACAATGCCGTAGCACTGGCCAAGGAGATCATCGATCCTGCCGCCAATCCGTGGACGCTCACGTCGGTGGCACGTTTGCGTCAGCGGATCGGCCAGAACGAGGCCGCGGTGGCGCTGTGTCACCAGTTCGACTGGTCTGGCGTATCCTATCCGCGGGCACAGATGGAATCGCTTCTGGTGCAAGCGGTTGCACACTCCGAGCTGGGTGAGCCACGCCTCGCCTCTCAGGAGTGGTCCAGAGCGTGCAGCATCGCGGATCAGACCGGACTTCTACGTTCGTTCGCGACCATCGCATCGGCGGACGTCGAGAAACTCGAATCGATGGCCGAAACGAAATCGCGTGCACTCGCCGAATTCTCGAAAAGGTCGCCTGCGGAATCATTTCCGGAATTCGTACATATCGTGGAGCTGACCGAACGCGAGCAGAAAGTCCTCTCACTCCTGGCGCTCGGCATGGGGTCGGCTGCGATGGCCGACAAACTGTACGTGTCCGTCAACACCGTCAAGACTCAACTGCGCACTCTCTACAAGAAGCTCGACGTACACAATCGAAACGAAGCGATCACGAGGGCACGCCAACTGCGCTTGCTGTAGTCAGGGTCGGATCTGATTTCGGACTACATTCTGTAGGCATGAGCACCGATTCCTGCGTCTTCTGCAAGATCGTCGCGCTGACCGAGCCGGCGATTCTCGTTCACGAGAGCGAGACAACTCTCGCATTCCTCGATGCACGGCCGGTGAGTCGCGGACACACCCTGGTGGTCCCCAAGCGTCATGCAGAGAACCTCGATGCTCTCGAAAGTCACGAAGGCGCAGAGATGTTCCGCGTCGGCACGCTCATCGCCGGAGCTCTACGCCGCTGCGACATCGCCGCTGACGGAGTCAACTTTCTCGTCAACGACGGGCGTGCCGCGGGCCAAACCGTGTTCCACTCGCACCTGCACGTCGTCCCCCGCCATCGCGGCGACAAGGCGAAGTTCGCTGCCGGACTCCTGGCCAGGCGAGCCGTCGAGCTGGAGCAGGTGGGCGCGTCGATCCGAAGTCAGCTCACCGTGTGAAGGAATTCCGTCACCACTTCGCGATAGCGCTGCGGTTGATCGTCGTGGACCAGGTGGCCTGCATCGGCAATACGTACGTACCGAGTTCCCGGCCTCTCGGCCATCTCTCGCATCTGTCCCTCAGGGGTGATGGTGAACTCTCCCTCGATCAGCAAGGTCGGCACCTCGATCGCCTTCCACTGATCCCAGAAATGCCTCGTGCCCCACTCCTCCGAGATGTCGCGGAAGGTCGACACGTCGCCGTGCAGGTACCACCCGTCGTCGCGGCGGTCGAAAGAATCGAGAAAGTACTTGCCGGCGACGGGGCCGAAGAATTCCTTCATCGCCTCCTCGGAAGCAAACGGCTGCGGCCACGCCGAGATCATCTGCGCCCAGTCCGCAGCGGTGCGTCCACGAAAGTCCGGGGCCATGTCTTCGAGGACCAGCGCACAAACCTTTTCGGGATGCGCGGCGGCGAAGCACCACGCATGCAGAGCCCCCATCGAATGACCGATCACGATCATCGGCTCCTCGATGGACGCAACCGCCGATGTCAGGTCCTCGACGAATGCCTCGGTAGTCAGTGCCGCTGGCGCCGGCCTGCCGTGACCGGCAGCGTCGAAGGTGTAGACGTGGCCGAACTCGCGGATCCACGGCACCTGGCGTCGCCACGTTCGGGAGCTGCCCATGAGGCCGTGCAACAACAGAATCGGTTGTCCCGTTCCACCTTCGTCATGCAACACGAGTGTCACGGTACGCGGTGAAGGTGCGCGGGTAATGTCGCTTGCATGGCAGTCGTGAAGATCAATGCAATCGAGGTCCCCGAGGGCGCCGGCCCCGAACTGGAGAAGCGCTTCGCAGCACGCGCTCACGCAGTCGAGAACTCCCCGGGCTTTCTCGGATTCCAACTCCTCCGCCCCACCGCCGGTGAGAGCCGCTACTTCGTGGTGACCCAATGGGAGTCCGAGCAGGCGTTCGCCGATTGGCGTGACGGCCCCGCCCGTGAAGCCCATTCCGGCGAGCGCGCGAAGCCCGTCGCTTCGGGTGCGTCGTTGCTCGAATTCGAAGTTGTCCTGGACGTCGCCGCAAAGAGCTGATCTCGAGCGATTGTGCCTGCCTTGGCGGGCACAATCGACGGTCATCTCGGCTTCACGCGTTGACACGGTGCGGGCTGTAGTGCAAAAGTTCGCATGTAAACGCGATGGTCCGACAGGAATCCGGTGAAAGCCCGGAGCGGTCGCGCCACTGTAATTCGAGGTGAAGTGCCTTTTTCGGCACGACTATTTCGACAGCCAGACACTTCGGCCATCGCATGGACCTAGGGGACGCGAAAATCCCAGGAGGCTTCGATGGCTCTCGCCTATTCTCCCGATACGTCGATCGATTCGACTCGTCTTGCTTTCCTCGCCGCTGCAGTAGTTCTGTTCGCGATGCTGGCTCTCTACCTGGTCGGATTCGACCAGGGCGCTATCTCTCGCACCGGCATGTACATGCATGAATTGATGCACGACGGTCGACACTTGATGGGCCTGCCGTGCCACTAGTCGACAATTTCACGAAGCTTCTCATTCGTGGTTTGTTGGCTGGTCTGATCGCAGGCATCCTTGCCGGCGGAGTTGCATTCGTGCTGGGTGAACCGCACGTCAACGCTGCCATTGCGATCGAAGAAGCCAACAGCGCCACCGGTGAGGTTTCCGGCGAAGCCGCTGGGCATTCGCACGGTGACGAAGAAGAACCACTGGTGAGCCGCGACGGGCAGCGCGCCGGGCTGTTCCTGGCCACGGCGCTTGCCGGACTGGCGCTCGGGGCGATCTTCTCGGTCGTTGCCAATTACGCTCGACGACTCACCGGAATGTCCGGGCCGTTGTTGGCGATCACCATCGCCGTCGGTGGTTGGCTGGCTATCGAGGCTGTCCCCTTTTTCAAGTACCCGGCCAATCCGCCGGCCGTCGGAGATCCCGACACCATCAACCAGCGCACACTGCTGTGGCTGGCCGCCGTGATTCTCGGGCTGCTGTCCGTCACCGCGGCAGCAGCGGCTGCAAAGGCAGTTTCCGGGCACGAGTTCCTCAGTGTGCGCATCGCTGCTCCGGTGGCTGCGTTCCTGGTGATCGTCGCGATCGGTTACGTCTCGCTTCCCGGCATCAACGAGGTGGGCGAGGACTTCCCGGCAACTCTGCTGTGGGAGTTCCGACTTTCCTCGCTCGCTACGCAGGCGACGCTCTGGCTCGTGCTCGGGTTGGCATTCGCCTTCCTCACCGAGCGCGCGACCAAGGACACCGAAGTAGCAAAGAAGTACGCCCTTCGCTGAACCTGCTGTGCGCCTTTATTAACCTCCCGCGGTTAATAAAGGCGCACAGCAGTTCTTTTTCAGCTCAGATGATGCACTTCTTGCAGTCCGTACACCGGCGTCGGGATGCCCTCGTAACGCGCCTTCAATTGCAACGCCAAGTACAGCGAGTAGTGGCGCGACTGGTGCAGATTGCCTCCGTGGAACCACAGCGCTTCCTGCTGCGTCGGCTTCCACATGTTGCGCTGCTCGCCTTCCCACGGTCCCGGATCCTTGGTGGTGTTCGACCCCAGGCCCCACACCTTGCCGACCTTGTCGGCGGTGTCCTGACCGATCAGATCCGCCACCCAGCCATTCATCGAGCCGTAGCCGGTCGCGTAGACCACCACGTCGGCAGGCAATTCCGTACCGTCTTCGAGGATCACGCTGTTCTCGGTCAGCTCACGAATGTTGCCGTGCGCGAGCTTGATGTCTCCATTGGCAACCAGTTCGGCAGCGCCGACATCGATGTAGTAGCCCGAGCCACGGCGTAGGTACTTCATGAACAGGCCCGAACCGTCGTCGCCCCAGTCGTGCTCGAAGCCCGCCTTCTCGAGGCGATCGTAGAAATCCTTGTCGCGCTCACGGATTGCGTCGTACACCGGGATCTGGAACTCGTGCATGATCCGGTACGGCAGCGAACCGAACGTGAGGTCCGCCTTGTGTGTCGTCATGCCGGCGGCCAGTGCTCGCTCCGAGTACAGATCGCCCAAGCCCAAATCCATCAGCGAATCCGACTTCACGATGTGCGTCGAGCTGCGCTGCACCATCGTGACGTCGATACCGTTCTCCCACAGTGCGCCGCAGATGTCGTGCGAGGAGTTGTTGGCCCCGATCACGACGACCTTCTTGCCCACGTACTGATCCGGGCCGGGGTGCTTGCTCGAGTGGTGCTGATCGCCGAGGAACTTGTCCTGCCCGGGGAACGTCGGAACGTTGGCCTTGCCGGACATACCCGTCGCCATCACCAACTGCTTGGGACGCAACGTCAACTTCTCGCCGTTGCGGTTGACCTCGACGGTCCATTCCTGGGTCTTCTCGTCGAACGACGCCGAGGTGCAGGTCGTGGAACTCCAGTACGGAACCTCCATGACCTTGGTGTACATCTCGAGCCAGTCGCCGATCTTGTCCTTGGGCGCGAACACCGGCCAGTTGTCGGGGAACGGCATGTAGGGCAGGTGGTCGTACCAAACCGGATCGTGCAGGCACAGGGACTTGTAGCGTCCGCGCCACTGATCGCCGGGTCGCTCGTGGCTGTCGATCACGATGGCCGGTACTCCGAGCTGACGCATCCGGGCGCCGAGCGCGATGCCGCCCTGGCCGCCGCCGACGATCACGACGTAAGGCTGTGTGGTGTAACCGAGTTCGCGGTCTTCGATCTCCTTCTGCTCGGCCCACGTGATGCGGTTCGGGTCTGCCCCATGCTTGGCGCCACGAGGCCGGCGAGTGCCCTTACCTTCTTCGTGTCCCTTCAATTCCTGCAACGACGTCAGCAGGGTCCAACCTTCATCTCCTTTCAAACGAAGGTGCCCGTGCGCGCGACCGGTTGCAGTCTCGAATTCGATCCAGGCCGACGTGACGCCGTCGGCTTCGTCGGGTGTCTCGGTGGTCCGGAATCCCGAAGGATCGGTGTCGTCGAGACGCTCGGAGAGCATGTCGGCAATCTGCTCGCGACCTTCGACGGTCTTGATGTTCCAGGTGAACGACACCAAGTCGCGCCAGAAGCTGTCGAGTGCAAATTTGCCTGCCACACGCTCGATGTCACGAGCCGCGAGGGCCGACTCGAAATCCGCCAGCCAGGCGTCGACGCGTTCCTGAGGTGTCACCGCCGTCAACTTCACCTCGGGGGTGACTGCGGAATCGATGGTTTGCGTCATCACTTCTCCTTGTTTGTGAATGTGACACACAGCACATCCCATAAGTGGCCCCGGTCACAAGCGTTGCAGTCTGTTGCAATCAGTGGACGCGGTGCCGGCGTCCGACACCGGTTGCCCGCACCGATGTGCGGGCAACCGACTCACCCCTCAGCAGGCTTGAATTTGCCGAGTCCCAGCGACTGAAATCCCACGACGTAGAACAACGTCCACAACACGGCCCAATCCACGAAACCCAGTGCATTGCCGTGTAATCCGTCGACAACTGCCGGCTCGTGAAGAATGTGCTCTGCTGCAAAGCGGTAATAGAACAAGAATGTGACCACCGCGAGCACAAACGTGAGCAGCGCGCGGATCGCCAGGTTGACCCCGTCCGCAAAGCCCGTGGGTTTGTTACCGAAGGCGTTGGCCCAGAAGATCATCCAGAATGCCCAGCACACACCGAGCTGCGCCGGGAATTGATGGATCACACCGCCCAACTCGGCAACGGCATCGCTTCCCAAAAGTGCCTTCACCACTGGAAGCGCCACGAAGTACAAGCCGGTTCCGACGGCGAAGTTACCGATCGTGGCTGCGAGCGCCGTCTTACCCCCGCCGCCGAACAGTCGCCACGGCCAGTTGTCGAGCGTCTGGCCAGTCAGGATCACGACCACCACGACGCAGTAGAACCACCCGAGCACGGTGTCGACGGTCATCAACGGATCCGTGGCGGACAGCGACACGGACGGCAGACCGAACACGAAGTACAGCGCCAGCGTCGGGACGGCGACAAACGCGATCTCACACAAACCCACCAACGGCTGCTTCATCCCCAGGGAAGTCCACGGCCAATGCTGCCAGTTCAGGACCACCATCACCCAGGTCCCAAAGCCGAAGAGTACGAACAGCGCACCCGCGAAATATCCGAGGCCGCCCTCACGATCGGCCGCGAAATCCGGGTACAAACTCCCCAAGCCGTTTGCCAGGAGCCACGTCACCACGACGGCGAAGACCGCGGTCGCGACCATGATCGCCAGGCCTTTCGCCGGCTGCGGGAGTCGGTCGAAGCCGGCGAACTCGCAATTGAAGCCGATGAACACCACAAAAAGGATTGCCCAGAAAAGCGCCGCGTTGAACGGCAGAGGATAGAAACTCCAGGGACTGGTGGTCGGATCGGCCAGAAGGTACCAACTCGCCACGGCCAGCACGAGAACGATCACGAGGTTCGCGATCCCGAACCCGATCCAGCGGCGTGACGGTTGTCGGCTCGGCGTGGCCGGTTCCGTGGGTGTGTCGACTGTAGCGGTCATGTGCCCTCTCCCAGATTGTCTCGCAAGATGATTCGCGAAGTGGTGGCGCAACTATGGAGCCGTCGCGCGGGGTACCGGGAGGGTTGCCGAGGGTTGCAACCGCTGCCCCATTCTGCGGAATTGCAACACGGTGCAACCCTTCCGCATTGTGGTCGCCGTCACATACAAATCACTCACCGGTTCACAACCGACTGGTTCACTGCTTACGAGGAGAAACTGCATGAGCATCACGGGCAAGGTAGTACTGGTCACCGGCGCCGGCCAAGGCATCGGACGCGGAATCGCTCTCCGCCTCGCCCACGACGGCGCCGACATCGCGTTGGTCGACCTCGACCAGACCAAGCTGGATGCGGTTGCCGACGAGATCAGACAGATCGGTCGTCGTGCGACGACGTTTATCGCCGATGTCAGCGATCGCGCGCAGGTTCACGCCGCAGTCGAACACGCGCACAGTGAGTTGAGCGGATTCGACGTCATCGTCAACAACGCGGGAATCGCTCTCGTCGGCCCGATCTCCGATGCGACGCCGGAAGAGGTCTCCAAGATCTGGAGCGTCAACGTCGACGGTGTCCTGTGGGGAATTCAAGCTGCAGCGGCAAAGTTCCAGGCGCTCGGTCAGCGCGGAAAGATCATCAACGCGTCGTCCATTGCCGGTCACGACGGGTTCGCCATGTTAGGTGTTTACAGCGCAACAAAATTCGCGGTCAGGGCCCTCACTCAGGCTGCGGCCAAGGAATACGCGTCCGACGGAATCACCGTCAACGCGTACTGCCCCGGCGTCGTGGGCACCGACATGTGGGTGACGATCGACAAGAGGTTCGCCGAGTTGACCGGTGCGCCAGAGGGCGCCACCTACGAGAAGTTCGTCGGCGGAATTGCGCTGGGTCGAGCTGAAACCCCCGACGACGTAGCCGGTTTCGTCTCGTACCTCGCTGGGCCCGATTCCGACTACATGACCGGGCAGGCCGGTCTCATCGACGGCGGCCTCGTCTACCGCTGACCGAGGTGTCTTCACTGAAAGCGGCGTCTTCGCCGAAAGCGGTGTCTTCACTGAAAAAGCGGTTGCCAGAGCCTGCGATGCCGCCCGGCGAGGATCCTCGCGACTACGCGAGGACCCTCGCCGCGGTGTACGACGCGACGATGGCCGGAGACCGCGCACCGGCCCGCCCGAGGGACGTGGTTCGCCAATCGTGGCAGCGCCTGCGCGAACTCGGTATCGATCCCGAGCACAGCCGGGTCGAACCGTCGATGGACGTCGCCGAACTCGATCTCCGTCGTCGTGAGTCCGGACTGTACGACGTCCTCGACGACGTGACACGCGGACTCGAATCGGTCACCGCGAGCGGTGAGAACATCATGGTCGTCGCAGATCTTCGCGGAACTGTACTGTGGCGCAGCGGTTCCCATCGCGTACTGGACCAAGCTGCGCGTCTGGGATTTGTCGAAGGGGCGAACTGGGCGGAGGACAACGTCGGCACCAATGCCATCGGAACGGCATTGGTGTCACGACAGGCGGTTCAGATCTTCTCGGCGGAACACTATGCGCGCAGCCATCATCCGTGGACGTGTGCGGGGGCGCCCATCCGCGATCCGCGGGACGACCGTGTCATCGGCGTCGTCGACATCAGTGGTCCTGCCAAGACCGTCCATCCCACGACGCTCGCTCTGGTCGACGCCGTCGCACGCCTCGCGCAATCACACCTGCGCGACAAGCATCGGGACAATCTCGATCAATTGCGTTCTGTTGCAGGGCCGATGCTTGCTCGTAGCGGATCACCGGCATTGGTGATCGATACTCATGGCTGGGTAGCGGCGGTCGATGCGCTACCTCATCGCTCGCGCGTGCTGCTCCCCGCGGCTTTGGCTCCCGGCAGGACGTGGTTCCCAGCTTTGGGTCTGTGCGAACTGGATCCACTTCCCGGCGGGTGGGTGGTCCGGCCGATCGCCACCGGCGAGAAAATCAGTGCGCCCACGGTGCATATCGATCTGCGCGATTCCGAGAACATGTCGGTGACCGTCACGTCGGGGTTGGGCGAATGGGCCTACTCCCCGACCCAGCGGCATGCGGAGATTCTGTTTCTCCTCGGATCCGAGAGGCGTGGACTGACCGCATCGCGGTTGGCGCAGGATCTTTTCGGTGACCCGGCCCGCACGGTGACCGCGCGGGCCGAGATGTCGCGTCTGCGCAAGAACCTTGCCGGAGTTGTTGCAGCGCAGCCGTACCGGTTCGTCGATGCAGCGCACGTCACGCTTTCCTGCCCCGACGACGGTGCACATCTGTTGCCGTTCTCGAACGCCCCGGCAGTTCGTGCCGCTCGCCTTACTCAGGCCGGTTCGGAGGCCTGAGTAAGCAACTGCAGAAACACCTCTTCGGGTTGAGCGCCGGATACTGCGACCGCACGGTTGGCGACGAAGAACGGAACGCCGCTGACCTGCAGTTGGCGGGCCATGGACAGATCTTCGCGAACAGCCTCGGCTGCGGCATCGGAGCCCAGTTGCTCGCGCACGACGTCGGCGTCGAGGCCGACGCTCACGGCCAGCTCGACCAGCACCTCACGGTCGTCGATCACCTTGCCGTCGCTGAAGTGCGCTTTGAACAGCGCTTCGAGGAGTTCGTTCTGCCGCTCACCCGCGAGATGCAGCAACCTGTGCGCATCAAAGGTGTTGGCGGCGATCACGGTGTCGAAGTCCAAGGTCAAGCCGACCTCGGCTGCCGTCGCGCTGACGTGGGCGAACATCTGACGTACCTGTTCAGGCGCCATCCCCTTCATCTCGACCAAGGCGTCGAGTTCGGTTCGTCCCTCTCCCACCGGGGTCTCCGGAGCGAGCTGGTACGAGCGCCAGATGACGTTGACGCGGTCCTTGTTCTCGAAACGATCCAGAGCCGAAAGGAACCTGGTCTTTCCGATGTAGCACCACGGACAAGCGACGTCAGACCACACTTCGATGGTCACGTCTTGGTCAATCACGATTTGATCAGTCACCGAAGGTGCAACAACGAACAGGGCCGGGATTAGTCCCGGCTCGCGTCACGAGGTCACAGAATCACGTGACCAGACCACACCGGAACGCGATCAACGACGCACTCACCCGGTTGGGCACACCGAGTTTGGCGAACAACGAGGAGATATGCGTCTTGACGGTGGTCTCACCGAGGTACAGCCGCTCCGCGATGACGCTGTTGGCCGCGCCTGTCGACAGGATTGTCAGCACTTCGCGCTCACGCTCGGTGAGCGAAGCGAGGGGAGTCAGGTCGGGTGCTTGCCGACGCGGCGCCGAGGCCACGATGGCACGTAGAGAATCGGAGCTGAACAACGAGTGGTCCGACGCCACCACCCGTACTGCCTGCTGGAACGCCTGTGGGGCCGCGTCCTTGCTCAGAAAACTGTGCGCGCCCGCCTCGACCGCCTGCACGACCATGTCGTCGACGTCGAAGGCGGTCATCGCAATGACCTTCGGCGGATTGCTCATGGTCATCAACTCTCGGGTGGCCTCCAAGCCACCGACCCGTGCCATCTTCAGATCCATCAGCACCACGTGCGGACGAAACCGAGTGACTTTGGCTGCGACCTGATCGCCGTCCTCGGCCTCGGCAACCACCACGATGTCCGGCGCTGCTTCCAGGATGTCCTTCATTCCGCGCCGAACCCAGGCGTCGTTGTCGACGATCAAAACTGTGATGCGCGAGTCAGCGTCCATAGTGCGCTCAGATTACCCAGAGCCCCCGACAGTCGGAGGGTGGGAGGGTTACGACGACCAGGGCACCCAGCAACTGACGAGGAAATCGTCCCCCAGCGCGCCTGCCTCCACCTTGCCGCCGATTTCTCTTGCCTGTTCGGCCAACCCGCGTAAGCCGGACCGCGAACCGATCGACGTCATGGGTGCAAGCTCGCTCAGCTTGTTGCGTGCGAGGATACGAATTCCGTCGTGCGGCGACCCGGTCACCGAAATGACGAGCATCTGGTCGCTCGCGTACTTCTGGACGTTGGTCAACGATTCCTGAACGACGCGATAACAGACGTGCCCCGCCAACATTCCGACATCACCCGGGAGCAACTCCGATTCGAGACGGCAGTGAATGCCCGCGGCGCGTGCACCGTTGACCAGATCGCCGATCGCGTCGATCCCCTGGTGCCCGCCGTGTTCGCGGCGATCACCGCTTCCCCTGAGCACTCCGACGATTCCCTTCAATTCGTCCAAAGCCTCGTGCGCGGTGGTTCTGATCATCGCAGCGGTGTTGACGACCTTCTCGGGATTGTCTGCCGCGCTGACCTGTAACCCACCGGCGAACAACGAAATCCGGCTCAGACTGGCCGCGATCGTGTCGTGCATGTCGCGCGCGATCCGCGTTCGTTCCTCGGTGCGAATCATCTCGTCGCGCATCACGTCTGTTTTCTCGGTGGCAAGATCCCGTACGTGCTCTGCCTCGACGAGTTCGGTTCTGGTCCGAATCAGGAGCGAGAGCGCCACGACGATGCCGACCATGACGGCTGCGACGAGCCACGGGATCCAGATGGCGACGTCGTATTGAACAACCGCCGAACCGTCCTTGGGTTTCATCGTTCCCATCGTGAGAACGGAGTACTCACGATTGCGAAAAGCGTCGTAGGTCAACGAAATTCCGCACGCGACGAAGACAGCTGCCGCAGCGGCAGCAAGCCGAGGCCCACGCGCGATCCGAGCAACGGCGAACAATGCGATGAGCGCCGCCGTCGCATCGGTGGGGAAGAACAACGGGCCGACCAGCGTAATCGCCAGAACCACCCAGGGATACTGATGGCGCCACACAAGCGATATCCCACCGGCCACGCCCAGGACGAACCCGATACCGACCAATACCGGTGGCATATTTCCCGACGCGCCTGCGATGCCCACCGTCATGAAGGAACAGAAAAGGCTGAACGCGACAGCGGCGGTAGTCCATACGCGTCGTCGCACAACGGTCCCTTTGGTGGTGATCACCGAGCAAGCGTATCCACCGCCACCGACGCCTCGAATCAGCCGAACGGGTGGACGAACCGCCAGGCTCCGACCGAAAGGATGAGGCGGACCGATCTTTCGACCGAAGCGGTGAGCAGTCCTCACATCGTTGACTTGTGCCATACCAACTCTCGAAAGGCGCACATCATGCGATCACTCCGCACTCCCCTCGCCCTCCTCGCCGTCGGCGCAGCCCTGTTCGCAACCATCGCCTCGGGCGAGACCGACGAAGCGAAGAAGGTCGACGACAACGGTTCTTCCGCCGCACCTGCGGCCGCCTTCGGAATCGGTGACGTCGTCGAACTGGGCGACTGGCGCGTCCAGGTACACGGCGTCGTCGATCCCTACGTCTCGACCAATCAGTTCATCACCGCTGATCCCGGAAACCGCTACGTCGTGGTCGACACCGAGGTCACCAACAACAGTGACAAGCCGTCGACGGTCTCGTCGATGATGTGCTTCGAACTGCAGGACTCGGCAAACAAGTCGTACAACATCACGTTCACCGACAGCAGCACGTCGAGTGTCGACGGAGAGCTTGCGCCGGGCGCTGCCAAGCGAGGCGAATTGGCGTACGAGGTCCCCGAAGCCGCCACCGGTCTGCGCCTTCAGTTCAAGTGCGATCTGTTCTCGTCCGGCTCGGCAACCATCAACCTGTCGTGAATCGTCCGGGCGATCTGCTGCTGAATCCGTGGGCACTGGTCTCGGTGGCCGTCATCTTGATCAACGACCACGTACTCAAAGGGGCATTCGGGAACACGATGACGGGCAAGCTGTCCGACGTCGCCGGTGTGTTCCTGCTTCCCCTGCTTCTGCTCTCGGTTCTCGAGGTGCTCAGGCGAAGTCTGGTGGGGCGAGCAGCGATCGCCTGGTCCATCGCGGTCACGGGGATCGGCTTCGCCGCCGTGAAGGTGATACCGCCGATCGGCGACGCATACGAGTGGGTGATCGGGTTTCTCCGCCTGACCGCAGGAGGATTCCGCGGAGATCTCTTGCCGATCCTGGTCTATCGCGATCCCTCGGACCTGTGGGTGCTCCCGATCCTGTTCGCGAGCTACCTGGTCGTCACACACCACCGCACTCGGGCGCCGGAGGGGGCGCCCGAGCGCGAGATGATCAGTCCAGGGCCGCATCCAACGTGATGTCGACGCCGGTCAGTGCCTTGCTGACCGGGCAGGTTTCCTTGGCCGCCTGGGCAACCTTGGCAAAACCGTCGGCGTCGAGGCCGTCGACCTCGGCGCGAACGGTGAGCTTGATTCCGGTGAGCTTGAATCCGACCGCGTCGGGGCCGAGTGACACGTCCGCGGTGATGTCGAGGCTCTGCGGGGTCCCGCCGGCCTCGGCGATCAGGGCCGACAACTGCATCGCGTAGCAGGACGAATGCGCCGCGGCGATGAGTTCCTCGGGGCTGGTGGTTCCGCCGGCCTCCTCAGCTGCGCGCTTGGGGAACGACACGTCGAAGGTGGCGACGCCCGAGCTGGTGAGTTCCACCTGCCCCGATCCGGCCTCGAGGGTGCCGTTCCAGGCGGTGCGTGCGGTACGAGTTGGCATTGCTGTCCCTACTTCCGTCTTCACATGATTCGGTGAACGCCTTGCGATCACGAACCTACCCGCGATACGTGAAGTCACACCTACTGTTTCGGACGGGACTACCCGAGGAGCGTCGCGGACAGCAGTTTCTCGACGCGGGCCTGCGCGGAGTTCTCCGAGGAAAAGTGCACGATTCGGCCGATGTCGAAGACCAGTCCGAGCGCCGCGTGGACGAGAAACCGCGCTTGGACGATCGACAACTCCGGACGCGCCTCGACACACAAGTGCGCCCACTCCTCGACGTTCAAACGCTGAATGTTGCGCAACTCGGTCCGTGATCGATCCGGCAAACTGCCGATCTCGGCAAAGTACACGGCCAACAGTTCGCTGGTTCCGAACGAAACCTCGACGTACATCTTCGCCAACGTCTCGACGGCCGCGAGAGGAGTCTCCGACTCAGCCAACGCCGAGCCCAACGTCATAGTCAGACGATCGGACGCACGGTGGAAGGCCGCAGCAAGAAGGTCGGCCTTGCTCGCGAAGTGCCGATACACACTCGACGCGTTGATACCCGCCGCGGCACCGATCTCCTCGATGCTCACGTCGTGGTAGCCGCGCTGATAGAACAGCAACACTGCTTCCTGAAGCAGCACTTCGCGTTTCGACGTCCGTACGAGGCCTGTTTTGCGTTCGGACGCCCCTGCCCTCGCGCCGTCCTCCTCGGCAGCGGGCAATTCGACGCCGATGACGGACCAGCATGCCGCAAGAATCAGCGCTTCGATCTGCTTGGCGGACAACGCGGATCGATGACCGGTGATACTGGCGATCACACTGAGCACGGCGGGCGCGATGAGTTCTACATCCGCCGGGTCGAGTTCCGGACGAACCGCTGCCAGCGGCTCGGCGATCCGAAGATTGAGCGTGCGCATTCCCACCCGCAATTGCTCACGATCCTCGTCGACCAGGTACCTGCCCTCCCATCGGTAGAGCCCTCCCCGGCGCCGATTCTCGATCGTCGCGCGGATGACACCCACCATCGTGGAGTTCAACTGCTCGCGTGGATTTTCGTTTCCGTGCACAGCTGGATCGCTGGCATCCAACAACGCCTGCGTCAGGTTGTTCACGGTGTAGACGAACAGGGCGTATTTCGTGGGGAAATGACGATAGAGGGCCGGACCGGAAATTCCGACCTTCGCTGCGATCTCGTCGATGCCCACCGCGTGGTAGCCACGTTCGCTGAATGCTTCCGCAGCAGCGGCCGCGATTTGCGCCTTCCGATTCTTCGGACGCGTCCGTGGTGCAGGGTCGCCGCCACGCACGGAGACGCGTGTCTGTCCGGGCACCTGACCCTCCACTTCCGTTGCTTTCTCTTGCACTGCCTTCGTCCGCTGCACCGCACTTCCACGGGCGCGAGTCCGAACGGATCATGTTAACCGTCGCGAAGGTCGCAATTCGCGCCCGGTACTGCTTCACCCGAAACCCTACAACGCAGTTGTAGCGGCGGACGGATTCCGGAAAAAGAGTCTTGACACCCGCTCTCTCAGCGGTGTTATGTTAGTGACGATTCGCACAACCTCGCACGTAGTCCGCTGGCGGGCTCGTTCCCTGCGGCGTGAAGTTTTCTTCGCCCGCAAGAGGGTTCGATGCCGAATGACCGACCGTAAGAAAGTAGTTGTGAGCAGATGATTCGCACTCGCTTCACCGAAATGTTCGGCGTTGACCATCCCATCGTGCAAGGGGGCATGATGTGGGTGGGACGGGCAGAACTTGTTGCGGCCACGGCAAATTCCGGCGCCCTCGGGTTCTTGACGGGCCTCACTCAACCCACACCGGAAGACCTCGTCAAGGAAATTGCTCGAACCCGCGATCTCACCGACAAGCCTTTCGGCGTCAATCTCACTATTCTGCCGTCGATCACGCCGCCGCCGTACGCCGAATACCGCCAGGCGATCATCGAATCCGGGATCAAGATCGTCGAAACCGCCGGTTCCAATCCGATCGATCATCTTCCGCGTTTCAAGGACGCGGACGTGAAGGTTATCCACAAGTGCACTGCAGTTCGACATGCGGTCAAAGCCGAGAGACTGGGCGTCGACGCCGTCAGCATCGACGGCTTCGAATGCGCCGGGCACCCAGGCGAGGACGACATACCAGGGCTCATTCTGATTCCGGCGGCCACGCAGCAACTCACGATTCCGGTGATCGCTTCAGGCGGAATCGCAGATTCACGTGGACTCGTCGCGGCGCTTGCGCTCGGAGCAGACGGCGTCAACATGGGAACTCGCTTCATGTGTACCGCGGAATCCCCTGTCGCACAATCGGTTAAAGAGCAGATTGTCGCAAACACCGAACGCGACACCAAGCTGATCTTCCGGACGCTTCACAACACCGCGCGCGTAGCCGCGAATGCGATCAGTGCCGAGGTCGTCGACATCGAAGCACGTGGCGACGCGCAGTTCAGCGACATTCAGCATCTGGTAGCCGGAGCCCGCGGACGCAAGGTCTTCGAGGACGGCGACCTCGATGCAGGCATCTGGTCCGCCGGACAGAGCCAAGGATTGATCAACGACATCCCGACCGTCGCCGACATGATCGACCGCATGGTCTCGGAGGCCGAACACCTCATCACCTCACGGCTTTCCGGATTCGTCACGGCTGTGAGCGCGGCATGACCGCCACCGCCGAGACGGGCTTTCGCTCCGAAATCACCGACGGTGTACTGCGATTGACCTTCGACCGCCCGAAGCGGATGAACGCGATCGATCTGCCCACGATGACTGCTTTCGCAGCTGCCGTCCACGACGGCGGCGCAGACCCGGCCGTTCGCACCATCGTCATCACCGGATCCGGTCGAGCGTTCTGCACCGGAGCCGACCTCGCCGCAGCGGCCGTCAACCCCGCAGACCCGAAAGTCGTCATGGATGCGGCGACTTCGCTGATTCGCGCCATCACCAGCGCCCCGGTCCCGGTGATCGCCGCGGTCAACGGCCCGGCCGCCGGCGTCGGAGTGTCCATCGCTCTCGCCGCGGACCTGACGTACGCCGCATCGAGCGCCTATTTCCTCCTCTCCTTCGTCAACATCGGCCTGATGCCCGACGGCGGCGCCAGTGCGTTGGTACCGGCAGCGATCGGACGCGCCCGAGCGGCCGAGATGGCATTGCTGGGCGAGCGAGTTTCCGCCGAGGACGCAGAGCGGTTCGGGCTCGTGTCCCGCACCGTCGCCGACGACGCGTTCGACGCACTCGTCGACTCCGTCGTCGATCGCACGTCGAAGGCTCCCCGACGCGCCCTCGAACTCACCAAGCGCGCGCTCAATGCGGTGACACTGGACCGCCTCGATGCTGCGCTGGAGCTCGAAAATACCGGTCAGGCAGAACTTCTCACTGGCGAGGACTTCAAAGAAGGCGCGATGGCGATGCTGCAGAAACGCGCGCCCCACTTCAAGTAATCACTGCGAATTTTCGTTAACAAAACCACTGTACGAATCGACGGCTCACTGTAGCCTGAGTCACACAATCACCCACGCATGAGAGGAACCCATCGATGGCCTCCACCGATGCAGTCTCCGAGGCGCAGCGTTCACGCCGCACCAACTGGAACAATCAGATCGCCAGGCATGCGCAGATGATTCCCGATCGCACCGCACTGCGATTCCTGGGCGATTCCATCACCTGGGGCACCCTCGACGCACGCGTCGAGAAGCTGGCGGACGCTCTTGCCCGACGCGGCGTCAGCTTCGGCGACCGCGTGCTCATCCTGATGCTCAACCGCCCCGAATACCTCGAGGTCGTGCTCGCGACCAACGCACTGGGCGCCATCGCTGTTCCGGTGAACTTCCGTCTGACACCACCCGAGGTCGCTTATCTGGTAAACGACTCCGGCTCCAAAGTCATTGTCGCCGAAGGACCGTTGGCTCCGTTGGCCGGAGCTGCACGAGCCGCGTCCGAGGGTATCGACATCTCCATCACCGTAGGCTCCCCCGCCGAGGGTGACAGCCTGAATTACGAGGACTTGATCAGCGAAGAGGGCGAGTCGCACGCGTTCGTCGACATCCCGGACGACACTCCTGCACTCATCATGTACACCTCGGGAACCACCGGTCGCCCCAAGGGCTCGGTGCTCTCCCACTCCAACCTGTCTTCGCAAGCATTGACCTGTATCAGGGCCTTCCACCTGTTCAATGCCGATTCCATCGGCTTCTGCGCGTCGCCCATGTTCCACATCGCAGCCCTCGGTTCCATAGCGCCGAGCCTGCAACTCGGCACGACCACGGTGATCCATCCGGTCGGCGCATTCGACCCGGGTCAACTACTCGACATTCTGGAAGCCGAGAAGGTCACCAGCTTGTTCCTCGTGCCCGTGCAATGGCAGGCCGTGTGCGCCGTACAGAAGGCGCAACCGCGAGCACTGTCGCTGAAGAACATCTCGTGGGGCGCCGCACCGTCGTCCGACACGATCCTGCGGGCAATGGCCGAAACCTTCCCGGACGCATTCAATGTCGCGGTCTTCGGACAGACCGAGATGTCGCCCATCACTTGCGTTCTCGACGGCGAGGATGCGATTCGTAAGCTCGGATCCGTCGGTCGGGTCATCCCGACCATCTCGGCCAGGGTCGTCGACGAGAACATGGACGACGTGGCGCCCGGTGAAATCGGTGAAATCGTCTACCGCGGGCCCACGATGATGAGCGAATACTGGAACAACCCCACCGCCACCGCTGACGCCTTCCACGGTGGATGGTTCCACTCCGGCGATCTCGTTCGAGTCGACGACGAAGGCTTCGTCTACGTCGTGGATCGCAAGAAGGACATGATCATCTCCGGCGGAGAGAACATCTACTGCGCGGAGGTGGAAAACGTCCTCTACGAACACGAATTGATCGTCGAAGCGGCCGTCGTCGGCCGCCCCGACGCCAAGTGGGGCGAGGTGCCCGTAGCGATCGTCGCGATGGCGCCAGGTTCAGCCGTGGACCTGACCATCGAGGAGCTGAGCAGCTTCCTCAACGATCGTCTCGCGCGCTACAAGCACCCGAAGGACATCGTCGTCGTGGAAGCACTGCCGCGCAATGCAAGCGGCAAGGTCGTCAAGGGTGAACTGCGAGAGAAGGTTCGAGCGGTCGACGCAGTTTCCTGACTTCACACGCAAACTGGCGGCACCTCCAGCGAGGTGCCGCCCGTTTGTGTGTGCCCGTCAAGCGCTCTGCGAATGCAACTTCCGATGCAGTTCTCGCACCAGCGGAACCAACTCCGGCACCGGGCCTTCGACCGGGACGTTCGGCGCAACCTCGTTGACGGACAGAGACTTCACCGGCGACGGAGCCACACCCCACTCCGCGAGCCAGTCGCCGAGTTGGGCCGAAGAGCAGATGTACACGATCCGTCCGAGGCCCACCCACGCGTGCGCGGCCGAACACATCGCGCAGTGCTCTCCCGAGGTGAACACCGTTGCCGTCGAACGCTCGTCCGGCGTCAGATACTGGGCCGCCCACCGAGCCAGCTCGAACTCGGGGTGGCGAGTGTTGTCGCCGCCCGCGATCCGGTTTCGATCTTCCGCCAGAAATGTTCCGTCGGCCGCTGCCAGGACGGAACCGAAAGGTTCGTCGCCCGCATCCAATGCTTCCGTTGCCAATTCGACGCAACGACGCAGGTGACCCAGTTCGATGTCGTTCATGTGTACGCCCTCTCCCGTGATACACGAAACGGGCGGCACCGGTGAGGTGCCGCCCGTTCGTTACCTACTCTGCTGTACTACTCTGCTGCGCTTTCGCTTTCGCCGGCCTTGGTCAGCTCGATCGGCGGTGCGTCCGGCACGTCGATCGGCTTCTTGGTAGGCGTGAACGTGAACTTCGCGTCCTCGCCCGAGCCTTCGCCGTCCCAGTTCTCGACGTCGACGAGCACGATGTGGCCGGGTCCGATCTCTCCGAAGAGGATCTTCTCGGACATCTGGTCCTCGATCTCGCGCTGGATGGTGCGACGCAGCGGTCGTGCACCCAGTACCGGATCGAATCCGCGCTTGGCCAGAAGCGACTTGGCCTTGTCGGTGACCTCCATGGCCATGTCCTTGTTCTTGAGTGCCGCCTCGACGCGAGCGAGCATCAGGTCGACCATCTGAACGATCTGCTCGTTCGTGAGCTGATGGAAGACGACGATGTCGTCGATACGGTTCAAGAACTCGGGACGGAAGTGCTTCTTCAGCTCGTCGTGAACCTTGAGCTTCATGCGCTCGTAGTTCGACTCCGTGCCCGTTCCCGAGCTGAAGCCCAGGCCGACTGCCTTGGAGATGTCAGACGTACCGAGGTTGGACGTGAAGATCAGCACCGTGTTCTTGAAGTCGACGGTACGTCCCTGACCGTCGGTGAGACGGCCGTCCTCGAGCACCTGCAGGAGGGTGTTGTAGATCTCCTGGTGTGCCTTCTCGATCTCGTCGAACAGCACAACGCTGAACGGCTTGCGGCGCACCTTCTCGGTGAGCTGGCCACCCTCTTCGTATCCGACGTACCCGGGAGGGGCACCGAACAGACGCGAAGCGGTGAAGCGGTCGTGGAACTCGCCCATGTCGATCTGGATCAGAGCGTCGTCGTCACCGAACAGGAAGTTGGCGAGCGACTTCGCGAGCTCCGTCTTACCGACACCGGACGGGCCGGCGAAGATGAACGAGCCCGAGGGACGCTTGGGATCCTTCAGACCTGCACGCGTACGACGGATCGCCTTCGAGACGGACTTGACCGCCTCTTCCTGGCCGATGATCCGCTTGTGCAGTTCCTCTTCCATGCGGAGCAGACGAGTGGTCTCCTCCTCGGTGAGCTTGAAGACGGGGATACCGGTCCAGTTGCCCAGAACCTCGGCGATCTGCTCGTCGTCGACCTCGGCAATGACGTCCAGGTCGCCCGCACGCCACTGCTTCTCACGCTCAGCGCGCTGAGCAACGAGGGTCTTCTCCTTGTCACGCAGGTTCGCAGCCTTCTCGAAGTCCTGCGCGTCGATCGCGGACTCCTTCTCGCGACGCGCGTCGGCGATGCGATCGTCGAATTCGCGCAGGTCCGGCGGTGCAGTCATCCGACGGATGCGCATTCGCGCGCCCGCCTCGTCGATGAGGTCGATCGCCTTGTCCGGCAAGAAGCGGTCGTTGATGTAGCGGTCGGCCAGCGTCGCCGCTGCCACGAGAGCACCGTCCGTGATGGAGACACGGTGGTGAGCCTCGTAGCGGTCACGAAGACCCTTGAGGATCTCGATGGTGTGCTCGACGGTCGGCTCGCCCACCTGAACGGGCTGGAAACGACGCTCGAGGGCAGCATCCTTCTCGATGTACTTGCGGTACTCGTCGAGCGTGGTGGCACCGATGGTCTGCAGCTCACCGCGAGCAAGCTTGGGCTTGAGGATGGAGGCCGCGTCGATAGCGCCCTCGGCCGCGCCCGCACCCACGAGGGTGTGCAGCTCGTCGATGAACAGGATGATGTCGCCGCGGGTGTTGATCTCCTTGAGAACCTTCTTCAGGCGCTCTTCGAAGTCACCGCGGTAACGGCTGCCGGCCACGAGCGACCCGAGGTCGAGCGTGTACAGCTGCTTGTCCTTGAGGGTCTCGGGGACCTCACCGTTGACGATTGCCTGAGCCAGGCCCTCGACCACAGCGGTCTTACCGACACCGGGTTCACCGATGAGAACCGGGTTGTTCTTGGTACGACGCGAGAGAACCTGCATGACACGCTCGATTTCCTTCGAGCGGCCGATGACCGGGTCCAGCTTGCCTTCGAGGGCAGCTTGCGTCAGGTTGCGACCGAACTGGTCGAGCACGAGCGAGGTGGACGGCGTGCCGGCCTCTCCGCGGGTGCCACCGGTTTCGGTGGGCTCTTTGCCCTGGTAGCCCGACAGCAGCTGGATGACCTGCTGGCGGACGCGGTTGAGATCGGCACCGAGCTTGACCAGAACCTGGGCTGCTACGCCCTCACCCTCACGGATGAGACCGAGCAGGATGTGCTCCGTACCGATGTAGTTGTGTCCGAGCTGCAGCGCTTCGCGCAGACTCAGCTCGAGGACTTTCTTGGCGCGCGGTGTGAAGGGGATGTGACCGGACGGAGCCTGCTGGCCCTGGCCGATGATCTCCTCGACCTGGCTGCGGACTCCCTCGAGGGAGATACCCAACGACTCCAACGACTTGGCTGCGACACCTTCGCCCTCGTGAATGAGGCCGAGAAGGATGTGCTCCGTGCCGATGTAGTTGTGGTTGAGCATCCTGGCTTCTTCTTGAGCCAGGACAACAACGCGCCGCGCGCGATCGGTGAACCTCTCGAACATCGCTCTCCCTCACACTCTCCGGCGGGCAGGTTCGAGACCGGATGTCTCGTCCCTGGTCGCCGCGTTTCGCTCCGGCACTACAGACTGATCGCCTCGCCGGTCAGCGGACTGACGTCCACGAATCGACAAAGGTTGCACGACCCCACTTATTACTCTAGAGGGCGCGAAGTCCACCTGCTGCTCCTCCACCCGATTGGCGGCGGAAGCCGGACTGCTTACCGTTCACAACGTCGCAGCTGAGGGAATCGTTTCCCGGTTCCTGTACGCCTGAAGCGAACAGCGATTTTCGACGCCTGATCAGCCGAATATCGGGAGTACCCGAGCGCACGGCACCTCACGCGGATTCGACGGATCCAGCGCGTTGAGCGTCAGAGTCGCCGTTCGCTGCGACGCCACCAGCGCGATGTGATCCGACAGGTCCTGCTCGCAACCGTCCTGAACAACTATGTTCGACGCGTTCGACGCGGCCAGTATTCCGCTGCTGTACGGAACGACCACTTGATCGAACCGAGTCACGATGTTGGTGTACTCGACGTCATCGGAGTAGACGCCCGCGTCGCGCAGTTCGGTGACGAAGCTGGCGTTGTCGAAATCCGGTCCCCCGACGCCTTCCGGCGGGCCGACCTCCGAGCCGTCCCACAACGGAGCGATGGAGACGATCTTGGAAACGTGCGTGTCACCGCCGAGGAACTTGGCGTAGTAGGCACTGACCGTCGTCCCCTGGGAGTGCCCGATCAGGTCGACCTTCGAGGCACCCGTCGCAGAGAGAACGTCGTCGACGAAGTCCGACAGCTGCCCTGCGCTGTCTCCGAGTGGTGCGAGACCGCCGGCCGCGGAAATCGGCCACGGCTGGTCCGTTCGATTCCCGAAGGTGAGCGCAAAAACGCAGTATCCCTCGTTGGCCAGTACGGGTGCGAGTACGCCCCAATTGGTCTGACGGTTGGCCGCCGTCCCGTGCACCAGGACGACGGGATCAGGATGAGCAGCGGAAGGCGTGCACGAGAAGTCGTTGGTGCCAGGGGCCGATCCGCCCGGGCTGGTCGCTTCGAGGGCGATTCCACTGAGGAAACCGGACGGAACGGGAAGAGGTTCGTTCGCCGACGCAAGAGACGGCGCGGACACGGCCACGGCTCCCGCCACAGCGAGAGCGCCCACGCATGTTCGAATCCCCACCGAAGGCCTCCGCATAGTGATCAACCCACGACGGGCAATACCGAGTTGCACGGTACCGGCCGCTGATGCGCGGGGTCGAGTGCATTGAGAGCAAAAGTCGCGGCGCGCAGCGATGCCGCGATGGCGAGGTGATCGGAGATGTCTTGCTCACAACCGTCCTGGACGACGATGTTGGTGGCGTTCGGCCCAGGCTCCAGCCCATTCGTATACGGCAGCACCAGTTCGTCGTAGCGGGTCGTGATGTTCGTGTAGTGAACACCCGGCGCGTAAACGCCTCCCGCACGGAGATTTTCGATGAACTCCGAGCCTGCCCCCATGTTCAGACATGCCTTGCAGATCGGGAATCCGGCCTGCGCTGCCTCGGATACCCCGAGTTCGCGAAGGCTGCGGCCGACACTTGCCTGCTCGTTTCCGAGCGTTCCCTTCCACAGCGACGCCACCGAGACGATGTTGTCCACTTTGTCGGCACCACCGAGGAACTTCGCGTAGTACCCGTTGATGATGGTGCCCTGGGAATGTCCGATCAGATCTACCGATGTAGCACCCGTGGCATCAAGTACTTGATCGACGAAATTCGACAATTGTGCTGCGCTGGAAGGAATTTCCTGCATTCCACCGATCGCCGACAACGGCCACGGTTGCTCGGGGAAGTTGCCGTACGTCAGCGCGAAGACGCAGTAGCCCTCGTTGGCGAGCAACGGCGCATAGGTGGCCCAGTTGGTCTGCCTGTTTCCACCCGTTCCGTGAACGAGCACAACCGGATTGGGATGTTCGGCAGTCGGTTTACACGAAAAGTCATTGGATCCCGGAGCTGAACCGCCAGGATTTCCCAACTCCTGAGGAACACCGGCAAGGAAGGCATTGGGCACGGGCAACGGAGCCTGAGCCGAAGCCACGGAGGTGAACCCGACGAGCATCAGAGCGGCAAGAACCACGCCCCCGAACAACCTGTTTCTGTGCACGACCGACTCCTCTACGAGAGATGCGAACCGTGCAGACGCTAACAAACTAGAACGCGTTATCAATCCGTTTCGGCAAAATGCGCCCGAATCCATTCGCGATCCATTTCAGACGGCCTTTTCGTAGGCTCGGCGCACCTCGGTGGAAATACGACCGCGGGCCGAAATCTCGAAGCCGGCACCCTTGGCCCATTCGCGGATGGCGGCACTCTGATCGCGGTCGGCAACGGGACGGGATTTGGTCACCGCTCCGTTGACTGATTTGGCGGAATTCGACTTTCTCGCATGAGGAATCCACTTTTTCAGTGCATCGCGCAGTTCCGCGGCGTGAGCGGCGGTGAGATCGATTTCGTAAGCAACTCCGTCGACGGAAAACTCCACAGTTTCGTCCGCGGGCGATTTTTTGTCCAGATCGTCAACCATCGTGACAACAACCTTTTTCACCACGACCATTCCTCCCCAGATCCTTCGATAAGCAGCGACAATAGCACCTGGACAAACGTCCTGTCTTGGCTCGTCAGGATGATTGGGACTTCTCGCCGCCGGGTATGCCGGTCGACTTGTCTTGCGACAAAGACAGTGCCGATACACTCCTCGCGACGCATCGGGGGATGCATCCAGACGGGGGAATCATGACAGACGACGGCTCGAGAAAAGACCTCTACCGAGCGCAATCTTCGCCTCCAAGAACAGCACTCTCGCCAGTATCGCTTACGGCGGACCCACGAATTTCACCATCTCCGGACGCCCTGCGATCCGGTACGCCGCAACCGTCACAAATATCCCGGCGGACAACGAATGCGATCCGCCCTCAGCACAATTCGATGTCGTCACCACACCCGGATACTCCACAGCCGAGGTCATGGTCTTCCTTGTCCAGTCGGATCAGGGACTACCTGACGCACTCAACCAGGGCACGATCGACCAAATCATCGCAACAATTCGAGAGTCCGAAACTCGGGCGACCGCGCATGGATGAATCCTTTGCCGCAGGCGAATGTCGTTGGGAACTATCGAATACCTTGGGAGCGCCCCAACTGAAAAAGGTTCGGCCGCAACATGTGCGGCCGAACCTTGATCGAAGTAAAGCTAGCGAGCGGACGGACGAACGATCGGGAAGAGGATCGTCTCGCGAATACCGAGACCAGTCAAAGCCATCAGCAGTCGATCGATTCCCATGCCGGTGCCGGTGGTCGGCGGCATGCCCTGTTCCATCGCGGCGAGGAACTCCTCGTCCAGCACCATCGCTTCGTCGTCGCCTGCCGACGCGAGGCGCGCCTGGTCGACAAAGCGCTCACGCTGGATGACCGGGTCGACAAGTTCGGAGTAGCCGGTCGCCAACTCGAATCCGCGGATGTACAGGTCCCACTTCTCGGTGACACCCTTCTTGCTGCGGTGATCACGGGTCAGGGGCGACGTCTCGACCGGGAAGTCACGGACGAACGTCGGCACGTACAGCTGATCGCCGCACTGGTGTTCCCACAGCTCCTCGACGAGCTTGCCGTGGCCGTAGCCCTTGTCCTTGGGAACCTCGAGGCCGACCTTCTCCGCCAGAGCGAGAAGCTCGTCGACCGTTGTATCCGGCGTGACCTCGGTGCCGATGGCAGCCGACAGCGACGGGTACATCTCGAGAACCTGCCACTCGCCACTGACGTCGTACTCGGAACCGTCGGCGAGGGTGAGGACCTGCGTGCCGAATGCTTCCTGCGCAACTTCCTGGACGAGTTCACGAATCATCTTCGCGGAATCGTCGTACGTGCCGTAGGCCTCGTACGTCTCGAGCATCGCGAACTCGGGCGAGTGAGTGGAGTCGACGCCCTCGTTGCGGAAGTTGCGGTTGATCTCGAAGACCTTCTCGATACCGCCGACGACGCAACGCTTGAGGAACAGTTCCGGCGCGATACGCAGGTACAGGTCGATGTCGAGGGCGTTCGAGTGCGTGACGAACGGGCGAGCTGCCGCGCCGCCGTGCAGCGTCTGCAGCATCGGCGTCTCGACCTCGAGGAAGCCGCGGCTCTCGAGTGCATTGCGCAGCGCACGGACAACTGCGACGCGCTTGCGGGCGTTGTCCCGAGCCTCGGGGCGAACGATCAGATCCGCGTAGCGCTGACGCACCCGGGACTCTTCGCTCATCTCCTTGTGAGCGACCGGCAGGGGGCGCAGCGACTTGGATGCGATCTGCCAGGCATCGGCCATCACGCTGAGCTCGCCGCGACGGGAGCTGATGACCTCACCGTGGATGAAGACGAAGTCGCCGAGGTCGACGTCGGACTTCCAGGCAGCCAGTGCCTCTTCGCCGACGCCGGCGAGGCTGATCATGGCCTGCAGCTGGGTACCGTCGCCTTCCTGCAGAGTCGCGAAGCACAACTTGCCGGTGTTGCGCATGAAGATGACGCGGCCGACGACGCCGACCAGCACACCAGTCGCCGTGTCCGGCTCGAGTTCCGGGTACTCCGCGCGGATCTGCGCGAGCGTGTGGGTGCGATCGACCGAAACCGGGTACGCCTCCTGCCCCTGCGCCAGGATCCGTTCACGCTTCTCGCGCCGGATACGGAGCTGCTCGGGGGTGTCGTCGACTGGCTGGGCTTCTACATCACTCACGGGGTACAAGACTACTGGGCCGTGTCCACCGCGTTTGTTGCTGGTAGCACCGCGGCCACCGCGAGCACGATTCCCGACAGCAGGTACAGCCCGACCCGAACGTGATTCCACATAGTCCAACCCGCCTCGTACGACGCCCATGCGGCCGCGTCGGTAGTGCTGACCGAGGCAAACGCGTCGTTGCGAGGGACGTGGTAGATCGCGGTCACCGCGAAGGACGCGAGCACCCCGACGCAACCGACGACAGCAAGGACCCAGCCGTCCGGTCTGGAGATCGCTGCCCAGATTCCAGCGGCGATCGCGGTGAGCGCCGATCCGACCAGCGGCAGCATCAACGCACTACGCGGCGCTTCGACGTTGATCGCCTGCATCGACGTGATCGCGGTATGTGCATCGACCGACCGCAGAGCGGGCATCACGAAGGACGAGAAGGCAAACAACGCACCACCGGCGACGAGCGCGCCGAGCGCAGTCACCCCGAGCAGCAGCTCCAAGAAAATCTCGGATTTCTTCACGACCAGACCCCCGTTCGGGCAGCCTCGGCGGCAAAAGTGGTGAAATCTCGAGCGGGTCGTTCCAGGACCTCTTCGACGACGCCGGTCACACTTTGATTTCGTCCGTCGAGAACCTCGGCAAACAGG
Organism: Rhodococcus sp. MEB032; assembly: GCF_030208925.1. NCBI lineage: Bacteria > Bacillati > Actinomycetota > Actinomycetes > Mycobacteriales > Nocardiaceae > Rhodococcus > Rhodococcus sp. MEB032. The sequence continues at coordinate 547,133 of NZ_JARVSY010000001.1, forward strand.
TACCTGAGTAACTCCACGACGTCACTCGGGACGCCGACCTCCGCCATGCCGTCGGAAAACTGTTTGAGTCCAATTCTTTCGAATGTCACGAGACGACCCGACGCCGTCGAAATCGCATCCACCGCCGCCGCGAAAGTGAGCAACTCCGGACCTGTCACCTCGAGAACTCGGCCGAGGAGGTCGGTTCGAGTCAATGCGGCCACCGCCACGTCGGCGAGATCGTCGACGTCGATGAACGGCTCCCCCACCTCACCGACCGGAAGTGCCAGGTGGCCTTCCCGAATCGGATCGAGTAGGTACCCCTCACTGAAGTTCTGGGCAAACCAACTGGCCCGCACCACAGCCCATTCCAGACCGCTGTCGGCGAGAACCTGCTCGGCTTTCTGCGCCGCCGGTTCACCGCGCCCGGACAAGAGCACCATGCGACGAACCCCTTCGCGGTACGCAAGCTCCGCGAACTCCTCGATGTGGGTGCTCGATTCCGGAACAGCCAGATCTGGCGCATACGTCACATATGCCACGTCGACGCCGGACACTGCTGGCTGCCACGTCGCCTGATCGTTCCAGTCGAAACGCGTCCCGGATGTTCTCGACGCGATTCGGGTACGGATTCCCACCGCAGTCAGCCTCTGCGCAACGCGCGCACCGGTCTTACCGGTACCACCGATCACTACTGCCGATTGAATGTCGCTTGTTGTCGTCATGCACTCATTCGACCGCGGAGCATCAATACGATCCATAGCCGAAGGTCGCAGAAACATACGCCAGCGTCTACGGTCGAAGCATGGATGCATTGTCGATGATGCTGGCGGGATCGCGGGCGGAGGGCGCTTTTCTACTGCGCTCGCTGCTCGATCCACCGTGGTCACTACGTATCGAGGACCACGCACCGATCACCGTGCTGGTTCTGGTTCGAGGCAGCGCGGTCGTCGTCTCCGACACCGGCCAGACAGAAGAACTCGAGGCCGGCGACGTTGCACTGTTGCGCGGCCCCGATCCGTATACGGTCGCCGATCACCCGGACACACCAGTCCACGTACTGATCGACGAAGCACAGAATTGCGCTGCGGTCGACGGCACACCGCTCGAGGACATGTCGGTTCTCGGCGTTCGCACCTGGGGCAACTCGACCAGTGGTCAGACCGTCATGCTCACGGGCACATACCGTTTGGACTCCTATGTCAGCCGTCAGATCCTCGACAGCCTGACACCCGTCGCGGTAGTGCGACGCAGCATCGAAACCGCGCCGATGACAAACCTTCTGGAACAACAGATCGCCGCCGACGGGCCCGGACAGGAAGTGTTGTTGGACAGGCTCCTTGACCTGGTCCTGATCTCAGCGGCCCGGACCTGGTTCGCCGAGAACCCGAATCGATCACCGCGTTGGATCAAGGCCTACGAGGATCCCGTCATCGGGCATGCCTTGCGGCTCATACACAATCGGCCGGAGCACCCCTGGACGGTCGCGAGCCTGGCCCAGGAGTCCGGCAGCTCGCGAGCGGCCTTCGCGCGCCGGTTCACCAGCCTCATGGGGCTCGGACCTGTCGGCTATCTGACCGAGTGGCGACTGTCCGTGGCGGCAGATCTGCTCGCAGACCCGGCACGAACGGTGTCGTCGATCGCGCGAGAAGTGGGCTACTCGAGCCCCTTCGCCCTCACAACCGCGTTCACCCGTCATCACGGAATGAGCCCGAAGATGTACCGCCAGACCCGCTGTGCGCCTTTATTAACCGCCCGCGGTTAATAAAGGCGCACAGCAAATACCTCAATGAGCCGAAACCGCCGCCAACTCGCGGGAGCAATGACGCACTCCGCTGAGCGCACCGAGCAGGCCGGCGGCCTTGATCGCCTGGTATCCACCCACGAGATCGGTGGCCTTGTGCAGACCCAACTGCTGCAACGACGCTGCGGCCAGGCTCGAGGTGTAACCCTCGGAGCAGACGATCACCCACTCGACGTCGTGGTCGGTGGCCAACGCGAGGTGTGCGCTGCTGGTGGGGTCGAGGCGCCATTCGAGCACGTTCCGCTCGATCGCGAGTGCGCCGGGAAGAGTTCCCTCGATGGCGCGCTGCGCCTGCGGGCGAATGTCGACGAAGATCGCGCCGCGGTGGAAGGCTTCGGTGAGCTGGAAGACGTACATACGATCGATCTGTGCGCGAGCGTCGTCGAGCATTTGGTCGATGGTCATTTGGTGCCCCCCTCGGGCAGGTCGGTCAGCTCGGTACGGGTGCGGCGAAGTGTCCGGTGATCCGTCACTTCGTAGAAGGACATTGCCGTCAGCGGCGGCGAGTACGCGTGAACGCTCAGAGTCGGTGCATCAGAGCTGATTTCGATCGGAGCACCGGGAGCATCCGTCGAACGCACGACATCGTGAACCCAGCCGAGTGGGAACGAAGCCTGGTCGCCGGCGTCGAGCTGGCGTTCCACCAGGGCGTCACCGGCCCAACGGAATTCGGTGAGCGAACCACTGAGGACGGTCAAGGCGCCGAACGAGCCTGCGTGGTCGTGCAATTCGGTGTTGCGTTCGGGCACCCAACTGATGAGCCACACATCGACGTCGTCGTCCGCGTGCAAGCGGGTGGACCAACGGTCGAGCGTCGGGAAGGTGTCGGGGATGAGGTGATCGAAACGGCCGTCGAGCACGCCGTTTGCTCCCTCGTCGGTCAGACGCAGCAGATCGGCCGGGCGAAGGCGGGTAGGCAACGACGCACCACTCGGACGGCGTCCGGACGCCCCACGATTAGCGCTACGACCTGCGGAAACAGCACGATCAGCAGCGAGAGTCGGGGTCAAAACAGAGAGATCTGCAGAATATGTGGATAGCACGAGCTAGCTCCAAGGAATGTGAATTGGTCAAGGCAGCGGTCAGCCTCGACAACACTCCTGAGCACCCATGCAGCGATTCACGAGCACCATTGTGGCATAACTTTTGCAATCGCGAAACCGCTGGAACGAAACCATCGATCAGGCGACGGGTCGTCGACCGGATCCACGACGCGCCTGATTGCGCTCGAAGACCAACCTCAGCCCCTCGAGGGTGAGGTCCCGTTCGAGGTGATCGATGGTGTCGGACTCGGGAATGATCAGCGGTGCGCTGTCCCCGGTCGCGATCACGGAGACGTCGTCACCACCGAACTCCGGTAGTTCGTCGCGGACGCGGTTGACCAATCCGTCGACGAGGCCTGCAAAGCCGAATACCGCACCGGACTGCATGCATTCGACGGTATTCTTGCCGACCACCGAACGCGGGCGCACCAATTCGACCTTGCGCAGCGCAGCGGACTGCGACGCCAAGGCATCGGTCGAGATCTCGAGTCCGGGCGCGATGCAGCCGCCCAGAAACTCACCCTTGGCGGAAACGACGTCGACACAGGTCGACGTACCGAAGTCCACGACAATGCACGGCCCCTCGTAAAGATGGTGAGCGGCAAGGCTGTTGACGATCCGGTCGGCTCCCACCTCTTTGGGGTTGTCCACCAGCAGTGGCACACCGGTGCGAATACCCGGTTCGACCACCACATGGGGAACGTGACCCCAGTACCGCTCGAGCATCACACGGATTTCACGCAAGACGGACGGCACTGTCGACAGCGCCGCAACGCCGGTGATCTGATCGACATGAGAACCCAACAGCCCACGGAAGGTCAACGCCAACTCGTCGGCAGTCATCCGAGGATCGGTTCGCATTCGCCAGTCCTGCAACAGCTTCGAATACTCACCAGTCCCGGAGAACAGACCGAGAACGATGTTGGTGTTCCGGACGTCGACCGTGAGCAGCATGGATTACACCAGGCTGGATTCGCGCGAGGCCTCGAGCGTCGACAGCATGCGTGGGGTGATCAGACCCGAACCCTCCGGCGCGTGAGCCGGGTCGGAACCGAGTTCGATCTGCTTGTTGTCGGCATCGACGAAGACGACGCGCGGGGAGTACTCCTTGACTTCCTGCTCGTTCATCACGCCGTAGGCGATGAGGATGACCAGGTCGCCTGGCTTGACCAGATGCGCTGCCGCACCGTTGATTCCGATGACACCAGTTCCGCGCTCGCCGGCAATGACGTACGTCTCGAGACGCGCACCGTTGTCGATGTCGACGATGCACACCTGTTCGCCTTCGAGGAGGTCTGCGGCGTCCATCAGATCCTGGTCGACGGTGACGGAGCCGACGTAATGCAGGTCGGCGTGAGTCACGGTGGCGCGGTGGATCTTCGACTTCATCATCGTGCGAAACATATCCAGGTCCTTACTCGTGAAAAGTGCTCAGTGAGACAGCAGGTCGTCGATGGCGTCGGCGGATGGGTCGGTGTCACGCTCGAGGAAGCCGGTTCCCACCGCGACACCGACGTTGTCGATCAAACGGGTGGTTCCGAGCTTGGCGGCCACCAACAGTCGACCGTCACCTCGCTCGGGCGCGGGGCCCAGATCGACGCCCCGAACCTCGAGGTAGTCGACCTCGATTTCCGGAACAGCTGCCAGAACAGCGCGTGCGGTTTCCAGGATTGCTTCCGCTCCCCCAGCCGCCGCGTGTGCACCGGCGATCAGAGCGGCGGACAGCGCGACCGCTGCCGCGCGCTGGTTCTCGTCGAGGTAGCGATTGCGAGAGGACAACGCGAGACCGTCGAACTCGCGAACCGTCGGAACTCCGATGATCTGTACATCGAAGTTGAGATCCCACACCATCTGACGGATGAGCGTCAGCTGCTGGTAGTCCTTCTCACCGAAGTACGCGTGATTGGGTGCCGCGATCTGCAGCAACTTCGCCACTACCGTCAGCATTCCAGCGAAGTGAGTGGGGCGCGCTCCGCCTTCGAGTTCGCTACCCAACGGGCCCGGCACGACGGTGGTGCGCTGGCCCCGCGGGTACATCGTCTTGGCGCTCGGCGCGAACACCAATTCGACGCCCTCGGCGCGCAACAGGTCGAGATCCGCATCGAGAGTGCGCGGGTACGCGTCCAGGTCTTCACCGGCACCGAACTGGAGCGGGTTCACGAAGATGGAAACGATCACGACGGCGCCGGTGACCTTGGCCTGACGAACCAGTTCGATGTGGCCGGCATGCAGCGCACCCATCGTCGGAACGAGCGCCACCTGACGCCCGACACCTCGCAGTGCCCGCGAGACGCGCCGAAGCTTGTCCGGATCGTGGTGCACCGTCAGTTCGCCGCGCTTGTATCCGCCCTGCAGATCACTCACGACGGTCACCTCCCGTTTCAGTCAAGATGTCGAACAATTCGGTGGGGGCGCCCACCCGCTGGGCCGATCGCAAGGACATCGCCCGATAGCCGGCAGCGAGCTCCGGATCCAGGTCTGTCAGTACGCGCAAATGTGTGTCGACAGCAGCAGCGTCGCCGCGTGCCACCGGGCCGGTCAACGCCGAGGGACCGCGTCGTAGCGCGTTGTCCAAGGCCGCCGACAGCAGCGGCTGCAGGACTCGCTCGGCCACTCCACCCGGATCGCCGTCGACCAACTGCTGACCGAGCAGCTCGTCACCTTGCAACGACGCTCGCAGGGCCTCGACGGCGTCGACCACGAGCGTGACCAGGTGATTACTGCCGTGAGCCAGTGCGGCGTGGTAGAGCGCGCGGTTCTCCTCGCGCACTCGGACGGGCTCGCCGCCGATCTCGAGGACCAGTGACTGCGCGATCGCGTAACCGATGTCGTCGGCAGCGGTGATTCCGAAGCATGCCGACGACAGCCGTGCGGTGTCCTCGTCGTGACCGGTGAACGTCATCGCCGGATGGATAGCCAGGGGTAGTGCGCCCAGTTCGGTGAGTGGAGTCAGGATCGCGATCCCGTTGGCACCGGACGTATGGGCGACGAGCGTGCCCGGCTTGACGGCATGGGTGGCCGCCAGACCTCGAACAAGATCCGCAAGTTGATCGTCAGGAACGGCGAGAATCAGCAACTCGGAACGAGCTGCGACGTCGGCGGCCGGAAGAATTTCGGTATCGGGAAGCCGCTTCACAGCGCGGGCAACCGAGGCGCTGGAGACGGCGGAGCAAGCGCTGACAACATGACCGGCTCGCTCCAATGCGGCACCGACAGCTGTTCCGACCCTGCCTGCGGAGACAATTCCTACCGTCAATCGCGCAGGTGCAGGTCCATTAGTGATCCCGAAGGAAGTCACCGGATTCCTCTCGTTCGTTCCAGTCCCGCTCGGCGGGTACCAGACGTTCTGCGTCCGAGGATATCCTTCGCCCGAACCGTCATGCCATGGCCGGGCGAGTGATCTGCGACTCAGTCCTCTCGGCGACGGCGTCGACCGGAGCCTTCGGACGGGTTGTTCGAACTCAGATTCGCCATGATTTCGGCGACGGTCAATCCGTTGGAATGAGCACCACTGGCGGCATCTTCCGGAGCAGCACGGCGACGACGTCGCGGCTCCGCGTCAGGCTCCGCAGCGGATTCGGGTTCAGCTTCCGCGACAGCTTCGGGAACAACCGCGGGAACAACCTCGGGCACCTCTTCGACGACAGCGTCTTCGATGACGGCATCTTCGATGTTCGGGGCCTGGGCGGGAGCCTTGACTTCAGGCTCGACCGGCGCGACCGGCTCCGAATCCTTCTTCACCGAAACGTCTTTCACCGTTCGTGTCGGCGAGGAACTCACCGGAGAACTCGGTGCTTGGTTCCCGCTCTGGGGCTTCTGCGTCTCTTGTGGCTTCTGCGTCTCTCGAGACTTCTGGGTCGGGATGACGCGCGGCGCCACGAAGCTGCTGTCACGCCACGACGTCTCCGCGAACACGACGGTTGTCTCAGCAGTCACCGGATCGTCGTTGGGCGAAGCCAAGCCGCCGACGTTCGGTGCCGGTTGGCTGGGTCCGCTCTGGCCGGCGCCGGGGACGTACAACCCCGACGGTGCCGGCTGGTACGCGCCGTACGAACTACCGCCAAGTTCCGGTACTCGCGTCGAATCGGTCTTGAGCGCGGTCTGTTCGGGCAGCAGCCCACCTTCGAACAGTGCTTCGAGGTTTCGGCGCAGCGCCACCAATTCGGCGCGCAACCCGGCCAGCTCCTCCGCGTCCGCGGTCACCTCACGTCGCACGCGACCTTCGACGCTCAGTTCGTACTCGCGTCGAGCAGAAATTTCACGTTCGAGCTGCAGTTCGTACACGGTCTGCAGATCGGCAACCTTGGCTTTGTCCAGTGCCGACTCACGCCGATACTTGGTCATGGCGATAGCGCCGAGGGTGGCTGCCCACAGAGCGACGACCAGACCCACCCGAAGAAGCTGAACGCTGTTACTGAAAATCAGAAACAGCGAAGCAATGACAGCAAGTGCCAGAAGAGCAGCAATGATCATCTGGCTCGCGCTGCGCTTGCTTCGGCGCGCAGACTTCGATCGACCAGAATTTGTCATGGTTGCCAGGGTACTTGCCGAGACCGGGGTCGCCACGTACCTCGGTGGGTGATTTGCCGACCAGGCTGTCAGTGCGCAGGCTCGTCAGGTGTATCTTCCGGCGTCTTGCAACAATGTTCGAGCCACAGAGCTGCCGCTACCAGCGCAATTGCGGCGCCCAACCCCACCCACGCGCCCGGCGTGTCGGAGGCTGCAGCCTGCAGAACCGAGCGCTGTGGGATGAGATACACCAGCACTCCGACCCAGACACCGACGGTAGCTGAACCGACCAAAGCGGATGCTTTGGCCAATGCCAGCGCTCGGGCGGCGGTGATCGGATGAAGCTGTCTGAGCCCGTCGCCGACCTGCCGGTTTTTGACGCGTGAACGAATGACAAAAGCGAAGACGGCCTCGGCAACGGCCACGAAGTACAGCGACGCTCCCGCATAAACAGGGATGGGCGGCATCGAACCGTAGAACACGCGAATCAGAATCCAGGTGGCCACGGCCGCCACTGCGGCGAGTACCGCGAGTTCACTGATCCGGGTCGGCTTCAAACCCTTGTCGTTTTCGGTCACCGCGCAAGCACCACATCGGTAGTGCGGACACCTTCGCGCTCAGTGCGATCGAGGCCGTCGAGAATTTGTGCCACCGGCAACTTCTGGCCGTCGACGATCAGCGTCGCGTCAGGCTCGACGTCCAGCCAGGGAACGAGAACGAATGCCCGAAGATGCGCGCGCGGATGCGGAAGTGTGAGCACGGGATCGGAACTGACGACGCCTTCGCAGTCGACTACGTCCACGTCCAGGCTCCGTGGCCCCCACCGCTGTTCGCGCACCCGGTCTGCGGCTTCCTCGAGAGCTTGCGAGCGGCGAAGCCATTCAGCGGCATCGGCTTCGGGATCGTCGACCACCACCACCGCGTTGTAGAAATCCTGCTGCTCGACGCCACCCCACGGCGCGGTCGAGTAGACCGGTGAGACAGCAACGACGGCGCTGCCCAACCCGTCGACAACGGACTGTAGGTGAGCCACACTGTCGCCGATGTTGGAACCGATCGACAGAACAGCGCGCGTCATGCCGATCTGGTCCGATGTGCGACGACGGCGACGTCCGCAAAAACCAGCGGAATCGGTGCCGACGGTTTGTGGACAACAACCTCGACGCTCTCGACTCGCGAATCTTTCATGACGTCGTCGGCGATCTCAGCGGCGACGGTCTCGATGAGATCGCGCGACGGGCCGGCGACTATCGCTGCGGCGGCTTCCGCCAACTCGCCGTAGTGCAGGGTCTGCGTCAGGTCGTCCGACGCCGCGGCGGGAGCCAAGTCCATCCATACGGTGATGTCGATGAAGAAGTCCTGACCGTCACGCTTCTCGTGGTCGAACACTCCGTGATTGCCGCGAACCTTCAGTCCGCGCAATTCGATTCGGTCCCCCATGTCAGGCCCTTTCTCGTCCACGGTTCCAGGCGTCGACCACGGCAATGGCGTCGAGCGAAGCTTGTGCGTCGTGCACCCGAACTCCCCAGGCGCCTTCGCGCGCTGCAAGGGCGGAGACCACGGCCGTCGCAGTCTCGCGGCCACCAGGTGGACGCGGATTGCCGTCGGGATCGCTGAGCAGAGACCCGAGGAACCGCTTTCGGGAAGCGCCGACCAGTACCGGGAATCCGGTCGCGTTGAACTCGGGTAGTGCACGCAACAGTGCCCAGTTGTGGTCGGCGTTCTTAGCGAACCCGAGGCCGGGGTCGAGGATGATCGACGACGAATCGACCCCCGCCTTCAACGCCAGATCGACCTGCGACAGCAGTTCGTCACGGACATCGCGGACCACGTCGTCGTAGTGATCGGCGCTGCCACGATGGACATAGTCACCGGCCGAGCGCCAATGCATGAGGATCCAGGGCACTCCGGCGTCGGCCACAACGGAGGCCATGTCGGGGTCTGCGCGACCACCCGATACGTCGTTGACGATGCCTGCGCCCGCTTCGATCGCGGCGGCGGCGACGGAAGCACGCATCGTGTCGACGCTGACGCGAATTCCGGCTGCCACCAGTTCTTCGATCACCGGGGCAATTCGGTCCGCCTCGAGTTTCGGATCGACGCGGGTGGCTCCGGGACGCGTCGACTCGCCGCCGACGTCGACGATGTCGACGCCGATGCGTTGCAGTTCGAGTCCGCGAGCGATCGCCGCGTCACGATCGAGAAATTGACCACCGTCGGAAAACGAATCGGCGGTGACGTTCAGAATCCCCATCACGACCATCCGGGCCGGATCGCTGCCTGCAACGGGAGCCGCGGACATCTTGCTCACTTACGCAGGATGAGGTCCAGCGCTTCGGACCGCGAGGCCGCGCTGGATTGCAGGAGCCCACGAACCGCAGACGTGGTCGTGCTGGCTCCGGGCTTGCGGATACCGCGCATCGCCATGCACAGATGCTCGGCTTCGATGACGACGATGGCTCCACGCGGGTCGAGCTTGCGCATCAAAGCATCCGCGATCTGACTGGTCAGGCGTTCTTGAACCTGCGGACGCTTGGCGTACAGGTCGACGACGCGCGCGAGCTTCGACAAACCGGTGACCTTGCCCGACTTTCCCGGGATGTAGCCAACGTGAGCAACACCGTGGAAGGACACCAGGTGGTGCTCGCACGTCGAGAACATCGGAATGTCTCGCACGAGCACCAACTCCTGGTGACCCTCGTCGAAAGTTGTGTTCAACGCGTCGTCGGGTTCGGAGTACAGACCCGCGAAGATCTCCTTGTACGAGCGCGCAACCCGGGCCGGCGTATCGAGCAGGCCTGGGCGCTCCGGATCTTCACCGACCGCGATCAACAATTCCCGTACGGCAGCCTCTGCCCGCGCCTGATCGAACGGGCGGCCCGTTCCGAGCGACACCAGTTCACTGGCCACATCATTCACCGACAACCGAACTCTCCTCGAGAATTGTTCACAGGTCCCCCGCCGCAGAGCCTAGTGGCGCAAGGTCAGCGAGATCCGTCCGGTCCGTCCCAGCGAACGGTGCTCGGTCCCTCGTCCTCAGCCGAATGGTGCGGCGGAGGAGTTTGCGGCTGTTCCGGTGCGGGGCTCTGCCACTGGTTTTCACCCGACGGGTTTCCCCGGTTCGGATCGGCGAAAGGTCCACTGTCCGGGTACTGCACCGGGTAATCGGGCTGCGCGGGGTAACGGCGGCCGGGATGCGGCTGCTCCGGGTACGCCTGCTGCCCCGGGTGCGGCTGGCCGTACTGCCCCTGATCGGGCTGGGGCTGACCGTGTTGGGGCTGACCGTACTGGCCCTGCGACTGGTTCGGCGGGGTCGGATTCTGTCCACCGGTGTACCCACCCGACTGCTGTCCGGGGTACGTCGGCGACGGGTTCTCACGCGGAGGCCAACCCGGTGCCGACCATCCGGCGGGCGCTCCGTAGTCGGGTGTTCCCGGTTGCGGAGTCTGCTGCGGAGCACTCGGCTGCGGGTACGAAGGCTGTGCGTAGCCGTTCGAGGGTCCCTGGTTGCCGTTGTTGGGGAGACCACCGTTGTTGGGGAGACCACCGTTGGGTGCACCGCTGTTGGGTGCACCTGCCTTGACGAGAACAGGTGCGGCAGCGGGCTCCGGCCAGGTTTCGCCGCGCTCGATCGCGAGTTCGCGAGGAGTCTTCACCGGCGGACGATCCGAAGGCGTGCGCCCACCGAAATCGTTGAAAGCCGTGATGCGCGGACGCTTTTCGACGCCGGCAAGGATCTTCTCGAGGTCCTTGCGAGTCAACGTCTCACGCTCGAGCAGTTCGGTAGCGATGAGGTCGAGCGCATCGCGGTACTCGTTGAGGATTGCCCACGCTTCGGTGTGCGCTGCCTCGATGAGGTTGCGCACCTCTTCGTCGATTTCACGGGCGATCTCGTGTGAGTAGTCGGACTGAACGCCCATCGAACGGCCGAGGAACGGATCCCCGCCCTCCTGTCCGTAGCGAACCGCGCCGAGCTTGGCACTCATGCCGTATTCGGTGACCATCGCGCGGGCGATCTTGGTCGCCATGTCGATATCGGACGACGCTCCGGTGGTGGGCTCGTGGAACACCAACTCCTCGGCGGCGCGTCCACCCATTGCCATGACGAGACGAGCGATCATCTCCGAACGCGTCATCAAACCCTTGTCGTCCTCGGGCACGGTCATCGCGTGGCCGCCGGTGCGTCCGCGAGCGAGGATCGTGACCTTGTAGACCGGCTCGATGTCAGGCATTGCCCAAGCAGCCAGCGTGTGACCGCCCTCGTGGTACGCCGTGATCTTCTTCTCGTGCTCGCTGATGATGCGACTCTTACGCCGCGGTCCACCGACAACACGGTCCACCGATTCCTCGAGCGAGGCTTCGGTGATGACGGTTCCGTTTTCGCGTGCGGTGAGCAGCGCAGCCTCGTTGATGACGTTGGCGAGATCAGCACCCGACATTCCGACGGTCCGCTTGGCGAGACCTTCGAGGTCGGCGTTGGGATCGATCGGCTTGCCCTGCGAGTGCACGCGCAGGATCGCGCGGCGACCGGCGAGGTCGGGGGCGCCGACCGGAATCTGGCGATCGAAGCGTCCCGGACGCAGCAGTGCGGGGTCGAGGATGTCGGGGCGGTTGGTTGCGGCGATCAAGATGATGCCGGTGCGATCACCGAAGCCGTCCATCTCGACGAGCAACTGGTTGAGCGTCTGCTCGCGCTCGTCGTGTCCGCCGCCCAGGCCTGCGCCGCGCTGACGACCGACGGCGTCGATCTCGTCGACGAAGATGATGCAGGGGCTGTTCTGCTTGGCCTGCTCGAACATGTCGCGAACACGCGAAGCACCGACACCGACGAACATCTCGACGAAGTCCGAGCCGGAGATGGTGAAGAACGGGACGCCGGCTTCGCCTGCGACAGCGCGAGCGAGCAGCGTCTTACCGGTTCCGGGAGGGCCGTACAGCAGCACACCGCGCGGAATCTTGGCGCCGAGCGCCTGGTAGCGAGTCGGGTTCTGCAGGAAGTCCTTGATCTCGTACAGCTCTTCGACAGCCTCGTCCGCACCGGCGACGTCGGCGAACGTGGTTTTCGGCATGTCCTTGGTGAGCTGCTTGGCCTTCGACTTACCGAATCCCATGACTCCGCCGCGACCACCGCCGCCCTGCATCCGGTTCATGACGAAGAAGAAGATGCCGAACAGAATGATCATCGGCAGCACGAATAGAAGGATCGACGTCAGCCAGCTCTCCTGAGTGACCGTCGTGTTGAACTTGTCCGCACCGGCGCCTTCGACCTTGTCGAAGATCTGCTCCGACGCACTCGCGGGGTACTTCGCCAGGATCTGCGTCTTACCGTCGGTGGCGTCGTTGCCGTTCTTGAGCCACAGACGAACCTGCTGCTCACGGTCGTCGATCTGCGCCGACTCAACGTTCTTGGCGTCGAGTTGGGAGATCGCGACCGAGGTGTCGACGGTCTTGAAGTCGCGGGTGTCGTTGCTGAAGTAGCTGAAGGCATAGATCACCAACAGCACGACGGCTACGAGTAGCACGTTACGGAACACAGTCTTACGGTTCATACAGGTCGGCCGATGTGGCCGGTCCTTTCGAGAGTGCGGGTCTGCCAGGTCGCCTTCCGGCTGCCAACCGGACACCTGCAGGTTACCGCGATCGGCCCCATCGATGCCCGCCAGCGGCCGTGCCGCTTGGTTGGAACGGTCGTCACTGTGTTCAACGTGCGCATTGCCGATCAGGTTCCCGGGCTACGTCGCAGCACAGTTTCCTGTGAGCGAACATGCTCATAGTGGTTATCGTGCGCTTTTCCGACGCTCGTCCGTCGTTATTCGTCAGGCCGTTTCGGAGAGGATTCCCGCAACAGCGTCAGCGGCGCCCGATTGGTCACCGTCGATGATCCGGTGGGCGAGCTGATCGAGTCGCGCAGACAGTCGCGCCGAGGACTCGGGCACGTCTGCCTGCTTGGCGATGGTGTCGTCGAGATCAGCCAATAGGCCGCCACCGGCCAGGTGCCTGACGCAGCGCCATGTCTCGGCGAAGTTTCTCGCGGTCCCGTCGTCGGTCAACATCGCGACCCGAAGCGCAGCGTTGGGATTCGACGCCGCCGCCCGAGCCAGGCCGGCCATGATCGCCTCCCTGGCAGCAGTCAGTTCATCGACGGTTCGGTCTTGCAACCGCACTCCCGAGTCTGCAGACCTACCCGCGTCGGGCGTCGGAGCTTCGCGAATCACCGCACCGTTACCGTGCTGGATTTCGACTCTGCCCCGAATCTCGAGGGCCACGAGCGCTTGAGCCAGCGACGCTCGACTGACGCCGAGTTCGGCAGCCAGGCTGCGTTCGGGAGGAAGCCGATCGCCGGGCGAAAGGCCTTGAGCCTCGATGAAATTCGAAATGTGCTCGGCCAACTGCTCATACAGACGCGGACGCTTCAATCGTCCGGGCAGGCCCGAGCGCGAGCCGGGCGATGACGTCGAATTCATGCCTCGGAGTGTACTTGACAAATGGAGCAGTGGCAGAGAGGCTAGGCCAATTCCAAGTGATGCAGACCACAAGCTGGTCGCGAACGGATTGAGAGTTCGATGGCAAATGTCATAGCCCTGTCAGTACTTGTCCTGGTGTTCGTCATATCCACCGTGAGGTCGGTGAACATGGGTGCGCTCGCCCTGGTGGCTGCCTTCGTCGTCGGAACACTGGTCTTCACCGTCGATACCAGCGAGATCCTCGACGGCTTCCCGGCCAGCCTCTTCGTCATCCTGGTCGGCGTCACCTACCTGTTCGCGCTGGCCAGAAACAACGGCACGGTCGACTGGATCATTCACGCGGCAGTCCGCGCGGTCAGAGGACGAGTGGCCCTCGTGCCGTGGGCGATGTTCGCGGTGTGCGCAGCCGTGACCGCCATGGGCGCGGTCAGTCCCGCTGCCGTCGCCATCATCGCGCCGGTGGCAATGGGCTTCGCCACCCGCTACCGGATCCACCCCATGCTGATGGGCTTCATGGTCGTCCAGGGCGCAACTGCGGGCAGCTTCTCCCCTATCGGAATCTTCGGCGTGATCACCAACGACGTCATGCGTCAGAACGGCCTCCCGTCGAGCCCGGCCTTGCTGTTCGTCTCGACCTTCGCGGCCGCGGCCGTTGTTGCCGCAATCGCGTACGTCTCGTTCGGCGGACGCGCGTTGATTGCGCGCGGCGCCTCCGAACGCGTGCTCGTCAACGCAGTCGGCAATGCGTCTGGCGGGAGCGACACCATCACCGGTTCGGGTTCCGGCGACAGCTCGAAGGGTGGCGGCAAGTCCTCGGGTGGGACCGCTCCGCACGAGGGAGCGCTCAATCTCGAGCGCCGACTCACCTTGCTCGGACTGGCGTCGCTTGCACTCGGCGCCTTGGTGTTCGACCTCGACGTCGGATTCACCGCACTGACCGTCGCGGTACTTCTCACCCTGATCTTCCCGGCCTCCGCCCGCGGCGCCGTCGACAAGATCAGCTGGGGCACCGTGCTCCTCATCGGCGGAATCGTCACGTACGTCGCTCTTCTGCAGAACCAGAACACCGTCCAGTGGCTCGGGGATTCTGTTGCACACGTGGGGATTCCACTTCTCGCGGCGTTCTTGATCTGTCTGATCGGCGCGATCGTGTCGGCGTTTGCATCCACCACGGGAATCCTCGGCGCACTCATCCCTTTGGCAATTCCATTCCTCATGACCGGTCAGGTCAATGCAACCGGTCTGGTCATCGCGCTGGCAATCTCCTCGTCTCTGGTCGATTGCAGTCCGTTCTCGACCAACGGCGCGCTGGTGGTCGCGAACGCCGCTCCGGAAGAACGCGACGTGGTGTTCGGGCTGACGATGCGGTGGGGCATGACCATCATGGTGGTGACGCCGATTCTCGCCTGGCTGCTGTTCGTTGTTCCCTGGTCCGTCTGAATCTTCGCTCAAAGAAAGGGAACTCGCGATGAACAGCGAATCCACACTTCTGCGCTCCCTCGACCCCCGCATCTTCGACGATCACGGAGCGGCGGTCAGTTTCGGCGAAGGCGCAACCCTCTCTCGCGCCGACTTGTTTGCCGCCGCCACCGCGGTCGCCGATCAAATCCATGGTGCACAGCGAGTGGCAGTACAAGCCGCCGCCGGCCTCGAGACAGTGGTCGCCGTCGCCGGCGCACTGATCGCCGGTGTTGCCGTGGTCCCGATCCCGCCGGACTCCGGCCCGCTCGAACGTCAGCACATCATCGCCGATTCCCAGGCCGAACTGATACTCGGAGACGGACCGTCGGATTCGAGTATCCCGTTGATTCCCATCGATATTCACGCGCGATCTGCGACGTCCTATCCCGAACCGAGCGCGGCAGCTACCGCACTGATCATGTACACCTCAGGAACCACCGGAGCTCCGAAAGGCGTTGTCCTCTCGCGAGCATCGATCGCAGCGGATCTCGACGCGCTCGCTCATGTGTGGAATTGGACGCCAGAGGACACACTCGTCCACGGACTGCCCCTCTTCCACGTCCACGGGTTGATTCTCGGCGTGTTGGGCGCCTTGCGCGTGGGTTCGCCGCTGATTCATACCTTCAGACCAACTCCGGATTCGTATGCCGCAGCGGGTGGCTCGTTGTACTTCGGTGTTCCGACCGTCTGGTCACGCGTATGCGGTGAGCCCTCGGCGGCAGCAGCATTGCGATCCGCGCGCTTGCTCGTGTCCGGAAGTGCACCACTTCCGGTTCCATTGTTCGAGCGGATGAAATCGCTGACCGGGTTGGCTCCCGTCGAGCGCTACGGAATGAGTGAAACCCTCATCACCGTCAGCACGACGCACGACGGCGAACGTCGCCCGGGTTGGGTCGGGCACGCCGTTCCGGGAGTCAGGACGAGGTTGCGCAGCGAGAACGGCGAATTGTCGGCGCACGACGGAGAGCAGCTTGGGCAACTGGAAGTTGCGGGCGCCGTTCTCTTCGACGAGTACCTCGGGAACCCCTCGAAGACAGCGGAATCCATGACCGAAGACGGCTGGTTCCGCACCGGCGACATCGCGGTGATCGACGACAGCGGATTCCACCGCATCGTAGGTCGCGAGTCGGTCGACATGATCAAGTCCGGTGGATACCGCATCGGTGCCGGCGAGGTGGAACAGGCACTTCTGGCATACCCCGGCGTTCGCGAGGCCGCCGTCGTCGGTGTGCCGGACGACGATCTCGGACAGCGCATAGTCGCATTCATCGTCGGGGACGTAGCCGACTGCGCTGTGGTTTCGGACTTCGTCGCCGAATCACTGTCGATCCACAAGCGCCCACGCCAGGTTTGTCTGGTGGACAGCTTGCCCCGCAACGCTATGGGCAAAGTCCAGAAGAAACTGCTGACGACCTAGGCGGTTGGGTCAACGGTCGATCCAAAATTATTGGAGCGACCGGTACTTGACCGCTAATGCGAAGTCCGAGTCCTCGATACCTGCCAGGGCAGCCAAGATATCCGCCGAATGGCTTTCCAACACAATTGCTTTGATCGAATCAGAACTCACCTGCGGCTCGACAACCGGTAGGCCTCGCGAGGCAACCGCAGTGGAAGCAGCGATAAGCATCTTGGTTGCTTCCTTCTGCTGCCACGGCGTCAGTGGACGGGTGGTCACCATATCGATTGCGAACGTGGGAATCGGCTCGGCGCACACCGATCTGCCCTCGTCGACTGGTATTCGGCTCGGCCGGTTCAAGGCGATTACGGTCCAAGGCTCACCGGTCAAGAAGTCTTCGGGTAGCTCATGCGCCTTCGCCGCCATCAAAGACACCTGCGCAGAGACGGATGAACCTCGAAACCACCCCCTCCCGACAGTGACGAGCCCTCGGCCTCCGAGATGACGAACCGCAGGCAAGAACTTCGCACTTGTCTGCGGAGTCAGCTGCCCGATGCGATGGCCGTCGACACGGACCTCCACCACCTTCTTTTCCGTCCTCGCAGTGCTCACGTCTAATTCATGCAAAGTGACGAGCAATTCCAGCTCGCCCTCCGGCTCTACATAATTCCGAAGCACGTCGAAATGGTCGTCGACTTTGGTGACCTGGACAGAGGCGCCAGACGGTAGCAGCGTATACGGGATCTCAGGTGGTTCGTTGCCTGGTATCAATAGATGCGGTTCACTGAGCTGAATCTCCACGGAGACAGACAACTCCACTGGAGTTCCTGGCGTGTCGTCCCAAGAGTTGCGGTCGTAAGCACGGATCGATGCGGGCACTGTAGGCACCAACCCGCGCTTGATCAGCTCCGCCAAGCGACTGTGGAACAGGATCGCCCGCTCTCGCGCCAAGTAGCCGATCAAATAGTTCGATGCCCTGACCGAGACTGCATAGCGATCATGCGGATTGCCGGGCTCCGGGATGAGTTCCACCGTTCTACGGACGGATGTACCTCCAGGGTCGAAGTCGGAACCCAAAGTCGACCTGATCGCATCGGTATAGGCATGAACACCGACGACTTCCTCGTTGCACCAGTCTCCGCGCCCTCCCCAAAGCGGATATGGACACCACTGCCCACCAACGTCACTCATTTTCGTTCTACTCCTGTATTTGGTGAGATATGGAGCGCCTGCCTCCGAAAGACCGATTTGTCAACCTATTTCAGGAAGCAACGCACTAGGCTTTCCAGTCCACACCACGACTAAGTTGTCTCTTGCTCGAGTTGCAGCCACATACAGCAGCGACCTCTCCCTTTGAAGCGCGTCGTCACGCTCCCCCTCCGGGAGGGAATCCACCACATAGGACCGTGGAATCGAGTTCTCTCCCACTCCAACGAGAACAACCTTCGCGAACTCCATACCCTTTGCCCGGTGCATGGTCATCACCTGAGGAGTTCCCTTGGCACCTGATGAATTCCGGTCGACGAATGTTGCAGACGTCTCACGTTCACCCAGTGCGCGCGGAAGTGCTTGGCCCTCTTTCTTTGTGGGGACAAGCAAACCGATGGATTCTGCATCCGTACCAGCCGCTGTCCAAGTCTTCACGAGTTTGGCAACGACGTCATATTGCTCGGTGAGGTTCGATACCGAAATCTGTTGGGGTTTAGGCCCACTGCGAGCGGATCGGTACCCCTCTGAAGTCTCCGGCAGATCACCCAGATCGGTGAATTCTGCGCCAGAGAGAATCCCGAGGGCGTAGTGCAAGTTTTGTTCGGTCGTTCGGTAATTGAGCGTGAGGCGACGCGAGCGCCCCACAATGTTGATGCCGTACCGTCCGAGAACAACTCGTTGACCGTATATCCGCTGATGAGTGTCCTCTGCAAAGAACAGATCATTCTTACCTCCAGATACGAGAGCTCGAAGGAGCTGAAAACGGCTCGGGCTCAAGTCCTGAGCTTCATCCACGAGCACGTGATCGGCGAGTGCCGACGATCCGTCGCGCAGCACTGCTGCAGCGATGGCGGCTTTCTCGTCGAAGTCAGTCGAACCCGACGCCGCTCCAGACGCTCGGTAGCCGGCGATGACGTCCCACACCGCGTTTCGCTTCGACCGATTGAGTGACACCCCCCGCCCAGAGCGCTTCACACGCAAGTATTCTTCGCGCGTGGTGACAGAGTTCGGTAGAACTACCAAGCTGTACTCCGCTTCGAAGAACGAGTCCACTTTCAACTCATTCGGCAGATCGGCTCCGTAAGCACCGATCGCCTGTTTCCATGCATCGAAACCCTGATTCTTGAACACTTGCGCTGTTCGAGGGCCGAGAACTGTTGCAACTGCGCCGTTTACATCAGCACCTCCGCCAAGCTGACTTTCGTATTTGTGCAGGACGCGCGAAGCGATGGCGTCGACGCCGGCAATATATACACCTGGTTTTCCCATGTCGGCCGCGAGTGTCACGGTGGAATCAAGCTGACGAAATTGCGCCCGTAGGCTCTCTGCGAGGGTGGCGCCGTAGGTTGTGAGGATGATTCGCGCCGTAGGGTTCTTGCGATGAAGCTCGCGTGCGCGATGGAGAAGGACGACCGTCTTGCCGGTTCCTGCACCGCCAGTCAGACGGAAGGGACCGTTGATGTCTTTGAACGCATACGCACGCTGTTCCGGATGGAGAAAGATGCGCCATGCGGCGAAATCCGGACGCTCGATAGCTTCGCGAAGCTCGTCGTTGTCCTCGATGAACGCGAATTCCATTCGCGCCGCAGGATGCCGGAGGGCCCTGAGCAGTTTGTCGTCCTCGGTACCGTCATCGGATTCGACAGTATCGAGCGCGTACTTCTCCTTGACATCTGCCAATGACGTTCCCGTGAAGATGTCGACGAGAGCAGTGCCTTGCCACGTTGCCGGCGCCGTCTCCGCGTACTCGAGCAATGCATCAGGATCGTTGATGTCCAGAGCACCCGAGGCGAACTCGAGGTCCAGTCCCAGCTCCGTCAAATCTTCAGCTGTGAACTCACGCCGGCGTAAGGATTGTTCAATCGACGGCGTACGGTTTTCGGAAACTGCAACCGGCGCTGAGTAAACCGGCGCTGGAGCTGCATTTTCGACCGGCAGTAGCTCAGCGATACCGTTACGCGGATTGACGGCCATCCTTTGTGTCTGAGCAATCTTGATTGCCTCGTCGTGCGGGTAGGTACCGATGAATACGTACGATGCGTCCTGGCCGCTGCCTTGAACTTTGAACAGAACCGCACGATTGGAGAGGTCCACCCTTCCCGTCCGGGCACGCGGATCAGCTGAGTTGTTGATCGGCTCAATGTGCAGGCTCTTGTTGTCGTCGTTGGCCGACAGCTTCGCCAAAAACGCATAGGTTGCCTTGTGGAGACTCCCATCGATCTTGTCCAGTCCACGTCCGATGACAATCTGAGGCATCTACTCGCCTTTCACTGAATCAATAGTCACAGAAGGCGTCTGTGCAAGACCCTCTGCTTGGACAAGCTCGATTACCTTTTTCGCATCCACTGGGCACAGCGTCCATCCTGCCGCCGACAACCCCTCGCGATCCTCAGCATCAAGACCCAGATCGACAGCGATTCGCAGTGAAGGCCAGGATATTTCGAGAGGCACCCCTGCGACCTCCTCACCGACCTCCGGAATTGGGAGATCAGACGCGGCCAATCCGGTAACCAGCGACTGAGCCGCCTGAACCACCTCGTCGTACACCTCACGCCAAGGCCCGGTCAGTGTCACAGATTCACTTGGGCCCCCCGTGACAGTCGAGGCGGGCGACCCCAGATTCATCGATGAAGACGCCAGGTGCCGGCGCGTAGTCACGACCGCAGGAAGCGGACGCAACTCGAGCAGGTTGGACCAGCGAAGCCATTCCCTCCACAAATCGCGTGTCTCCATGGACAACGCAGAATCGTCGTCGTCGATGACGACGGCTATCTCTGCATCGTTGGGCGACTTTCCGGCGGGAACCCGCACCGCGATCGCGAATCCACGGTCTCGCCACGTGATCGTGTCCCCATTCGGATCCGCGAAAACACCACCGTCGATCAGCCGTCCCGCGAGCACCGCAGGTGCCGCACCGCCGGTCTGAGTTGCCGAGGCACTCATTCCCATGATCGCCAGGACCGGGAGCCAATGTGCAAGGTTCCGCCGCGACTGCGCTTGCGGGCTCTGCATCCACGCAAGCAGTAAATCAATGGCGGTGGCGAATACGAGGTCGACAGAACTCTTGGCAAGCTGATCACCTGCCATCTGCAGCAACCCCGGGACGCGCTCGGCGGCCAAGATCGGTGACGTCGATGGCTTACCCTCGAGATCTTGATGCGTCACGGCGACGACTTGGTAGCCACCGTCACGTAAGTTACGTCGTTTCTCCGCATCGTCCGCAAGCCGATTTTTCGAAGGACTGGCATGGAATTGCCATCCGTCGGTGAAGATCGCGGTCGGAGGAACACCCGGCGTCGCTGACGTCAGAACGAAGTCCGGCTTGCTTCCCAGGATATTTTCCTGAGGCCTCAAACTCCATCTGTTGGATGATCCGAGCGCCACGTCCCACGCGACGCCTCTGTCGGTCGGTTTCTCGACGATCGTCGCACCAAGCGCCCGGAGGCGCTCGGCAAACACGACCCGGAAGCGCCGTTCGAGGTTCGACTCCAGATCGACCATAGGCGGTTCATCCGAAGTTATGCTCCACGGCATCGCATCCGGAATCGGACTGTTGTCGTCCGTTGACACCTCCCGGCCGAGCAACAGCGACCGCAGGTGACGTGCAGCAGCACTCCGCGACGTGAATTTGACCTCGGTGAACGACGCGAACGGTAGCAGACACTTTTCGCAGGCAAGCTTCCCTTCGTGCTGGCATTCGCACGATACGACGACAGCGTGCGCCCTTCTCAGCACGTCCCAAATGGTACTGGGATCGGAAAGATCAGCGAGGTACCCCGTACCTCCGGGGACGATGTCGTGCAGCAGCAGACCGGGTCGGTTTTCGCCGTTCACGGCAGGATCGACCACAGCCACGATCTGCAGATGGTCCGGATCTCCGCCGATTCGTTCACGCAGCCCAAGTAGCAGCGCCGCGGACAGGGATGGAACTGCAAAGGAATCGCCCCACGTCACCGATGGCGGCAACCGCAAAACCAGTCCTTCGGTGGTCAATGACCGCGCCAATGCAATCGAGAGCGTCGACTCTTCCAATGCCTTGCGATACGAACACCAGGGACGGTGTTCACTCGGCGAGTTGCGCCGCGTGTCCGTGTCGAGCTTTCCGCATTCCGAGCACACCCGAAACATTGCAGACTCGATCTCGCCGCCCGCGAGAATCCGCGACGACCCACCGCTACGGCTGCCTCCGGTATTGATCCATCGGATCGTCATCGAACGACGATGTGTCGCTCCGAAGCCGAGTCCTTCGACGAACCAACGGCGGGTAAAGGAGGTCGGGTCGATATCCGCAGCAGTAATGATCGTGAACGGGTTACGGATTCGTTCTTCTTTGCCGTCGTCGATAGCCGCTTCTTCACGTCGAACCACGGCCGACACACTCGAGAGTTCTACGACGGGGAGGCGCTGGCCGATATCCGCAATTGCTGCTGTTCCACAACGCGGACATATCGCCGGAGGCTGCGCACCGTCCCCCAGGTCGGCGATGAAACCGCAAGCGGGACAGCAAGCCCACTCGTGCACAGCGTCGCCCTCGGCGCCGAGGTCGACGGCGTCGATGGCAATAGCGAATCCACTTGCGTAGAAGGTGGATCCGGGTGCGAAGTCGCGTAGGGCCTGGGCGGATCCTCGGGTGAGCTCGAACTCGGTGTGTTCGAATTCCTGAGTCTCAGGATGTATCCAGTTGACGGAGACCGAGAGGGTCACCGAATCGTCGAGCAACGTGTAGTTGGGAAAAAGCCCGAACGCTTCCAGCGCACTGATCCAGTATTCGGACCGCAGGGACGCGAGTTGCGTGCCGACCAGTCGCTGGGCGGCGAGAGCGGTACGGTACGCAACTTTGTCATCATCTGTGGCCACTGTGCTCTGCGCTGCTGCATGAAGTTGTGGAACAACCGCGTCCACTGCCTTCTTTCGGTGCTGCAGCGTCTCGATGCGTTGGTTCCATTCCATCGACGCGCTATGGCACCGGGACGCCAATTCGCTACTCTCGGGCCCACTCTGAGGTGTGGCAAAGTCGCGCAGTCGCTCAACTACCTCGCCGTCCAGCGATTGAAAACCGGCCACGAACTCGTCCACATAGAGCGTCGAATGTGATTCGGCATCGGATATGAGAGTGCCCAAGTAGGTTTTCGGTCCGGTCGACCCGAGAGCGTCAGGGGTGGTTCTCGGATGTGGCACATTCTTCAGGCGCGCCAATCGATCGGCAACCGAAGCGATGAACTGCCGACGAAGAATCTCTTCGGCATCCAGATACGTTGCCGGCGGTCGGACTGCGCCGTTGATCGTCGCATCCGGATTGGCGAAGCGTGGCAGTTGATCGCCACGTGCGGTCACGTATGCCAAGGCAAGCGCATTTCCAGTCAGTCGACCTGCACGGCCGACTCGCTGTAGATACGACGCGACGGAGCGCGGGAGCGATGACAGCATCACTGCCGACAGATCACCGATATCGATGCCCATCTCCAGTGTCGGAGTCGCGACGAGTACATTCGGCGCGTTTGGCGGCGGATTGGTTTCTTTGAACTGTGACTCGTACTCCAAACGCTTTTCGTCGGGCAACAGCGACGTGTGCTCACGCGCGACAACTCGACGAATGTCGGTAACGGTGTACATCTGTCGATAGAAGTTGTCATCGATACGTCGGCGTTCAAGGGTGCCTGCACAAGCCGCAATCAGGCACGGACCACCGACAAGTTGATCAACGGTGTCGTGGCCGCTGATGATCGAATCCCCGCAGTTGCTACACCCCAGCGAGACCGTCTTGTCGGAAATCTCACTATCGGAGATCGGACGAGCGACTACCGAATCCGGCGTCAGATGGAAGGTTCGAGTTCCACTACCGCCTGCTAACTCGCCTACGACATCGCGATGCCTTAGACGCTCGAACAGCAGTCGACTGAGGACTGCCCCCTCGGCTGGACTGACGGCAAGAGCTTTTGCCGTCCAGCTTGCGTACCAACCGCGGGCAGACGCCACTGGCTCGAAGTCGCTGTCGCGACGGTTGACCGTGCCGAGTACGGGGAAGCCCGGTGCGGAGTTCCCGCGGCCAAAACCTGGCATTCCTTGACTTCGTTTGCGGCCTCCGGTGATCCACCACCGGTTGCCGTCGTCGGTCCGGAACTTCTCGAACCATTCGTGCGCGATCGCGCCTCGGATTCGCATGTGCTCCAAGGTTCCTCGGACCCAACGAACCAACTGTGCATCGGTGTACGTGTCCAATGCCAGTTGCACGTCCTGCCCGTCGAGCACGTCTCGTGCACAGAGCAGCAACACCGAAGGCGAGACATCGACCTCGGCAAGGGCCGTCCCCGTACGCGTCAATGTTCGACCGACGCCGGCACGCAAACCGAATTCCATCGCTATATCAAGTTGAAGTCGCTTGGTGACAAAACCACTCAACGTCGCCGAAGCTCGACTCAGGCGCGCGGTACTCCAAAACTTCGAGAAGTCGTCCCGATCGGCGAGTTCAGGAGGCAGGAGTCGGTAGCGCTTGGCACGGTCGTTGCCCGCCATGGTGATCATCTTGTGGGCGAGAGCGTCGAGGTTGGTGTCGCCGTCCTCGAGTGCCTGACGGATCAAAGTTCGTAGCGTGAGAGCCCTGGATCGCGCCTGAACGAAACCGGCGCGATGTGCCGCGTCCTGAACACTGTCAGTGAAGACCAGCGCACGCTTCTCTCGCGGATCAAGGCCGGGGGTGCCGAACAGTGTCGAGAGCGATACCGACAGCATCGTCGCGATCGCGGAACCGAGAAAGCGGATTCCGTCACGTTGACGGCAAGACGGACATACATCTCGAATCGAATCCTCACCGGCGGTGTCGCCGACGTTGACCAACACGGGCACGGCGCCACCCTCGGCAACAACCGATTCGGCAGGCCGTTGTCGAGTGATGCGACGATCGTCGACTACCAGCCATGAAAGCTCGGACGCAGAAGTAGGTTTCGACGGAGCACTCGAGTCCGATGTCGAGTCAACCGCTGCCTCCCCTTCTACCGGTGCATGGATGAGAGCCCGGAAGCGGTCATCGTCAGCGAGCTTGCGACGCCGGATTGTAGAGTCGTCGACATCGAGATCCGTGCCGGTAGGTGCGAGTAGAATTCCCCAGCCGGATCGATTGCAGTGCCGGCAGTAGAGCGCGGGAAGGTACGGAGCCGCGAGTGAATCGTCATGAGAATCGTCGCTGAGCAGTAGACCGTCGTCGCCCCAGGCGAACTGGGGTGCCCCCGATGCTGCCCGATCCAGCCGGGTGAGCTCCCGAACCCAGAGATGAACGTCCACCGATGGTGCGGTGCGTCCCGAAACCGCACGCACGTGGCTGAGAGTCGTGACCAGCGCCCGTAGGGCCTGGGCTCTGATGTTTGGGTCGATGCGCGCGAGGTCTGACGCGAGGGACTCGTCTGTGCCCGCAAACAACGCAGGATCGGGTAGGTCGAGAATGGGTACTGCTGATTCGCAGCGTTCGACTATTCGATGAAATACTGGATGCGCTCGAATCAAATCGAGGCTGAGACCATCAATCTCGTTGTCTTCGAATCCGTTCGGCACCCTGTAGAGCGACCGAAGCGCAGCCCGCGATACGTCAACAGGATCAGTCGCACTGGAAGCAGATGCGAGCTCTCGAAGTCGTTTCTCGTCAATTTGTGCAACGGTGATCCCGGTTTCAGCGATTCGCGAGGAAGCGCCATCTGACCACTCCTGCAATGATTCTCGGGATTCGGTGACCACCGAATCAGCCGTGAATTCGTCACCGAAGACCGTGCGGGCAAAATCGAGCATGGTCGAGGAGTCATTGCCGTCTCCCAGAGTCGCCGACGTCGCGATCGGCGTGACGCGTCCTAGTGGGCGGGCGCGGTCTTCGTCTGAGATGCCGGTGTCACCGTCAACCCAATAACTCTTGAGAGTCATTCCGAGACGGCGCAACAGCATTGATACGTCGGTGCCCTGAGCGCCATCATAGGTGTGAAATTCGTCGAGAACCAGATATTGAAGGCTGTGAGCACTCTGTCGCCACAGTTCTGCATCAGCCGGGCGGAGCAGCAGCTGGTCAAGCATTTTGTAGTTGGTCAGCAGAATGTCTGGTGCGACGCTTCGGATTACGTCCCGGTCGCTGATCAGTCCGTCGGGGCCGACGGTCGTCCGGGTTGCGCCAGCTTCACCGGTGTAGAGCGCGGCTGTGATTCCGCCGAGCTCCTTGTGCTCGGTGATCAAACCGGCGAGCCGTTGCGCCTGATCGTTTGCCAGCGCGTTCATCGGATAGAGGACGATCGCCTTGGTGCCGGTCACGCCCTGGCGTTTCGCACGCAGAACGTGATCGAGAATCGGGTAGAGGAAAGCTTCGGTTTTTCCCGAACCGGTACCCGTCGTAACGAGAGTGGGCAACGGCCGCGACTTGTCAGGTCCTAGGTTCGCGCTACTGAGCCGCTCGAAGGCGGCGGCCTGATGGCCGTACGGCGTGAACCCCTCATACCATTCCAAGGAGTCTCGCCAGCCGTCTTCGGCAGGCCGAAATGGCATGCGCAGCCGCAGATATGGTCCGCGAAACATCCCGGTTGAGGGATGTTCGAGAAACGCATCCAATTCACGTCGTGCATCGGGGTCCGCAAGTGCGAAAGTAGTGCCGAGGTAGTCGAGCAGACTGGCAGTGATGCGCTCGGCCTGCGAGAGCGGCAGAAGTTCAGTGGCCATCAGTTGGCACCCGCTGCCGTGCCGCCCGTAATGCCAAGTCGGCGTTCGAATTCCGTATATGCCTCGCGCATGTCCGCTTCGCGGTCCAGGAACTGGAATGGCAATTCGTAGGTGTACGTGTTGCCTGCCGGGTTTGTGGCAGTGCGTTCGTCCTCGTTGATCGCGTCGCCCTTCTTGCGCCACACACTGAGGACTTCGTTGGGTACCACACGGCCATTGAAGTCGTAGAGGTACGTCTTTCGGTCAAACCCATACAGAACCGGGAATTGTGTGCGATAAATAGTGCAAAGCTCGTCCGCAGTGAGTCCGAGCCCGAGAGCAACTAGTGCGTCGATCTCGACCAATGCCTGACGACGATCCGCACCTATCCGCAGTGGACTCTCCGACGTCCACATTGGAGAAATCTCACCTAAAGGTTTACGGCGAGAGTGGGCGAAACCCCCAGCCCAAGCCTCTGCTTGCATCTCGACACCAAAGCACTGCTCCCACAAACGAGAGTATGCATCGGTGAGACAGTTTATACGAAGCGCCCTGAATGCAACCCCAGCCGCAATCTTCCCTGAAATTCTGGGCAATCTAGCAAATGTGCGTTCTATTATATCGTTTTTTGGTACTGCCCGGATAACAAAGTCGGATAAAATGCTCGCCGCCGTACCTGCCACTACTGCCAACTCATGCTCCGGCATCCACGCCGAACGAATTGTATTAACGTGTGCCGCCCCAGGAGGAATTATCGCGGGAGCGAGTGTCCGTTCACCGGTATTAGCAGCCATCCGGCGCCAAGCCACACGATACACATCTCGCGCAAAAACGGTGGCGATCACTCCGTCACGGTCAGTCTCCTCCCACGAGTTATACGAAGAGTCGTAGCGTTCTCGACTTCCGGATGGCTTGAAGGACGTAGTCGGAACACTTTCGGCGGCTAGGCTTTCATAATCGGTCGGGTACCAATCCTGGTTGTGCTTCATTTCCTTGTTGGGAACCTTGTAGCGTGGAGTACCCACAAATAGATGTGAACCCTGCAGTATTACATCAGCCCACGAATTAGCCACGCCCCACTCTGCCTCGAAAAGTCCTTTACGTCGGTCGATCGATTCATCCCAACCACGCGAATACTTGACATTGAGCTGACCCACCCTCGGCGACTGCGCAACCTTACTGAGAACATTCGCACTGGATTGGTTAACTGTATAGACCATTCGAGTTTGACGTACCGGACCCTCCCCCGATTCGGTCACGTCCTGCCAAGAAGCGAGCACCGAATCAGTGACTGTCACCACGCGATCACGGTGCGGTCTCAAATCCCAATTTCCATCCAAATCCTTCAGCCCTGGTTCATAACCTGTCCCGTCATGCCTTAGTGAGCGCTCCACAGTCTCCGGCAGGTAAAGCCAGCAGGAATTCAAGAATTCCACTTTCCTCGACGATCCGTAAATATTAACACCAAACATCTTCTGATCTTTTATCTCAAATAGTTTTCGTTCATTCACAAAGTGCCAATGGCGTCGCAATCGTTCATACGTCGCCTCCCTAAGACGACCGGCTTTTTCGTCAGTGAAATGAGATTCGAGATGTATTAATCCCACCCTCCCTCGACGCGAGTTATGCCGCCAAGTCTGCTCCATAAAGCATCTATAGAGATCGGGTTGAAGTCCCATAAGATGCGGGTACTGCCGCGCGTCGCCAACGAATGCTGCGGTTGCGGCGACATCCGACGTACCGCCCAGGACGAGGTCGCTGATGCCTTCGATTTCGAGTGTTGCATTACGTTTTGCCTTATACTCCGATTGGGTCGGCTTTACGGCGAGCTGAAACCACGGGTCGCCCTCCGAGAGAAGTGCATCGACGTCCGACCTCGGACGAACCCAAGGCGGGTTACCGACCTGGAGGTCGAAGCCTCCTCGAGAGAAAACAGCCGCGAAATCGAGTTCCCAATGGAAGAAGCCCTGGCGAGCGGCCAGGCGCTCCGCAACCACCAGCCAGGGCGAGTTCTTCTTCAGCTCATCGACTTTGGCAGCTTTCGCAAAGAGCAACTCGTTGGACTCAACTGCCTCGAGCTCGTCCCAAGACTGAATTGAGAACAAATTGAGCTGGCCGTGCTTCTTCTCCGGCTTCGATTCTCCGATGGAAGTGCCGAGCAGACCGGTCAAAGTGTCGATCCACTGATCCAAGGTCGGAGGCTGTACGAGATCGTCTTTAACCGTTGCGTCGTCGTCGACCAGCGGCCAGAACCACAGCGCACACCATGCGTCCATGACCCGACGCAAACGCCGATACGCGCCATTCTCGTCTGCCAACGACGCTTCGATCAGATCGCGCGTGACAACGGTTTCTGCGCTCTCGGTTTCACGTCCCCACACTGGAATCGGCCGACGGATCTCCCGCTCCGCGATCTCGAGGCGCTTGTGTGCCAGCAGCCACAATGTCTCCACACGGCCGGCGAGCTCTTTGAGTTTGCGAACCTGGGCAGTTGTCGGCTGGGGCTTGAGCTCTTTCCGCCATGTCTTCAGATCAGCCAGAGCGTCCGGCGCGAGCTCTTTTGCTTCCTTGGCCTCGACAGTCGAACCCCAGCCGCTGGTCGGCACCAAGAAGTGGTGGACACCGTCCACTACGTCATCGGCTTGCCCAGCAGGTTGTCCGCAAGGCGAACGTCGATCGGCGTGGCATCGAGCCATCCCCGAGACTTCAATTGCCCACTCGGAATAAGAGCACGCCTGGCACCGATGAGTGAATTACCACGCTTGAGATGCAATCCGAACCACGGCGCATCAAGATCGCGCGCCATGGTGTCCAACCATAGCGAGATTTCGGCGAACTCAACCGCAGTTGCATTGAGGTCCACGCCGTACACCTGATGAAGTGCTATGTATGCCTTTGCACGTTGCAGTTCAGTTGGGTACTCCTCAGGGTCAATACGCATGCCCAGCTCACGCTGCCGACGTGTCAAGTACTGATCGGCTAGCTGGCGCACTGCTTCGATAGCGAAAGCTCCTGACCCCAGGGCGGGCTCGCACACAGTGAGATCAAGAATTTCCTCAGCGGAAGTGATCGTTCCATCCTGATCGAGCAGCTCTTCGAGGGCCTGCCCCACCGTGAACTTCGTCAGCACCTCAGGGGTGTAGTACGAGGCCGATTGCTGACGTTCGCGGCCTGCCAAACGAAACACGAAGGTGCCCTGCTCATGTCGAACCTTGGTCGGCTCCCCGGTGAGCTCATCCTTCACAGTGACGAAGTCGGACTCGGCAATGCCCTCGATTCGCCCCTCCGGCACCACCCATGATCCTTTGGAGGAATCCCCGTTCTTCGCAACCTCGTAGAGCGTGTCCTTCGCGAAGAAGCCTGTGTAGCTCATCAATCCCTCGTACACCGCGCCGAGCTGATTGATACCGAGATCTGCATAGGAAATGAAGCCGCGATCTCTTCCCCGAGATTCTTTGCTCAACAACAGATTCCGAAGCACCTTCTGCACGGCAGAATTGCTCAGCTTGACATCATTTATGAACCCAGTTGCGCGCGGCCGAAAAAGATCAGCCTTGAGGTGTCTGAAGGTGAGCCCTTCAGTTCTCGATGCATCACCGGACAACCCGTCGTGACCTATGTCTACAAGTTCGAACAAGGTGTGCAACGAATCGTGGAAATGCGTACCGTTCTCGGCCCGAGGTGTGACCAGCTCGACGTGTAACAGCTCTCGGAGACGATCAAGGCTGTAGCCGCGCTCGTACGTCTGCTCACCTGTTGGTAGTACGCCGAGCTCGGGCCGGGCCTCGGCGTACAGCAGGAACAAGATGCGGTACAGGTAGCGAAGCGCTTGTCCCGCAAGCTCTTGCGCGTCCGAATCTGCCAGTGGAGCCAGTCCTTGCACGGCTCGCCGAGTGACGACGTCGTTGGCGATGAGTTCGATCGACAGCCGAACGCCCTCGCGCAGGTCCTTGGACACTCCAACGGTGTGCTTGGCGGACTCGTCGATCACCCCGGCCCACCAAATATTGCCTTCGGCATCGGGAGCAAGCGAGTCTGCCGCCAAGCAGGCTAATGCTCGGTCCGTCTCACCACCTCGTTTGTCATCATTTCGCTCGCAGATCAGCTGCAGGTCGACGGCGAGGTAGCGACCTTCGAGCCAGCGGCTTCGTTCGGTGATCAGGGCGTGGGACCCAGCGAGAACAAGAATGAACTGTGGACCGTCTTCCGCCGTCGACAGGTGGGAGAGCAATTGTGCCACTGAAGCCAGGTCTTCGCCGGGAACGTCCTCGTCGCCAGTCCTGAAAACTGTTCGCAGCGTCTTCTCGTCCTTGGCGATCAACTGCTCGACGCTGAGCTCCGCCCTACCTTCGACGATCACCAACGGTGCAGGCCCGGCCAATCCGCGAGTACGGACCGCAAGCGCAGGCCCCGATTCGGTGTCGGTTCCACCAATTCGCACAATCTCCCAGCGCACACCTTCGTACCCGAGTATCGAGCGAAGGTTCGAGTAGAGCTCACTCAGCGTTTGCTGGTCCGCAGCTTCACCCAAGCCCAAGAAGTCTCGCGTCAGATCACCACGTTGCGCGGTGAAACGCGAACGCGCAGTTGGTTGCCCGGCGGACTTTTCGGACTCCCATTGCTTGCGCCGATCGATCACTCGCGCGTTGAACGACTGAGATGTCGCGTCGGTGGTGAAGTAATGCTCGCTGACAAAATCCTCGCCGACAATCAGGGCATCAGATGTTGAACTCACTAGAGACTCTTCCCTGTCGTCGCTACATTCCGACTCGTCGAACTGTCCGGCACCGCGACGAGTAGCGGACGGACAAGTCGGCGGTCGGGATTCATAGATTGGGCGACTTCTCGCTCGTGTGACACTCGATCTGCCCGTTGACGTAACTCGTCACGTTGGATCAGCGCGTCGGCTTCGTGGGTCCACCGTTCTGCGCGTGAAGTCCATTCACTTACTCGTTGCCGAGTCTCGTCCCTGATCGCGCCTGCGTGTTCTTCGGCTGCAGAATCTGCGGCACGAACGGCTGCAGCAACCAGTAGCTGCAGGGCTTCGACGTTGCCGAGAGCGGCGGTGTTGATATCAGCGAGGCCAAGTACCGCAATTGCATGAGCCGCGCTCGGGTGCGGAGATGCGAGACCGAAACTTGGATTGTTCACATCAGGGAACGCCACGGTGTAGAACGACGCAGCGACTACCTGCCCACGTGTATTCGTTTGCGTTACCTGGACCAGCACCGTCGTATCCGGCACTGCCCCGCAGACCGCGAAAATCTGCCGTCGACCCAGATCTGCGAGCGACCGATCTGCAGCCCAATCAAGAA
The DNA here is from genome assembly GCF_030208925.1 of Rhodococcus sp. MEB032. Taxonomy (NCBI): domain Bacteria; kingdom Bacillati; phylum Actinomycetota; class Actinomycetes; order Mycobacteriales; family Nocardiaceae; genus Rhodococcus; species Rhodococcus sp. MEB032. The sequence continues at coordinate 578,977 of NZ_JARVSY010000001.1, forward strand.
TCGGATGAAGGGGCGCAAGGAAATGCGCCTCGGGCCACGTCGACGTCGACTCCCCTGCCCGCGCAGCGCGCAGTTCTTCCTCGCCCCGCAGTGCTGTGAGCGCCAGCTTGTAGGTCTCGGTGACCGACCGCGCCCGAAGATACGACTGCGGCAGAACCTGCAATCGCTGCTTCAGGTCACGCGGCGGGGTGAGACTGGCAATCGACTGCGCCTTGTGCACAGTCCAGGACACACCATTCGGCGCTGGTTTACTCGGCGTGCCGACGAACTCCTCCAAGGCATCAGAAAGATACTCGAACTCGGACGAATACAAACTGGTAGATGCCTCGCCGCTTGTCGGCGGCTCGGTGGGCACCGGCGATGACGATGCGTCCAGGCTTTCACTGGCAGCACCAATTTGGGCAAGAAGACCACTGAGTCCACCGCCTGAGGTCACCTGATCGACAGTCTTAACGACGGAATCCAGCGACTTCTCGCCGGCGAGAACCTGACGAATGGCCTCTTCCTCCGCTGCAACGTCGTAAGTTCCTATCAGTGAAGAAGATTCACCCAAAGCCTTGTGCGCCTCGTGTTCTCGCTCCACCAAGCGCGTCAGAACTCTCACGTCACCCGCAAAGTGCTTCGTCGACGGTGTCAGTAGCAAGGTCACAATCCGAGGGCGATGCCGTTGCCCGTACCGATCGATGCGCCCGTTGCGCTGCTCGATTCGAATCAGGCTCCAGGGAATGTCGTAGTGCACCATGTCGTGACACTGCGAGTGTAGGTTGACGCCCTCGGACGCAACGTCACCCGTGACCAGAATTCGAATGGGTGATGACTCGAGTTTGAATGATTCGACGATGTCCTGCTGCTCGACGTCGCTGAGTCCACCGTGCAATACCGTCACCTGACCAAGGTCGCGCCCCTCGGTGAGAGTCATCGTCAGGTCCTTCGAGAGGGCCTGTGCAAGTGCCTTCAGCGTCGCGACGCGCTCCGCGAACACGACAACGCGGGTGTCGCCGTTCTTTTTGACGCCGATTTCCGCAAGATAGTCGAGGAGCTTTCTGTACTTCGCAGACTCGCGCAGTGGTGTAGCGGCCACCAACTCGCCGAGATGATCGAGCGCCACGATTTCCCTTGCTGCACTTGCATCCTCCGGGTCCAACCGCTTTCGTCGTTCGACGATCGACTGCGTCAGCGCATCCGGAGACGACAGGAATGCTTTCGCGAGCACCCACGGAAACAACCGCGTCGAACCCGAATACGGCGACTGCCCCTTTTCAGGCCAGAGCCACACATCTTCGAGTTCGCGGGCTACTGCGTCCTCAGCGGCCGAGGCATCCACCGTGATATTGCGTGGTGGTTGACGTTCCGCCCAATCCGAGCCGACTTCGCTGGCAACATCGGGATGATGGCGATGGCGACGAATGACAAGCTTTTTGACCTGCTCGGCATCCAACTCACCTGACGGGGACACGGCACTGGGATCCAACATGCGAATCAGCTCGGCGAACGATTCGGCACGACCGTTGTGCGGTGTTGCCGACGCAAGAATCAACGCGTCGGTCCGCGACGCCAACAGCCGGGCGAGTCGGTTGTTTTGAGCGGCAACATTGGTGACGTTGTGGGATTCATCGATGACCACCGCGTCCCATTGCTGCTTACGAAGGTGGTTGAGGTAACGGTCGCTCTTGAGGGTATCGATGGAGATGATCACCCGTTTGTAATAAGTGAACGGGTTGCGAGTCGCAGGAAGGATCTGTCGAATGCGTTGAATCCCAGCAGAATCCAAGCGGACAAACGGCAGAGCAAACCGAGTCCACAGCTCCATCTGCATCTGCTCGAGGACGTGTTTCGGAGTCACGACGAGGATGCGATCACCACGACCACGCCGGACCAGTTCCGACAGAATCATCCCGATTTCAAGTGTCTTCCCGAGACCGACAGCATCGGCAAGCAGTATGCGCGGGCGAAGGTTGTCAGGATCCAGCGCCTGACGAACAGCCTTGTACTGGTATTCGAGTGGCCGGGCAAGTGCCTTGTGCGCAGTCGTGAGGCTGGGATCGGCAATCGCAACCGGGGTCTTGCGGAGCATCGATTCGAGCCACAACCGTGATCTACGGAATTTATCCGAGGTATCGGCCACCACCGTTACGTCTGTGGGATCGACCGGCACAACTTCATCCAGTGCAGTCGAAAACGATGCCTCTGTGTCGCGCACCAAGTCGGAGAGACCCAACACGTGCACTACGTATCCGTCTGACGTCGGTTCGACGGAGGACACCAACCATTCCTCATCCCGAACCTCCACTATCGAGCCGGGAGCAACGTTAAATGAATACTCGCCCCCGGCTGCTGAGCCGACGACGGGGGTAGCGCTGATTGTCACGCGTGGTGGTCCTCTCACTTCGGGCCGTGCCGGCTCGAAATCCAACCATAACGGTCGGACGGTTAGTGCGCCGCTGTTCCCTACCTACTCTGGAGTCAGACCGCCACAGCGGCACCAAGATCCAGCGCACCTTCCATCCCCAGGTCAGGAGCTACTGTTAAAACCGGCGTGTCGGACACTCGTGATCGCATCCAGGACTCCTCGATCTTGCTGTCCAGCTGCGCAGTCACCGGAACGCGGCCAAAGGCGGCCGCAAGCGCATGAACAGCCAACCTGGGCGGCATAGCATTCCCCACCTGCTGGGCCCAACCTTGCCCCGCCCATTTGTAGTCGAGGGGGAACGTCTGCAACCGACCAGCTTCGGCGGGAGAGAATCGTTCCTGTTCGTCCCCCATGTGGTCGACAATGCGGTTACGCGAAATCTTGCCGGTCACCGTGGCCGACGGCTGATCAGAAGTTCGCCGCCCCCGCGCGGAGGGAATTCCGCCCGAGCCGTAGTTGGACACAACCTCGAACCACTCGCCCCGCTTCAGAGCCGAACCCATGGTTTCCCATGGCAGCAAATGCGATTCTCCGGTTCCACGCACCATTCCCGCTCGGTACGCCTGGTGCGTGGGCACCGGACGGATCGGCGTCACCGTCCGGTTGGCGAGCAGCACCGCTCGGCGGCGGGTCTGCGGTACACCGAACTCTTCGGTTCGCAGGACTGTGCACACAACTTTGTAACCGAGCGACTCCAGAACCGGCTTCATCGCCTCCCACACGGGGAGGACCGTCTGAACCTGTTCGAGGACTACCGCTTCGTACGGTCGGCCGGCACCGTGCGCTTCGAGGACCCAACGCAGCGGTTCGAGCACCAGTCCGGTGCGCTCGTCATCGAGGCCCTTGAGCGAAGATGACACGTCTTCAGCCCGAGCCATGCGATCTACCAACTTCAGCACATCATCGAGAGCGTCCCGGCCGCTACCGGATCCCGCCACTGTAAACGTCTGGCACGGGGGCCCACCGGCAAGAATGGTTGCATTGGGGAATTTCTTCGGACCTAGCTCACGAACATCACGATGGTCAGTATCCAGGCCGGCCTCGATACGTGTTGCATGCGCATCGTCGTCCCATTCGACTCCGTGGGTACTCATTCCAAGCCACGTCGCAGCGACATCGATGCCTCCGGGACCGGCAAACAGGTCGACAACCGAGTGCGTGGACAGATCACACTGTGCGCTGCGATTGTCTTCCATAACGGCGAAGTTTACGACACCGATGGTCGACTCCAGCCACCACACAGCCGCATTGTCGCCTGGTCATCGTAGAGTCTGCGTCGAATGCGAATTCGCCCGTGACGACCACCACCGCATCCGAGATGTAAGGACCGACGCACCTCATGGCCAAAGTAATTGCGACCATAAACCTCAAGGGTGGCGTCGGAAAGTCCACAATGACCGCCGCACTCGCCGAGTTCATGGCGGGCATGTTCGGAAAGAGTGTTCTCCTGATCGACCTGGACCCCCAGACCAATCTCACAACGATGATGATAGGGACCGAACACTGGCACGAGCTCAACAACTCCGGTCGCACGCTGAAAGCACTGTTCGAACAGGCCCTCGATTCGCAAGCGCCAAAGTTCGACATCGACGATGCGATTCAACGAAACGTGTCACCGCTGGCGAAATTGGCCGGTATCGACCTCCTGGCGTCGTCACTCGACATGATCGAGATCTCCGAAGAAGTCGCAGCGTGGCAATATGACGAGCCGGATTCGCTGCAACCGCTTCTAGTTCTCAAAGAAGCTGTCGACACGGTGAGAGACCACTACGACTACATACTCATCGATTGTCCGCCTAATATGGGGATCATCACGCGCAACGGACTGATGTTGGCCGACGCGTACGTAATTCCGACGATTCCCGATGTGCTGTCCACGTACGGTATTCCGCAGATTCAGAAGCGTGTGCGGATGTTCTCCGAAAAAACTGGACATCACGTCCAAGCCCTCGGACTGATCATCACCAAGTATCGCGCGAACACCAACTTGCACCGAAACACCATCCAGCGGTTGCAGAACGCGGTCCTCGACTACGACGCATTGCCTGCTGCAGAACGCAAGCTCATCGAACGCCCACCTAATGTCATCCCCTATTGGATACCCGAAGCGACGGACATCGCAGCGGCAGCAGAGTTCTTCGACTTCGGCACCTTGAAAAACCGATACGGCGGAGGCAAGAAGGTCGACGATCTGAGAGACCTCACATCCCACGTAATGACGAATGTGGAGATCTACACGTGACACCAATCAACGACGAACTCGTCGCCGCCCAGACGGCGTTCGAATTGTCGATCAACAAACTGGCAGCTCAGGATCCGAACGCCGCGATCATTGTGCTGACAATGGGGAAACTCGTCGCAGAACACATTGCCGTTGGGGACGCCCGCCCTAGCGCCTCGCGGACCATTCGAACGGAAACCAAAGCCCGAAGAGTCAGCACACCAAGGGCACCAGCAGCCCTTGATCCCTTCGCAGCTTTTCGCAGCGACGGAGAAGATGGACTGCGCAAGGAACTGGGTGGTCTGGATCTCGAACAACTCCGAGACATCCTCCACCAATACGGGTTGGATCCCGACAAGCGCTCGATGAAGTGGAAGACGGCCGGCAAGGTCAGGGAACGCATTGTCGAGCGCGTCCGTGCTACGAGCACGCGCGACAACGCATTCCGCTGATCCAGTCCTCAGATCGACTCCAGGGCCTCGCTGAACAATCCGCGATCTTCATGACCGTCCTCTGGCGTTCCGAAAAGCAAGGCTCGGTCCAGATACCGGTTTCCCAACTCGCATGAGGTTTCCGGCAACAGAACGCAAGCGTGGCACGCAGCCAGATTCATCGCATCGGCGCCGGCACCCTGCGATTCGATGCAGACGGGATCGGCTGAACACCAAGACATTCGAGCCAAACCTTCAGTGAGAGCCGGGCCCAGCCGTTCGGTTTCTGCCTGCGATGCCACTCCGCCGAGGCTGCCTGCGGAATCGGAACTTGCGGTGTAGATCAACACACCAGCCATACCTGTATCGTCAACATAGAGCCGCTCTCGCAGTGACGCCGCCGGATACCCTGCTTCAAGCGACAATTGGTCGATCACCACATGCGCAAACGTATGAAGTGCAACACGAATCAGACCCGTCACAGCGCGTTCGTCAGGTCGCTGCAACGCGGGACCGGCAACCTTCTTGAACAAGCTCCACCGTTCGACCGGAAAACTCTCTTGTGCCCAGTCCTCCAGGGCATCTCGATGAAAAGCAATAAAGATGCCCTCGCCGATCACCTCGATCGCAGGCAACCAATGCGTCTTGTCCGGCGACAATGCGCACAGATTCTCTTCGTTGTCATCAAGCCTGGTAAAGCCATAGAGCGCGCGCACTTCCCGCAACCGAGTCACCTTGCGAACGTCGGAAATCAAGTGCTCGAAGTCGACGGGCACATCTCTTTCCAGGCACACAAAATCATCGTCAAGGCTCTCTTGTTCGCGGCCTTCGACAAGAGCGGCATATTCCTGGCGTCGGAGTGCCTCCTCGGTAAGCAGGTCGTCGAACGCTTCGCCTCTGCGTCGATCCAGCTCGGCCTCGAGCTGCTCTACTGAAAATCGACGAGAGTGCCCCGCCAGACTACGCAAAAGCGCGGGCGTTACCGCCTCAGGATCGCGGAGCGAAACCCAATGGCGGTCGACAAACTTGGCAAGTGCTTGAGAATACGGCGGGATCGAAATTGCCGATCTGACGGCAGGCAACCAGACGTTGGACGCACCACGCTGAACAGCCCGAGGTGTCTCTTCGCAGTGCTGGGACTCGTCGGGCCCCAGCCATGGGCGACGACCGGCACACTTACCGAACTCGGCCAGTGCCATCGGACCAGCTGAACCGTCGAGGGTCCTGGGTTGCACACCACAGGTACAGGTCAATTCCAGGTCGGCGAGCGACGAAGTCCGGCCCTGGGCGCGCAGGTGCATCGTGTGCTCCGATCCGCCATCTTGGCCCTGATGAAGCCATCGGAAGTAGGGGAATTCGTCGATATGCCCACGTGTGCAGGCAATAACCAGACGGAACGGGCTCAGTTCCGTTCGCTTCTCACACGAGCAGCGAGCAACTTCTCGATCGTTGGACAACTTTCCAATGGAATCGATTCTCCTGCACGACGGGCAGACCTGCGTGATGGGAAATCGAATCACCGGTATGTCGCGCTTGCGCTTCGATCCTGCAGGCGGAGCTTTCAGCTCGGACACTCCGAGACTTCGCGCAAGACGCGGTTCACTGATGAGGTCCGCATCACGCGCCTTCCACTCATGAATACCGGCAATCATGTAACTCGTTGTCTCCGAGGGGAACAGACTCCCGACACCGTACGTACTCAGCAGCTGAGTACGGCGAGCTTTCGCGACTGTCATGACTGGCTCCTCATTCGGATCGTGTACAGGGCGCTCTCCGCGTCGACATCGCGCAAACTCATCAAAGTGGGCCAGGGCGTCTCGGTTTGGGTGTATTCGATGTTGTCATCAGTGAGTGCAGACGAAGGCTCGATCAGAAGCGCGTCCATCGAATTCTTGCGATCCTGGTACTTCATGGAATCGCGGGACTTCGCCTCCTCGATCCATACCTTGAGCATTTCGTTCAACTGCTCCACGGTGTCTTCGCTCTCGTCGCTCGATGTCGCTTCCACCCGTCGTTCGATGATGGAGATCAAGTTTCGAAGCTCTTCCTCATGCGCAGGCGCAGCATGCGCGCCCCCTTCGCCCGACATCGGACCGATCATCATCCGCGCGAGGGATACAAAGACCCCGTGCAGCCCTCGATCTCGCGCACGCGCAGCGAATGGAGTTGCGCTCGTGGCTTCTACGGCACGGTAGAGGGCCTGATGGAACGGAACAAAATTCTCGAAGTGCGATCGATCTCGCGAACGAGCGGAGTTGAAGATCGTGACAACCAGCCCGGGATACTTCCTACCCACGCGGCTTGTGGCTTGGATGTACTCGGAGCTCGACTGAGGTTGCCCCATGACGGTCATCAACCCGAGCCGATCGATGTCCAGCCCGACCGAGATCATGTTCGTGGCCAGAACGATGTCGTCGGCGGTTCCCGAATCGTATTTCCGCTCCAGACTCTTGAGCCGCCTGGGGATTTCCGCTGACGAAACGCGGCTGGTCAACTCATTCGCAGACTCCAGCCGGCGCGCCTCGGTGCCGCCACGCCTGGATACGACGCCCAGTCGCTCACGAACGTCTCCTTCGACCTGCAGCATGGCACTGCCGAGTACTCGCAAACTGTTGAAGTATCCCAAGAGTGTCCAGTAGGGATCCCGAGTGCAGTCCTCGGACTCGATGTCCTGCGCTGCCTGCAGCAACGCACCATACGTCCTCACGAGGAGAGTCGCGTGGCTGGTGCCCGGACTCATCACGCCTACGTACATTCGAGTTCCTGCGGTGTCGCGCGGCGCCGGCTCAGCAAAGAACGACTGATCGGGATCAATTCCTGGGGGTGGGAATTGGCGCGACTCCCGGTCGAAAACCATCTTGATCTGCTCATCAGACCGGCGGATGGTGGCCGTCGACGCGATGATCTTAGGTCTTGATCCGGGCGCTCCACCCTTCCCCGGAACCGAACACGCGACATCCACTGCCGTCTCGTACAGACCGACCATCGACCCCAAAGGTCCGGATATCAGATGGAGCTCGTCTTGGATGATCAGATCAGGCGGGCTACCAACTCCGTCTCGCGCGAAGAGCTTTCCGACATCGGAACGCCAGGCCATCATGGCGAACTTGTCTACCGTGCCGAGAATCAGCTCGGGTCGATATTCGTAAATGTCCTCATCCACAACATAAACCGGCAGTCCGGCCGCAAAGTCGCATGCATTGTTGCGACAAGCGATAACGAGCTTCGGCTCAGGACTGGCTACGACCGAATATTTCGTGTGATCGAGAGTCTTTCCACACCAAGGGCACTGCGTCAGCTGGACCGGATTCGCCTCGGTGATCTCGGTTTCCGATCGCAGAGACCGCAACGATTTCTTTGCCTCGAGGAGCGTATTCGGTGTTCCCCCCCGACCTACCCACAAGCCGATCGAGAACGGTCTCGCGCCCAAGCTGCCGTCTGTAATTCGAATTCGTTCGAGAGCGCACATCAACATCGTCGCGCGTTCGAACTGCTGAATTGTCAGCAGACGCAGGGTGTACCGCATGATTACAGCTACGCCAATAGCGGTGTCATCGCGAATTCTCCTCAGGAGAACGATGAACGCAACCAGTCCCAGGTACGCTTCGGTTTTTCCGCCACCGGTAGGGAACCACAGCAAATCCGCGACGCCGCGCTCCGGGTGCTCTCGGTCGGAGATGCTAGGAAGATTGAGCAGGATGAACGCGATCTGAAACGGATACCAACTTTGATCAATTCCGTCACCGACAGGACCAGTGGCACCGGCACGAACCCAGACCTGTCGGGCACGCTGGGTTTGCATTGCAGAGTTTGCCAGGCGAAATGCCCGGAGAACCTCGGAATCTTTGTCGAGCAGCTCGATTCCCGATTCTATGCGATTCGCGGCCTCGCGCGCATTCTCGAAGTGAACGTCTGCGGTGCCATCGAGCGATTCAGGAATGTTCGTCTTGCCGGCCTTCACCGACCCTTCCAGCTCGCTGATCCACTCCCGATATGCGGTGACAAGCTTGCCCAACGTGGCGACCAGAGTCGCCTTGTCTGCTCCTGCGAGAAAAGACATTCTCAGATCGACGTCGGGTCCGACCTTCCCAGGCCGGGCGCGGGAAACCTCGTGCGTAGGCAACAGCGTCGTGGCGATGCGATCGGTGGTCGCCTCGACTCCACTCCAGGTGACGGCGCATCCGTGCCCGATGCCGAAGTTGCGTGCATTGCGGTACATCAATTCCGCCGAGAGCAAGTCACCCTCGCCGCCGAGCCTGTTCGGCGCACTACGGTCGACGATCGCAGGCACTTCGGTTGTCACGACAAGTTCGACCTGGAACCAGGCACTCGCGTCTTTGAGTTCACCTTTGTTCACCGAAAGCTTGTTCCGGAGAACGGCGGAGACCGTCACCTTACCGTCACGCGGTGTCCGAGTCAGAATGTACAGCTCCAAGCCTGGTGCAACATGCAGCTTCACTGCACCCTTCGTGGCCAGTGAATGGCGCACTCGTTCTGGCGTACATGCCTCTCTGGTCCAGGCGGTAGGCCGACTCCGTCCTCTGCGGCGTTTGCCACCCTGGTCTTGGTCGTCGAGCGTCTCGGAAGGTCTGTATCGTGCTGCCGACACATCGAAAGACACCTCGGATACCAGACCAACATCGACTGTGAACGTCAAACCCATCGACGAGGGGTAGCGCATCAAGGATTGCGCAACAGGTGAATCACTTTCACCTTCAATGGAATCCGCTTCGGCACTGTCGGGTTCCGGCTCCTCCTGCAGGGGCTCATCCGTCGGCCACAGCACGCCCACCACGTAGCGATCCAACGGTGGTTCTGCGAGCACCTCCGACGCGCCCTCTCCCGGACCGAGAAGATCGAGTTTGAGCTCCTCGACCATCTCCGCACGGAACCCGTACATCGCATCCAGCTCGGTCATGACGGTTGTCAATTCTTTCCATCCCATCTCGTGTTCCAGTCTGGTTGGACAAGGCCGGCGAGCCGGGGTACCAGCCAGATGCCGGAATCACCGACTCCCAATTCGTCGCTGACTTCGGGTGAACCTGCGACAGATTCAATCGACATCGTCGTTGCACCATTCAGAATCGTTGGCCAACGGGCATTTCCAATCATGAAGATTCGCCTGATATCTCGCCCGAACTGCTCGGATGTACGCGCAAATGCGACACCATCGGAATCCTTGACCAGATAGATTGGCGCATCGCGGTGGGTCCACTCCAGGTCCAAAACCAGTGTCACAGTTTGGCCGACGAGAGTACCGGCGGCAAGCAGACTCTGAACAGCAGGAGCGTTTTCACTACATTCGAAGGGCTCGTCAGTATCGATGTCGTTGACACGAAATTCAACGGCTCGAACGCGCTTCCGGCCCTTGAATTGCACTTTTTCCGTCCAACGCCCCGTCGCTGCTGCATCTCTCTCCATCCACGCCCTTGTGGGCTTGGGGCAACAACGGACGATTTCGTCACGAGCGCGGCTCAACGCGACATAGTTTCGCCGAGCGATGGCGAAGTCGTCGTTATCACGTTCGTAGTCTGTATCGAACAGGAAGACCCTCTCGAATTCGAGGCCCTTCGCACGATGGACAGTGGACACCACAACGTCCTCCGTGGCATCTGCCAACAATGCCGTCGGGATGCCGTATCCACCGATGACGCGCCTGATCCTCGAGAGATCGAGATCGTTCGGAAACTGCGTCCGACCTTCGGATTCCTTGAGCAGATTCCATGCATCGATCGGGTCAATCACCGACGTATTCTGCAGTGCAGCAATAACATCCTCACGGCGGTTCATGTTTCGCGGAAGCTGCTGAGCAAGCTCTGCAACCCATGCCCGAGCGCCGTGCTCTTGTGCAGTACGCCGCAGTGTATGACGGATGTTCAGGGCGGTGAGCTGTTGGGACACGCGCAAAGCGTCACCGTTGGTCTTCGTCAGGATCGCGGTGCTTCGTCCAGCGCGGTAAACATCAGTGAGCCACGCCGAGGAATCGACGCTTTCCAACCGGGAAATGAAGGCATCAACCTCTTCACGTGCTCGCGCTCCGCTGTCCATCTCACGGAGGCGAGACCCTAGCTCTACGACAGCAAGAGGGTCTTTCCCCCGCGCACGGAAATTACGTTGCAGACCCGTCGATTCAACATTCGCGAGACCGCGCAGCTCGCTGATCACGTCCAAACGCTGGGTTTGTTCTTCCGGAGAAAGCTGGAAATCGTAGAGCGCCTGATTCGGATCGCCAAGCGCAGTGAATCCGACTTCGTCCCCAAGTCGATCGATCAGCGCCAGCACGAGCTTCGCACGCTGCCCGACGAGGTCCTGTACCTCGTCGAGAACGACATGCTGAATGTCTTCCAACATCGGCAAATCAGCGTCTTCATCAGCCAAAAGCCCAACAGCACGTTCGATTCTTGCGTCGAAGTTGCCTTTTGGATCCTCACCCGCGTCGATGATCACCCGGTTGGCAAACGAGTCGAAAGTACGAATCTCGGCCTGCGCCAATACCCGTGTTTCCAATCGACTACGAACAGCGGATACTGCTGCTCTGGAAAAACTCAGAACGAGCACTTCTGTCGACAGCGATAAGTCGCACTCCCTTGCCAAGTGATCGAGTCTGGCAGCAACAACTTCGGTCTTTCCCTGCCCCGCGCCGGCAACTACCACAAGACGGTCTTCAGTGGCCGCCTCAGCTACTCGGCGTTGAAGTTCATCAAGACCGGTAACCGTTGAACCAGAATCGATCTCGAGCGATTGCGAGGGGCTTTCGCTCGCATCGATCGAGAAAGCGGGCGCCACAACCGACGCGGCCGCCGCAGCGCGACGGCGGTCACGAAAACGGGTAAGGATGTCGACGGGGTTCGCCCGCGCCCTGAGCCGGTCGCGAAACTTCGGTGTGTCCGAAATCGTGACAACGATTGAATCTGCTGCGACGTCTATCGGCTCCGTGCCGGTTGCGGCAGGAAGCTCCAGACGAGCGATCAGTTCCGCGAGTCGTTTTTCCACCAGGCTGCCCCAGCGGCCCCTGGTCACGTCTGAAATTTCAGCCTGTGTTTGCTCGGCGAGGTCGGGCCAGGGCGCCAGTATCGTGGTCACCGCGTCCTTCAGTCGCTGAATTTCACTCTGGTCCTGTTCCGCTGAGGATTCTCGAACCAGAAGTGCAGGGCTCATCGTGAGCGTCCACGCCACGTCGCTTCCCCATTGCCGATGGAGAGCCCTGGCAACTGCCGGACGGACGTCGTCGAATACACGGCTACGAACATGCGCGCCGACCGGGAGATCGTTCCGTTCGAGGACACTCGTACGGAACTGGAGCGACTCACCACCGTCTGCGGTCAGCCCGGTCGATCCAAGTTCGATGAACATCGGTTCAGCAGGATCGATGGTCAGAGCAATCCCACGCACATCAGTACTCGACGCCGTTTCGTCATCCCCAAGGTCGCCTTCAGCACCCTTTGCGATGATCCGCACCAGTCGCGCCGAGCGGAATGCGATACGGGTGTCAATTCCGTGCTCAGGAACGACCAGACGCCACGCTGCGATGACGGTATCGACCGTCCGAGCAGACAGCGAAATCGCAGTCTCGAGCTCATCAAGCACGTCGTACAATTCGGCGCTCTCTTGAACACGGCGCTGGAAGCGCCTCCACGTGTTCCACGTTCGGCGGTACTCACCGAACAACTCACTCAGGTCGAGGCCGTATTCGCGATAATAGAAGGGGGCGTGTGTATGAACTTCGCTCAGATCAACGACCAGCCCTTCCGCCGACCAGTCGCCCAAGTCGGAATCGTCGATGAGCTCATCCAACGGCCACGGCAACGGTGGGGGAATCTCCGTGGCAACGGTGTTTCCGCGCAGAACCTGAATTCCTACCGCCGTAGCAGTAACAAATGCGGCGAGTTCACCGAAGGAATCCGTCAACGGGGCTGTGAACGCATTCGAACCAACGCTGTTCACCAGGTTGCGTCGGCCCCGTTCATCAGCAGCCCGGGCTTGGACGAGAATCGCACCGAGCGACGCCACCGCGTCTTCTTGTACTCGAGAACTCACCCGGCACTCCTCTCCACCGCCAACCGAATAGCACGATAAGAGACTATCCGTCCGGTTTAGGCGTTCGCTGGTAGCCTCGCAATTCGCCAGGAAGACGAATGACTTACTGAATGACCTCGAGCGAGACTTCACGAAAAATCGCGCGCACGCGGTCGTCCAACTGTTCGTCGCTCAATATCGAGAAGTCGATGAACGCCATCAACCGACGCAGTCTGGGCACAGCGTCACGGAGAACCTTTCTCTGTCCTCCACCTTCGATCAAGATGCGAGCGATCGAACGAGCAAGAGGAGTTACTCCTGCTATCGACCTGCGTTCGGTAATCTGGTTGAGGTCACTCTCCGAGAGTTTGCGCAGGAGCGAGTAGTCCGCGACGCCGTCGACCACTGTCGCGAATGTCATTGCCTGCCACCACAAGCGAGCAAACATATGACGTGTCAGGTCAGTTGCGATCCAACGTTCAATGTTCTCTCCAGGGAATCGCCATCGGGTGATGTCAGGCATCGCCACGATTGCGAGGAAGTTCCACACTCCTCGGTGAGCTGCCTCCACTGACGTGATCTGCATAGTCCGATGAATCTCTTCTGCAGCAACGCGATCAAAGCGAATCAGGTCCGCGTTCCCTACCTCGCCCGGATATCCGCAATCATGCGCAATCGCTCGAATCGAGTCTGCCAACTCTTGTACACCAGACTCGCCGATTCGCTTCCCTCCACTCGCTGCATACGTCATCTGCGAGTGCGTAGGACGCGCCGCCCGCGCCATTTGTGAAGGATCTCCATTGAGCTTTTGCAATTCAACTACTCCCGACGCAAGACTCAATCGGGGCCACAGCTCGGTCATGAGAGCAACCTCCCAAATCCAATCGAACGTGCACCCGCCACAATCGAACTGTGCAAATCCATTGAGGAGCCCAGGATTGATTCGGCGGTCCACGCAGTGGGGTCGACAAGCACCCTGAGAGCAAGAGAACGAGCAGTGGCGCCGAATGATTCGCTATCACAACCTTCGAGCTCATCCCAACGCGCCAGCGACCATCGGACGATTTCGTCCACCAGGCCTTCTTCCATCTCTTGAATGAGTACCAATTGCTCGTCCGTATGGTTCCTCTCCCTCTGGACTGCCTTGACCAGCTTCTTGTCAAGCGGATTTATCAGGAGCAACAATGCCCCCATCGCAGGCTCGTCCGGACTCAGTGGCATTCGAAGATGCCAGCTGGCTCCCTCGTCGATGCCGAATGCGTCGAAATCGACAACCTCGGTAGGAAACATCGCTTCGGAGCCGGTGAGACGAAGTGCTTGCTCGTCGTTCCAGAGGATTGAGCCCGCGTGGCGCGCTTCTCCCACGAGCGGACTCAACCGATCCCTTTCGAGAACCAATTTCCTGGTCAAAGCGATAGTTGCACCGGCATATTGCGGATCGACTTCAATCTCGACATCGAACCGCCCGTCCGCGAGGGGTACGCGCTTCGCCGGTCCGACTAGGTAGGTGTCCAATGCTCGCCACCCGAAGTAGAACGCCAATGGCGAACCATCATCAAGCCTCGTATGCGCGCGGATCATCAACGGATCCGCATTTATGGTGCAGCGCAAGCGGAGTCCTGATCGATAGTCCCAATTCTCGACAGCCTCGCCCAGTGGCTCCCACTCACCTTCAACCATCCGTGACCAGATCGACGGCTCAATAGTCCCGGAACTCGGCACCAAATACGGACGAACGTCTCTGACGGCCATCAGCTTTCATCCTCTACAACAAAAGTTAGCCGCACGACCGCGTCCCGAGGTGGACGGACAGAAACTACCCATTTCCGGGGGTCTGCACGTCCAACAGAAATCTGACTTCCTACCCGATGTTCGCCCGTTTCAAGACATACCCAGCCCACGACCTCCGCCGGTTCCAGAAGTCCCCGTAACTCAATGCCACCATCGATCACAACGATAGGCTCCGCAACCACCAATTTTGTTGTGGGCCAAGCGGGTAACTCGACCGTAGCAACCACGAGCGCGTCGCCGCCACGCACGATCAGTTGCGGGCCCTCCACGATCCTTGGCTTGACAGCCGAACGACTGCCGGATCGACCTGACCGACGGCTCCCGTTTCGACTTGGTTGCCCTGCGCCATCGCCGGATGCACCTGCCACAAGTCCTGACAGGCGACCCGCGAGCGGAGCCAACGCAGCTTCGTGATGCAGATCAGCATCGACATCTCGAACCGAGGGCTTGAGCTTGCTCTTCACGTAAGTGGCTCCGAGACGAACTACGCCCAATGCTGTGCCATGTAGCCCACTCGTCACCCAATCGTCGTGAGTGGGGGGCTCAGCATCCGAGAAATACCGATCGGCATCGATGCCGGCTTTGAAGACTGCGCCATACTGAATCGCTTCATCCGGATGAGGGTCTCCAGATACATAATTCACGACCAGATCGGCTTGGCGCATTCGCGCGCAATGATGTGCGGCACCACTGAATGGGGCTGCCAGAGACAGCAGATAATTCTGCTTGATGGGTGCCATCGACTCGACCTTCGCGAAACGACCGATCTCCTGAGGCTTAGCCCTTCGAGCCGGCACATCGTATTCACCGTTCAGCGATAGCTTTCGATACGCATCGACGAACGGCTTCAATTCGATTGTTGCAGCTGGATCAGGTATCTGGACAGAGAACCCTTCGAACTTCACTGAACACCGCAAGCGGTTTTCCACCCCGTCAATCATTTTCGGCCACAGATTCCACAACATGGTCGAAGCGATGAACTCGGCAGCCGACTCCGGTGTGCGTTCCTGCTCTACGTCGCCATTTCGAACGGCTCCCAGGTCAATATCGATGATCGCTACAGTCGTACCGGTTTGCCCCTCAGCGAACCTCGGCAAGCCAAGGGCAGTTGCCATCTCTTCGGCATCGTCATCTACCAGTGCCTGCGCGATTTCACCTTCCAGCACGCCTAGCCAATGGCGTCCGGTGTAGCGAACGCCCTTGTCTTGGAAACCATCTCCCATGGCGGCACCGATCAATCGACGCTGCGGCTTACCGCGAAAGATGCAACGACTGTCAGCGACGATCACGTGACACCGACTGACGTTGTACAGAATTCCTTTGCCGAATCCGTAGGAGCCCCCACCCAGGTCGACTCCCTTCCTCTCACCTACATTTCTGATGAACTTGACGAAGTCCGCTCGCTCCCCTTCGAGTGGAGGTTCATCTGCTCGTAGTGGGCCACCAAGGCCAGTCGTGCCACGATCGGAAATCGTCAAGATGGTCGGCTGTCGGTCCAGCGCTTCAGCCAGGCCGAGGGACGCCCCTACCGGCCCTGGGAGAAGGAACTCCCGCCACCGTTCGAGCCTATTGCCTGTCAGTTGACGAATCTGCACATTGAAGTCGACCTCCCGGCCGGGAAGCGCTGCATCGCAGCTATTTTGAGCCGCTTCGCGAATGAGCACGGTGAGCGGATCCAGCTTGGGTTTCCCGAGTTGTCGACGGATACCTTCCGAAGCGGTAGATCCCTCAGCGGCGACCCGTTGTGACCACCACTGTGATCGCTCCGCAGCCTTTGATTTTCTCAATTGGACCCCGCACCTACCAGCTCATCGAGTTCTTCCTGATCAGATTCGATCTCGGCATCAGTCAAATCGACACTGACGTACGTCTGGGCAACCGGGCTTGTGTCGTCAGCAGCACCAGGGAAGACGAGAGCCACGCCGATGACGTCTTCAACCGCGTTCAGCGGCTTCCTTGAATCCTTGTTCTGCTCCAGCGGTTCTGACACCGGATCGATCGGATACAAGAGAAGTAGGCCCTTCCGTTGCACGGTTGCATCTTTGTCTCGCGCATCCATCAATGCACCTTCACTGAGCTTCCTCGCGACAGTCTTGGGTATGAAGTCAACCGCACGATGATCCTTCGACATCAGAGTCTTGATATCAGCCCGCTCGAGACCGTCATCCTTGAGCTGAGATCGAACGATCCGACCGAAGTCGAACCCACCCAGCCTCACAAATCCCTTCTCCTTCCCTGGCTCTGCAGCCAAAATTGCCAGGTTCCATTTGTCGAGCCTATTTTTCCGTCTTTGCTTCACGACATACTTGGCGATCAACTCGGCGTCGAGATCGGGCGAATCCTTATGCACGTGGTAATCACTCAAGAAGGTCAGCACATCGTCCGCATCGACATCGCGAAAAAGTACGGAGCCGGAGTCCAGGATGTCGCCTTGAATTCCCTTGGTACGAACTCGCGATACGAGACCGTCTGCAGCATCCTTGTTGTGTAACAGCCATTCCGAGTCTTGGGTGCGGAAGTAACGCGTCTGAACCCTCCTGCCGCCGTACGACGCATACGCGGGAATAGCGGCGCCCATCTTCGCTGTAATCCGGAGTGTGGGATGAGTCCTGATTCGAACGCCGAACTCCGTCGGTGTCAGATTCTCGGACTCGTACCTCTCGATGTCCAGTCGAATCTCACGCTCCACCGTCGCCAAATGACGGAACCACTGCCGCAGTTCCTCGGTCATCCAAATCCTGGGCAAGTCTTCGTAGCCTGGCCTGAATCCGAACCACCGTGCCATCTGCAGCAACGTGTCGTAGGCACCGGCTGCGCGGACGAAGTAACTGACGGTCAGCCCCTCCAACGTCAGACCGCGACTGAGAGTGTTCCCCCCGACCGCGATAGCGATTTGACCGTCAGTGGAGTAGTCGAGGCGGTCATCGCTTCGGAAATTGTCGATGACGATGCGACAGACCGACAAGACATCTTCGACCTTCGCCGACACTGCATCGAAATCGATTGATTTCAAATCGAATTCGGAGGAGTGCACCTTCCCTGTCTCGGATTCCCATAGCGCTCGCAAGCGATCCTTGGTCGATGCATCACCGGCAGTCCACCTTTTTGAAAGCCTCTCCACGTATGCATTCAATGGCCCCTTGAACTGGCGATGAATGTCCGTCTTCACCGAGGTGTGGATCAACATCGTCGAATGCCCGGCGTCACCGCGTGCGCGCCGCGCAGCCGTCGAGAGCACAAACCAATCGAGCGCATTCTCGAGGGTGGGCGGAATCGAAGGAATGAAGGACGCCGTCGCGGTCTTCCCCAGCGGACGAACGTCGTCTACGTCTTCGTCGGGAATGATCCGCACCATGTTGGAGCCGTCGAGGTCTTTCCCGTTCGCCTCGTCGCCCTCGACCGCATCTCGACCGAAGATTTTTTCAGTGCCGAAGTATCCCTTTGGTTCCGGGAGATTCAGAATGAAGTCCTTCGGGTACAAGTCGCCCCCGGCAGGATCGATCAGAATGTTTGCAAATGGCGTTGCTGTATAGCCAATATAGGTGCTTTTCGGCAGCTTCTCGATGATGCCCCGAATCAGGGGGTTGATGGTTCGAGTCTCCACACTTGCCTGATCTGCCTCGTCGTCGATGATAAGAGTCGGCACATCGGTGAGAGCTCGCTGTTTTACTGCCGGCTGTAACCACTTGTCCAAACGTTTCAGGACTGCGGCATTCTTCTTCACGACGGCAAGGATCACACCACTGTCGTCGACATGCAGTAGAGCCGTCGACTGCATGGCGGGCGCTCGAAAATCGTCATCCGCATTCGTCAGCTGCTTCCACTTGGTAGGCGTGAGCATATGAAGCTGCTCATCGAGACGCTCCTGCGTCTGTTTCCGTAGCCCGTTGTGAATTCCCGACAGCACAATGACGAATTTGTAACCGACATCCGCAGCCTTTGCGATCACAGCAGTGAAGTTGGTGGTCTTACCAGATTGCACATAGCCCACCACCAGCCCCTTCGCATCCCACGATGATTCGTTAGGACGCGGCGTGTAGGCAATGACCTTATTGGACGAGCCGTCCAAGGACCGGATCCGATCATCCGGCCACGACAAGTCTCCTCGGATGTAACGCTCGAGAGCAGGCCAATAAGTATCGGCGCTGGCATTCGGCCCCGCATACCAGGGCTCACGCGGCCCGTGGATGATCGGCGGACCGGCGGTGATCACTCCAGAGAGATGTCTGCGATACTCCGCCTCGAATTCATCGAGTTCCTCCGCGGTGAGCCTGCCTTTGAAACGCTTGAGAGCTGATTCCAACGACGTCTTCCTCGCCCAACCCGCAAATACCTCGTAGAAATCGTCCATCAACTCCATACCTCCGTGTCGCCTCGCGACTGAACGGTAGCGCAGAAATCGAAAAGGTTGCGTTAGAAACGATCCGTCCGGTCTGTCGCAGGCGAGCGACTTCGACCGAGGTTAGCTGTGGAGAGCCGAAACTTGCCGAAAACCTATTGCATAACCGACGCAGCACCGCGTCTAGCAAGAAGGATCCGGCGTTGCAGAACCCTTCCTAGAATCCAAGTGATGACTGGGAATAGTTGAGATCTGAGCTGGTTGGCGCGTTGGGGACGAGGCAAGTTCAGGTCAGTGCGAGCAGGCTCAGCCGCCGTAGACCTCGGGGTCCAGGGTGCCGATGTACGGCAGATCGCGGTACCGCTCGGCGTAGTCGAGGCCGTAACCTACGACGAACTCGTTGGGGATGTCGAAGCCCACGTCGCGGACGTCGACGTCGATCTTGACCGCATCCGGCTTGCGGAGCAGAGTGACGACCTCGAGCGAAGCGGGGTTACGCGTCTTGAGGTTGCGCATCAGCCACGACAGCGTGAGACCGGAGTCGATGATGTCCTCGACGATCAGCACGTGGCGACCGGCGATGTCCTTGTCGAGGTCCTTGAGGATGCGGACGACGCCCGAAGACGAGGTCGAGGATCCGTAGGAGCTCACGGCCATGAATTCCATCTGCGACGGGATCGGCAGGGCGCGGGCGAAGTCGGTCATGAAGAAGACCGCTCCCTTGAGGACGCCGATCAGCAGGAGATCCCCTTCGGGGGCGCCTGCCGGGTAACGCTTGGCGATGTCCTCAGCCAGTTCCGCCGTTCGTGCACGGATCTGTTCTTCGGAGATCAGTACCGATGCGATGTCGCCCTCGTACACGCGTCAAACCCTTCGTCGGTCTTCGAATCCGAGGATCAGCCTGCCACGTCGCCGGGCCGCCACCAACCTCGCCTCCGGTGTTCCGCCGCCGATCGCGACGCCGCCTTGCCCCCGCCAGTCGGTCACCAGGGCGTCGACTGCGCGTAACTGTTTGTCCGTCAATGCTTTTGCGCCGCCCTGCAGCAGCCAGGCGCGCAGAGCGCGTCGACGGATTGCGGTGGGCGCTTCGGCAAGTGTGTCCACTTCCACTTCCCCGTCGACGACAACCCGTAGGAGTAGGGCCTCGGCGTACTCGTCGAGCGCCTCACCGTCCTCACGCAACTGCGTCGCGGTTCGGGCCAATGCTTCGGGAACTCCCCCGCCGAGAATTCCTTCGAGCAGCGGCAACGCCTCGTGCCGCAGACGTACGCGAGTGAACTCGGGATTGTTGTTGTGCGGGTCCTCCCACGGCGTGATTCCCAGGTCGACGCAGGCCGCCCTGGTCACCGATCGCCGGAGGCCGAGGAGCGGCCGTCCCCAGGGAGCGTCGAATGCAGCCATACCTTGAATCGATCGCCCACCGGACCCGCGCGAGAGTCCGAGAAGCACGGTCTCGGCCTGATCGTCGAGCGTGTGTCCGAGCAGAACCGGGAGGTCAGCCCTCGCGTCGCGTAGGGCGTTATACCGAGCCTCACGCGCAGCGGCTTCGAGACTCCCACCATCGGCTACGTCGACTGTCAGCACCGTCGCGGTCCGGCAACCCAGCGCCAGCGCCTGGTCTGCGGCCGAGCGCGCGACGGCATCCGAACCATCTTGTAGGCGATGGTCCACGATCAACGCGTCGACCGAATCGGTTTCCGCCACCGCTGCTGCTGTCAGGGCCAACGAATCGGCTCCCCCGGACAGGGCGACGACCACACGGCGTCGTGGCTCGAATGCGAGCGTCCACGCCCGCACGGCCTGTCGCAGCGCCAGTAGGGCAGGCGTCTCAGGCAGCAGCATCTAGCCGAGAACGCGCTTTACCCACGCGTCGGGATTGTCGATCTCGTCGAGCAACGGCAAGGTCTCGGGCCCGGTCCAGATGGTGTTGAACTGCTCCATGCCGACCTTGAGAACCACCGCGTCGACGAAGGCCTTGCCGCGCACGTACTGCGCCATCTTGGCGTCCATGCCGAGAAGCATCTTGATGATCCGCTGCACGGGGTTGGACTTGCGCTGCCGACGCTTGTCGAAGGCCGCGCGGATAGTTGCCACCGACGGCACCACGGCGGGACCGACGGCGTCCATCACATGGTCTGCATGCCCTTCCAGGAGAGTGCCGAGTACAAGCATCCGATCCAGCGCGTCACGCTGAGGTTCCGCCTGCGAGGCGCGCAGCAGTCCGATGATGCCGCCCGCCGTCGCACCGTCACTGGAGTCGGGTTCCTTCCGCGAGCGCAGCTCTGCAGCAAGGCGCCCGACAACGTCGGTCATCGACTCGTCCACCGTCGCACCAAGCGTTTCGACGGATTCCTTCATGTACTCCGCTAGCCACGGCGAGGACGAGAACTGAACCCGGTGAGTGACCTCGTGCAGGCAGACCCACAACCGGAAGTCACTCGGGTTCAGCCGAAGGGACCGTTCGACGGAGACGATGTTCGGTGTGACCAGAAGCAGGGTGCCGTGCTCGCCGGTGAACGGGTCGTACTGCCCGAGGATCGCAGAAGACAGGTACGCCAGCATGGCGCCGGCCTGCAAGCCCGCCGGCTTTCCGACGATGAGATTGCCACTGCCGTCAGGGTCGGCGCCGGTGAGATGCGCCATCGACCGCGAGGCCGCCGTGATCCACCCGGCCCGGTCAAGCACGTCAGCGGCCGGGACCGGTAGACCGTCGGCCAGCCCGGTCACTTCACGAACCGGCAGTTCTGCGCGCTTGGACGCTTCGGCGAGTTCTGCGGTTGCCGTCTCGGCCGTGTAGCGAGACATCGCGGGGCCGCCGCGCGCCAGTTTTATCCCGGCTTTGGCGGCAAGACTCCAGTCGACGGCACCACCGAGCGGAGCCGAGGCTTCATCATCTTGTGGAGTCTTTTCGGCCACTATTGGCACCCGCAATTCCTCAATGCTCCGGCAATCGCGTCCAGGGCAGGACGGCTCACTTCTGGCGGCCGGTCATTGGACATCAGTGCGAAGGTGAGCACTCGCCCGTTCTGATCGACCACGAACCCTGACAACGCGCTGGCCGTCGACAGAGTTCCCGTCTTGGCCCGCACCCAACCCGCACCGGTTCGGTTTCCGGACGCGTAGCGGTCGGACAAACTTCCTGTTCCGCCGGCCACCGGAAGGTAGTCCAGCAGGGGGCGCAGTTTCGGATCACCGTCACCGGCCGCAGCCGTCATGACGCGATCGAGTACCTGAGCGGGAATGAGATCGTCGACGGACAGTCCGCTGGAATCGTGCAGCGATACACCGGTGTAGTCGAACCCGGCCGCCTGCAGGGTCTTGCCGGTCGCGTCGACTGCTCCGGTGAACGAGGCTTCGATTCCGGAGGCAATCGCGACCTCACGCCCGATGGTCTCGGCGAGCACGTTGTCGGAATGTTCCATCATCTGCAGCAGCCGGTCGCTCAGCGGCGCCGACTGCACGGTGGCGATCGGCTTGGCACCGGCAGGCGCCGCGCCGAGACTCACGTTGGCGGGATCGACACCGAGCGCCTGAGCGAGCACCTTGCCCGCGTCCAACGCGGGAGTTTCCGAACGCGGCGACTCGTCTTGAGTGCCGTCGTACCGACCACCTTCGATCATCACCGATTCGATCGGGGTGATGTAGCCCGCCGCGATGTCCGCGGTAAACCAGCCGGTGGCCATGTTGTCGCCCTTGAACAAGCTCGAATCCACCACGACGCTGTTCACCGGCGTACCGGCAGCCTTGATCTGGTCGACGAGATCCGCGATGTGCGCTGCGTTGGCGTAGTACCCGCTCTGCCCCTTCGGCGTCGCCGTCAGCGTCGGGTCACCGCCGCCGACCAGAACGACCTGCCCGGGGCTCGTTCCGGGCACCACCGTCGTGGACAGCCGGTGGTCGAGCGGCAACTTCAGCAGTGCCGCCGATGCGGTCAGCACCTTCGTCGTGGACGCAGGCGTCATCGGCGTCGACGGGTCTGCGCTCCACAGAATGTTTCCGGTGAGTGCATCAGCGACAACTCCGGTGAACTTCCCCAGATCCGGGTTGGCCACAGCCGGGCCGATCGCCGCGGCGATTCCCGCCGCGCTCGGGATCGGTGCGTCCGTCGGGACGGGCACCACCTGAGGTGACGGCGTCACGAGCGCAGGCTGCGGCGACGTAGTCACGGTCGCGCTGCCCGCGGTGTCGTCCGACGTACCGAGTTTCACGACGACAACTCCGGCGACGGCCAGTACAACCACTGCACCGACCGCCAGAAGGATGCGGAAGTTACGCCGTCGACTCTCTTCCAACGAGCCGATCTTCTTCTTTCCTTGGCCCGCCAACGCCCCTCCGTCTGTGCTCTGCCTACTGGGTGGTCAGGCAACCTTATCCTTGACCCGATATCCTTCCGACGAATCATTACCGACACGACAGCGAGGAATCGGCGTGGAGTTCGACGTCACCATCGAGATCCCCAAGGGTCAGCGCAACAAGTACGAGGTCGACCACGTAACCGGTCGCGTCAAACTCGATCGCTACCTCTACACAGCTTTCGGCTACCCGGCCGACTACGGCTTCATCGAAAACACCCTGGGTGAGGACGGCGATCCGCTCGACGCCATGGTCCTGCTCCCCGAGTCGGTCTTCCCCGGCGTCATCGTCGAGGCTCGCGCAGTCGCGATGTTCAAGATGGTCGACGAGGCCGGCGGAGACGACAAGGTCCTCTGCGTTCCGGCCGGCGACCCCCGCTGGGATCACATCCAGGATCTGGGTGACATCTCACAGTTCGAGCTCGATGCGATCAAGCACTTCTTCGTCCACTACAAGGACCTCGAGCCGAACAAGCACGTCGAGGCAGCCAACTGGGTCGGCCGCGCCGAGGCAGAGGCCGAGATCGAGGCTTCGATCAAGCGTCTCGCTGCCAACGGCGGTCACTGAGCTCGAGTTCTCAGGCCTAACGAAAATCCCCGCACATCGGAAGATGTGCGGGGATTTTTGTGCTGTTTTTACTCGCCCTTGCAGTTCCTACTCACCCTTACAGTTCCTACTCACCCTGGAAGACTGGCGGGCGCTTCTGGAAGACGGCGGTGATGGCCTCGGTCAGATCCTGCGAAGGCAGGAACGCCGCGTTCCAGGCTGCGACGTAGCGAAGGCTGTCGTTCACGCTCGCGCTGCGGGTGTGATCGAGCACGTCCTTGATCCCGTGGACGACGAGCGGCGGGTTGAGCGCAATCTCCTTGGCGGTCGCGCGCGCCGCTGCCAGTACCGCGTCGGCATCTTCGAAAACGTCGTTGACGAGGCCGATCTTCTCGGCGCGCGCTGCGTCGATGTCCTTGCCGGTCAGAGCCAACTCACGCAGGTGTCCGTCGCCGATGATCGCGGGCAGACGCGCGAGGCTGCCCATGTCTGCGACGATCGCGACCTTGACCTCGCGGATGCTGAACTTGGCATCGGCACTTGCGTAGCGGATGTCCGCCGCCGTGATCAGGTCGACGCCGCCGCCGATGCACCAGCCCTGCACAGCTGCGACGACGGGCTTGCGGCAATCTGCGACGGCATTGATGCCCGACTGCATGCGCTTGATCATGTCGTGGAACTTGGTGCGCGGGCCTGCCTGAGCCTTGTCCGCGAGGACGGCACCGAATTCACCGCTCATCGCCGGCAGGTCCAGTCCGAACGAGAAGTGCTTGCCGGAACCGGCGATGACGATTGCACGCACCTCGGGGTCGGCGTCGAGGTCGGCGAAGATTTCGGGGAGTTCACTCCAGAAATCCGGCCCCATCGCGTTGCCCTTGCTCGGCCCGATCAGCGTCACCTGGGCGATGTTGTCTTCGCGCTCGACGGTGAACGCATTCCAGCTCTTCTGTTCAGTCATTACTCAAGAGTAACTAAAGGTCCGGCTCAGCCGAAGACCGCTGCCTTCATCCGAAAATTCCTGCCTCGTCAAGTACCAGTACGACGAGGGTGACGGCCATCAGGGCGAACATGATGAGCATCGCCATCCTGGCCGCCCGCTCACTGGTCGGTGGGAAAACGCGCTGCGCCGGATGCTCGGCCACGTACTCGGACAAGGACATGGTCCTGGCACGTGAGCGTGTCGGATTCTGTACCGCTGCTGTTGTAGCCATGTCGGTGATCCTTTCAACTACGCAATCTCAGTCAGGTACCCCAAAGGTGAAGTACCCGACTGAGTTCGACTTCTCCAATGTAGACCCGCAGATCGAAGAAGTCAGCGTGAGTTTGGTGCGAATTACCTGAGAGTCAGTCCACACAGGGAATGCCGCCATTCGCGTCGGCCCGGATGGGTGATCCCTGCGCTCCCGTATCGGGAACGGTGCCGGCGGATACCGACGAGTCCGACTGCGCCGGAGCGGCCGAGAACACGGTCTGCGCATTGTCCTCACCGATCAGTACAGACACTGATTCGGCCGCTGCCTGCTCGTTAGGCACTGCGGCCACGCCCAACTGCTCGGCCAGCGCCTCTGCGACGGCTTTGGCGCCGACTCCATAGCTGACCACCGACTTTGCCGTCGCAACTGCGGTGCTCACCTCTCCGACTTCGACTCCCGACGCTTTCGTCGCCGCTGCCAACGCGGCGCCCAACCCGTCCGTCGCGGTTCCGTTGCGGATGTCCACAACTTCGTTCCCGGTCGAGACAGCAGTGTCCATCGCAGGTGCAGATGCCGAGTCACCTCCCGCGAAGATCCGCGACACTTCACTACGCAGACGCGCCGGATCGACCATGTTGACGTCCTGGCCGTCGACGGTCTCGTATCCCTCGATGGGCAGGGTGTAGAAGTCGATGTTCCCACCTGCGAGAGCGCTTGCCTGAGAAGCGAATCGGACGGGATCCATGGCAGAATCGATCACCACGTCCTTCTTCACCACGTCGGTCAGTGCCGTCATCTTCGGAATGTTTCCGATGACGCCGGAGCCCTTCAAGTTGGCGATCACCGCGCTGATGAAAGCCTGCTGCCGGTGGGTGCGATCCAAGTCCCCGTTGTCCAGGCCGTGGCGTTGACGGACAAACGAAAGTGCCTGTGACGCATCGAGAGTCTGAACTCCGGCCGGGAAGTTGGCGCCCGAGAAGTCATCCTGCACCGGATTGTTGAGGCACACCTGAACGGGGCCGATAGCCGAGACGACGTCGTAGAAGCCCATCAGGTTCACTTCGGCAAAGTGATCGATCGGAACCTTGAGCAGATTCTGCACGGTGGTCAGTGTCGACCGTCTTCCGACTTCACGCGCTTGTTGTTCTCGTGCAGCAGGATCCGTCACACCGTCCGCTATGAGTTTGGCGTCCGCATCAGCCTTCGCCATTCCGTACGCTTCCTTGATCTTGGCCATTCCGTAGCCGGGTACCGCGACGTAGTCGTCGCGTGGGATCGCCACTGCACTGGCCTTGCCGCCATCGCCCGGAACATGGAGCAGGATAAGCGTGTTCGTGTTGTATCCACCCACATCACTGTCCCCCGCATGCAGCTTGTCGGTGACGAACTCGGCCGGCAGGTCGCTGCCGTCCATCGCTTTACGACTGTCGAGCCCGATCAACAAGATGTTGGTATCCCCGTCGAGCGAACTGCCGGCGTCGTCACCGAGGGCGGAGAGCGCGTCCGATCGATACAGCCCCGACGTGAGATCCGACTGCACGTACCAGCCGATTCCGACGCCCACCAGAATCGTCGTCGACAGGGACGCCGCCGCCAGCTTGCGCCCCACCGAGAGCGTCGACCGCTGCGGTTGACGCCTACGCCTGTGCCTGGTTGCCGAGTGTCGAGGTCGCGGTTCCACGGCCGACACGCTATCCACCGTTCCTGAGTAGAACCTGTCGATACCGGACACGGCTGGTCATTGGCTGAAAGAACGCTGAGAATGAAGTCCGAATTAGGCAAATCTGCTCTAGGCTCCGCCCTGTGGACCGCCGACGCTTCCTCAGTACCCTCGCAGCAGCAACTCTGACCGGAACCGCCGCGGTGACCATGGGAACCGCGTGTTCGTCACGTTCGGTCGGGACGGCAATCGCTGCAGCCGACGAACCAACCGACCCCGTCCCTGTCCCGGATCTCCCGCCTGCCTTGTTGCCGCCTCCACCGCCGTCTGCCCGGGTGCCGCTGCCCGCCGGCGGATCGTTGACCGCGTTACCCGGCGGTGGGGATCTGTTTGCCCTGACGGTTGACGACGGAGCCAGCTCCGAAGTCGTGCGCCTCTACACACAGTTCGCAAAAGACACCGGCATCCGTTTGACGTACTTCGTCAACGGGCAATACAACTCGTGGACCGAAAACGCCGGACTTCTCAGACCGCTGGTCGAGAGCGGACAAATTCAGCTCGGCAATCACACCTACTCGCACCCGGATCTGACGTCCGTGTCGAAGCAGCAGATCGCCGACGAGCTGACGAAGAACGGCACGTTCCTTCGCAACACCTACGGCGTGGACGCGGCGCCGTACTTTCGGCCGCCGTACGGAAGGCACAACGCGACAGTCGATTCCGTGGCCGCGAGCGTCGGCTACACCGTGCCCACCCTCTGGTACGGGTCGCTGTCGGATTCTTCGTTGATCACCGAGGAGTACATCCTCCAAATGGCGAACCAGTACTTCAATCCGGGGGCCATCGTGATCGGGCACCTCAACTATCTGCCCGTGACCCACGTGTATCCGCAACTGGTGGACCTAATCCGGAGCCGGAACCTGCGGACCGTCACGCTCAACGACGTCTATCTGAAGCCGTGACGCCGTGGTGACCGCAGCCGACAACGAGGTTCCGGCCGACAACACGGCTCCGTCTGTGAAACAACGCACCGAGTCCTGGCTGCTCGCGGACATCACCGAGGAACCAGCCGGACATCTGGGGCCACACCGGATGGCGCCGAAGAAGGAGAAGCGCCACCCGTGGTGGAAGGTGATGTGTCTGACGGGTGTCGATTACTTCTCCACTCTCGGTTACCAACCCGGTATCGCGGCACTGGCGGCCGGCACGTTGGCTCCCATCGCGACAGTCGTATTGATCCTGCTGACACTCTTCGGCGCTCTACCGGTCTACCGGCGAGTGGCTCGCGAGAGTCCGCATGGCGAGGGTTCGATCGCCATGCTCGAGAAGCTGCTGCCCAAGTGGCGCGGCAAGATCTTCGTTCTCGTGCTTCTCGGCTTCGCAGCCACCGATTTCCTCATCACCATGACGCTCTCGGCTGCCGATGCCACGGCGCACCTCGTCGAGAACCCTTTTGCTCCAACCTTTCTCTCCGGACACACCGTCGCCGTCACCCTGGTTCTGCTCGCGCTCCTCGCTGCGGTCTTCCTCCGCGGATTCACCGAAGCGATCGGTATCGCTGTCGGATTGGTCGCCGTCTACCTCGCCTTGAACGTGGTGGTCATCTCCGTAGGTCTGTGGCACATCGCGACCGCGCCGTCGTTGGTCACCGACTGGACGCGCGCCATGACCACCGAGCACGGAAACCCGGCGATGATGATCCTGATCGCGCTGATCGTCTTCCCGAAGTTGGCTCTCGGTCTGTCCGGCTTCGAAACCGGCGTCGCGGTCATGCCGCAGATCAAGGGCGATCCGCACGACACCGAACAGAATCCACGTGGCCGCATCAAAGGTGCGCGGCGCCTGCTCACCACGGCGGCGCTGATCATGAGCGGATTCCTGCTGACGTCGAGCCTGGTCACCACCATCCTGATCCCAGAAAACGAGTTCCAACCCGGAGGCGCTGCCAACGGTCGCGCGCTTGCCTTTCTCGCCCACGACTATCTGGGTGAGATCTTCGGAACCGTCTACGATCTCAGCACGATCCTGATCCTTTGGTTTGCCGGTGCGTCGGCAATGGCAGGGTTGCTCAATCTTGTTCCGAGGTATCTCCCCCGCTACGGCATGGCGCCGTCGTGGGCCCGCGCCGTGCGTCCGCTGGTCCTCGTGTTCAGCGCCATCGCCATCACTGTCACGATCTACTTCGACGCCGGTGTCGACGCTCAGAGTTCCGCGTACGCAACCGGTGTCCTCGTGCTCATCTCGTCGGCGACCGTCGCCGTTGCACTGTCCGCTCGTAAGCACGGTCAGCGAAAGCTGTTCGTGGGGTTCAGTTTTGTCGCAGTTTTGTTCGTCTACACGACGATCGCGAACATCTTCGAACGTCCAGACGGTGTGAAAGTGGCGTCGTTCTTCATCGCCGCGATCATGGTGGTGTCCTTCCTTTCCCGGATCTCGCGAGCCTTCGAACTACGGGCAACCTCCGTCGAATTCGACGAGACCGCGCTGCAATTCATCGCCGAGGCAGCCGAGAAGGGTTACCTCGCGATGGTGGCGCACGACGTCGACCGTCTCGACGAGGACGAGTATCGGCAGAAGGAATCGCAGCAGCGCGCCGAAAGCAACATCCCGGAGGCGGAGTCGATCATCTTCATCGAAGTCAACGTCACAGACTCCTCCGAATTCAGCACCGACCTTCTCGTCCACGGCCGACAGCGCGGTGAGCACCGGATTCTCTGGGTCGACAGCCCGGCCGTCCCCAACACCATTGCGGCGGTTCTCCTGCGGACGAGGGACATCACCGGCGTGATTCCCGACGTCTACTTCGAGTGGACCGAGGGAAACCCGATCATGTACCTGCTCCGCTTCCTGTTCATCGGTGAGGGCGAAACCGCTCCCGTGACCCGTGAGGTCCTCCGCCGCGCCGAACCCGACCAGTCCCGCCGGCCACACGTCCACGTCGGTTGACGCGGCAAACGATGAGCAGAGGGTTGGTCCAGGCCATGCACCAGGGAAGATCGCACAGAAAGAAGTGCTGCGTGCCTATATTCAGGCGAAACTCGCGGATATCACATCTTGCGTGCGAGGCTCGCCCTGAAACCCATTGCGATGGTGCGGATCTATAGGACGATCGGCCCCCGCTGCACCCACACGTCGAAGCGACTGGCTATCGCAGGTTCGATTCGTCTGTCACCAAGCGATAAAGAACGTATCCAGAAAACACTATTATGGAGACGACGCAGAGTACGAGCATGATATCGAAGAAGATAGTCATGTTTCCCCTCATGGGTTCGACCAGAATCGATTCGTTTATCCCCGCGAAAGTTTCTCCGTGAAAATGTCCTGTTCCGCAGCTCCAATCGTGTGAAGGCGATAGCGCCTCACCACCCGAGGCACGGCTCAGCACTCCTGTGGAGTCGGATATGTGGCGGCATCGTGAGCAGAAGCAATGGGCGAGGTTTCTCCGACAGTCAATCGTTCACCGTTTCGCCGCTTCCTCACAGCCGCGGTGATCAGTTCGGCCGGCTCGTCGGTGACAGCGGTGGCGATGCACACTTGGGGCGCCCACCTCGTCTACAGCCCAACGCGTTCCGGCTTGGACCGCTTCATGCTCGGTCCCGCCGAACACGTCGGCCAGATTCTTCCTGCCGCCCACAGGACGGCGCGCCGCGACAGCAACACCCACCACTAAAGCCAGTGCCGTATAGAGCGCGATCACACCATGAAGGCCACCGCCGATCTACCGGGAGCGCCCGACGCAAACTCCGCTCTTGCAGGGCTCGGCACTGAACAAGTCTCAGCCAACCGACGGCACTTCGGTGATGGCGTCGGCGGTCACGAGCATGTCGATCTCGACGCTGTTGGTTCCGTCGCCATCGGTGACGCGCACAGTTACCCCTGCCAGAGCCATTGGTCGTCGTGCATTTCCGCCCAGAATTTCAATTCAGATAGCGACTTCCATCGAAACTGGTTGTTACACAGTCACTTAAGAAGGAGAACTGACACAACTTGAAAGTTACCGGTGAGATATTTCCACTGTTACCGATCGCCATCCGAGCAAAAAACCACGGGCCATCGGATCCCCGTCGCATGACGAAAGACGTGCGGGCCGATCCACATGATCAACTGTCTGCGCCGCCTCGGATGTCGTCGCGGTGCAGGGACGCGAGTTCGGCGAGGTGAGTTCCGACCCGATCAAGCGGGACACCGACCGTGACGAGATCGCGAGAACCTCGTCCTGCACCTATCCCACCGTATAGGTCGGCAGATGCACACAACGGACTAACGTCGACCACGTCCAGCGCCGTCGTCTCGACAGCAGGACCCACACCACCATCAAATGCCGAGAGCCGCGTGCATGGTGCGATATTGGGTGCCCCTTTCGCCCTTCCGGACTTACCCGTGGACGTGCAGACTCATACAGTTACTGTGGACGCGCAGTCACACTTAGTTTACTGTGGGCACATCTGAGATAGATGCCACAAAGGAGCCCGAAATGCAGTTCCTAACACTTCGTCGCACGCGGCGTAACACGCCATCTGTCCGGTTAACTCCGGGGCGCAATACCGTCAACGAACATCGCGACTACCACGACACTCTGCGCACACTGTCCGAGGCATCCTCGACAGGGCTCCACTTCGAGGCGTTCAAAGACATCGCCTGGAATTCGCCCGAGTTCGCCGCCCCCGCGGACGACCCAAGATGGACACTCCCCGCGGTCGACCCCTTGTCCCACACCGACTGGTACCGCGCGCTCTCACCCCAGGAACAACGGCGGGTTGCCCGGATTCGGCTCGCATCTATAACAAAGACCGGCTCCCAGTTCGAGCAACTGCTCCTTCTCGGCGGTACCCAGTTCTTGATGGGCCTGGCGAACGAGAACCCCGAATTCCGCTACTTCATGCACGAACTCACCGAAGAGACACACCACATCCAGATGTTTCAGGAGTTCACCAACCGGGTGGCTCCGGAGGTCCACGGTGCCCCAACGTGGCTTGTCAAGGCCTTCCCCCTGGTCGGTTCGCTGGGATCGCTGTGGCCCAGTTTCTTCTTTCAGATCATCCTCGCTGGAGAGGAGCCGATCGACCACATCCAGAAGAGCATCATGCGCGGCGGTGGCATTCACCCGCTCACCGACCGCATCATGCAGATCCATCTCGCCGAGGAAGCACGTCACATCGGGTTCGCCCATGCATGGTTGCGCCATCACGCTCCGCGCATGAGCCGATTCAACCGCCTCGCACTCGGCCTCACCACGCCTGTAGTCATGCGCATAGGGTTTTGGTCCATCGTCGTCCCGAGCCGGCAGGACGCGACGTTGCTGGGTATCCCCCGCAATGTTCTGCGCGAGACCTATTCGATGCGCAACCCCGATTTCCGGCGACTCCTTGCAGAGTCCTGCGCAGACGTCCGGAGCCTCGCCGACGCCAACGGAATGCGCACCCGGCTCACCCTCTGGTCCTGGCGGCTTACCGGAACCGACGGCCGGCTGTCGCGTTACCGCAACGAGCCGTCGAGGGCCGCGGCTTGACGATCTGCAACCCGCGACGCAGCTGCCCCTCTCCCACTTCGACAGACAGCTGCGTTACCCACTCACCGCGGTCGAGGCAATGGCGCACAGATATCAGCGCGCCAACCACAGGCCCACACCCGAATCGCCCCATCGAATTGTAGGAAGCACATCCATCGAGGCCGAACCGGCGACATCAGTGCCGGCGAAGACGCAACATTTCCAATGACATAGCGAATTCACTTTTGCTACTACAGGTTTCGGCACAACGTACTGCGAGCGACGTTCAGCACTTCCGCGATTCGGTCATGGATACGCCGTCGCCCTTCATCTTGGTCCGGCAATAGAGTCACAGCCCGACCACGCCGAGCAGAGCTTCTCCTGGATCGACGACGGCAACAACGGCCGCAACGAACAGCAGCGCCATCGCAATGGTCATCACAGCACCGAGCGATCCGAGGGCGACGAACATCCGACAGTGGGCACCGTTGATCGTGTCCGACGACCTGTAGCGTCGGAAGGCGATGCGGGTTCCGGTTGCGACTACAGCGATCACCACGGCGGTAGCGACAATCGCCGCCCAGTTGTAGTGCTCAACCTGTGTGAGCAACTCGAGCAGTGGCGGCCCGGAGTCTCCGCTCTGCACACCGTTCTCGATCAGAGACTGCGCTGTCTGCCCGTCCGCGTTGTCAGCGGAGAGCATCGGAAGCAGCGCGACTACGGGTGCGACCGTCGACTGGATGTTGAGCACAGCCACAAACACCGAAAACAATGACAGCACAGTCGTAGTGGCCGCCGCGACCACGCAACCTACGCCGGCCGTCAGAGATCGCCGCCACAGAGTCGCCGCGAGCAGACCCAGAACCGCGGTCAGCAGCACCGAGATGACGATCTTGATCGCGTGCCACTCGAACCAGTAGTCCACCATCTCCGCCAAGCCGGGAGGATAGGTGCGGACTCCGCTACCCCAGTAGTCGACCAAGCCGCGGCCGAGCAGCACACTCATGACGGATTGATCTTGGAACTGCGGATAGCGTCCGCGTAACAACGCGGCCGGGCCCAAAACGAACGCGGCCACCAATGCCGCTCCGGCGCATGACAACGCAACGATCGACCAGCGGCTTCGGTTGACGGACGTGCTCATTGACGACTCCCTTCCGGGAGAGAGTCAATCAGCAGGTACTCGACTGCACATCCATCTGCAGTACTACATCTGACGAACGAGGTACCAGCTCAGGATTCGATACTCGATCGCCGGCCGCGCCGGACTCTGGCAATCGTCACCGCGGCCAGGATCAACCCTGCAACCGTGATGAAGTCGGATTCGGTCACCCCGCGCGAAGGCCACGCTTTCGGCCGCCGCCGTCGAGGGTAGGACCGCCTTGGTGCTGGCCGTGCTTAGTGGACAATGCGAACATGACGACCTGCGCTCCTGCTCAAACCGTGCACTTTCATCAGA
Organism: Rhodococcus sp. MEB032; assembly: GCF_030208925.1. Classification (NCBI taxonomy): domain Bacteria; kingdom Bacillati; phylum Actinomycetota; class Actinomycetes; order Mycobacteriales; family Nocardiaceae; genus Rhodococcus; species Rhodococcus sp. MEB032. Next base: position 612,884 of record NZ_JARVSY010000001.1, read on the forward strand.
AGCATTACACGGCAGTGGTTTCTGGCGCGAAAGTTTCCACCGTCCGCTGGCGCGAAGACATTCACGAAGGGCCGGCAATTTTCATCTTCGATAAATCACCCGACCGCCCGCCCCCTTTCAGGACAGGTCACCGCTGTAGAAACGTACGATCTCGCTCATCTGTCGCCGCTAGCAGCCCGCCAGCCACCCGGCACCGACATGACGAATTTCGCAAGACAACTCCGGGTCAACTACTACCCCGAGATGCCTGAAGACGCTGTTGTTCAGGTGGTCGTCATAGCCACCGGTCACCACGGGGATTCGTCACTGCCCCCGACGTAGTGCAACCGAACTCAGCCATCGAAAACGTCTGTTGTACTTCCGTGTGCGTCGAGGTCTGCACTGCCGGCGCCGATCAGGTAGTTGCGGCCAATTCTGGCTGGGTTGATCGGTCCAGGCGCGCTGGCACTCGTCCGGGGTCAGCGTTGTCGTGGATCCTCTGCGACAGGGCCGCCTTCGTTTTCCCACCGATCCAGTGCGCGTTTTTCCTGCTTGGCGGCGGTGTCTTTGCGTGATCCGAGTGATTTTACGGTCTTGAGTAGTTCTGTGAGTCGGCCCATGACCGGACCATACTCGACTTTCCGGCGAAGCTGACCCAGGGTTGGACGTATCTCCATCTGAGATGCCATAGGAGACTTCGACGGCGTCGACAACCGCGAAACCCTCCGCCCCGCCCTGCTTGCACTACCCGCACGAGAACGCACGATCCGGGTGCAGGGCGGCGAATTGCCAGCGCGGGCCAACTCGGAGTGCGATTTCGGGACCGAAATGTTCGCGGCCAAACCGCGAGCACAACGGCGGCGACGCTTCGCACGACATCGCCGCGTCGTTCGGCGAGAACACTGGACCTAGGCCGGGAAAATCGGGTGCTTCAGCCGTCGCGATAGGGATAGGTTGTGGTGCGTGAGCGCACAAGTGATCATTCTGACCGGCCCACCAGGGGCAGGGAAGTCGACCCTCGCCGCGAAACTTGCCCGCGGTTACAGCAAAGGCGTTCATCTGCACACAGACGACTTCTGGCACTGCATCGTTTCGGGCGCGATACCTCCGTACGAGCCCACGTCCGATGCGCAGAACCAGACTGTCATGGATGTGATCGCCGGCGCCGCCTATACCTATGCTCGCGGCGACTTCACCACGGTGATCGACGGAATCATCGGGCCGTGGATGCTCCCCCACTTCCGAACACACGCGACACAGCACCCGAACTTGGCGGTCCACTACATCGTGCTCCGGCCGCAGCGCGACATCACGCTGAAGCGAGCCCAAGCCCGAACCGCGCCAAGCGCCTTGATCGACGAGGGGCCAATCCTCTCGATGTGGGATCAGTTCTCCGACCTCGGCGAGCTCGATGATCATGTACTGGACACGTCGGGCGACGAGGAAGAACAGAGTGCCCAACAAGTGGCAGCGGCCATTCGCGACGACCGTTTCCGACTCTTTGCACAGTAGCGGCTCAATCCGCCGGAAACCGTCTTGTTGCAGGCCATCTCGCGGGCCATACGAGGCATACCAGCCAGGGACCCTTCAACCGGAGTGGAAAGCCCTCTTTGGTTCGCCGACTGCGGTCTCGGCTTTCGCTGTCAGTCTCAGAATCGGCCGTGAACTGTTGAGACCAAGGCTGTTTCTGAGGCACCGGAGGATGAGACATGTTCCCTTATGTGGCTGAGAAAATGAGTGCAGATCACCAGCTAACCCTCGTCCGCCGACAGAAAACGGTTCCGGAGCGAAATCGATTTCAACAGTTGTCGAATCGACAGCGTGTCCGAGAAACCCGTCTCACCTTGTGGGGAGTTCATTGAACAGGTCTGACAATTCTGATTCGGGCATTTCATGGCCGCGGGCGGCCTCGCGTGATCCAGTGACCGCAGCTCAGGAACCGCCGTCCATCCTCGGTGGTGTCGAATCCTTCTGTGAGGGCGCGGAATGCGATGCCGCGACCGCCGAGTGTGTGGACGGTGCCGATGACGTGGCGGACACCGCTTCTGTTTGGGCGACGAATACCGATTCGAGTATGTTGCAACCGAACCGACCTACACACGATCTACCGGTGAATTTTGTCGAGTTGACACTATCGAAGGATGACACTTGGTTTTCGAATCCGGCCACCCGATGATGATTGCCCTCGACATTGACGGCACCCTGCACGTCGCGGAAGACACGAATCCGCTCGCGCACGAAACGATCAGCATCGCAGTGAGATCGGCTGTGCGGGCAGCTGTTCGATCCGGAGCCCACGTCGTGCTGTGTACCGGCAGAATCGCCCCCGCCACACGACCGTTCCTACTCGAGCTCGACATCATGACGGGGTTCGCGATCTGTTCCAACGGGGCCGTGCTGATCGATGCCGCAACCGGGAAAATCGCGGAGCAAGTGGTCTTCGATTTACGCACTCCCATCGCGGTACTACGCGAACAACTACCCGGCGCGATCTTCGTAGCCGAGAACCCGGGCATCGGGGTCAGAGCAACCGGCCGTGTCGACGACGCGGATATGCACCATGGCGAGGTCGAGCTGGTCGATATCGACAAACTTGCGACCACGCCGACCACCCGACGGGCGATCCACTGGCCTGGACGCAGTGGGCAGGAGCTGACCGAAGTCTTGTCTGCTCTCGATCTCCCCGGCATTCGAAGCCTGTGCTACGAAGACGAACCACTGGCCGACTTGACCGCAGCCGGCGTAAGCAAGGCTGCGATGCTGGAAAGGCTGCGCATCGACCTGGGCGTCGCCGCAACACGGACCCTAGCCGTCGGTGACGGCATCAACGATCTGGAAATGCTGGACTGGGCCGCTCACGGCGTGGCCATGGGTCACGCACCCGCTTCTGTGCTTGCCGCAGCCGACCAGATCTGCCCACCAGGCACCGAGGACGGTCTTGCCACCGCATTGTCGACATGGTTGCGATAGAACATCTGGGCTGTGCGCGGCGCGTCGTGGACGCCTTGGATCTCGGTCATCAGATCGTCGAAACGGAACATCGGCGCTGGGCGGTCGTCCCAGACCCGCTTGAGTGCGCCGGGTTTCATCTGCTCGAAGCCGACAGCCAATGCGCATTCGACGGTGCCGCTGGCGACGGCTTGGCGTGCGAGGAAAAGGGCCGAAGATCCTGTGGCGCCCTGACATCCAGCGGTGGAACATGTCTTGGACGTAATGGGTGAAGCACTCATTCTCGTACCCATCGCGTTCGTCAGTGCGGGTGTCACGAAAATGCGTGTGGGAGAGCCTGTTTCGATCATTATGATGCCTTCCCTCGAATCGGTAGAGTCGCCCCCTGTCACCATGTCGAGTACTTCTGTCAACTTCGCAATGCCAAACAACCGTCCCGGGCTCAGCACCATATCGGGCGTGCTCGACTACAGTCCCCTACATGGGACGGACCTGCGGAGTCGGACATGTGGCGGCATCGTGAGTAGAAGCGATGAGTGAGGTTTCTCCGGCCGTCAATCGTTCATCATTTCGCCGCTTCCTCACGGCCGCGGTGATCAGTTCGGCCGGCTCGTCGGTGACAGCGGTGGCGATGCCCATTTTGGTAGTGCAGCTTCTAGACGCGACGCCCTTCGAAGTCGGTATGGTGAACGCGGCTCAGTTGATTCCTTATGCGGTGCTCGGGTTGTTCGCGGGGGTTTACGTCGATCGGTGGCGGCGCAAGCCAATCCTAGTGTGGGCCAGCATCGGTCGAGCGGTAGCACTCGGCACTGTTCCGCTTCTGTGGCTCGCCGGCCTTCTGCACATCTGGGTCCTGGTCATCGCGTTGCTGTTGTTCGGCTCCTTCTCGGTGTTCGGCTTCGCTGCGATGCAGTCCTTGTTACCCCGGCTGGTTCCACGCAGCCAACTGGTGAAAGCAAACGCTCGACTCGACCAAGCCGACGCAGCAGCAACGACATTGGGGCCAACGGTCGGGGGCGCACTCGTAGGCCTGCTCGGCGCTCCCGTGGTGATTGCCGTCGACGCAATCAGCTATCTCGCTGATGCCGCACTCAATTCCGGTCTCGACGTAGACGAGCCGCGACCCGCTTCTCGCTCCCGCAACCTGATGAACGAAGTGCGTGAGGGTCTGAGATTCACCTACCGTCACCGCCTCTCAACCCACTCGCAATATCGACACACGTGTGGTTCCTCGCCAACGGAGCCGCGTTGACTGTGCTGTCTCTCTTCGCCCTCCGCTCACTCGGGTTCAGCGCCTACACATACGGCTTGCTTCTGACGACGTTCGGTGTCGCAAGCCTCCTCGGAGCGTCCAGTGCACATGCGATCGGCACGCGAATCGGACCAGGGCGAACGGTCATCCTCGCCCGCTCGCTGTATCCCCTCACCTGGCTTCTCGTTACCTTCGCGACCGACACAATTGTTGGCCATCTCCTGCTCTTCGCAGCTCTTGGCCTGCAAGGCTTGGCGGCAGGCGCGGAGAACGCGAACGAGATGGGCTATTGGCAAGCACACACCCCCGATGAGCTTCTCGGGCGCGTGAATGCCGCCCGGCGTTCCGTCAACCGCACCATGGCCGCCCTCGGCGCCGTGACAGCAGGCCTGTTGGTCGGCGCGATCGGCGAACGCCCCACCCTGATCGGCGTCACCATCGTGTTCGCCATCGCAGCAGGCACACTGGCGTTCTCGCCGCTGCGACACTCGGCGCGGGATCTCTGACCTCGGCGTTCAGCGCAGGTCTACCTCCGCGGCGGCCAAGTTCTCTGACAGCGTGTAATTCCTAGGAGCGTCCGTTCCAGGTGCAGGTCATGTTGACACTCGCAGACAGCATCCACGCATGCACGTCGACATCGAGGGTGCCACCCGGATCGCCCGCCTCGCCGCAGAATTCGACTGGACCTGGGCCGGCGACGACCTGGAACCATTCTGCGCACAGGCTGGATGGGACCTCGTCGAACTCAGGCATGCTGGCGGCTCGATTCGGACGAACTTTCATGTCAGCCGGCCGACGGCGAACATGTTCGGGCGGCAACACAGAATGGATTCGATCTCGATCTTAGTCACGGACGTGGCAGATGATGCTACGCCCATGACCGTGGTGCGTCCGTTGCTGGTCGAAGGATTCACGAACCTCGATGTGGCACTAACTGCACTCCTGGGGACAGCCACGAGCGCCGAACCTGAGGCAACTATCCGGTGGGATCTGCCGAAAGCGGTCATCACACTGAACCGGGGTGTCAGTGCGATCCACCTGCATCTGAAGAGTCCGGGATATCAGGCATGGGCGGATGAGCCCGAACCGGAGTACGAGGACGAGGACTAGCGATCGAGGTCATCTCCTGACCAGGTTCAGTCGAATTTTGTTGCCAGGAAGAATATTTCAGCAGAACGGTCAAAGTCGGTTCGCCTGGTGCATCGCACTGTGGCTGGAATGGATCGATGCCGTCGACGGCCTCCGAGCAGTCGAATTCTTCCTGAAGACCGACGAGGTGGGGCGGTGCACACGTATGCGCGGATAGGGTGGCTGTAGCGATATTTCCGTGCTGTACCTCCAGTCCGCTGAACCACACCCCTGGCAGCCCACTGAATTCAGCTTCCTGTGTACCCAAGCGATCCGTAACGTCGAAGTCAATCGCTCGGACGCTGTACGTGTCTAGATCCGCGGCCCCCAGGACATGCGATGTTGAGGTCTATGGTTATTGACGCGCCTCGCTCCCGATGTTCGGTGACGGTCCAACCTGCGGCGGGGGCAAGAGCCTCGACGCCATAGCTGCAACGCTCGGCTTCGGCAGATCCTCGGTCAGCCGCGCACTCCTGACGGTGCTGAGAAGATGAAAAGTGGGTCGGACAGGCTCTCACGAAACGCATGATTCACCTACGGCTGGAAGAGATTCCGGACGAAGGAGAGGCTTTCGGGGAGCGCTGCCCGCATCGTCTCGATATGACCGTTCGGATATGTGCGGAATGTAACTGGCTGGCGGTTGGCGGCGAGTTCGGCCGCGAGCTTCAAAGCCAGCGGTGCCGGCACCATCTCGTCCGTCAGCCCCTGTCCGAGGAACACTGGCCGGTCGTACCCGGTCGTCGGGATCTCCAGCATGCCGCGAGCAGCAGCCAGCACCGCGGGATCGTCGAGGGGCCGGTTCACCAGATCGCCGATCGTGACGTCGCCGAGGCCCGATGCCATGTCCTGGTAGCAGTCGGTTTCGGCTCGGGCCAGGGCATCCGTGCCGCGTGGTGTCAGGTAGCGATCGATGTCGAGATCGGGTCGCGCCGCCCGGAGTCCGGCCAAGAGGTACGAGACGAACACGGTACTGCCGGTCAGTGGCAAGCGGGGAAAGTCCGGCCCCACGAGTGGTGCAAGGTTCTCCAGATTGGACGGCGCCCCGGTCGCGACCGCGCCCCGATAGTCCAATTCGGGTGCGTACCGTGTGGCGATCGCTGCCGTGACCATAGCGGCCTGCCCGCCCTGAGACTGTCCGAGTGCCAACCACCGCGGTGAGAGCGACGGTTCGACCGCACGCGCGGCACGCACCATGTCGATCACGCTGTGCGCCGCCGACGGTCCGTCCAGGTACGCGTGGATTCCCGGCGTGCCGAGTCCCACGTAGTCGGTCGCGACGATCGCGTAGCCCTGCGAGAGCCAGTTCGTGAGGTATGGACTGCCGACGGTCCCGGTCACGGTGGGAGCGCACTGGTCGGAAATACCTACAGTGCCGTGAGCCCACGAGATGACCGGCCAACCGCCTTCGGGTGGATCGCCGGGGGGCAGGAAGAGCGCGCCCGTACTCAAAGCGGGCCGGTTCAGCGGTCCCGTGGACCAGTACGTGAGCTTTGATGCGTTGGCGGCGCCGGGAATCCAGAAGGAGTGCGGCAGGGAAGTTGCCGCGGTCACTGTGCCCGGCGTCGTGATTGGCGACGGTTCCTGCGCGTGGACGGGCGCGGTCGAAACGGCCGCGGAGGCGAGCGCGATCACCATCAATACTTGGCCGAGCCGTCGTCGGATCATTGCACCGCTCCCCGGGTTCATCCGCGTGTACGCCGACTACCATTCTGCGCGATCCGGAGGTGTCGGTATGCCGGTTCGACTACCTTCGGGTGCCGCTCCTGCAGTCGAGGGGCCAGCGGACTGTGCGCGACGAAGAACTTCAAGCCGAGGTCAGCCGTGTGCATACCGAGAATTATTCGGTCTACGGTGCACACAAGGTGTGGCTGGAAATGCGTAGTGAGGGCATTGATGCGGCACGGTGCACGATTGATGGTTGTCTTCGGGCTCGAATGCGCACGAAGAGGCATGCCCAAGGGCTACCTCGAGCATGATCGGTCCGTCGACGTTGAGCCAGTGAGGTGGGACTTTGATGCGAGGGTGCTCGAGGCTGCGGTTGGCGAGCGCTTCGCGGCGTTCGAGGCAGGGCAGGTGGTCGTCGACGTGCCGTCGATGTCGAACTACCTACCGATTCGTTCGACGCGCCACGGGGGGATATCCCGCCGCGGCCTGACCTTGATCGCACGAAATTTGTATCCGTCCTGGTCGATGACCGGCTCCCATTCGAAGTCGACCTGCTCTCCGACGACGAGAGCGCTGATCCCTCCGCCGATGCTGAAACTGTCGCCCGGCCGAGCGTTGATGACTTCGTCGGGGTGTAGGGCGCTGTAGAAGGTCCAACAACCGCCCGGAGTGTCCGCGGAGTCGATGACTCCCCAGCCTTCCTCACCATTCCACGTGGTGACGACACCGATCGCTGGGGTGCCGATCGGGGGCGCGATCGTATCGTCGAGGTCGGTGATGTCTAGATCGGTGACCTCGTGAACGGTGCCGTCGGGATCGATATCCCAAGCCCTGAAACCGGGCGGTCCCGGCGGCGTGTGGTCCTCGCCGACTGGCCACGCCTGCACGGTGTGAAAGTCGTAACCGACTGCCGGCTCGTCGAGTTGATTCCACTCGAACTCGACTTCCTGACCTTCGACCAAACCCGGGAACCCGTGGACCACTACAGATGTCCATGAGGTCCAGCTACCGCCCGGAGTGTCTGCGGAGTCGATCACGCCCTGCATACCCCCCACGTCCCAACTACGTACCACTCCTCGGCTCGTCATGACCTCAGTATGTCCAAGACCACGGTGGCTAATGAGCGGAACCCGAAAGCCTGTCCAGAACGGGCGGAACTGGGGTAACGAATCTGTGGGGCACTTGATCACCTATGCAACCCGGGACCAAAATTGTTTTCCTGCAACATTTCTGAATTTCTTAACGCGGTTCTTTTCGGGAAGTTCGAGAGGGTGATCACGTTGGGTATAAGCATTTTTTCGATGCACACGGTCATCGAAAAATCCGAACGCGTGAACGACCAGGAAGGCGAATAGACATTCACCAACATAGGCCCGAGGCAGTGGCGAGCATGTTGACCACGACCAGTGTCGACGATACGACCGACAGTGTCGCGAGCACGGCCGCAGTCACGGTGCGGAGACGAAGCGCGCAGACGACGAATGCCCCAGACCATACGGACAACGTCGCGATCACCAGCCATCCGCCACCGGCCATGTCGCGTTCCGCAGGTCCGTCACAGCTCGTGTCGATTGAATCCCACAGACCGAACAACACCAAGGTCGCCGCCACGAGCGTCCAGACCAATGCAAGGAACAACACGCCGATCTTCCGCCAGATGGTCACATCCTGAGCCTGCACGCGCAGCGACACCCGCGAATCCGTACAACTACTCAACGTCGACCGCGGAACTGGTCTCTGCGCACTTTTTCGCAGCGAGCGCCCTATTAACGACCTTGGTGTTCGTTTTGAGCTTGCTGGTGATGGCGATGGTTGCGCTGTCGACGTTCGCAGGGAAGATCCCGACGAGGTTTTCGATGATCCGTGCTTGCAGTGTGAGGTCTCGTTGCACGGCGAAGGAAGGTCCGAAGGCGCCGGTGGCGATCGCGAGCCCGAGCGAGCAAAGCGCCTAGCTGGATACGGGCCGACCAGAGAAGAAGGTCAGTCACGATCGGGTCTTTTCCTAATTGGTGTGTAGAAGCACGGACCGACGGAGCGGTAACGCTCACGCTGCTCTGCTGTTTCTGCGGGTGCACTGCCCGGCGGACTCCAGGGTTTTCCCGGCGCATGCGACGCCTTCTGGAAGAGAGGCAGCG